>JAGXQZ010000050.1 GCA_018336015.1 Algoriphagus sp. | reverse complement strand
AAGGCATCTTGTTGCGCTCGACTCGCTTCTATTTTCACTGCCCCGTCTTCAGTTCCTGCGATCAGGAGTTTGGGTCCAGCAAAATTTTTCAGAATTTCCAGTCGATCTTTTCTGTCTCGCATCGCTCCTGCATAGGCAATCAGACCGTCCAAAGAGGAGCGCTTGGCATCTTCGATTGCTGATCCTATTTCCGCAGCTAGTTCTTCTCTTCTTTTTTCGGGAAAAAGCGGAGGTACAAAGGAAGTAACGAATTTTTCAACCCCATTTTTCTTCAAAAAAGTAATGGTTCGATTTCGCATTTCTTTTTTGTCTTCATCATCGGGAAACGCAGTAGAGTGAAACAATCCTACAGCTTTGATTCGACTGCCCATTAGCTCTAGCAGGGCTAAAGCCACATATCCACCCAAGGAATGACCAATGATAATCGGGTCAGCGATGTGATTTTCCTCCATCCATTCTTCTAACTGTACCGCAACTTCTTCCAAAGTGATCTGATCTCCAGAAATCGGCGAATTTCCAAAACCGGGAAGATCAGGACAAATCACACGAAAATTATTTGATAGCTCTTCGGCAAAGTAATTCCACATATTTCCGCTTTCGCAGAACCCATGAAGAAGCACTAAAGGCTGACCACTGCCTTTTTCAAAAAAATGAATCATACGAAGATTGAATTTAAGAAACGTGAACGTGCTCAGCGAGGCTTCTGACTGTGGCAGCAATTCCATCAGGATCAAAACCGCACTCTCGGTGCAACTCGATCTGCTCACCATGTTCGATGATGTCGTCAGGAATCCCCAAACGCTTAACCTGAGCTTGATAGCCATGATCCATCATCCATTCCAGGACCGCAGACCCAAATCCTCCCATCAGACATCCGTCCTCTACAGTGACTATTTTCTTGAATTTAGAAAATACCTCATGCAGCAAGTCGCTATCCAACGGCTTCACAAAACGCATGTCATAGTGTGCAGGATTCAAGCCTTCCTTGACAAGAGATGCACAAGCTTCCATGGCGTAGTTGCCCATGTGTCCAAGGGTTAGGATTGCGATATCTTCGCCTTCGCGAATGATGCGACCTTGTCCTACTGGAATTTCTCTCAGAGGGGTCTTCCACTCAGGCATGACACCATTTCCTCTTGGGTAGCGTATCGAAAACGGTCCACCGTAGGTAGAACCAGTAAACATCATATTTCGAAGCTCTTCCTCATTCATGGGTGCAGCCACCACCAAGTTTGGAACACAGCGGAAATAGGCAATGTCATATGCTCCATGGTGAGTAGGCCCATCTGCACCGGCAAAACCAGCACGGTCAAGACAAAATACCACCGGTAAGTTTTGAAGACAGACGTCATGAATCACCTGATCATAGGCCCGCTGCATGAACGAGGAATAAATGTTACAGAATGGAACCAGTCCCTGAGTTGCCATGCCGGCAGAGAAAGTCACCGCATGTTGCTCAGCGATACCCACATCAAAAGCCCGATCCGGCATCGCTTTCATCATGATATTCATGGATGACCCGGAAGGCATCGCAGGAGTGACTCCCATGATGCGGGGATCTTTTTCAGCTAATTCGACTAAGGTGTGACCAAAGACATCCTGATACTTAGGCGCTTGAGGAGTAGTTGGTACTTTCTTGAAAATCTCACCGGTAACCTTGTCAAAGGTACCCGGAGCATGCCAAGTGGTTTTATTTCCGCTTTCTGCCGGGCCATAGCCTTTTCCTTTTACCGTGACACAATGAAGGATTTTTGGACCCGGAATATCTCTCATGTCCTTTAAAATCTCGACCAAATGATCTACATCGTGGCCATCCACAGGACCGAAATACCTAAGATTGAGCGACTCAAAAAGATTGCTTTGCTTAAGCACGGCTGACTTAACGGCACCTTCTACTTTGGAAATGATCTCCTGTGCACTGCTGCCAAACTTGCTCAGCTTGCCCAAAATGTTCCACACCTCATCTTTTACCTTATTGTAAGTGTGGGAAGTCGTGATATCTGTCAAATAGTCTTTCAGAGCCCCTACATTGGGGTCGATAGACATGCAATTGTCATTTAAGATGATCAGCAAGTTAGTTCCGCTGACGCCGGCATGGTTCATCGCTTCAAAAGCCATCCCACCGGTCATCGATCCATCTCCGATTACGGCTACATGTTGGATATCGGTACCCTTGTATTTGGAAGCCATAGCCATGCCCAAAGCTGCTGAAATCGAAGTGCTCGAGTGACCTACACCAAAAGTGTCGTATTCACTTTCTTTTCGCTTTGGAAATCCTGACAACCCACCATACACTCGATTGGTATGGAATCTTTCTCTTCTCCCGGTCAGGATTTTGTGACCATAAGCCTGATGACCCACATCCCAAACCAACTGATCTTGAGGGGTATTGAGAACGTAATGAAGAGCCACAGTAAGCTCCACCACTCCCAAACTTGCCCCAAAATGGCCACCATACACAGACACATTATCCACGATAAAATGGCGCAACTCTTCACAGATTTGGACCAACTTCTCTTTAGGAAACTTCTTTAAATCTTCTGGAGTCTGTATTTGGGCTAGTAATGGACCAGGTGTGATCTGCATTTTCGATGTGGTTGGTGTCAAAGAAGGATAACTTCAAGTTGGAAAGTTTGTTTGCCATGCAAGCTAAATGCCTGAAATGTCGTCAAGATCCAATATTTCGTTTCCCTCCAATTAATTTACCTTAATTGAATATCTTTGGCTACGAGGTGGCAAAATTAACCCATTAAATTAAATATCCGTTGAGTTTCGAGATCAAATTACCCTTGTTCGAAGGACCATTCGACCTGATGCTCTTCTTCATCGAGCGGGATGAACTGGATATTTATGACATTCCGATCTCCAAGATTACCAATGACTTCCTGGATTATATCCATCAATTGGAAAAAATGGAAATCGAAGTTGCAAGTGAGTTTATACTTTTTGCAGCTACCCTGATGAAGATCAAATCACGGATGCTTTTACCTCGGCCTGAAATCAACGAGCATGGAGAAGAAGTTGATCCCAGGGAAGAACTGGTCAGAAATCTTCTGGAATACAAGAAATACAAATCTGTGGTAGAAGATCTCGCTCAGCTGGAGTCCGATCGGATGTCTAAAGAAAAAAGAGGTAATCTGGCAAAAGAACTTCAGGAATTGAGCAAGCTGGAAGATGTGGAGGCTGAGTTGCAGCATGTGGATTTGTACAAGCTCTTGAAAGTATTCCAGAAATGCATGGCGAGAATGGCCTCCAGATCAGAGGAAACCAAACATACTGTCATTCAGTATCCCTACACGATCGAACAGCAAAAAGACTTTGTTCTGGAAAAGATAAGTTTCAAACAACAAGTCCCATTTACTGAGTTTATCTCGTACAAACCAGATAAAATCTTTGTGATTTATACTTTCTTGGCTATCCTCGAACTCCTCCAACTTTCTCAAGTGACCATCATTATCGGAGAAGGATATAATAATTTTTGGGTGGAAAAAATCGAGCCTGTAGCAGTCTAAGTATGAAATTGGACAATAAAAAGATCCTTCAAACTCTCAACCCAAACAAAATCTGGGTTCCGGTCTTTATCGGATTGGCTATCGTTTTCGCCATGTTTTACATGGATCCAAACCTGACCTCAGCCAATCTGAAGGTCGTAGTAGATGCATCTCCTATTTTCATCTCGCTTGCCATATTGGTCATTTTTTTCAGAGACTTTGGTTATGTCTATCGAATCAGAGAAATCACAGATCGTAAGCTGACTTGGACCAGAGCGATTTACGTAATTATCCTTTGGGAATTTGCATCGGCAGTGACTCCTTCTGTGGTGGGTGGTACTGCAGTGGCCATGTTCATTTTAAATAAGGAAGGCATCAAAATGGGCCGAGCAATTGCCTATGTGATGGTTACGGCTATTTTGGACAACCTTTTCTTTGTCATTGGAGCTCCGATTATTCTCTATTTTGCTCAAGGCAATATTTTCCCGGATAGTAAACTATTGGAATCTCAGTTGGGCAATAGTCTACAAGCCATTTTCTGGATCAGCTATTCGCTCTATGCTTCGTACAGCTTGGTCATGGCGGCTGCTTTATTTTACCGTCCTCGGGTATTCAAGTGGATTTTAATCAAAATCTTTTCCATCAAATTTCTTAGAAAATGGAAGCATGATGCACAGGAATACGGCAATCAAATTATCGAAGCCTCAAAGCAACTTTCCGGGAAAAGCTATACGTATTGGCTGCCGATTATTGGGGCAACCATTTTTATTTGGTCATCTCGATACCTGATGCTTAATGCATTGATTTGGGCTTTTGTGCCGATGGATGTATTTGACCACGTCATCGTATTTGCCAGACAGGTGATCATGTGGATCGTGATGATGATCTCACCGACACCGGGAAGTAGTGGCACAGCTGAATTTTTCTATGGTCAGTTTTTCGCCGAGTTTTTGGGGAAATACACTTTCGTGACGAGTATCGTGTGGAGATTACTTTCCTATTATCCATACCTGATTCTAGGAGCGATTTTCCTTCCTAGATGGATCCGGCAGGTTTTTTTCAAAAAGAAACACGCAGAAGACTAAATGCTCACTTCACTTTCCATCGCTCAACTCGAAGAAATCACCGGGGGAAAAGCCCAAGGAACCCGAAGAGATCAGCTGATTTCTCAAATCAGCATTGATTCGAGACAGATTCTGCATGCCGAGCAAACCCTCTTTGTGGCGCTGAGAGGAGCAAAAGCTGACGGTGCCGATTTTATCCCTGAGCTGATCGAAGAAGGTATTCGGGTATTTCTGGTACATGAAGATTGGAAGGTTAATGAAAATTGGGTGGATTGTGCCACCTTCATCTACACCAAGGATACCCGGCAAGCTTTACAGCAGATTGCTGCTTTTCAAAGATCCAATTTCTCCAAACCCATCGTAGGAATCACCGGCAGCAATGGCAAAACCATCATCAAAGAATGGCTGGGCCAAGTGCTCAGTCAACGATTTGCGGTGGCCAAAAGCCCGAAAAGCTACAATTCGCAGGTAGGGGTACCGCTCTCTATTTTTGGTATCCAACCTTACCATCAAGTGGCGATTTTGGAGGCAGGCGTCTCCAAATCCGGAGACATGGAGACCCTGTCCCAAATGATTTTACCTGATTTGGGAATTTTCACCAACATCGGGTCAGCGCATGAGGAAGGTTTTTCTGGATTACAACAAAAAATCCAAGAAAAACTGAAGCTATTCAGCGCATCAAAACTTCTGATCTATTGCAAAGATCATCACCCCCTGGCCCAAGAAATTGAATCTCAAATCTCTTCTGAAAGACTGATCTCTTGGTCAAAAAAATCAGGGGCGGACTTCAGTGTCTCCTGGAAAACGCTGGAAGCAAAAACCCGGATCGCCTTAATGAAAAGGGACCTGAACACCATGACCTTTCAGGTTCCATTTATGGATCAGGCATCCTTGGAAAATGTCACCCATGTGATCATCGCAGCATTGACTTTGGGTGAAGATATCCCGGCAATTCAGGAAGGTCTGGACCACTTGAAGCCGGTGGATATGCGCCTGACCCTAAAGCCGGGGCTAAATGATTCGCTTCTCATTGACGACACCTACAACAATGACTTGGCGGGGCTAAAAGTAGCCTTGGAATTCATGAGTCAGCAGCGGCCCAAGCGGTCCAAGATCTTGATCATCTCAGACTTGCTACAGCAGGGGTTGCCCGAAAAGATTTACTCAGAAGTAGGTGAATTAATTCAATCTTATGGCCTGGACCAGATCATTGGAGTAGGTTTAGAGGTGAAACGCTTGGAAAACCTTTTCCCCGAAAAATCAAAAACCTATGCCTCCACGGAGCAATTTTTGCAAAATGTGGATCCCGAAAGCTTCCAAAATGACCTGCTGCTGATCACAGGAGCGCGTTCTTTTGCTTTCGAAAAAATCGTGAATCGACTGCAACAGCGAATTCATGGCACCACCCTGGAGATCAATTTAAATGCACTCACCCATAACTTCAACTTTTACAAAAAGCAAATCAAACCCGGAACTAAGCTAATGGTCATGGTCAAGGCTTTTGCCTACGGCGGAGGTGCGGCCGAGATCGCCAACCACATCCAAACCATGGGGGCAGACTACCTAGCAGTGGCTTTTTCAGATGAAGGGGTTGCTTTAAGAAAGCAGGGAATTCGCCTTCCCATCATGGTGCTTAATACTGTTGAGGAATCTTTCGATTTGCTTAGGGAGTATGATCTTGAACCCGTGGTATTCAGCCCTGAGTTTTTCAAAAAACTTGGACTCTATGCCCGACATCATCAGATCCAACTTTCGATTCACCTCGATTTGGACACAGGAATGCACCGTTTAGGCTTTGAGCAAAAACACTTGCAAGAGCTGAAAAAACTGATTTCTGAATTTCCAGAGTTGAATATCGCTAGCCTTTACACACATCTGGTGGGAGCGGATGAAGAAGTTCACCACGATTTTTCAATTCAGCAGTTGGATCAGTTTATGTCCATGAGGTCTGAAGTGGAGTCTATATTAGATTACAAACCACTGATTCATGCCCTAAACTCCGCAGGAATTATCCGCTATCCTGATTACCAAATGGACATGGTGCGTTTGGGTATTGGGCTTTATGGCGTGGAAGTAACAGGAAAACACGACGCTTCACTTAAGCCGGTAAGCACGCTAAAAACTACGATCTCACAGGTTAAAGAATTGCCGGCCGGTGCCACCGTAGGATATTCCAGAAAGGGAATCTTGCCTTTTGGAGGGAAAATCGCCACTCTGGCTATCGGCTATGCAGACGGATATGATCGTAGATTCTCCGGAGGAAATGGCTATGTGCTTATTCGAGGAAAAAAAGCCCCGGTGATCGGGAATGTCTGCATGGATATGGTCATGGTAGATGTCTCTGATTTTTCTGAGGTAAAAGCAGGTGATGAAGCCATCATTTATGGCGAGCAAATTTCACTCAAGGAGCTTGCAGACCAGATAGGGACGATCCCTTATGAACTTTTGACCAATATCAGCACCCGAGTCAAGCGGGTTTATTACCTCGATTGAGGATGAATTTTCTTAACTTCCTGAATGAAGCTGAGTAAAAAATACCTCGCCCACATCGTCTTTGAGTCAAATGATCCCGCATCAAAAACGTTTGATATTGCCCTTTTGGGGATCATTATTGGATCTATCATGGTAGCTGTCCTTGACTCGGTGCAAGATCTTCATCGGGAATATGGGCGACTGTTTTATGTGCTGGAGCTTTCCTTTACTTTTTTATTCACCGTAGAATATGCTCTTCGGGTTTGGCTAACCAGCAAAACCCTGAAGTATGTCATCAGCTTTTATGGTATCGTTGACTTATTGGCCATTTTGCCTGTTTACCTCAGTTTCTTCATTGCCAATACCCAACTTCTATCTGTCATCCGTGCGCTGAGATTACTCAGAGTAATCCGAATTCTAAAACTGGGAAGATATCTTGCTGAGGCGGATTTCTTAAGAGAATCGCTGAAAGCCAGCGCTGCAAAGATTCAGATTTTCCTATTCACCGTATTGACCATTGTCTTGGTCATGGGTACCCTGATGTTTGTGATTGAGGGACCCGAGCATGGATTTACAAGCATACCCGTGAGCATGTATTGGGCTATTGTCACCCTGACCACAGTGGGCTTTGGAGATATTACCCCGTCCACGCCGCTGGGCCAATTGATGGCCTCGCTCATCATGCTACTTGGCTATGCGATCATCGCTGTTCCCACAGGGATTGTGAGCTCGGAAATGGTACGCAGGAGAAAGCCAGAGCATTTTGAATCACTCAAATCCTGCACCTTCTGCGGATTTGAGCGGGTGGAAGAAGGAGATAAATTTTGCAGAAAATGTGGTAGTGAGATTGGGTAAGACTTAGTTAAAGTTCCATATGAACTAGGGGATAGGGCATTCCCAAACCGTCTTTTTCAGATCGACCAACTACTTTAAAACCGATTTTCTCGTAAAACTTTCTTGCCGATTCATTTTGTTCATTGACATCCACTTGCCGGCATTCTAAATTTTGAATTGCAAAATCTGCCATCAAGCGGCCTAGACCTTTGCCGAAATGCAATGGGTTCAAAAACAACATCTCCAGCTTTTGGTCAGAAACACCCAAAAACCCAAAAACTTGATTGTTCTTTAGAAGGCAATACACCTGCAAGAGATTGAAATCTATATGCTCTACCACTGATTTGATTTTCTCAAAATCTTCCTTTTTTAAAAAATAATGGGTAGCCAAAACAGAATCCTCCCACACTTTGATTAGTTGGTTTCGATGAGCCTGCCGGTAAGGCTTAATGTCAAATTCTTGATGATCCATGTCGGGCTATTAGGGTAAAAATCTTTTCCATCCCACCAGTTGGGCAGTATAAATACTTCCATTTCCACTAAAGATAAACGCAACCAAACAAGCTATTCCCAGATAAATCCCCGCTTGGTATCCAAACAGCTCCATTCCCATCACAGTACAGGCTATAGGGGTATTGGTCGCTCCGGAAAAAACTCCCACAAAACCACATCCTGCCAACAAGGCCAAAGGCAGAGGTATCCAAGCGGAAAGTGCATTTCCCAGAGTCGCTCCAGTGAAAAATAATGGGGTCACTTCCCCACCCTTAAATCCTGAACCTAGTGTAAGCCCAGTCAATCCTGTTTTGGCCAGAAAATCATACCAAGGCAACGGGGTCTCAAATGCCTCCATGATTCTAGGGATTCCCAGCCCAATGTAGGTGTAGGCTCCTGTTGAAAAAACAATCATGGCCACTATTGCTCCACCTATGACAGGACGAAGCGGAGGGTAGGAAATAGTTCTTTTGAAAACATTACGGACCAAATGTCCCGTCTCAGCAAAAAGCCTCGCCGCCAGTCCAAATGCTATCCCCGCAGGAATTATCCACAGTAAGTTGATTAAAGTATGAGGAGCAATTTCAGGAATGGCATAATGCGTATGCCCAATTCCCCAGCCCAACTCGCACACCCAATGGGCTACAAAGGCTGTCCAGAACGCTGGAAAAATAGATCTCGGACGAAACTTTCGGTTGAACATCCATTCCAGTGAAAAGACAGCTCCTGCCAATGGAGTCCCAAAAACGGATGCGAAGCCTCCCGCTACGCCGCAAATGAGGATTATTCTCCTGCTTTCCACATCCAGCGAAAAGCACTTGGTCAGTTGATCGGCAAGTGAACCTCCCATCTGAACTGCCGTACCTTCTCGTCCGGCTGATCCACCAAAGAGGTGGGTGAATATAGTCCCAAAAAGCACCAAGGGAGTCATTCGAAGCGGAATGGGATTTTTACTTTGGTACAGTTCTTCCAGAAGCAAATTATTACCCTTCACAGAATTGGCCCCATAATGGTGATAGATATAGCCGATACCGAATCCTACGGCAGGCAAAAGAGCCAAAAGCCATTGGTGACTGTCTCGAAAATCTGTAGCTACAGAAAGCAAAGCCAAAAAAATAGCTGAAGCAGTACCGGACAAAATGCCCACCAAAGTGCCTAATCCGAGCCAATTCAAAAGGTATCTTATCAAGGGATGCTAGTTGAAGGATCTTAAGATGGCACAAAGAACGGAGCGTGTCCAATAATTTGAAATAAAAATCTGAATATTGGCCCAACTCCACTGAACGGACGCCTGTCGCAAAAGCGAACAGGTCAACCAAAGCCGTGATTATGGGTTAAGTAAAAAAACGAAGTATGCAACACATTCTCATCACAGGAGGCTCAGGTCTGGTAGGTCAGCAAATCACCCAGCTACTGGAAAAGAAAGGCTATGAAGTGGCTTGGCTAAGCCGGAGCGCTCAAGGAAAAAAGTCGTTCCTATGGAATGTTGAAAAAGGTGAGATCGATCCCAATGCCATTGAATGGGCTGACGCAATCATCCATCTAGCAGGTGCGGGAGTAGCGGAAAAGCGCTGGACTCCTGAGCGGAAAAAACTCATTTTGGAATCCAGAACTCAAAGCACTCAATTGCTTTTTTCAGCCATTGAAAAATCAGCGAAAAAGCCAAGTACCTTTATCTCTGCTTCTGCAGTGGGATATTACGGATTTAATACCGGCACTACCCTAGTCGATGAAAGCAGCAGGCCCGGAAGCGATTTTCTGGCAGAGGTGGTCATCGCTTGGGAAAACGAAGTGAAAAAAATGGAATCCCTCCAGTTGCGTACCGTTCTGCTACGAATCGGAATCGTGCTCGACGCTGAGGGAGGTGCCTTGGGAGAAATGCTGAAGCCTCCGGTGGCAGCTCCTTTGGGTTCGGGTGACCAGTGGATGAGCTGGATTCACATCGAGGATTTGGCGAGGATGTTTGTATTTGCTTTGGAAAAAACCACCCTGCAAGGAATATTTAATGCCGTCGGCCCAAATCCAGCCACCAATCAACAACTCACCAAAGAAGCCGCAGCCGCAAAAGGAAAACCCTATTTGGGAATTGGCGTGCCAGGATTTGCCCTGAAACTGGTCCTAGGTGAAATGGCCGCGATGGTATTAGGTGGAAATCGGGTTTCCAGTCAAAAAATTCAGAAGGCAGGATTTGAGTTTGAGTTTCCAGAGTTGAAAACTGCGCTGAAGGATATTTTTTTAAGAAAATCTTAAAGGCGTCTATTTCTACCTATTGCAAACCATAAAACAGTACCCAGAAAAGGCACCAGCAAGACGATCAAGATCCAGATCAACTTGTCGGTTTGATTGGCAAATCGGCTTCTGACCACATCATAAATGGTGAAGGCATAAACCAATATTCCGAGGAGCTTCCACATCAGTTTCCTAGCTTGGTGTTTTTACCCAAAACCAGATAAACCAAAGGACCGATCAAGTGGGCAAACAGAAGAATCACAACCCAAATCAGCTTCATGTTCTGATCTTTGAAGTTGGATCGAATCACGTCCACCACACAATACACCCAAAGAAGAAAGTAGATCAGGGAAAAAAGCAGCATGATGATCAGAAATCCCCCGCCGATGTTTTGGATAAAAGTAAGTGTCATTTTTTGTTGAATTTATCAGATGAAAATCGGTTGAAATCAGGTTGGAAGCTACGTTTTGCTTTCCCTTTTTTACTCATTCCCAAATACATCAGTGGTCCAAGAAATGGTACAAAAATGATCACGATGACCCAAATCAACTTTTGATTGGGATCCACAAACTCACTTCTCAAACAGTCGAAAAGAGTATACACCCAAAGTCCAATCAGTAACAGGCCCGAAAGTTGCCAAAGTATCAATCCGTGTCCAGGAATTATCAAATCCATATTCCTTCTTCTATTATTTTTACCACCGATCTAAAATAGCTTTTTTCTAAAGTTTTAAACAAGAATTTAGTCGAAAGTTTACCTATCCCAAATATGAGACGATTTTCTTTTGTCTTTCTTTTGGCACTTGTTGCCAATTTCAGCTGGGCTCAAGACCTGAGCTATTACTTGCCCAAAGGCTACACTTACAATCCTAAAGTACCTACTCCAAAGCAGGTATTAGGCTATGAGGTAGGAGAATGGCATGTGACGCATGACCAGTTGGTGACGTACATGAAGGCTGTAGCGGCTGCATCAGATCGGGTAAAATTTGAAGAAACCGGAAGATCTTACGAAAAGCGTCCTCAGACGCTTTTGACCATCACTTCCCCTGCCAACTTGGGCAAGCTCGACCAAATCAAAGCGGAGCGGGCAAAACTGCGTGACCCTGGCGCTTCTGTAAATATTCAGAATATGCCGGTAGTCATGTTTATGGGCTATTCAGTCCATGGCAATGAACCCAGTGGGGCCAATGCGGCTCTCGTCGCTGCCTATCATTTTGCAGCAGCCAATGAAATCGCCGCCGATCTGGAAAATATCGTCTTGCTCCTAGATCCCGCAATTAATCCTGACGGACTTAATCGTTTTGCTTCTTGGGTTAATTCCCACAAAGCGTACATCATGAACGGTGATCCCGCTCAGCGTGAACTCAATGAAGCCTGGCCGAGAGGACGTACCAACCATTATTGGTTTGACCTAAACAGGGACTGGCTACCGGTACAGCATCCGGAGTCCAGAAACCGTGTGAAAGTATTCCAAACTTGGCTGCCCAATATCCATCTGGACTTTCATGAGATGGGGACGAACAGCACGTTCTTTTTCCAGCCGGGAGTACCCTCGCGTGTCCATCCTTTGACTCCGAAGAAAAACTTTGAACTCACTGAGAAAATCGGCACCTATCACGCCAAAGCCCTCGATCAAATCGGGTCACTCTACTACAATCAGGAGAATTACGATGATTTCTATTACGGAAAAGGCTCCACCTATCCGGATGTACAGGGTTCGATCGGGATTTTGTTTGAGCAGGCGAGCTCCAGAGGCCACCTACAGGAAAGCGCCAATGGCATGCTGAGCTTCCCTTTTACGATTAGAAATCAGTTTACCGCCAACCTTTCTTCGTATCAGGCCGCCAAGGAAATGCGGGTAGAGCTCAATCAGTGGATGAAAGACTTCTACACCGAGATCAAAAACGAAACCACGGCGGATGTCAACAAAGCCTACATTTTTGGAGCAAAACAAGACGATGCCCGGAGCTTTCACCTGGCAGACTTGATCTTGCAGCATGACATCAAAGTATTTGCACTGAAGGAGGATATCACCGTCAATGGCAAACAGTTTAAAAAAGAGACCTCCTACATCGTACCTGCCGATCAGCCGCAGTATCGATTGATCAAGGCCATGTTTGAGACACGGACCACGTTCCAGGACAGCTTGTTTTACGACATTTCGGCTTGGACCTATCCCATGGCTTTCCACTTGGACTTCATGGCTCTGAATAGCAAGATTCTGAACCTTGCCAGTGTCAGTCAGGTGGACAAAAACAACTTTGCGCAAGCACCTGGAAAAGTGATCGGACAGCCCGGCGCCTATCAGTATGCGATGGAATGGACCGATTATTACGCTCCTAAAGCGGCTTATCAATTACTGAAAGCAGGATTTTTGGTGAGGGTATCCAATGCTGAATTCTCTACTGCTGAAGGAAAAGCCTTTGGAAGAGGATCCCTTCTGATCGATAAAGGAGAAAGTGGAATGGATAATCAAGCCTTCTTTGCGAAGCTTCAGGAAATCGCCCAAGGATCCCACGTAGACATTCATGCGCTGATGACCGGATATACCGGTGGGGCCAATTTGGGTTCCACCTTCATGGCTCCTTTGAAAACTCCTACCATCGCGCTGTTGGTAGATGGTGGAGTAGACAGTGGCGAAGCGGGCGAAATCTGGCACTTGCTGGATCAGCGAATGAAAATGCCGGTAACACTACTTCCTTTAGATGCAGTCGCTAGCTCCAATCTGGCAAGATACAATGTCATCCTCATGGCGGACGGAAGCTACAGCAGACTTGGTCAGGCGGGAGCTGCAGCCATCAAAAATTGGGTAAGTCAAGGAAATACACTCGTGGCCAAAGGTGGGGCTTTGCGCTGGTTGGCTCAGAATGAAATCGGCAATTTCACTTTCCGCACGGTGGACAACGAAGAAAAAGGACTTCAAAAGAGTTATGCTGACTTCGAAAATGCCACGGGATCCAAGCAGACGTTTGGGGCGATTTTCAAAGCAAACTTGGACACGACCCATCCAATAGGCTATGGCTACACAGAAAAGGAAATCTATACTTTCCGAAATGACAATTTCTTCCTTGAGCCATCAGCAAATCCATATGCCAATCCACTAGTCTACACTGCCAACCCGCTGGCATCGGGATACCTTCACCCAAGTAATCTACCCGGGGTGAAAGAAAGCGCTGTAATCCGAGTTGCGGGTCAAGGCCGTGGCCGAATTATCGGCTTTGCGGACAATCCCAACTTCCGCGCCTTTTGGTTTGGCACGAACAAACTCTTTATGAATTCCATCTTCTTCGGTCAAGTGATCGACGGAGGCACTACTCGATGAGACATCAAAAATCCCGGATTTGCCTCCGGGATTTCTTTTTTTCCACGCAAGGAAATTTAAATCTAAATTGACCTGATCTAAGTTTAACCGCTCATGAAGAAAGCACTACCCATTTTCGCTGCCTTGTTCCTTTCTGCAGGAATACTCACCGCCCAAGAAATGGGCTTTGAGGAATATAATCCGCCCTCCACGCTGAAAGTCCCCCAAAACCCGGTGACACGTGCAAAATTCCCCTTTATTGACATCCACAGCCATCAGGGAGGAATCAACAAATCCCGAATCGATCAGCTTCGCTCCGAAATGGACGAGCTCAACATGGGTATCATGATCAACCTAAGCGGGCGGGGTTTTGGTCAAGGAAACAGCAATGCCCAGCAGGAATACATCCGAGGCATGATGGGTGAGTTCAAAACGCATGCTCCTGGCAGATTTATGGTATTTACTAACCTAAATTTTAACGGGTTTGGTGATCCAAACTGGACTGCGTTGGCAGTAAAAGAACTTGAGGAAGATGTAAAGGCAGGTGCTGTTGGTCTCAAGATTTACAAAAGTCTGGGCCTCACCTCCAAAGACAATAAGGGTAATCGTATCCCGGTGGATCATCCTGATCTGGACCCGGTCTGGGCAAAAGCTGGAGAACTCGGAATCCCTGTACTGATTCACGCAGCAGACCCTGCTCAGTTTTGGCAGCCGATGGATGCCAACAATGAGCGTTGGCTAGAACTAAAACTTCACCCCAATCGTCGCCGATCTGATACTGATCCTGCTCCGTTTGAGCAGATCATTGCTGAGCAGCATCGTGTGTTTGCCAAGCATCCTAAGACAACGTTCATCAATGCACACATGGGTTGGATGGCCAATGACCTCGATGCCGCCGGTGCCCATTTGGACAAATACCCGAATGTGAACTATGAGATTGGCGCAATCATTGCCGAGCTAGGCCGTCAACCCCGTCGGGCCAAGGAGTTTTTCATCAAGTATCAGGATCGCATTCTTTTTGGAAAAGATGCCTACAATAAAGAGGAGTTTTACACCTACTTCCGCGTGCTGGAGACCGAGGATGAGTATTTTCCCTACTACAAAAAGTACCACGCCTTCTGGAGCATGTATGGATTGGGCCTGCCAGACGATGTGCTGAAAAAAGTCTATTACAAAAATGCACTCCGCATCGTCCCGGGATTGGATAAGACCTTGTTTCCTGAGTAATCGCAGACCATTGCTTTCAGTAGAAAAGCCACGGATGCACAGACCATTATTTATCTGTGCATCCGTGGCTTTTTCTTAGATGTTGAAATAAATTACCTCTCCTCTGATTTTCGCTGATCTAGAAAATCTGCGAAGATCCGCGACTTTTTCTGCGCAGATCTGCGGGAAATGTCCATTGCCTTTCAAAAAAAGTCCTGCTCCGATAGCAATCGGAGGAAAAGCAGGACAGCCTGAAAGTGTAGCCACAGATGCACAGATAAATAATCTGGGAATCTGTGGCACCTTTCCTTTAAAACTTCATCCTCAATCCCAATAGGAAGTTCGTCCCTGCCTGTGGATAGTAGAAGTTTTCCGTCACCAATTCACGGCCATTTCCTCCTGGAACAAAATAGCTAAAGGTGTAGCCATTTGGTTCATAGAGTTCATTGAAGAGATTGTTGATCAGCAAGTTGACTTCCAATCCTTTGAAGAATCTCGGTGTAGCCGAATAGCTGATTCGCAAATCGTTGGTAAAGAATGCGTCCAGTGATCTGGCTTCATTGGCTGTATTGTCCAAAAACTGTCGGCCTACGTATTTGCTCAGCCAGTTGAGAGACAAGTTTTTGCTAGGCTTGTACTCGATGATCGCCGAGCCCACCACATTCGGTGAAAAAGCAATGTCTGTATTCGTATAAGCAAAGGTTTCTTGTCTGAAATCATCCACGCTGTAGTCATCGATGTACTCGGTAAACTCCCGGATTTTGTTTTGGCTAAGTGTAAGATTTCCGCCCAAGGTCCACACACTGGAAAGCTGATAAGCGGCATCCAATTCGATACCCGCACGGTAGGAAGAAGCTACATTTTCGCGGATGTAGGCACCTACATCGTTGATCTGACCAGTTAGAATCAGCTGATCTTTGTAGCCCATGTAGTAGAAGTTGGCGTTGTAGCTGAAGCCTCCTGCCTTGGCACGGACACCAGCCTCCACATTGTTCAAGCGTTCAGGTCTGGGTATTTCGGTGATGGGATTGTCTGTAAAATCCGAACGGGTGGGTTCTCGGTTGGCCACGGCATAGCTTGCGTACCAGGTTTGATTTCCTTTTTCATAAGAGAACCCAAACTTGGGATTGAAAAAGGTATAATTGGCCTGTCCGTCCACAATTCTCAGATCATCATTGACACCGATAAAGGAGTAATTGATCCCTCTCAACTGTAAGTCTCCAAAGAGATTCAAGCCCGGCTTGATCTCATAGGTTGCTTTGGTGTAGATATTCCGATCATCCTTGATGGCATTGTTGTCGTAGTACCGATCGCGGATATTGGTATTGCCCGCAAATCGAGCCCAGATAATTTCTCCAAAATGACCTCCATCGTAGCGATTGGCACCGCCACCGATGATAAAGTCCAGCTTACCATCCGTAGATACATAATTTGCCGAACCGACGAATCCGTAGAAATCATTGTCCAGCCAACGGCGGCGGATGATATCGGACCGGGAAATGACCTCATTGCCAACCACCACATTGGGTAAATTGTACCGAGATAGACGATCATTCTCCCTGAACTGCTCATAATAGCCTCGGCCGTAGGTGTAATGAAGAGCGAGATTCGTTTTCCAATTGGATCCGACTTTTCCGGTGTAAATCAACTGGTAATGATCCTGCTGGTAATTGTCGGTTTCGTTGTCGTAGGTGTAAAAATTATCTCTTCTGTCTGTTTTCAGCTTGGATTCGGGAAGACCATACCAGCTTTGGTAAGTTTGCTCCCTTCCTGAGAAGGCAACGAGCTTAATGACGCTTTTTTCTCCATAATATCCACCAGATACAAACCAGCTATTTAGATCAGAAAAGGCTCGATCCACATAGCCATCAGATGTGATTTTGGAAAGCCGGGCATCGACTGCAAAACGGTTATTAAGTAGGCCGGTTCCAGCTTTGACGGTATGTCTCCAAGTATTGAAAGATCCGAAACCTTTGTCCAGCTCTGCATAGGCTTCATCCCTTCGGGTGTCTGTCTGAAAGTTGAGACTAGCGCCAAAAGTGGCTGCCCCATTGGTGGAAGTTCCCACTCCACGCTGGATTTGGACATTTTCGACCGAGGAAGCAAAGTCCGGCATATTTACCCAAAAGACTCCATGTGATTCTGCATCATTGAGTGGAATACCATTAATGGTCGCATTAATTCGAGTTTGGTCAGAACCACGGATTCGAAGTCCCGTATAGCCAACGCCCGCCCCGGCATCGGAATAGCTCACTACGGATGGTGTAAAATTGAGCAAAATGGGAATATCCTGTCCCAAATTTCGCTTGGCAATTTCAGACTTATCCACATTGGAAAACGTAGTTGGGGTACTGCCAGAAGCTCTTGTTGCCGATACGATAAACTCCTCTGTCAGGAAGTCTTTAGATTCAAGTTTGACAACCAAGTCACCGGTGAAAGGAATGGCAATGGTCAGTCGCTCGGTCTCATAGCCAAGGTAAGAAACCCGGATTTCAAGATTTCCCTGTGGTAGTTTATTGAGGGTAAATTGTCCATTTTCATCGGTAACGGTGCCGCGATTGGCTGTTTCGGTCCACACCGATGCTCCTGCCAAAGTCGCATTGCTTTGGGCATCTACTACTTTTCCGCTTAGGCTGTTTTGTGCCCACGCGGTCAACCCGGCTAGATACAGGATCAAGCCTAGTATTACTTTTTTCATGATTACTTTTTCCCTTTCGGGTGTTTGAGTGAAACATAAGAAAACCCAGGGGAGGTTTTCCGTGATTGTTTACCCGTTTTGCGAAGCGGTACAGCAAGCAAATCCAACGAAGGCTAGCACTTCGGCAGAATCAATTCACATGTACGCTACGCTTTCTCATTTCCCTTCGCCGGCATTACCCGGATCAGGTCGTATGGGTATGATCTCAGCCCGTTGTATTAAGGCACCCCTTATGATCTGAGGACAAAGGTAATTGGGAAAAGTTTTTTTCCAAGGCCTTGGCTTCAATCCCTTTTTTATAAATTCATGGCCTAACCTCAAACCCATAACCTCATGCGTCTTTATAAACTGATGGCCGGTACACTTTTAGAAACTGATTCTGAAATTTTTCTGGGTCCCGAATTGGATTGGGATCAACTCCTAGGACGGGAACATTTGCCCCAATTGCTTAAATCTGAGGCTACCCATTGGGAAAGAATTTCTGAAAGAGAAGCCGAGCAACTCAAATCTGAAGGCCTTTTGGCACCCATGGGAAATCAGGAAATCTGGGCTGCTGGAGTGACCTACTACCGAAGCCGAACAGCTCGCATGGAGGAATCCAAAGATGCTGGAGGAGCGGATTTTTACGATAAAGTGTATGTAGCCGATAGACCCGAGCTATTTTTCAAAGCCACGGCCAGCCGAGTTACCAATCCGGGTGAGACGGTTAATATTCGAAAAGATTCCACTTGGGATGTGCCCGAGCCTGAGTTGACTTTGTTGATATCTCCGTCGGGAAAAGTACAAGGATTCACGGTAGGCAATGACATGAGCAGCCGAAGTATCGAGGGCGAAAATCCGCTCTATTTGCCTCAAGCAAAGGTGTATCAGGGCTGCGCATCGGTTGGTCCATGCATCTTGATCCAAGAAGAAATGTTGGATGATTCCACCAAGATCAGTTTGGAAATTCTAAGAGGCGGAAAAACCGAAGCATCAGGTGAAACCACTTTGGCTCAAATGAAACGAAAGCCACAGGAACTTGCCGATTGGTTGTTCCGAGCCAATACCTTCCCGATCGGTTGCCTGATGATGACAGGAACAGGCATTGTGCCGGACAATTTTACCTTACAGGCTGGTGACGTGGTGAGGATCACCATTGAAGGCATCGGAACATTGGAAAATAAGGTAGGATTGATCTAAACGATGTCACTTTACTTTCAAAAACAACTCAAACTTCCTAATTATCCTCAAGGCTATCACCTGATTACTGATCTGGTGGTACGGTCTATTCCTGAAATAAAGGAAATCCGAATCGGATTTTTGCAGGTGTTTATTCAGCACACTTCTGCGGGGCTGTGCATCAATGAAAACGCTGATCCGACGGTAAGAAAGGATTTTAAGACTTTCATAAATGAATTAATACCAGAGACTTATCCACGATTTGTCCACAAAGATGAGGGTGCTGACGACATGCCGGCGCATATCAAAAGTGCTTTTTTCGGTACAAGCGTTCAGATTCCCATCAGCGGTGGACAACTTGCCTTAGGAATCTGGCAGGGGATTTATCTTTGTGAATTTAGGCACCATGGAGGCCTTCGAAACTTAGTCCTTACTGCTTTTGGCACTTCCTAATCCATTGAAAATCCTTGATCACCATTAATAAAATTCCTTGGATTGGCTGTTGAAGCAAACTTATTTTTGCACGATTACGACCTTACATGAAAATTAAATTTGTACTGATTATACTGACAGGATTTCTTTTAGTCAGTCATGCTCGATCTCAAAGTTTACCTGCTCGGAACGCATTTGCATTTAAACTCAAAGAACCTATCCAATTGGATGGCATTCTTGATGAGGCAATATGGACAGATCCGGAAGGTTGGAACGGGAACTTCAGACAATATTTTCCCTCAGACACTTCCAAATCCCCGATAAATACCCGTGTCAAGGTCGCATTCGATGCTGAAAATCTGTACCTGGCTGCCGTGATGGAAAATAACGGCCCACGAAACTATGTATCTACTTCACTTAGAAGGGACTTTCGGGGAGAGCAAAACGATGCGATTGTTTTTGTTTTGGACACCTTCAATGATAAAACCAACGCATTTCAGTTTGGAGTAAACCCATACGGGGTACAAAGGGAAGGACTTGTGTCGAACGGAGGTACAAGGTCAGAAGACCTAAGCTTAGCATGGGATAACAAATGGTTTTCAGAGGCAAAAATCTTTGAACAACATTGGCAGGTCGAAGTAATTATTCCGCTTTCAACGCTTCGGTTTAATGAAGGTGCGCAAAACTGGAATGTCAATTTTTATCGAATAGACAGTCACTACGGCGAGCGAAGTACATGGTCTCCCATCCCGAGAAATATCCCGATCATTTCCACAGCTTTTCTCCAAAAGCTCATTTTCGAAGAGCCTCTCAAGAAAAAAGGTTCGGCCAACGTCTCCCTCATCCCTTATGTGGCTGGGAGAACTTCCCGTAATTTCTTGGAAGGATCTCAAGAAAACCTAACACCGGCAGTGGGTGGGGATGCCAAAATCGGGATAGGACCTGCGTTGAACCTCGACCTTACCTTCAACCCGGATTTTTCTCAGGTAGAAGTCGATCAGCAAGTGACCAATTTGGATCGTTTTGAGATCTTCTTTCCAGAAAGAAGACAGTTTTTCCTTGAAAATGCCGACTTGTTTGAAAGCTTTGGGCAACCCCGATCCAGACCCTTTTTCTCCAGAAGAATCGGAGTAGACATTGACTCTGCAACCGGTCAAAACGTGCAAAGCAAAATCATTTACGGTGCCCGACTCAGCGGAAAGCTGAATGAAAACTGGCGCATCGGTGCCATGAATATGCAAACGGCTACGGATGAAGATGCCGGAATCGTTGGAAAAAATTTCACCGTGCTGGCCCTTCAGAAGAAGGTATTTACCCGATCTAATCTAGGGCTGATCTACGTGAATAAGGAGTCGCTGGCACTCGATGAATTCAAACAGCTATTTGATCCCACTGCCTATAACAGACTCATTGGTGCTGATTATAACCTTAATTCATCTAATGGAAAATGGACAGGAAAGGTCTTTTACCATCGGACATTTGAGTCAGCGGATGTGGAAAAACCCTATTCCTTTAATGCCTACATGCTCTTTACGGACATCCATTGGAACTGGACCTTTAGCTTTCAGGATGTAGGAAAATCCTTTAATCCCGAAGTAGGCTTTGTGCCTCGCGTGGACTTCAAGCGATTAAATCCTGACGTGACTTACTTGTTTTATCCCAAATCCAAGTTGATCAACCGACATGGTCCAAAGCTGGAGTTTGAAGGCTATTGGAATGAAACTCTCGGAACCACCGATCGGGATATCAATCTTGGATACATTGTTCGGTTTAACTCATTGGCCGAACTTGAAATCAGCCAAAGAAACCGTTTTGTATACCTTTTCAGTGATTTTGACCCCACCCGAACGGGAGGTGAACCTTTGGCTGCGGGCACAGAGTATCGGTTCCGAAATGTACTGGTGGATTACCGAAGCAATCCCAGAAACATGTTCAACCTTCAATTGCTCGGTGAATTTGGGCAGTATTTCACAGGAAATATTCAGCGGATTACCACCCAAACAGGCATCCGATTAGGGTATTTAGCCAATATATCGATGAATTTCAACTATGCCCGAATCCGAATGCCAAAGCCTCAAAACGATGCGGATTTGGTGTTGGTAGGACCTAGAATCGACCTGACTTTTACCAAAAATCTGTTCTGGACGACCTTTATCCAGTACAACAATCAGATCGACAATATCAATATTAACACCCGACTACAGTGGCGCTATGCACCGGTTTCGGATTTCTTCCTGGTGTACACCGATAACTATTTCCCGGGAGACTTTATGCCCAAACAGCGTTCGCTTGTGTTTAAGCTGAATTATTGGTTGAATTTGTAGTATGTTTAAACCTGTCAGGTATTGGAAAACCTGATAGGTTTAACCCTCATTTACTCCCCTCCACTCTTACTTTTTTACCTGTCATCAATATTCTACGATACCCACCTTTTGTATCCGAACTGACTTCTTTCCCGAGAACTTTTACTTTGGAAAATTCCTCAGGAATCTCAATGGAAATACCCCATTTCGATTGGGTTTGCTCGACCTCTATGGCTCGAATTCCTGACTTATCCACATAGCTGATTTTGATTTCATTATCACCCACCATGACTTTTTGGATAGAAGCTTCCTCCCAGGCTGTTGGCATCTGAGGGCGGATGTGGATCACTTTATTTCCGGCATCAGGCTGAATCCCGAAAAACTGCATCACAATCGGTACACTAAAACTGTAGAGATTCCAAGCTTGGGTAAACATCCCGTAATCAGGCGAAACCTCATACATCGATCCCGGCAAGGCAAATCCAAAACTTCGGGTCATCCGCTTCAGGTAGTCGAGCGCTGCATCCGGATTGCCATAGTTGTTTTCTCCGATGGCAGTTACTCCCGTGGGCAAAGTCATCACCGCACCCGTGTAGGAAAAGCTCTTGCTTCCTGCAAAAGATCCATCTTCATTTTCGGCCTGTTCGTCCCGATCGATACCCGTCACAAAGGTTCCGAAAGGATTGGTGTATTTTTTAGCGGTAACCAAAGCGATTTTAGCCTTTTCAGGATCCGCAATTCCGGTTTCCATCGGGGTATTGACTACCCAGTTGTGGAAGAGTACAAAACCCTGTTTCTGATTCTTGGGCAATGTGGATAACTTGGCTTTAGTAGCATTCAGCTCTTCCACTGCCCAAGGTTTTTTCAGCGTATCCGCACGGATGATTGCATCATCCACCAAGTGCAAAGCCTCGTCTACGGTCCCGATAAAATCCGCATAACTTCCAAATTCCTCTACCCAAAAATCAGAATTGATCTTAGCTGCCAGGGCATCGGAAGTATGTTGATAACTTTTCGAAAGATCGGTTTTTCCAAGGATTTCAGCCATTTTCGCGGCATCTGCAAATGCCTTTTGGGAATAAGCAGCTACATCAATCATTTCGGATTTGAGCCCGTGGATTTCCATCATTCCATAACCGTCAGCAAGTAGATTGCCATCTTTGTCATTTTCCCGGAGCAACCAATCCAATCCTTTTTCTATGGAAGGAAAATACTTTTCCAACAATTCCCGATCTCCAGTCCAACGATACACTTCCCAAATCGTGGATGCCCATTGTGGGGTCTCATTGATATTTCCGGGATTAAATACCGCTCCATTGGTACTTACCTCATGGATGATTCTGCCATTTCCGTTCTCTTTTTCAGATAGACTGTGGATAAGTTCGAGGGTAGAGTAAACGAGGTCCTTTCTTCCCGTTGCAATCAAACCCTGGATCGTGTATTCACTATCGACTCCAAAAAACCAAGGATAATCCTGCAGGCCTGCTCCAAAACCCCTCCCAATTCCCGGCACATCCCGCACCAGCCAATCCGTATTGTATTTGATCCATTGGAACGTTCGCTGCAATTCAGGATCGGGAATCTGTATTTCTGCTTGGTGGGCAAAAACTTCATATCGCTTCTTTTTGGCAAACCAATCCGAATCCAAGTTTTGCCTGAGATCAACTAAAGTTTCCATGGCTTTTAATTCGCTTTCGGTAGAACCGGCGATAAATATTGGGATAATTTGCTCAGAACCCGCCGGCAAGGTCACTTGCAGAGAAAATCCAGCGGCCGCCCCTTTTCCTTTGGGTGAATAGGCACAGGTCAATTCTTCCTGAGGAGAAATCGAAATTCCTTCCGCTGTTCCCCAAACTGTAAACCAAGGATTGCCTTCATCTTTTGCAGAAAAGGTATTCGTCATTTCGTCAAAAGAAATCACATCAGCTTGATCGATCATTCCGGTACGATCGCCTAGCCAAACCGGCATCAAATCCACAAAGGCGTTGAACTGAAATTGGGTTGTCTTTTCAGACTTATCCACATTTTTAACCCGGAATAAAACGGTCATCCCTTCTTTTCCATCAGGTACGAAGTGCAAACGTTCGACTTCAATACCTGAGTTTTCCAAAGAAAATTGAAGCACATTGGAAAAAGGATAATTGGTAAAAGATCTCGCCTGATCCAAACAAAAAGAATGACCATCCACTTTTACGGAGGCGGTAAACCCATCCATCAACTTGATCGGATGAAGCCAAATGCCCCCCATCTCTCCCTCCACATGCCAACCCAAATCCGGGAAAGACCCATTTTGGTGACCGATCAAATACACCCGATCACCAGCTGTCACAAAAGGGGAAGCGAGGTATTCGGATTTTCCTTTTATTCCTTCCTGCGTGCTTAAATCTTCAAATAAACTTTGATCAGGAGTAAGAGAGGTCTGACAGGAAACCAGGGCTAACAAAATGCTAACAGGCAAAAATTTAAGGGTCATTGAGAATAGATTTAAGCCAAAAGATAAGCCAAATCGCTTGAAATAAGGAAATCAAAACGCATGGGCTTGTAAAAAGTAACTCGCTTTTTCCTCTAAAAAACTTTGATACATTACCCAAAAAGATTTTTTGTGGAAGTTTTCAAACACTTTTCTTAAACAACCTGTTCGCCAAACATGAAGTACAACAGAGTCCTGGTTTGGTTTAGAAACGATCTTAGAGTAAGAGACAATGAGGTGCTGACCCGTGCTATTTTGCAAGGGAAAGAAGTGATACCTGTTTATTGCCTTGATCCTAGAATGTTTGAAAAAACCGAATTGGGATTTCCTAAAACAGGTTCCTTTCGAGCCAAATTCCTGTTGGAATCTGTTGCCGATTTGAGGCATTCTTTTCGAAGGCTGGGCGGAGATCTGGTGATTCTTCAGGGGAAGCCAGAAGAAGCAGTAATTGAATTAGCTAAAAAAGTTGAAGCAAAGGCCATTTTCTTCTCGAAAGAAGTCACTTCCGAAGAACGAAATGTGGATAAGTCTTTAGAAAAGTTCGCTTTCGCCAATGGAATTGCCTGTGAAAGCTTCTGGCAAAGCACACTTTACCATTTGGATGATCTGCCATTTCCAGCTAAGCAAACTCCGGAAGTGTTTACTCAATTCCGGAAAGAGGTGGAAAAGCAATCGAAAATCAGATTGACTTATCCTGAACTGAAGAAGATAAATTACCCAAAAGAGGCACTGAACTCCAGTGGATCAGAATTGCCAAACCTAAAAGCCTATGGACTGGAGGAACCCAAGCAGGATGTCAAATCGTGGTTGGAGATAAAAGGTGGAGAGACATCCGCGCTGGGGCGACTCCGGTCCTATTTCTGGGAAAAGGATTTACTGAAAGTCTACAAGGAAACCCGCAATGGGTTGATCGGGATGGATTATAGCTCGAAGTTTTCCTCTTGGTTGGCCTTGGGCTGCATCTCTCCTAGGACTATCTATGAAGAGGTGAAAAAGTATGAGCGCGAGCGAAAGAAAAACGATAGCACGTATTGGCTGATTTTCGAATTGATTTGGAGAGATTATTTTCGGTTTATAGCCAAGAAACACGGGGACAAAATATTTGATATTCAAGGCATCCGTCATCAAAAGGACTCCTGGAGGAGAGATCAGGAGCAATTTCAGCGCTGGGTTGAGGGGTTGACAGGAGTTCCTTTTGTGGATGCTAATATGCGTGAATTGAAAGCAACGGGTTTTATGTCCAATCGTGGCCGTCAAAATGTGGCGAGCTTCTTGGTCAATGACCTGGGAATTGACTGGACTTGGGGAGCAAGCTACTTCGAAAGTCAGCTGATCGATTACGATGTCTGCTCCAACTGGGGCAACTGGATGTATGTGGGAGGCGTAGGAAATGATCCTCGAGAAAATCGGTATTTCAACATCCTCAGACAGGCCAACAATTACGATAAAAAAGGCGATTTTGTAAGGCTTTGGATTCCTGAATTACAGTCGATTAAGGGATTTGATATCCATCAGCCTTGGGAGTTATCCACAGCCCAATTGAGAGCCTTAAAAATTCAACTCGGCAATACTTATCCACAGCCCCAAGTAAAAATTCCCAAACTCGAAAAAGCATATTAATGACCCCACGCCTCAGGAATTTTCCTGAGGTTTTTTTGTGAGAAACCTTAAACAAGTATCCCGCAGCTATGCGCAGAAAACGTCGCAGATCTACGCAGAATGATTTAGATCAGCGAGATGCTGTGCTTATACATCTGCGTAAATCAGCGGGAAAAGCTTGAATAAAATCAGGCAAGTTTTTGAGGAAAAAGCGCGGATTTATAAAAACTCAAAACACCAATAATAGCTCCATCTAATGGAAAATTAATCTCGCTTTTGATTTGGCTTCCAAAACCAGAAATACTGAGTCACCAACAGAAATGAGTTCATAAACAGAAGCTCAAACCAAGTCTTTGTCTCAAAAGCCGCCGAGAAATCGAAACATAAGGTCGGGTAAACGTAGGCCTGAACGAGTAAAAAGTATCCCAAGGAGAATACCAAGTGGAAAACCAAAGTGGTTTTGGCTTTTAGATAGATTTTAAAGTTTTTCATTCGGTTTTGCTTTGTACTAAAATAATCCGAAAGGGTGGCCTATGTATTTTTCAGTTTTTTGAGGCAATTAGATCATTTTCCTGACGTCAGGAAAATGGTATTTAACTCTTATAATCTCGGCAGCCGCAGCTTTGAAAAAGGATCAAATGAAAAGTTTTGTTAGCTTCTATTTAGTCAATCCAACTGATATTCGGCAGTTTCGCCGGTATCTGCTTTTTCCTTTTCAATTCTCTTTGGTACAAATAGTCGCCCAACTCTGCGAAAAAAGGTAAGCCAATCTCCTCGGTCTCGTACTTGTCATCGTTGAGGATCTGATCCTCGTTGACATAGACGACAGCGGAAACAAAAAACTCCACGCCTGCTTCATAGTCCACAAAATAGGACCCGTCAATCAGGAATCCATAAGACCAACCTGTCTTGTTGAAAATCCGAAATCTGGAAGGAATCGGGGTTTTGTCTGACCCAAACTTGAAAAACTTGGAGTAGCTGTCGTAGTATTCCGTGGTGTCGTACTTGGGAAAATTACTTTCTCGGGGAAGCATACTCATGTACTTCAATATAAAGTTGCGATGCTCCTCATTCAGATTAAATCGCTCGATCCCTACAAAAGCTTCTGGAAAGACGATTCGCTTGACTACTCCATGAAGGTCTGAAAGGGCAAACTTGTTTTTATAGGAAAAATCCATTCCTCCCTGTATAAGGGAATCATTTCGATAAAAAGCCTGACCGATTTTTGGATTCCCCGGCACCACATACGCACTGTCCGAGTGCCTGGCAGGCAGTTCTAAAAGGGTTTTTCCGAAGTTGTCCACAAATCGAATCGGGTTGAAATGTCTGTTTTCTTCGGGAGAAATAGGAAAACTCAAACGCTGGGTGATTACTGAATTCAGTAAACCCTTTTCCCTTAGCTTTTGATTGATATAGTCCATCCCCATCAACTCATAGAGTCGGTTAGAAGCATCGTTATCAGAAACCAGCAAAATCTTCTTGATGTAATGCCCGATGCTAGGCAATCCATTTTGAGCTGTTGAATCGTTGTAGGCAGGTAGCTGGGAAGGCCTCACCGAATCTGTGAGCATGGCGGTTTCCATAGTCAATCCATCAATATCTTGCTCCTCAAGCCACTCCAAGGCCACCAAAGCAATCGGTAACTTCACCGTGGAAGCGGGATAGAAATAGTGATTATCGTTCAGATTAAAGGAATGGTCTGTAAAAAGCGGATTCCCGTGTTCATTGCGGTCAATCTGCGTATAGATAATCTGAACCTGGAATTTGGACGTATCCGAAAGTACTTTTTTCAAAGTCGGGTAGTTTTCCAATCCTTCCTCAAAAAGCACAGGATCTTTGCTCTCGCAAGAAATCATCCCAAAAGAAAAGGCGAGGAGATAGAGTAGCTTTTTCATGATTTTTCGGAAAGTTGATGAAGAGCTTCATTTAAGGCCATCAAGTCCCTAAGTGAATGAAAACCCGAAATGACAATACGACTGATACGAGGACTTTCCGAAGTAGGATAGGAAAAAGACGACGTGATAAATCCCATTTTCTCCAACTTATCAGACCAAGTGGGATCTTTTAGGATAAAAACAGGGAATTTTGCTGAACCTGAAACTGTGGATAAGTCGGCTGTTTCTTGATAGAAAACACCGGTAAAGTCTCTGATTTTTTGCCTTTGGGCTTTGTAGATATCCTGAGTTTCCAGAAAAGCCTGGAGATTAGCAGGCGAACAGGGTGAAGCTCCTGCAAAAATCACCTGACTTTTGATTCCCTGAATCACCTCCTTTTTTCCCAAAATTATCCCTGCCGGCATGGCCAAGCCTTTTCCCAAGGAACCGGAAATGACCAAGTTTACATTTGGAAACGAATTTTCAGCATAGGTTCCGAATACACTTTTTCCCAACACCCCAAAGGCATGGCTGTCATCAATCAGGAGTGTGACCTCATGCTTTTTGGCTACTTCCTGAACCCATGAATAGTCATGAATCTCGGCCTGAAGCGGATCAACCGCATTACCCAAAATCAGAATTTTCCTAGGTGAAAGCTCCTCTGATTGCTCCAAACACTGATTTTTCCATTGTATAAAATTCAATTGAATATCAGATTTAAAGCCTGTAGGCAGAATAGCAGGATGCGTGTCCGGCGCTGCCCAACAGAGCTCCGATTTGGGATACACATATTGAACAGCCGTGATTCCGGACAGGTATCCTGAACTCATCACTACGGCATCTTCAGCTTGAGCTTTTTTTGCGAAATACTGCTCAAACGCCTCATAAACCTTCAATCGAACATTATTGACCCGGCTCAGCCCTTGGCTGAATCCATATTGTCGGATACAGTCTATTAATACTGCTTGGTAATGTTGATCATGATCTATACCCAGATAGGACGTTCCACTGAAATAGAGGTAACTCATCTTCCCGACCTGAATAGTCGGGCCAATACGCCGATCGAGGTTCAGATTATTCACAATCTGGACTATTTGGCAAAAATCTGTGTAGGATCTTGGAAGGATTTAAACTCCAGTGCGTTTCCGCAAGGATCGAGGAAAAACATGGTAGCCTGCTCACCCACTTCACCTTTGAATCTGATGTAAGGTTCAATGACAAACTCCATTCCGTGCGCCTTGAGTTTATCTGCAAGCTGATGCCACTCGTCCCAACCTAAAATTGCTCCGAAATGACGAACTGGAACATTTTTTCCGTCCACCTCATTTGTTTTGGCATTGGCCAATTCTTCAGGCTTGATATGGGCAGAGAGTTGATGTCCAAAAAAGTTGAAATCGATCCATTTGTCAGTGCTTCGGCCGATTTCGCAACCCAACAAGTCTCCGTAGAATTGGCGAGTTTCTTCGATGTCACGGATGGGGAAAGCGAGGTGAAAGGGTTTAAATTCACTCATATTAGTTAGTATTGTAGGTGATTTTTAAGTGTTCAGACAACTTTTGAAGCCTAAATATATGTCAAAAAAGAAAACAGTTTCATTGGTTTTGAGCAGTGGCGGAGCGAGGGGATTGGCGCACGTAGGAGTGATCGAAGAGTTGGAAAAGCGAGGATATGAGATCATCGAAATCGCCGGTTGCTCCGCAGGTGCATTGGTAGGAGGCATGTATGCTACCGGCAAGATGCCTGAATTCAAAGAATGGATCTGCAATTTGGATCGGGTAGATGTATTTTCTCTGATGGATTTCACATTCTCAAGTCGGGGATTCATAAAGGGAGAAAAAGTATACAGTGCTTTGAAAAAAGTGGTACCCGATTGTCAAATTGAAGACTTACCAATCCAGTTTTCTTGCAATGCAGTAGAAGTTCATTCCGGCAAAGAATATGTATTCAGAAAGGGAAGCCTGTACAAAGCCATCCGCGCGTCCGGAAGTATTCCTTCAGTCTTCTTACCCGCCAAAATCGAAAAGAATCATTTTATTGACGGTGGAGTTCTCAATCCTGTGCCCATTTCACTTATTTCAGACCCTGCAAAAAGCTTGGTTGTAGTTGTGGATGTCAACGGATTGGAAAATGAATTTATTTCACCTCCCAAAAAAGACGAGTCCGGTAAGCAGTTGATCACCTTACCAGGTTGGCTGAAGGAATATCAGTCTAAAATGCGACAGTTTTTTCCCGATGAGAAAAAGGCCGAATCTAAAACAGCCTATTCATCTTTGGAATTGGTGACTCGGTCATTTGACCTGCTTCAGGATCGGTTTTGTGAACTACTTCTGGAAAAATATCCAGTGGATGTGAAAATCAAAATTTCAAGAAAACAAGCTGGAACCTTGGAGTTTCACCGATCTGCCGAAATGATCGAAATTGGCCGATTGAAGGCCAAAGAAGCCTTAGACCAACTCGAGTATGGAAATCAATGAGCTGAACCGTCTATTGGGCAATGTGGATATCTACCTCTTGGATCAAATCCTAAAAGGGAGGTTCACCAAGGAAATGAAGATCCTCGATGCAGGCTGTGGAGAAGGGCGAAATGCAATCTATTTCATTCAAAAGAATTATCAGATTTTCGGCATTGACCCCAACGACTTAGCGATTCAATATTGTCGATATTTATCTACGAGTTTGAATCCAGCATTCGACACCCATCGGTTTCAGGTGGGAAAGTTGGAAGACATTCCGTTCCATACCGGAGCTTTTGATGCAGTGATTTGCTCGGCAGTCCTTCACTTTGCAGAGAGTGTGGATAACTTCTGGCAAATGATCCATGAAATCCATCGTGTCTTGAAGCCGGGAGGTGTCTTTTGGTTTCGGATGACTACAGCGTTTGGAGGAATCTTAGCGCACAGTTCAGCCCTTGGAGAGGGGAAATATATCCTTCCGGATGAATCTGAGCGGTTTTTGTTCCTGCCAGCCTATGCGGATAAGTTAGAGAATATCGGCTTTAGATTTCTGGAACCCATGAAAACCGTACTGATCCCAGGGCAAAGAGAAATGGGTATTTTGGTAATGGAGAAAATCTAATCGTTAACTTGAAGTTTCAGAACTTTTGCAAAATATGACTCTCCAATATGCCCTCGAACTCATAGGAACCTTTGTATTTGCCATTTCAGGGGCATTGGCAGTGAGGGAAAAAGAACACGATATGTTTGGAGCCGGATTTACCGGATTTATTACCGCTATCGGAGGTGGTACGCTTCGGGATATTTTGCTGGACAGCTATCCGCTGGTATGGATTGGAGACATCCACTTTTTGTATGCGATATTGACAGGAATCTTGGCCGCTTTTATTTTTCCAAACCTTCTCAGCCGGTTAAGGAAAACCTTTTTTCTATTTGATACGCTGGGAATTGGCTTTTTTACGGTTTTAGGTGTGGAAAAAGCCCTAAGCCTGGGAGTCAGGCCGGAGATCGCGGCAATTATGGGCATGTTTACCGCAGTGATGGGTGGGGTGATTCGTGACACGCTAACCAATGAAATACCAATCCTCTTTAGAAAAGAAATCTACGCCTCAGCATGTCTTGCTGGCGCAGTGATTTATTTAGTATTAGATTACTTGGAGACAGATCGTAATTACAATCTCCTGATTTCAATGAGTGTAATCATTTCCATAAGATTAATCGCCATGAAGTACAAATTGAGCTTACCAACTCTTGATTGAGAGCTTGGGTAAAAGAAAATTTTTTATCCTATGCTTATTTTTGAAAATTTTAAAAGTTAATTTCCAAAAAGCATTTAATTCGTTTTAAGCCATATAACCCTGTTCCCTCTAAATCCTTTCATTTTTCAACATAGCGCTTAATGAGTACCAAAACAGAAAAAGTAAACTGGAAAGCTGTTTTTGATCCGAGATCATTGGTTTTGATCATTTTGGGAGTTTTTTGTTCTGCGATTGCATTGGAAGCGTTTATGCTTCCAAACAAGTTTTTAGATGGTGGTGTCACTGGTATGGCCATCATTGTCAATTTGCATTATGATGTGGATCTCAACTTACTGTTGGTTCTGATCAACGCTCCTTTTTTTGTAATGGCATGGAAAAAAATAGGGAAAACCTTTACCGTTCAATCCATTTTTTCAGTCTTTTTACTCGTACTGGTTTTGGAATTTCTCGAAATCCCAACTGTCACAGAGGACAAGGTACTCATCGCTGTTTTTGGTGGAGTGATGATGGGGCTTGGAATTGGTCTCATCATCAGAGGGGGAGGATTGATTGATGGCTTTGAAGTGATTACCACCTATTTTCAGAAAAATTCCGCGCTCTCTGCAAGCGAAATCACCATGTTCCTCAATTCCCTGATCATGCTTTTTGCGGCATTGTTTTTCGGAATTGAAGCAGCGATGTACTCCATTTTGACTTATTTCACAGCAATTAAAATGACCGATTATGTGGTCGAAGGTTTTGAGGAGTACACAGCACTTACCATTATTTCAAAAGAGGATGATAAGGTAAAAGAGCTCATCGTGAAGGAGTTTGGAAAAGCGATTTCGGTCTATAAAGGAGAGAGAGGTTATCTCCCTGATACCTTCCACATCCATCATCCCTGTGATATCATTATGACGGTAGTCACCCGACTGGAAGTACATCGCATCAAACTGGCCATACAAGAAATAGATCCTAAGGCGTTCTTTTATGTACAGACAATCAAAGAAGTCAAAGGAGGAGTAGTCAAACAAATAGGAAGCAAACACAGCTGATGGTTTTCGAAGAAATAAAAAACAGGATTTACGAAGACATTTTGGAAAAATTGCCTTCTCATCTCAGTTATCATAACCTAGATCATACTGCCTATGTCCTAGATAAGGCAATTTTTCTCGCAGAACAATCCGGGGTAAGTTCATCAGATTTAGAATTGCTCAAGTTGGCTGCGCTTTTTCACGACACAGGCTTCATCGACAATCCCAAAGATCATGAAGAAAAAGGCTGTAAAATCGCCGAAGGATACCTCTCAATGGAGTATTCTAAATCAGATCTCACCAAAATCTACGGGATGATCATGGCTACGAAAATCCCTCAAAGCCCAACCAATCATCTGGAAAAAATTCTAGCAGACGCCGATTTGGAATACCTCGGAACTGACCTTTTTGAACAAATCGGAGAAAGTCTATTCGAAGAACTCAAGCACTTCAATCCCAACTTTACCGCGCAGGCATGGGATGAACTGCAGCTGGTCTTTATGCAAAAGCACAATTACCACACTGACTACTGCCAAAAGTACCGAGAGCCTAAAAAGCAGGAAAACCTATTGAAGGTGAAAAAGCGGTTGGGGGTAGTTTAACCACGAACAGATTTTATGATTAACTCAAAAATCTCAGTTGGCTGAATTTTACCTAAAGTGATTAACCTAGAATCCCCCACCACAAGCGGCTTGTCCAAGTCGGACTCTGGAATTCTTCCATGTGCCCCCTTCACCAACGTAGCATCCAAGGGAATCACATCCATCAGGTAGCGAAAGCCCAGTTTTTTCTTCAGCACCTTGGAGCCGATTTTCAGAATCGGGATCTTGATCGCCGGATCGAGAACGAGCTCGACCGGATCGTAACCAGGCTTGCGGTGGATATCCACACATCTAGCATAATCAGGAGCTTTGGCATCATCCAGCCAGAAATAGTAGGTAAACCAAGAGTCCGCATCGGCGATCACCACCAAATCCCCCGAACGGGCGTGATCGATGTGGAAATCTTTTTTGCCTTGGGCATCCAGCACTTTTTCCACACCGGGAGTCTTTTCCAGCAGGGCTTTGACCTCGGCAAGGTTGGAGTGATCGTTGACATGGACATGGGCGACTTGATGATCCGCTACCGCAAATACTGACGATGTGCCGGCATCAAGCGTCTCTCGACCCAACTCATTTTTCACCTGAATCCATCCTTTTTCCCGGAAAATCCGGTTGAGGTGAATCGGCTTACTCACACTCGTGATCCCATATTCAGAAAGTAGCAGAACCTCGGCACCCCGATTTTCAAAGAAGGTGATCAAGTCTTTAGCCAAGTCGTCAACTTCGCGAAGGTCCTTGGAGATTTTGGAGAAGTCTATTCCATACTTCTGCAGGTTATAATCCAAATGCGGAATGTAGATCAGATTGAGCGTGGGATTGTACCATTCTTCCACCTTTTTGGCTGCCTCGGCGATCCACTTGCTGGATTCAATGGTCGTATTCGGTCCCCAAAAGGTGAAGAGCGGAAACTGGCCCAACTCGGCCTGAAGCCGGTCTCGCAGCTCCATGGGTTGGCTATGGCAATCGGGCAATTTGCGTCCATCTGCAGGATATAGCGGCCGGGGAGTCACCGCATAGTCGGCGGAGGAGTACATATTGTACCACCAAAACATGTTCGCCACCGTGAACTCAGGATTCTCCTTCCGCAGAACTTCCCATACTTTTTCAGCCTGTACGAGTTTGTTGGACTGCCGCCAAAACTTGATTTCGCACTCATCCTGAAAATACCACCCATTGCCCACGATGCCGTTTTCGGTGGGCCACTTTCCGGTCAGATACACGGATTGGGCCGAGCAAGTCACCGCAGGAAGTACAGGTTCGATGACGGCTTGCTTCTTGGACGCGATCCAGTTTTTCAAAAAAGGCGTATGCTCTCCGATCACTCGGGGAGACAAAGCAACGATATCTAGGACGACAGTCTTCTTCATAGTTTTAAATCATTTGGCAAAACCAAATTTTATTTACGAATTCAGATTTACGATTTACGACATCAAATTGAACTTCAAACCTTGTTCTCAAAAAGGTTAAATCCTAAGAAAAAGCCCAAAAATACTCTGCTCCTCGTAAATCGTAAATCAAAAATCGTAATTACACGATCCTTTATTCCTTACCCAATTCTTCGATCACCCAGCTGAGTTCCCTGGCAATCGATTCGCCTAAGGTCAGGTGTGTGTCTTCTGGCAAAACTTCCCAAGTATAGGTCTCAACTTCGAGGTGTTTAGTGAGGGTTGGGTTGGTTAAAATTTGATTGAGTACAAGGGAAATATCGCGCTGAGTAGACTGGAATGAGCCATAATTTTCCAAAAAGACCGGAACATGAAAGTGGATTCGCCATTCCAAATCTTTGGTTTTTCCCAAGTGTTCGATGGCCTGAGGCAAGTCGGGATAAGAGGCAAACTGCCCGTCTTTTTTTCGAGCGACGACTTGATGCAGGTAGGTCGATTCGGCAAATTCTTCCAATCGTTTGCTGAGTGTAAACCGCTCCACGGCGGACTCCGGAATCATCACCTTCAGCGCAGCCGAAATCTGAATCTTTCCAATTTGAATTCCAGCTGCTGACAACTTCTGGAATGTCTCAGCAGGATTTTCATACACGATCGCAAAGTGACACACATCGTAGCAAGCCTGAATGTGGGTTTTGATCAGCTTTTCCGCCTCATCAGTTGAAACTCCTAGCTTTTCGGCTAAGGCCATTTTCCCTTTTGGCAACAGCCAATTTTGGAAGTAGCTGACCAACTCGTCGGAATTTTCCAAAATCCCATCCGGTTCGGGCTCAATGTCTAAATGCAGGAGCTTGCCGGTTTCCTGATGGATATTCACCAACTCCAGCACTACCTCGATCAGGTGATCCGTAGATTTTTGGATCGCTTCATTTTTTTTCTTTTCGGAGGAAAACCAATGCCGGTAAGAAAGCGGTGATGTGGAAATACCTCCCTCCATTCCCTCAGGAAGCAGTTGGGTTAAAATCCGAAAACTCCGAATCGTATAATCCTTTCGTTCCGCGGTAGTCCAATCCGGCGTATGGACATTTTCTTTCACTTTGGTGCGGTGAAAGCCTCCATACGGAAAGCAATTTAGGGTAAACACATAGGCATTGGCTTTTTTCAGCCAGTCCTGAAACTCCCGCATCCGCTCCGGACGTTGCAAAATCAAGGAAGCCTCGTGGGAAAGCCGAAGCCCGATGCCAAAAGGGCCTTTGTGTTTGAGGCGATTTTTGACCTCAGGAATATAGATCTTGAGGTTTTCGAAGGTCGCATCCCAGGTTTCTCCGGGATGGATATTGCTGCAATAGCTGAGGTGAAAGTCATGGATTTTCATAGGCTGGGAAAAAATCAGGAAGCGTGAACGGCAGACTTTTTCTCTAACCTACGGAGAATTTCCACAGATTTAAAGATCAAGTCGTGATCCATTTCATGGACTTCCACGCCTTTGCCCAACTTTTCCAAGAGCATGATGGTCAACTGACCGCCTAAGTGCTCTTGGAATTCTTTTAGCCCTTGGATCAGATTTTCACCTTGTAGTTCCGGAGCGAAAAGTTCAAAACCCAGGGTATGCATCAGTTGAATGATCCGGTTGAAATCCGACTCGGTGATTCGGCCTTGTAAAAAGGAATAGGCAGAATCCAAGGCAATCCCGATGGCCACAGCCTCCCCGTGACGGATGCGGAAATCGCTCAATTTTTCCAATTTATGTGCGGCCCAATGTCCGAAATCCAGGGGTCGGGAGCTTCCAAACTCAAATGGATCCTTGCCGGCGATATGGTCCATGTGCATTTTCGCAGAGCGAATGATATGGACTTTCATGGGTTCCATCTCTCGGCGGGCAAGTGCTTCTCCCGCATTTTCCAACCACTCGAAAAAGCTCAAATCCTTGATTAAAGCTACTTTGATGGCCTCCGAAATTCCCGCTCTCCAGTCACGATCATCCAGTGTCTTGAGGAAATTGAAATCATTCAATACCGCCACGGGAGGGACAAACGTGCCGAGGTAATTCTTTTTACCAAAGGCGTTGACACTGTTTTTCACACCAACCGCAGAGTCATTTTGGGACAAAACCGTGGTCGGAATCCGAATCAGTCGAATACCCCGATGGGAAATTGCCGCTGCAAAGCCCACCATATCCAGTACTGCACCGCCACCGATAGCTGCAATGTAGGAATGACGGTCGATGCCATAGAGATGGGTCGCCTCCACAATCTTGTGGTATTCGGCTTCCTCGTTTTTGCAGGCTTCTCCGCCAATCGCAATGAGGGGTTCAGCTGCCAAAGTGAAAACCTCTGCATGGGCAGAAGCATAGTTTTTCACCTCTGCAATCAAATGGGGATGCGTATCGGCCACACCGCTGTCGATGACAAAAAGTACCTTAGGCACGCGATCGCCACGAAGGACATTAGCTAGGATTTGATTTTGTGGATCAAATAGATTCTCGGTAAAAGCTACCGGGTAGCGAAAGGGAACCGAAAAGGACTGTTCGAGAATCGTATTCATGGTTTGCAAGCAATAGGTTATTCGGGATTTCTTTCAAGACAAGTTGTGAAAGAATTCGGTTTATTTTTTACTCAGGTTACAGCAAATTTTTTAGCTAACCAAAGGGAAATCGGAAGAAGCAGCAAAACGACGATTCCAATGGGCCAACCGGAGAATGCAGAAGCTAAAGCAGCATTGACGATGATCAAGGAGATTACTGCTGCTTTCACCGATTTGCCGATGAATTTGGGTTCTTGAGTTCGGATCGCTTTGGCCAAAGGAGGAAAGATCATATAGCCAAGTAAAGCTAAAAAAGGAATCACTTGCAGGTATCCCGGACTCTCCAGATAAGCCAAGCCAAAAATGGCCACGAAAATGGACGCATACATAGCCCCACCTGCGAAAAGCGCTTTTCGGTTTTTTCCATGCACCTCTCCCCGGCTGATCATGGTGATGGCAGCTACATAGATCAAAGGTAAAAGACCGATAGGCCAGATTTTTTCCAGCACTTCCGGAGCCACACTGACGCCCAGCAATAAATTACCAGAGCGACAAAGCCCCATATTGATCGGGCCGAGGATCCGCTGATGCTTGCCCCAATAATCATAAAGCACAGCACAGGCTGCAATGGCAAGGGCTAGGATTCCGGCCACTTGATTGACTTGAAAGGCACAGAAAATTCCAAAAACCAAAAGCAAGGAAGACATCCAAAAAGCAGTTTTTTTAGAAGCTCTTCCACTCGGAATAGGGCGCTCAGGCCGCTCGATGGCATCCAAGTCTGCATCTGCGACATCATTGAAGGCTACTCCACCTGCATACAAACCAATTGTACTCAATGAAAGCCAGAGCAAATTCCACCAAAATTGCTGGTCACCATAGATCCAGTTGGTGGCCATATAATCCCAGGCACCTGCAATGGCAAAACCCGCCCAGATGTCTGCGATCGCGGTGATCACATTGGCTGGGCGGGTTAGCTGTAGATAAGCGAAAAGCTTGGTATTTTTCATGGATTAATTTTCTACCCGATCGGCAGGACCCTCGACGCGAGGCACCTGACCTCCGCGAAGTACGGAATTTCCTCCCAATTTTTTGGTCTGATCGATCGGTGGAGCTTTGAGCCAATCGTCTTCATGCATTTGTCCACTGAGACCGAATACGGTTAGGGCATTTTGATAAGTAGTCAGACGCACATGCTCTTCAGGAATTCCCATTTTGCGCATCAGAGCCGCCGTTTTTGGAACAGCAATCGGGTCAGAAATCCCCCAATCCGCAGCTGAGTTCACGATGATCCGTTCAGGTCCATATTGCTTGACGATCTCGACCATTCGCTCGGAACCCATTTTGGTATGTGGATAAATAGTAAAAGCTGCCCAAAATCCTCGATCCAACACTTCTTTAACCGTCTCCTCATTGTTGTGATCGACGACCACCCATCCTGGGTCCATGCCATGCTCTTCGGCCACGTCCATAGAGCGGGTTGTTCCTTTCTTTTTATCCCGATGAGGAGTGTGGATAAGTACGGGAAGATTGACATCTTTAGCCAGTTCCAGTTGAAGGCGGTAAAAACGATCTTCAGCTTCGGTTTGATCATCATAGCCGATCTCCCCGATAGCCACCACGCCTTCTTTTCCTGCATAAAGCGGAAGTAATTCCATCACCTGCTCGGCCAAAGGCACATTGTTAGCTTCCTTGGAGTTCAGACCCATCGTACAATAGTGCACTATTCCAAACTGACTGGCGCGGAACCGCTCCCAGCCGACCAAAGTGGAAAAGTAGTCTTTGAAGGATCCTACTTCCGTACGCGGCTGACCCAGCCAAAAGGCAGGTTCAATAGTGGCAACGATACCAGCTTTTCGCATGGCTTCGTAGTCATCTGTGGTACGGGAGACGAGGTGAATATGTGGATCGATATACATTTCCTTGCTCATAGCTTTGGGGAATTAGTTTTTTAAAATTAATCGAATTTGGCCTGTTTAGGCTTTTTTGTCCTGAAAATCCTTACCGATTTTCTCCCAAGAAATTTCTCCGTATTCAATAGCAGAGACCGTCTCAGGGAAGGATTTAAGCAGATCTTTTGCTGGCGCAAAGTCAGATTGGTAGGCCGCTAGCAATCCGGCTTCAACCTCCAATTGGTCTTCTGAAAAGACGACTTTTTTCAAGTCTTCCAGCAAATGCTCATTGAGAAAAGGAACCACCAAACGCCAAAGTTCAGGCATGACCGATCGACCAGCAGCCCAACGTTCGTGGGCAAAATCCGAAGCAATTTCCGCCAAAGCCTGATTTCTCCTTTCGTCCAATTGCTGAATCCGATAAATCGGTCGCTGCATAAAGATGGACTTCAGCACCAATTGATTCCAATTGGCTTCGGGAAAATGAGCTGGTGGATACGGATTGTTCAGTGCAATCGCATCGAAGATCAGGGTCATATTGGTTCGGCAGCCGTCAATCGCCCGAGTAAGCAAGTCTTCCGAATAAGGCATCACAGGCAAGGCTGCATATAACGCCTGCTGCTCGTGCATGTCGCCGGTTTCGAAGAGTTGGTTAATTACTTTCAGCCAAGCCTCTTTTCCAGGGGCAAATTTTAATAGTAAATACGTTCTTACAGTTTGCAATACATCCCAATGACTGGGATCAAAACCTGAGACCAAGCTACCTGTTGTTTCTTTCTCGGTCTCTGATAAATTGAGATTATCCTTTTTGAAAAACCGGGAAGCTTGGGAAAACGCCAAGAAAAACTTGGTGGGCGATGCGTCAGCATTGATTTTTTCGGTTTGGGAGCTTAGCCAATCAAGCGCTTTGGTCTCCGCTCGTGACGCCAAGACGCTTTCAAAAAAAGCCAGTAAGTCAGTTTGGGTTTGCATGTTTTCCTCCGGGTTTGAAGCGGAGTTAAAGTAAATCCAAAAGCCTTAGAAAAGCCAAAGGAAATGTGGTAAAAGGAAAGAAAAACGACGGTTTCTGATAAAAATCATGTGTATTTGACATTGGGTCTAAGGGAATCTACTTTTCAAAATCGAGGTCGTGCAATTATTTCTATTTTAGGGAACAAATCGTTTGAATTTTTATGAAAACCAACCTCCAAAAAATGCTAGACGGAGAGGCTTATGACTCCCGAGATCCGGAACTCCTCGAGCTGTACCATCGGGCAAGAGCCTTAATTTTAGCTTACAATACGTGTGATAGCCGGGATTTGGACAGGAGAAATGAGCTAATCAGTCAACTTTTGGGAAAGGTGACAAAAGGCGTTTGGATCGAAACTCCCTTTTTCTGCGACTACGGAATCAACATCGAAATTGGGGAAAACACCTTTGTCAACACCAATTGCATGTTTCTCGATGACAACAAAATCACCATTGGAAAAAATGGACTGATCGCTCCCTATGTGCAGATTTATACTGCTACCCATCCGCTAAAAGCTTCCGACCGAATCTATCAGGAGGGCGAAAGCACACGATATCATACTTCCACCAAACCCGTGACGATAGGCGATAATGTTTGGATTGGTGGAAATTCAGTCATTTTTCCCGGTGTCACAATCGGAGATAATGTGACCATCGGGGCGGGTTCGGTGGTGACCAAAGACCTACCGGATGATGTATTAGCTTTTGGGAATCCCTGTCAGGTAGTGAAGAAGCTGTAAATGAAATATCCACCAGTGGTTAGCCATATTCTAATCGGCTATTCTATTTTTAACCTTTAACCTAAAATCCAATGAACAAACTCTACCGCTTTGGCCTCGGGCTGTTGCTTTTGGTCTCTGTCAAAGTACAAGCTCAAAACCAGGTCATTGATGCTATTATCAAAGAAGCCAACGAAAATTCCAAACTGGAAGTACTCGCACATGAACTCCTCGACGGCATTGGCCCAAGACTCGTCGGCACTCCCCAAATGCAGCAAGCGCATGATTGGACCGTGAAGCAATACGAAGCATGGGGCATCCAAGCCAAGAATGAAAAATGGGGAGAATGGAGAGGCTGGGATCGAGGAACTACGCATATCGATATGGTTGAGCCTTGGGTGAGAACCTTGGCTGGAACCCAGCTTTCCTGGAGTCCTGCATCTCCTGCCGGAGGTCTAACTGCCGAGGTGATCGTTTTGCCGGATTTGGCAGACTCAGTGGCTTTCCAAAAATGGCTCCCATCCGTCAAAGGCAAATACGTCATGATTTCAGCTCCCCAGCTCACCGGACGTCCGGATGATAACTGGGAAAAATGGGCAACAGATCCTTCTTTTGAAGCCCTAAAAAAGGAACGAGATGCTTTGGAGAAAGCTTGGTTGGAGCGCACCCAAAAAACCGGGAAAAACCGCACTTCTCTTCCTATCGCGCTGGAAAATGCAGGCGCTGTAGGTGTGATCACTTCCTACTGGTCTAAAGCTTTGGGAGCAAATAAAATCTTCTCTGCCTCTACCAGACAAGTCCCTACAGTTGATCTTTCGATCGAAGACTATGGAATGCTCTTTCGATTGGTAGAAAGCGGCAAAAAACCAAAAATCCACGTCAATGCCCAGTCGAAAGAAACTGGATTACAGCCCACTTTTAACACGATTGCAGAGATCAAAGGAACCGAAAAACCAGAGGAATATGTGATGCTTTCGGCACACTTGGATTCTTGGCAGGGCGGCACCGGAGCTACAGATAACGGGAGTGGTACTATCCTGATGATGGAAGTAATGCGCATCCTGAAAAAAGTATATCCAAATCCCAAGCGAACCATCTTGGTTGGCCATTGGGGATCTGAGGAGCAAGGCCTTAACGGTTCCCGAGCCTTCGTTGAAGATCATCCCGAGATGCTGGAAAAAATCCAAGTGCTTTTTAACCAAGACAACGGAACCGGCCGAATTGCCAATATTTCAGGCCAAGGTTTCGTGGACAGCTACGAATACCTCGGTCGTTGGCTAAGCAAAGTCCCAAGAGAGATCACCAGAGACATCGAGACTTCCTTCCCAGGCAATCCGGGCTCGGGTGGAACAGACCACGTTTCCTTTGTGGCGGCTGGAGTTCCTGCCTTTAACCTAAGCTCTTTGGCTTGGGATTATGGCACGATCACTTGGCATACCAACCTGGACACCTACGACAAATTGGTTTTCGAGGACATAAAAAATAACGCCATCCTAACCGCCATCCTGGTTTACATGGCTTGCGAAGAAGAAAACATGGTATCCAAAAAAATGAGAATTCCTGTTGATTTCCGCACCGGCGAACCTACCGAATGGCCGAGCAAGAGATCTCCGACCCGAAAAGGCGGAATTTTATTTCAACGTATCGCGAGATAAAACAGGCCTGTCGAATTATGCCTCCTACCTGAGTCATTAAGTCGGTATAAAATTTAAAGTTTGTCAAATTGAGCGGAGTCGAAAGTTTTCCAAAATACTGGAAAAGGCCTTCGACTTCGCTCAGGCTGACATTTAAAAACCCTTAAATTGATTCAAAATCAGACCTACTTTTTCTTCAAAAGCGAGCTGCCATCCCAATTTTTCTGTTGTGTTTCAGGCACGGGTATTCCCAAAAAGTCAACCAAACTTGGCAAAATATCCACCATGGCCGCTTTTCCAGAATGAAACCGATTCGATAAATTCTTAGCATTAGTCACCATCCAGATTTCCCGCTCGGAGTCACTTTGACCTCCATGGTCTTTAAAGTCAGGGGCTTTTCTCCCATGATCGGTAGTAATCCAAATCAACCATTCCTCTCCAAAATTCTTTTCCCTAATCTGAATGGCTTCCCAGATTCTTCCCACTTGCTCATCAGCCAGTTCTAAAGCCGAGGTCAATTGCGGGCTTTTACCAAATCGATGTCCCATATCATCGGTAAATTCCAGATATACCCAAGACAAATCCGGAGCCTGAGTTTTCAGAATGTGGGCTGCTTCAAAAGAAACCAGGTTATCAATCTTACGGATGTAATCCTTATCCTTATCATGTGGATAAGTAAGGGTGTCTTTTTCAAATCCATCAAAAACAAAGTCCAATTTCAAGTTTCCAGTTTCATTAAGCCCCTCTCCCAATAGCTTGGTTCGGTTATCTTCCCAAGTTGAAAAAATCGCCAGTTTGGAATTTGGCTTTGCCTCTCGCATCAACCTAAAGATCGTCCAGTACGAATGATTGGGCGCTGCAATGTCATTATCCCATACATTGTGCTTATTGGCCCATGTGCCTGTGAGGAGGGAATTATAACCCACGGCGGAAATGGTAGGAGTTTCAGAAGCCCCTCCTTTTTCTCCTCCGGTATACGCTCGAGCATAGCCGCCTAAAGCAGCAATCTGATCCAAATTGGGAGTAGAAGTAGCTTCCAATTCTCCGGCAGGAATCCCGTCGAGAATAATAAACACCACCTTTTTCTCCTGAGAAAAGCTCGGCTGAACCCATAGATTGATTGACAAAAACAGCAAAAGCCGATACCAAATAAACCTGTCCATTAGAATTACTTTTTGGAAATAAAGCGGAATTTGTACCTTTTACCAAACCCCAACCTTATGAGAAAGATCCTTTTTGCCTCCATCTTGATTCTGTTGGCAATACAGGTCAAGGCACAATCTGTCGCCGATTACATTTCCGCCCCTTTTCCCACTTACATGACTGCGGCTCCCGATGGAAAAGCAGTGGCTTGGGTGTTCAATGACAAAGGCGAACGAAATGTTTTCTATGCCAAAGCACCTGACTACGAAGCCAAAAAATTGACTGATTACAAAGGAGACATCGGGGTGGATCTTGGACCTGTTGTTTTTTCTCCGGATGGAAAAACCCTGCTTTTCGTCCGTGGCAATGGTAGAAATTCAAACGGCCAACCGGCCAATCCTGCTCAATTGCAGGAAAACACAGATAAGAAGATTTTCAAATTGGATTTGGAAAGTGGAAAGTCCAGCTGGTTCGCTCCAGGAACCTCACCTGTTTTCAGCCCAAATGGGGAACAAGTTGCATATTTGATCGGAGGTTCGGTTTATCTCAAAGCAAGCTCAGATACGACGGATTCCGTCAAGCAACTTTTTACCGCAAGAGGAAGTGCCTCCATGCTTTCATTTTCTCCGGATGGAAAATACTTAGCCTTCGTTTCGGGACGAGGTGACCATTCCTTTGTGGGGATTTGGGATTTGGAGAAAAAGGAATTGAAATATCCCGAAGCCAGTCTGGATTTTGATTCGTATCCGACCTGGAGCCCTGACGGGAAAAAACTGGCCTACCTCAGAATTCCAAACATCTTAAATCTTTTGCCTTTCACCTCCATCAAAGAAGCCAATCCTTGGAGTATTCGGGTTTTGGATATTGCGACCATGAAAGCCGAGGAAGTTTGGAAAGCAGATCCGGGTCGGGGTTCAGTCATGGTAGATGATCTACCGGCCATCAGCGAACGCCTTTGGTGGACTCCAAACGGTTCCTTGGTTTTCCCTTGGGAAAAGAACAATTGGATGCAACTCTATGCTGTCAACCCTAAAACCAAAGAAGTTAGACACTTGACTCCCGGCGAAGGACAAGTAGAATGGGTGCAAAACTCTTTTACCAAAAACGAATTGTTGGTCACTCATAATATCGGAAACATTGATCGAAGACAAGTGTCCCGACTGGACTTATCCACATTTGACCTGGAACTCTTAACCGATCCGCAAACCATCAATTGGGCTCCGGTGCGGGTAGAAAATGGATTGGCTTGGTTTCAATCCAGTTGGAACCAACCCGGTTGGCCCATGATCCAATCATATGGGAAAAAGAAAATGCTGGCTGAATCTTATTTCCCTTCCAATTTTCCCAAAACGCTCAGCAAACCCGAAGCGATAAAAATCAAAGCCAAAGACGGGTTTGAAACGTCTGCCCAACTTTTCCTTCCAGCCAATTACGATCCCAAAAAGAAATATCCGGCAGTCATCTTTATCCATGGAGGCAGTAGAAGACAGATGCTTTTGGGCTACAATTATGGGCTTTATTATTCGCATACCTACGGCGCACAGCAGTTTTTCGCTTCTCAGGGCTACATCGCATTAACGATTAACTATCGAAGCGGAATCGGCTATGGGATGGATTTCCGTGAGGAAGAAAATTATGGGGCCGGAGGTGCCAGCGAAGTGCAGGACGTCTTGGCAGCAGCGGATTTTCTGGCCGCCCGATCCGATGTGGATGCTTCAAGAATCGCCCCCTGGGGTGGAAGCTATGGAGGCTATCTGACAGCCCATGCCCTTTCTCAGGCCCCTGAGAAATTCCATGTTGGTGTGGATATCCATGGCGTACACAATTGGAACAATGACATTCCCGTTTTTGCCCCTTGGTATGCTCCAGAGAAGTTTCCAAAAATGGCTGAATTGGCCTTCAAATCATCCCCTATGGCCTATGTGGATAAGTGGGTGGATCCAGTGCTATTGATCCATGGGGATGACGATCGAAATGTACTTTTTTCAGAAAGTGTGGAACTCGCTGAAGTACTTCGTAAACAAGGTGTTGAAGTGGAGCAATTGGTCTTTCCAGATGAGGTTCATGCTTTCCTTTTACACCAAAATTGGGTGAAGGCTTTTGATGCCACTTACCAATTCATAACAAAACATTCTTTGGCGAAATAGGAGGGTTATACACAGAAACTAGAGGAAAAAATTAAGGAAAATCCTGACAGGTTTTAAAAACCTGTCAGGATTGAATGGCCGAGTTATCCACAGCAGTAACTGCATCTTTTAATCGCTTTTCCCGATCCCCGGAAACGATCAAATAGGGAAAGCCACTTTGCTCGGCCAGCTTTCGATACTTCTCAAAAAAATACTGCCGCATCTCCAATTCCGGATATTCCCGCAGCGGATCGGGTTCCCAAGGCAAATCGGTATCTGTGAGCAAAATCAACTCGTATTCTCTCTGCTGGATTTCTTCCAACACCCAAGGGTCCGTCTTCCCAAACCGATGCTCAGACCAAATGTGGATAACTCGTAGATCGGTGTCGCAAAAAAGGAATTTTTGGGCCTTTTCGGCCTGTTGATCCTCTAAAGCAAGTTGCCCTTTTCCAATTTCAGCCAAGTCTTCAAATCGATAAGGCCGGTCTATTTTTTCCAGATATTCCCGAGCAAATTCGGGGACCCAGGGTTCTCCAAAATGATGGGCCAGATCTTCCGCCAAGGTACTTTTCCCTGTAGACTCCGGACCCAGAATCAATATCCGCTTAGGCTTTTGCATAGGTTTTGGCTGATTTGATCCAGGCAAACAGGCCCATGGTAGCTAGCACGGTAAAAAATAAAAACTGAAATGAGGTTAACACCAAGCCTTTGTAGAAGTACAAAGGCACTGAAACCAGATCTGTAATGATCCAAAAAATCCAGTTTTCCACCTTCTTTTTGGCCATCAGCCACATACCTACAAAGGCAGAAGCCGTGGTAAACGAATCCCAATAGGGCACATCGCTGTCTGTAAACTTACTTAGGACAAAGACCAAAGTAGGGTAGGAAACCGCAAATAGGGCAGCCGAAATCAGCCAGCCTTTTCCATCCAGCCAAGTCACGGGCAGGACATCTTGATTTTCTTTGGGATGGGTCCATACATACCAGCCGTAAATAGACATGGCAAAATAATAGGCATTGATTCCCATGTCTGCATAGAGCTTGTATTCAAAGCAAATCCAAACGTAAATCAGCGTAGAAACAATTCCCGTGGGATACACCCATATATGCTCCCGCATGGAATAAAACACCGAAGCAATCCCAAAAAATACCGCCACCGCTTCCAGCCAAGTCATATTTTGAATGCCTTGAGCAAATCCGTCGAGGAGAAATTGAAAATCCATGATGCGAAGAAAAAGAAAAATGTTGTCTTTGTTGTCGAGTTCTCAAGTTGTAGAGTTGTTTATCAGATTTTCGGATAGGAAGAGTGAAATTTTTGGCACCTCAATTCAATGGTTGGGTAAAATCTTCAGGGCTTACATGACAACCTGATAACGCGAAGCAGACAACATTGACAACCATTTCATTCAACATTCCCAACTTTTCTCCCACTTGCCGGGTTTGATTGCTAACTTTGCCCGCTATGACTTTAAGCACTTTACCCGCTAAAATCGACATCGATTCCCTCGATCCCAAAGAATACATCATCATCAAAAATGCCAGGGTCAACAACCTCAAAAGCCTGAGCGTCGCCATACCCAGAAACCAGTTTGTGGTCGTCACCGGACTCTCCGGTTCGGGCAAATCTTCCTTGGCGTTTGATACACTTTTTGCCGAAGGCCAGCGCATGTATGTGGAAAGCTTGAGCTCCTATGCCCGCCAATTCCTCGGTCGGATGGAAAAACCCGACGTGGAATACATCAAAGGCGTAGCCCCTGCGATTGCCATCCAGCAAAAAGTCAGCACCAAAAATCCACGCTCCACCGTCGGCACGACCACGGAGATTTACGATTACCTCAAATTGCTTTTCGCCCGAGTGGGAAAAACGTTTTCACCGGTCTCTGGTAAAGAAGTCAAACATCACACCGTCACCGATATCGTTGATTATGTGCTTTCCTTTGAAGAGGGAGCCAAAGTCATGATTTCCTGTCCGCTTCAGTTAGGCAGAGGAAGAAAAATCGAACAGGAACTCGAGCTTTTGCTTCAAAAAGGCTATACCCGAATCCTGATCGATGGAGAGGTCTATTTCGTCGAGGATCTGTTGGGAGAAAAGAAAGTTCCCAAAGGCAACTACGAAATCCTGATCGATCGGGCCACGGTGCGAAAGGACGATGAAGACAATCAATTCCGAATCGCAGACTCGGTGCAGACTGCCCTTTTTGAAGGGCATGGCGATTGCAAAATCACCGTTCCAGATGTAGAAACCAGATCATTTTCAGACCGATTCGAGCTTGACGGAATGAGCTTTGAGCTTCCTTCGGTCAACTTTTTCTCTTTCAACAATCCCTATGGAGCGTGCAAGCGATGCGAAGGATTCGGAAATGTTTTGGGGATTGATCGGGATTTGGTTATTCCTGACAAGGAGCTATCAGTCTATGAAGGTGCAATCGCACCATGGAGAGGAGAGTCCAGCAAGCAGTGGCTGGAACCGCTTTTGAAAAAAGGAATTGAATTCGACTTTCCGATTCATAGATCCTACAATGAGCTTACTGAAAAAGAGCAGGAATTGCTTTGGACAGGAAACAAATACTTCCAAGGACTGAATGCATTTTTCGAAGATCTAGAAAGCAAAACCTACAAAATCCAGTTTCGAGTGATGCTTTCCCGGTTCCGTGGACGAACATCCTGTCCGGATTGCCGGGGAACCCGCCTTCGAAAAGATGCAGGCTATGTCAAAATTGAAGGGAAATCCATCACCGACTTAGTGCTCATGCCCATCGAGGATGCCTTGGCTTTTTTTAGAAACCTCCAACTCACCGAGCACGAAGCCAAAGTAGCCAACCGACTGCTGAAGGAAATCACGAGCCGACTGGAATTTATGGATCAAGTGGGTTTGGGATACCTCACGCTCAATAGACTGACCTCCACACTTTCCGGTGGGGAATATCAGCGAATTAAATTGGCTACTTCCTTGGGTTCGGCGCTGGTCGGATCCATGTACATTCTTGACGAACCCAGCATCGGACTGCATCCGAGAGATACCGATCGCCTAGTTGGAGTGCTGAAAGAACTCAAAAATCTAGGCAACACGGTCATCGTGGTGGAGCACGAGGAAAAAGTGATGAAGGCCTCTGATCAGATCATTGATATCGGCCCGGATGCAGGGGTAAAAGGTGGAGAATTGCTTTTCCAGGGGAAAATCGAAGATTTGATTACTAGCGGCACCACTTACACCGCCAAATATCTCCGCGGTGAAGAGAAGATTTTCACCAAAACGGGCAACCGGAAGTGGAAAGACTCCATCACCGTCAAAGGTGCCCGGGAAAACAACCTAAAAAATCTGACGGTACAGTTTCCGCTGAATACGCTCACCTGCGTCACGGGCGTTTCCGGTTCAGGTAAATCCACCTTGATCAAAAAGGTACTTTATCCCGCTTTGGGAAAAATGCTGGGCACTGTGATAGACGAGGGCGGAAAATACGATAAGATCGAAGGCGACTATAAGCGAATCACGCAAGTGGAATTTGTGGATCAAGATCCCATAGGCAAATCCTCCCGATCCAATCCGGTAACCTACGTGAAGGCTTATGATGCGATCCGGAATCTCTTTTCCGAGCAGCCGCTATCCAAGCAGCGTGGGTACAAACCCGCCTTTTTCTCCTTCAATGTGGACGGAGGCAGATGCGAAGCCTGTCAAGGTGAAGGCACCATCACCGTGGAAATGCAATTCATGGCAGACATCCATCTGACTTGCGAGTCTTGTAAGGGAAAGCGCTTCAAAAATGAAATCCTTGAGGTCAAATACAAGGACAAGGACATTTCCGAAGTATTGGACATGACCATCGACGAGGCTTTGGAGTTTTTCAAAGGAAAAACCCAAATCGTCAACCGCCTCCAACCCCTTCAGGAAGTTGGATTGGGCTATATCGGTATGGGCCAAAGTTCGAATACGCTATCCGGCGGTGAAGCTCAGCGGGTGAAATTGGCTTCTTTTCTGGGAAAAGGAGGCACCAAAACAGGCGATCACATTCTCTTTATCTTCGACGAACCTACTACCGGACTTCATTTCCACGACATCAGCAAGCTCCTTCACAGCATCAACGCGCTGATCGATCAAGGCCATTCCGTGATCATCATCGAGCACAATACCGAGGTGATCAAATCTGCCGATTGGGTCATCGACTTGGGTCCAGAAGGAGGACATAAAGGAGGTCATCTGACTTTTGCCGGCACGCCGGAGGATTTGGCAAGGGAAGAGGGGAATTACACGGCGAAGTATGTGAGGGAGAGTTTTGTTTGATTTTCAAACCTGTCAGGTTTCGGAAACCTGACAGGTTTTTCTATCTTCGCAAGCACAATCAGGAATCTTAGTTCATCCACGATAGCTATCGGGAGGTTTAGATCGGTCAAATTTGGAATCTTAGCTCAGCTGGTTTAGAGCGCTGCTTTGACAGAGCAGAGGTCATGGGTTCGAATCCCTTAGATTCCACTTGGTTCAGCCATTGAGGCACAAAGTCGACAAGGTTTTGTGCCTTTTTTAATTTCATTTTACCATGAAAATCGAAAGTTTGATTTACGATTTTCATGATAAATATTTTTGAATAGTTGTGTTTCCCGCAGATTCTCACAGAAAAAGCCACAGATTTTCGCTGATAAAATCAGCGGACATCAGCGAAAGAAATCTGCACCTATCTGCGTGAAATAAAACCATTAAATCACCACCACCCCTTTTCCCAGCATCTTACGATCCAAAATTGCCTGTAAGGCTTCGGGAGCTTCTTCCAAAGAATAGGTCCTCCCGATATGCTGCTTGATCTTTCCTTCCTGAATCCAGGCCACGAGTTGGCGGATATTCTGGAAACTCGCCTTTGCTTCCACTTTGGAAAACTGACCCCAAAACACTCCTACAATCGAACAGCCTTTGAGCAAGGGTAAATTCATCGGAATTTGGGGGATTTCTCCATTGGAAAAGCCCACAATCAGGTAGCGACCTTTCCAAGCCATACCTCGGAGTGCCGATTCAGTGAATTTTCCTCCAACAGGATCATAGACCACGTCTACCCCTTTGCCGTCGGTGAGTTCCTTGATGCGGGTTTTGAGATCTTCCGTTTCGTAGTTGATCGTGAGATCGGCGCCTTTTTCCCGACAGAGAGCAAGCTTCTCTTCCGACGAAGCCGCCGCAATGACTTTGGCACCCATTACTTTTCCCAACTCTACTGCGGCTAAACCTACTCCTCCTGCCGCACCCAGCACCAGCAACGTTTCTCCGGGTTGGAGATTTGCTCGGTCTTTTAGCGCATAGTACGAAGTGCCATAGGTGTAAAGCGTGGTAGCTGCAACTTCTGCTGATAGACCGGGAGGCAAAGGAAACACCCGATCGATATCCACAGCCACTTTTTCTGCAAATCCTCCCCAACCACAAAGCGCCAAAACCGGCTGCCCAATCTGAAATCCCTGAACTTGCTCACCCAAACCGATGATTTTTCCCGTTACTTCTCCTCCCGGCGCAAAAGGCAATTCCGGCTTAAACTGGTACTTATTCTGGATAATCAGCACATCGGGAAAATTAACCCCGCAGGCTTCGACAGCGATCAGGATTTGATTTGAGGCAGGACTGGGGTCTGGAATTTCCTTTACCGTTAAGGTATCAGGAAGGCCAAATTGGGTACAGAGTAGTGCTTTCATAGTTTGAGATTTGCCACGAAGGCAAGAATGTGCTACTTATAACTTATAGTAAACCAATTTCTTTTTAATTTCGGTTATTATCAAAAATTCAAGAAATGACTCGGGAAAGCCTAATCCAAAAGACTCTTCAGCATTTGGAACAATTACCAGATCAGAAAGTGAAAGAAGTCTCTGACTTTGCTGAGTTTTTACTATTCAAAATTGACAATCAGATCCTAACCGAAGGAATTCAAAAAATGGTTTCTGAGTCCAAATCTTTCGATTTTTTGGAAGATGACGAGGAGATTTATTCTGAGGAAGACCTTAAAGAAAAGTACAAGTGAAGAAAGGCGATTTGATACTAATTCCATTTCCCTTTTCTGATTTGACAGGAACTAAAAATCGACCTGCTCTAGTATTATTTTCCAACGAATTAGATGTAACCGTTTCTTTTATCACCTCTCAAATCAAATGGTCCTCAAACCATGACATCGTTTTATTCCCGTCTTTACTAAACGGCATAAAAGTGAAATCGCTTGTTAGACTTAGTAAAATGGCAACGATAAGTAAAGACCTAATTTTGGGCTAGTTGGGGGAATTATCCCAAAAAGAGTTATATGATGTGGACCAATGCTTGATTGATCTGTTCAATATTAAGCCTTGAATTAACCTGATATTCAGCTTAAACTTTTTCTCCTTAAGCATTATTCTTTGCGACCTCGGCGCCTTTGCGGTAAAATCAAAAATTCCTAGGCAAATCCTCCCGAAAGGAATAATTTTGAGGCCTTTAGAAAACTAAATCACCCTAACTATGTCCGTAGCTGCTTTTATCGCCTCCAACAAAGACCGATTCCTCAACGAACTCTTGGATCTCCTCCGGATTCCTTCCGTCAGCGCCGATCCCAAATTCAAAAACGATGTCTTTGCAGCGGCCCAGTTTGTCAAAGAATCACTGGAAAAAGCCGGTGCGGATGTAGCCGAAATCTGCGAAACAGCCGGTTACCCGATCGTTTACGGTGAAAAAATCATAGATCCGGCTTTACCAACAGTCCTTGTTTACGGGCACTACGACGTACAGCCGGCTGACCCATATGAGCTTTGGGATTCTCCTCCCTTTGAGCCGGTGATCAAAAACACAGCTGCCCATCCCGAAGGAGCCATTTTTGCCCGTGGATCTGCGGACGACAAAGGACAATTCTACATGCACATCAAGGCATTCGAGGCCATGATGGGTTCCGGAGATTTGCCTTGCAATGTCAAATTCATGATCGAAGGGGAAGAAGAAGTTGGCTCGGACAACTTGGACAAGTTCGTTTTAGCAAACAAAGAGCGACTGAAAGCTGATGTGATTTTGATTTCCGATACCCACATGATCAGCATGCAGGATCCGTCCATCACAGTCGGACTTCGCGGCATGGCTTACATGGAAGTAGAAGTGACAGGATCCAATCGCGACCTTCATTCAGGAACTTACGGCGGTGCTGTCGCCAACCCAATCAATGTACTGTGCAAAATGATCGCTTCTATGAAAGACGAAAACGAGCACATCACCATTCCGGGATTTTATGAAAAAGTCCAGGAACTGACCGCTCAGCAACGTCAGCGACTGAATGAAGCACCTTTTGACCTTGAAGAATACAAAGGCAAACTCGATATCGAAGATGTTCACGGCGAAAAAGGCTACACCACCATCGAGCGCGTGGGTATCCGTCCAACCTTGGATGTGAACGGTATTTGGGGTGGCTATACCGGAGAAGGGGCGAAGACAGTATTGCCTTCCAAGGCCTATGCAAAAATCTCCATGCGATTGGTTCCGGATCAGGATTGGCATGAGATTGCGCAGCTTTTCGAGTCTCATTTCAAAGCCATTGCGCCAAAATCCGTCAAAGTAAAGGTCAAAGCCCATCATGGCGGAGCTCCTGCAGTAGTGTCTGATTCATCAATCGGCTATCAGGCAGCTGAGGCAGCGATGGAAGAAACCTTCGGAAAAAGACCGATTCCAACCCGTGAAGGCGGCTCGATTCCGATTGTGGCATTGTTCCAAAAAGAATTGGGTAGCGATCCGATCCTGTTCGGCTTTGGCCTGGATACCGATGCTCTTCACTCTCCGAATGAGCATTATGGCGTGAAAAACTACTTCATCGGAATCGAGACCATTGCAGCTTTCTTCAGGCACTTCAAAAGTCTGAGCGGAAAGTGATCAAAGTCGCCTAAATCGGCTGTCATTTAGGAATGGCCGTCCGCCTGAGCGGAGTCGAAGGCAGTTAATTAAGTAAAACATTTCGACTTCGCTCAATTTGACAACCTCTTAAGCAGAACCCTAATTCCAAAATCCCTGTTTACCTGAGTAAATCCCAACCTTGCATGAACCCAACTCCTCAAAAGATCGGTAAGCTTCTGCTTCCGGTTTTTCTTTTGATCTCCTTTCTTGCCCAAGCTCAATTGGTAAAGCCACCCAAGTGGACCTTTACTCTTGAACCAAAGGAATTGCAAGTGGGAGAAAAAGCTACAGTGATCATGGAGGCGGAGATCCCGATGGGTTGGTACGTGTATTCCAATGATTTTGACAAGGATTTGGGCCCGCTTTTGACCGAGTTTGTACCGGCCTCATCCGGAGATTTTGTGATAGCCTCTAAACTTAAAGCCATCAATCCGAAGAAGAAATTTGACGAGGTCTGGGAAGGAGATGTGACCTATTTTATGGGAAAAGGGCGTTTTGAGCAGCCTGTGACCATCAAAGTCACTTCCGGAACTATCAAAGGCTCTCTCGAATACCAAATGTGCTCCGATCTAACCGGGCAATGCATCAATTACGAGCAGGATATTGAAATCAAGTTTACTGCAAAGGAAAGCACGCCGAAAACACAATCTGCAAGTTCTCCTGTAGCAGCAGCAAACCAAACAGTCGGAATTGAAGGAGAAAATAAACAATCAGCGAGTGATTCGACTTCAATTGAATCACCATTTGCTTTAAGTCCTGCTTCTGGAGAAGCAGGACAGCAAACAGGAGAAGCAGAACAGCAAACTGAAATTCCCCAAGACTTCACCGCGGAAGGCGAAACTGAATCGCTTTGGGGATTTATGGTACTTGCTTTCCTGGCTGGGCTTGCTGCATTGGTTACTCCTTGCGTGTTTCCGATGATTCCGATGACGGTAAGCTTCTTTACCGGACGCTCCAAAAAACGATCCGAAGGTATCCGTCAGGCATTTATTTATGGGATTTCCATCATTTCAATATACACGATTGCCGGAACGGCCGTTGCTGCAATTCAGGGTCCTGAGTTTGCTAACTGGCTTGCGACACATTGGATTCCAAACGTGTTCTTCTTTTTGATCTTCATTGTATTTGCCTTGGCATTTTTGGGGATGTTTGAATTGACATTGCCTTCCCGCTTTGTGAATAAGATCGATGCGAAAGCGGAAAAAGGCGGTTTGGGAGGCGTATTCTTTATGGCCTTTACCTTGGTCTTAGTTTCCTTCTCCTGCACCGGGCCTATTGTGGGTTCTATCCTGATTTCCTCTGCAGGCGGAGAACTGGTCAAGCCTGTGTTAGGCATGTTTTCCTTTGGATTTGCCTTTGCGATTCCGTTTACCTTGTTTGCGATTTTCCCTGAGTGGATGCAGCGCTTGCCGAAGTCTGGCGGTTGGCTGAATTCTGTCAAAGTAGTCTTGGGCTTTTTGGAATTGGCCTTGGCCTTCAAATTCCTTTCCATCGCCGACTTGGTTTACCATTGGGGCATCTTGGACAGGGATATTTTCCTGGCGATCTGGATTGTGATCTTTTCCGCTTTGGGACTTTACCTGTTGGGAAAAATCAGACTTCCACACGATTCCAAGCTGGACCACATCAGCGTACCAAGACTGCTGTTGGCCTTACTTACCTTTGCTTTTGTGGTTCACATGATTCCGGGACTTTGGGGAGCTCCGCTCAAAATACTCAGCGGTTATCTGCCTCCGATCACTACGCAACAATTCAAAATTGAAGGAGGGATCGCTTCAGGGGAAACTCCCTCTACTTCCACCGAAGTGATCAAATACGCTGATCTCCTGAAAATTCCCCACGGAATTCCGGGCTATTTCGATTACGAACAAGCTTTGGAGGCAGCAAAGCGTGAAGGTAAACCTCTCTTGATCGACTTCACCGGACATGGCTGTGTGAATTGCCGAAAAATGGAGGAAAATGTCTGGGTCGATCCTCAAGTTTTGAAGCGGTTGAAAGAGGACTTTGTCATGGTAGCCCTCTACATTGACGAGCGATTGGAACTTCCTGAAAGCGAATGGTACACCTCGAGCTACGACGGCAAATTGAAAAAAACCCTTGGCAAGCAAAACGCCGATTTCGAGATCACCCGATTCAACAACAACGCCCAGCCGTATTATGTCATTCTTGACCATAATGAGCAGCTTTTGGCTAAGCCAAGGGGATACAATACGGATATCGCGGCGTTTGTGGAGTTTTTGGATGGAGCAAAGCGAATTTTCAATGAGCAAACTCAATGATCAATTTTCAAGGAAACTTTGAAAATTGAGAATTGGTCATTGAGAATTGATCATTGAAAAAGTCTTGAATCAAAAGGAAAATCTTCCTGACCGACAATTTGGATCGCTGAGAAATCCGGGTGTTGCGGATTGATCAAAAAGTTAAAATCACCAGGAACCACGGCTGAAGGTACTTTCAAAACACAGTTTTTTCGTTCAGCTACAAAAGCATCTCCAATTTGTTGGGAATCCAATACGTGCGGAAAACTACTCCAATTGACAGGTAAATCTTCCTTTGAAAGGATTGAGATAGAAAGGTAACTCGGAATATCAATCTCCACCATCACATAGTCTTTTGGCAAAATGGATAAGGAAAGGTGAACTGCCACCTCGGCCATGGCCAAGGCCCGACTGTCTGCACAATAAATCAACTCTGTTCCTTTGGAATTCCATCGGTTGCCACAGAGGGCCGCACCCTTTCCGGACAGTTCTATTCCATACTTTTTCCGGATCAATCGAAAAACCCGCATCAGGCAAACACGCCCTGATCGATCCGCTGAAGCTCACTCAGCACTAACTCTTTGCCGTAAGAGTCCCGAAGCAACTCGATGGGACGTCGATTACCGAGTGCATGGCTGCTGGCATTGAGCCAAGCCCCGAAATCCTCCGCAGAATCAAATACCTCCAAGCCTAAAACCGTCACCTCCATTAGCTCAATGATCTTTTCAGAATGAATCGAGCGAAAGACGTAATCCGATTCTTTTTTGTAACGCTGCAAAGACTTAAGTGAGATATCCAAAAAATCAGACCACTCCTGATCAGAAAATGGGGCCAATTCCTTGATCGACATAAAAAGCGGATTCGGAATGCCCTGACGGATCACATCTACAACCATCATCCTATCTGTGAAAAATCGTCTCAAAGGAACCCCATGTAGCGTTGGATATTTTGAATAGCGAGGAAGACTCGTCACGTAGGTAGCCATCTCCTCGGCTACGGAATTCATTTGGATATAGTCTGAATCACTCATGGCTAAGAAATTTGTCTTTTAATTTACGACATTTTTCCAAAAATGATTTCCTTCTACTAATTTTTTATCGAATCTTAAAAATTACCCCTCTATGATTCGATTTTTCACCGCCTTTTGTACGGCCTCCAACTTATTATGCACTTGGAGTTTGGCGTAGATATTCTCGATGTGCTTTCGGACAGTTTTGGGAGAAATGAATAGATTTTCTCCAATCTGGTTGTAATTGAGACCCTTTGAGGTTTGTTCTAGAATTTCAATTTCGCGCGATGTGAGAGAGATATCCTCTTTGGGTTGTTCAAAGTTTGGGGGATTTCGCAAGAGCTTGAGTGCTTTCATCGCAATAGATGGAGTCATAGCAGCACCACCTTCGAGAGTATCCAAAATTCCTTGATGCAGCGTAGGAGGGTCAACTTCTTTCAGGAAATAACCATGAGCTCCTGCTTGAATTGCTTTGAAAATATGCTCGTCATTGTCAAAGACAGTTAGCATAATGACCTTGATTTGTGGATACTTTTGAGCAACTTTTTCTACGGCCTCTAACCCATTCATCTTGGGCATTTCGATATCCATCAAGATGAGGTGGATATTGGAATTCTTTTCAAGCTTATCCAATAATTCTATTCCGTTGGTAGCAAGAATCTTGATTTCGATGTCTGAAAAAATTGCTGTTTTTTCAAGAATTGCTTTCAGCAAAAAGCTGTTGTCTTCAGCAATGGCAAGTTTGATGGACATAATTGAAAAGTTTGATTGAAAATAAAAAAACGGCTTCTGCCATCCTAGGAGACAAAAGCCGTTCGAAAATTTTTTTAGATCTGTTACGGGTAGATTTCTTCCAAAATCTGAGCTAGCCTTACACTCGCTGCGATCATTCGTTCCTCAGCAATGTGGTAATTTTCGTACATATACTGATAACTGATTTTCTTGTTTTCTGGCAATTTGTAAACCATAGGTCGGTAGCTCACGGCTTCTTTCAGCCAATCCAGCATCGTAGCTGAACGGTATTTAGCCTGCATTTCAGGAGTCAATCTACGGAAGAGTTCATCACCTATTTCGGTATAGCTCATTCCCTGACGATCGATCATTCCACTGTCCCAAAGCGCATGAAGATTGGTTGGCTGATTGAAAAACTCAATTTTCACGTCATTCCCACCACGGTCATCACCAGTGCCCACATGCAGCGGTTGGTGAATATCCTCTACCATATGAATGAGCATTTTCAGCTTTTCAGATTCTGTCTTTGGATCCAAACCACCAGCCTTTAGCTCTGCTTTAATCCGTTGAATAGCTTCATATGCGTCGCCTGTTTTCTCCTGAGTACTGGGATCATATTCTCCGTTTTTACTATTGAGGTAATGCCAGGTGGTCGCATAATCATAGCTTCGATCAGAGCGGATATCATCCATCCAGGTACCACTTTTCCCCAAAGACATGGGAAATAGGATTTTTTCAATCTTCTTTTTCGTGGATTTTTTCATTTGCTTCTCCGCCATATACCCGATCAGGTAATGACCCAATTGTCCCCATGCAAATGCTTGGGAAACCAAAAGGCTGAAGAAAAGTGTAAGCGTTAAGGTTTGTATTCTCTTCATAATTGTAATAAAAATGCGAAGATATGCCTTCGCTGAATTTTTGAGTTAAGGGAAAATTATCCTTTGGAGAGCTCGGACACAGCCAACCAAGCCATCAGCCCTGCGCCAATTTCCAGCGCATCTTCTTCAATGTCAAAGGTCGGCGTATGGACTCCAGAGGTAATTCCACGGGCTTCATTTCGGGTACCCAATCGGTAAAAGCAACCATCGATTTCTTGCGAATAAAACGCAAAATCCTCAGCAGCCATCCAGATATCCAAATCCAGAACATTTTCTTCGCCGAGGTAATCCCTGGCAGCCTCCATGGATCTAGCCGTCAACTCAGGTTCGTTTTTAAGAAATGGATAACCCTTTCTGATTTCGAAATCCAACTGACCACCCATTCCTTCTACAATACCGTGAGCGATTTGAAGCATTTTTTCATGTGCTTTGGCTCTCCATGCTTCGTCAAGGGTTCTGAATGTGCCCTGAATTTTCACTTCGTTGGGAATCACGTTTGTAGCACCCAATGCCTCAACACGTCCAAAAGAAAGCACAGATGGAATTTTGGGATTTGCTACTCGGCTGACAATCTGCTGAAGGGCCACAATCATGTGAGAAGAAATCAATACCGGATCGATAAATGTCTCCGGCATCGCCCCATGTCCTCCTTTTCCTTTTACGGTGATGTATATCTCGTCTGTACTAGCCATGTAAAGACCAGGACGAAAACCCACTTTCCCTGCGGGAATCATAGGCATCACATGCTGACCTATAATCGAACTGGGACGGGGATTCTCCAACACGTTATCTTTAATCATCAAGGAAGCGCCGCCAGGAACCAATTCTTCACCGGGTTGGAAAATGAGCTTGATTGTGCCTTCAAATTGGTCTTTGACTTCATGGAGAATTTTGGCAGCGCCCAAAAGAGAGGCAGTATGCGCATCATGCCCACAGGCATGCATGACTCCAGGATTCTGTGATTTGTAGGGAACATCATTAGCCTCCACGATTGGGAGAGCATCCATGTCTGCACGCAGAGCTAGGACTTTTTTCTCAGGGTTTTTTCCTTTGATGAGGGCAGACCAGCCTGTAGTAGCTTTAGATTCAATTTCGGTAATACCTATTTGGCGTAGTTTTTCTTCTACAAATACTGCGGTCTTAAATTCTTTGAAAGAGAGCTCAGGATTTGCATGAAGACGTCTGCGTGTGGCAATCACCTCTTCTTTGTATTCCTTTGCCAGGGATTTAATTCTGTCCTTGAGCATTTTGATCGTTAGTAACGGGTGGCACGTATTCTTTTCTCAAGAATCTATCTTGAATAATTCGTGCAGTGGGAAATTGAGCTTTGATTCTGGAAAATGCCTTTTGAGCCTCCACTTTATAGGTGTATTGACCGATTTTTACCAAATACCGGGGCTGCTGATATTGCATCTCAGGAGTTATTTCCGGAAAATAGAGGGTAAGATCGTCTCTGGATTTAAATGCAGCATTGCGATCAATTCCCGAATAGACCAACACCGTGAAACCACTAAAATACGGTTCGGACTTATTCTTATCATAGATCCTCTTTTGCAATTCTCTCAATTGGCCGTCTACTGCCTGTGAAGAAGAAAGGGTCTCTGGCTTGGGTTTATCAACGGGCGACTTGAATTCGGGATATTCAGGCAAGGAAGCAACCAAATTTTCTTGATAACCGGAAAATGAGGTAGGTCCATCCGAAGACACCACCCCTGTGGACTTGCATCCCAAGACCAATAAAGAGATTCCAATTACCCAGAGTTTTTTCATTGAATTTTAATTTTCAATAACCACACAAACACCGTCCAAAATATCTTGCTCCACACTTTTATATTTCACATCCAGCTTAGTACTTCCATCCTTGTATTGAACGGAGACTTTATCATTTCTGCCATATACTTTTTCTGTTTTGCGAGGAGCCACCGGCTGTGGAGCAGGTCTTCCTGCAGAAGCTGCTACTGCACGGTTTGCTCCAGGATTCAACGAACTTCCTACTTCTGCTTTCGACGCTTGAACTTTGGGCTCAGGAGCACGCTGTACATGAGCTTGTTGGACCTGAGCAGGATCCTGCTTTGGCAAATCAGCTCTGGTCAGGAAGGAAATCATATCCTCATTTAGCTTGCCGATAAATCGCTTAAACATCTCAAATGCCTCAAACTTATAGATCAAAAGCGGGTCTTTCTGCTCGTAAACGGCATTTTGTACCGACTGCTTCAGATCATCCATGTCTCGTAGATGTTCTTTCCAGTTTTGGTCTATGATAGCTAGGGAGACGTTTTTCTCAATAGCCCGGATCAATTCGTGGCCTTCAGTCTGAATTGTCCTTTCCAAATTACACACCACACCGATCTGCTTAATACCATCCGTGATTGGCACCATAATATCTTTGACTGTGCCTCCTCTTTCTTCCTGAACTCTGGTGAACACAGGCAATGCTGTCTGAGCAATGAGACCATTTTTCTTTTGGTAAGTCTCAAACGCTGTGGCATAAAGCTCTTGAGTCAACTTGCCAGCATCTTTGGTTTTGAGATCACCTTCAGAAATGTGATAGTCTACCCCAAGAGTGGTGAAGATGTTCATTCTGAGATTTTCGGCATCTTCGGTCGATTTGCCCATTGTAATGAGGCTCTCGCAGACATCATAGACGATGTTGAGAATATCCAGCTCCAATCGATCCCCCTTAAGTGCATTTCTTCTTCTCTTGTATACCACTTCGCGCTGTGAGTTCATCACATCATCGTATTCCAGAAGGCGCTTACGAGTACCAAAGTTATTCTCTTCGACCTTGCGCTGTGCTCGCTCGATCGACTTGGTGATCATGCTATGCTGAATTACTTCTCCTTCTTCAAGACCCATTCGGTCCATAAGCTTGGCGATGCGGTCAGAACCGAAAAGTCGCATCAAGCTGTCTTCTAGAGAAACGAAAAACTGAGAGGAACCCACATCACCCTGACGACCGGATCGACCGCGAAGCTGTCTGTCTACTCGTCGAGACTCATGGCGCTCAGTACCGATGATCGCCAGACCCCCGGCCTTTCGGGATTCAGGAGTCAACTTGATATCCGTACCACGTCCTGCCATGTTGGTCGCAATGGTCACAGTGCCCGGCTTACCAGCTTCTGCCACAATATCGGCCTCTCGGGCATGTTGCTTAGCATTCAATACTTGATGAGGAATTTTCTTAAGCGTCAGCATTCGGCTGAGTACTTCAGAAATTTCTACGGAAGTAGTACCCACCAATACAGGTCTTCCTTGAGCTACCAACTCATTGATTTCATCCGTGACCGCATTGAATTTTTCTCTTACTGTCTTATAAACTTTATCCTCTCTGTCTTGACGGATAATTGGCTTATTGGTAGGAATTACGACTACATCAAGCTTATAAATCTCCCAGAATTCTCCAGCTTCAGTCTCCGCAGTACCCGTCATACCGGCTAGCTTGTGGTACATTCTGAAGTAATTCTGAAGCGTAATCGTTGCGTAAGTCTGTGTAGCGTCTTCGACTTTTACATTTTCTTTGGCTTCGATGGCTTGATGCAAGCCATCAGAATAACGACGACCTTCCATCACACGGCCAGTCTGCTCATCGACAATCTTTACCTTGCCGTCGACGATGATGTATTCCGTATCACGCTCAAACATGCAATAAGCTTTCAAAAGCTGATTGACAGTATGGATGCGTTGAGCTTTTACGCTGTAATCTTTGATTACTTCTTCTTTTCGGATGAGCTTTTCTTTGTCATCAAGAGTGGAATCTTTCTCCAAATCTGCAATTACAACCCCGATATCCGGAAGAATAAAGAAGGTTGGATCTTCGTTTTTGGCAGTCATGGCTTCGATACCACGATCTGTCAGATCTACTACGTTGGTTTTTTCATCGATGGTAAACAAAAGCGGTTCGTCTGCCTCAGGCATGTTACGCTTGTTGTCCTGTAGGTAGTAATTTTCTGTTTTCTGAAGGATTACGCGTACGCCTGGTTCAGAAAGGTATTTGATCAATGGCTTATATTTCGGGATGCCTCGATAAGCTCTGAAAAGCGCCAACCCTCCTTCTTTTTCATTTCCATCGGCAATATGCTTTTTGGCTGAAGCGAGAAAACCCTGAACCAGCTTTCGCTGCTCATCTACCAAGGTAGATACCCTAGGCTTCATCTGATCAAATTCATGTACATCCCCTCGAGGAACCGGGCCCGAAATAATCAATGGTGTACGCGCATCGTCAATCAATACGGAGTCAACCTCATCAACCATAGCAAAATGATGCTTACCCTGCACCAAATCACCTGCTTCGCGGGCCATATTGTCGCGGAGATAGTCAAAGCCAAATTCATTATTGGTACCGTAAACGATGTCAGAAGCATAGGCTCTCTTTCTCCCCGGAGAATTAGGCTGGTACTTATCGATGCAGTCTACTGTCAATCCATGAAATTCAAAAATCGGAGCATTCCATTCGGAGTCACGCTTGGCGAGGTAATCGTTGACTGTTACCAAATGCACGCCCCTACCAGAAAGCGCATTGAGGAAAGCTGGCAAGGTTGAAACCAAGGTTTTTCCTTCACCTGTCGCCATTTCGGCGATTTTACCTTTGTGAAGGACCATTCCACCAATGAGCTGAACGTCATAATGGACCATGTCCCACACCACTTCGTTGCCGGCAGCGATCCACTTGTTATGCCAGATGGCTTTTTCGCCTTGGATTTCCACATTTGGCTTTCGGGCTGCAAGTTCTCTGTCGTAGATATTGGCTGATACTTCGAGCTTTCCATGTTCTTTGAATCGGCGGGCTGTCTCTTTTACAATTGCAAAAGCATGGGTCATCACCTCATCAAGGACTTTTTCTAATTCGGAGTCTCGCTCTTTCTCGAGCTTGTCGATTTCATTGAAAAGCTGATCCTTTTGATGGATTGCTTCTGAAGGAAGTGATTCAATTTGGTTTTTAAGATCCACGATTTTATCATCGATGGACTTGAGCCGCTCGTTGATTTTCAATCGGAGCTCTTGGGTTTTTTCCCTCAGCCCATCATCACTGAGTGATTTTAATCCCGAAAAAATCTGATTGATCTCTGTGACTTTCGGGAGAAGTTCTTTGATATCTCGGTCGGATTTGGTGCCGAAAATTTTGGCCAATCCTTTTGCAATAAAATCTAGCATGGTATGGTGTTGAATCCCTTTTTAGGGGCTTAAAAATAAGCCCTTTTTGTTAGAATTGATAATAAGGCCCACTAGACGGAAGGCCTGGTTTTTTAATGGTTTATAAGATGATCTTTCCCCTGAAAACCTGTTCAGCTGGTCCAATCAGCCAGATATCTCGATATCCGCCTAATTGATCTTGCTGAAACTTCACGGACAATTTTCCACCTAGGGTATTAATTTTTACTTGATTTTGGTTTTGAAGAGCTCCAAATGCAATTGCAGCAGCAGTCACACCTGTACCGCAGGAAAGCGTTTCATTTTCTACCCCACGCTCATAGGTCCGAACAAACACTTCATGATCACTGATTTTCTCTACAAAATTGACATTGGTACCAGCAGGGGCATAGCAGGCATCATATCGGATTGCTCTTCCTTGATCAAAAACCGGATAATCTTTTACCTTCTCTACAAAACGGATGTGATGAGGTGAACCGGTATTGACAAAGAAATCTCCCAAACTTTCGGTAATACCTGAAACATTTCCCATCATCAACTCTACCTGATCACCTGCCAAAATCGCTTCATGAGGGCCATCTATTGCTAGGAAATGGGTTTTTTCTTTGATAATTCCCAAAAAAGCAGAAAAGGCAACTGCGCATCGAGCTCCATTTCCGCACATGCTTTGAGATCCATCTGCATTGAAATAGACCATTTCAAAATCAAACTCATCATGATTTCGGATCAGAATCAACCCATCCGCCCCTATCCCGAACTTGCGATCACAGAGCTTTTGTACCAAGGATAAATTCTTTTCGTCAAATCGCTGGTCTCGATCGTCGATCATGACAAAGTCATTGCCTGTTCCTTGGTATTTATAAAATGAAAGTTCCATTTGGTTTTTGATATCGGGGAAAAGACAAAAACTTATCCATATCCCCAAACGATCACAAACTTAACCAACTTGTCAGAAAATCAGACTTAATGTCTGACTGTCCATTCCATTTTCGTCAGAATATCTCTAGTTTTCGCAACTATCTCTCTCTTGAGTTGGTTTTTAAAAGGCATTTAATACACAGACAATGAAAAATAAAAACACAGACATAACCCGAAGATCATTTGTAACTAACTCAGCAAAAGTCGGATTGACAGTGGGCTTCATTGGGTCATCCATTACTGATTTGTTGGCAAAAGGAATAGAGGTACCCAAAAGCGTTCCCTTCTCAACTGGGTTTTCTCAGAATCCACTTCCCTACAGCTACACAGCGCTTGAGCCTCACATCGATGCACGGACGATGGAAATTCATTATACCAAACATGCCGCTGCCTATGCCAACAACCTAAAAGATGCGGCAAAAGAGGAAGGTGTGGATACATCAAAGCCCTTGGAAAACGTCCTTGGAATTATCTCCAAATACACTCCAAAAATGCGAAACAACGGAGGGGGGCATTACAATCACGAACTCTTTTGGAGCATCATGGCTCCCAATGCCGGAGGAAAACCAGAAGGAAAACTGATGGAGGCTATCACTGCATCATTTGGAACCTATGAAGCATTTGTAACCCAATTTGAAAACGCTGCAAAAAGCAGATTTGGATCAGGTTGGGCTTGGCTTAGTGTCACAGCAGACAAAAAGCTGGTCGTTTCCTCCACACCAAACCAAGATAATCCGCTGATGGATGTTGCAGAAGTGAAAGGAACTCCGATCCTTGGCTTAGACGTATGGGAACATGCTTATTATCTAAATTATCAGAACCGGAGACCAGATTATGTGAGTGCTTTTTGGAATATAGTCAGCTGGAAAGCAGTCGCCGAGCGATACCAAGCAGCGATCTGAAGAATTGAAACTACTAAAGGCCGGAAAATCCGGTCTTTTTCTTTTATTTCAATCCTGAATTAAGAATTCCAACATCATGCAAGATCCTAAATCACTCACCTCTGTCGCCCTTTTTCATCAGACATTCAAACATCCTGTACTTCCTGAGCCCACCATTCCATCCGAGACGAGATGCAACCTACGGGTTTCACTTTTGTCTGAGGAATTAAAGGAGCTGGAAGAGGCAATCGAAAACAAAGACATTGTAGAAATAGCCGACGCGTTATGTGATTTACAGTATGTATTGTCAGGAGCAATTCTGGAATTTGGCTTAGGAGAAAAATTCAAAGCACTTTTTGACGAAGTGCAGCGCTCCAATATGAGCAAGGCATGCAAAACAGAAGAAGAGGCCAGAGCAACCGTAAAACACTACGAAGACAAAGGAACGCCTTGCTTCTATGAAAAAGAAGGAGATTTATATTTGGTATTCCGAGAGGGTGATCACAAGACGCTTAAGTCTGTGAATTATTCTCCAGCGGATTTGAAGGGAATCTTGGAGAAATAAGCCCAAAAGCAACAATCAAAAGCCGGTTTGAGTGATCAGGCCGGCTTTATTTTTTGGTTAGAAAAACAAAAAGCCCCTCATTTCTGAAGGGCTTCTGTACCAGGAGCGGGAATCGAACCCGCACGGCCGATATGGCCACAAGATTTTAAGTCTTGCGTGTCTACCTATTCCACCATCCCGGCTTGCTCTACCGTTCCGTAGAGATTTCAAGAATCGAATGTACAATGTCCTGAAATGAAAAAGCCCTTTTGCAAGGGCTTTTTTGAGCGAGAGACGAGATTCGAACTCGCGACCCCGACCTTGGCAAGGTCGTGCTCTACCAACTGAGCTACTCTCGCAATAAATAGCGCTCTTACCGTCGTCTGAGCGAATTGTGGATGCAAAGGTATACCCTGAAAATATTTTTGCAAGGCATGAGTCAATAATTTTTTTGAAAAATCGATTAATTTTTATGTTTAGTGCTGATTCTCAGAACTCATAAGAGACCAAAATTTTCACCATTTCGCCGATGTTTCTTGCACCTAGCTTCTTTAATATGTTTTTCCGGTGAGTAGCTACCGTATTTGGTGAGATGTTTAGAATGCTGGAAATTTCTTTGGATTCTTTACCTTCCAAAATAAGATTTACAATCTCTCGCTCTTTACCTGTTAGGGCTATCTCTTTATCAACAGGTGAATTTTTACTTACAAAGATTTTACTTCCATCATCCTTGGTAAAAGAATAGTTCCAATCATAGCTTTTCACCTTGGGTGGGGTAAACAACTGAATGATGATATGCAAATCCATAATAAAATTACCTGCCTCATCGATCACATAAGGCCTGACCTTAGCTGTCACCCAGGTGATTTCCTGTGTTTTGCGATGTACCCATCTTGTGGTATAAGAAAATTGAAAGGTATGCCTTTCTGGAATACTCAATGAATGGTAAACCTCGAAAACTATTTTCTGAAAATTAAATAGTTCAGGTCTATCATCAGGATGAATCATAGCAAAAGATGTTTCCATTCCTTTGTTACGAAACATTGAAGAAGGAAACCCTGTAATGCTTTCAACATTTCCGGCAAAGAAGGCCAAATTCAAATTGCGATAATCAAAACAAGCGATAAGGAGTTCTTCGCGCATTCCTATCGTATTGCTCAGGACTAATAATTCGTCTTTTAGCTTTTGCTCATCAATTTCACCCTGAAACTGCTGTTCCTTCCAATTTTTAAAAAACTTGGTATACTTATCCTGCTTTTTAAGGTCTTTGAGTAATACCTTATCCATAGAAAAATACTTCTAGTGTTGAGTTTTGACTAGGTCAATTTAATAATAATATAATATTCACTATTCCATTTTCTTTTTGATTTCATGCAATTTCAATAATGCTTCAATGGGAGAAATAGTATTGATATCCAATTCATCAATAAGTTTCTTTGCTTCAGTCAGTTTGGGGTCCATCTCAAAAAGACTCAACTGGAAATTATTTTTAGGAACGGTTTTAAAGGTTTCCTTTTTTTCCTTTAGCGCCTTATCCTTTTCCAAATGCCCCATGATTTCGGCGGCTCTCAAGACAACAGGATTGGGCATACCGGCCATCTGAGCGACATGGATACCAAAACTGTGTTCACTACCACCTTCCTTCAGTTTCCGCATGAAAATCACTTTATTCCCTACCTCTTTTACCGCCACATTGAAGTTTTTGATTCTTGGAAAATCACTGGCCAATTGATTCAACTCATGGTAATGGGTGGCAAAAAGCGTCTTGGCTTTGAAAGTTGGATGATTGTGAAGAAACTCCACAATAGACCATGCTATGGATATCCCATCATAAGTAGATGTGCCCCTACCAATCTCATCCATCAGTACCAAGCTTCGATCTGAAAGATTATTCAAAATACTAGCAGTCTCGGTCATTTCTACCATGAAGGTGGATTCTCCCTTGGAAAGGTTATCAGAAGCCCCCACTCGGGTGAAAACCTTGTCAATGATTCCCACTCTGGCAAAAGACGCCGGTACAAAGCTTCCCATTTGAGCCATAAGCACGATCAAGGCTGTCTGTCTCAAAAGAGCTGACTTACCTGCCATATTGGGACCGGTTATGATCATGATCTGCTGACTGTCATGATCTAAGTAAATGTCATTCGGCACATAATGCTCGCCTACAGGCAGCTGCTTCTCGATCACAGGGTGTCGACCATCCTTGATTTCAAGGGTTTCTGTATCTGAGATTTTTGGTCGGTTATACCCATTGCTAAGTGCAACTTTTGCAAAGGAAAGCAAGGCATCCAAGGTGCCCAGAACTCTAGCATTTTGCTGGATTTGAGTCACATATTGTGCTGCTTCTTGTACCAATTCTTGGAAATACTTCTGCTCCAAAGCAATCATTCGCTCTTCCGCATTGAGGATTTTCTCTTCATAGTCCTTCAACTCTGGCGTAATGTACCGCTCTGCATTGACCAAAGTCTGCTTTCGGATCCACTCCGCAGGAACTTTATCCTTGTGGGCATGAGTCACTTCGAGGTAGTACCCAAAGACTTTATTGTATGATATTTTGAGAGAAGAAATTCCTGTATTCTGGACCTCGCGATGTTGGATTTGCACCAAGAAATCTTTGCCTTTATTCGCCAAGCCTCTGTATTCATCCAATTCAGAATCGACCCCGTCTTTGATCACCCCTCCCTGATGAACCAGCATCGGTGCATCTTCTTGGAGTTCACGCTCAATTTTTTCCAGCAAAAATTCACAGGGGTGAATTTGGTCGGAAAGTCGCTTCAATGTCGGATTTGACTGATTTTTCAGTAATTCCTTGATCGGAAGCGTGGACTTCAATGCCCGCTTGATCTGATTCATTTCCCTTGGATTGGCTCTACCGACGACCACTTTGGAGATCAATCGCTCCAAATCCCCGATATGTCGAAGTGGACCTAGGATCTCTTCGATCAGAGTAGAGTTTTGGTAGAAAAAATCTACCACATTAAGCCTTTCTTCGATGGGCTGTTTTTCCTTCAAGGGAAGAACCATCCACTTTTTCATCATCCGAGATCCCATCGGCGTCACGGTCTGATCAAGGATATGGATCAATGGCACTCCTCCTTCGTGCTGAGGATATACCAGCTCAAGATTACGAATGGTAAACTTGTCCAACCACACGTATTTTTCCTCCGCAATCCTGGAAATGGATGAAATATGCTGAACCTCACGATGCTCGGTTTCTTCCAAATAAAAGAGAATCGCTCCCGCAGCCACTATTCCAGACTCCAATTCCTCAATACCAAATCCTTTCAGGTTAGCAGTACCAAAGTGATTCTTTAGCTTTTCGTATGTAAAGTCAAACTGATAGACCCAGTCTTCGCAATGGAAAGTAATAAAGTCATTTTTGATCAGGTCGGCAGCGGTTTTTTTTGCTGCTTTTGAGAAAATGAGTTCAGAAGGAGCGAAGCTTTGCAAGAGCTTTTCGACGTAGGCAGCGTTTCCTTCAGCACACATGAATTCCCCTGTGGAAACGTCCAAGAAAGCGATTCCATGCTTTTCTTTTCCGAAATGAATCGAAGCGAGGTAATTGTTTTTGCGGGTATCGAGCACCTGATCATTATAAGAAAGACCAGGAGTAACCAGTTCTGTGACCCCTCGTTTGACAATCCCTTTGACCATTTTTGGATCTTCAAGCTGATCACAGATGGCCACGCGATTACCTGCTCGGACCAATTTGGGGAGGTAATTGTCCAAAGAATGATGAGGAAAGCCTGCCAGCTCGATGTGGGAGGCTGCCCCATTCGCTCTCTTGGTCAAGACAATGTCCAACACTCTGCTTGCTACGACGGCATCTTCACCAAAAGTCTCATAAAAATCTCCCACCCGAAAAAGCAATAAAGCACCCGGATGCTTGGCCTTGATGGCGTTGTATTGCTTCATCAGGGGAGTTTCCTGTCCGTCTTTTGATTTGCTCATGGGTAAAATGGAATTGTCGTACTTTTGGAATCGGGAATATGGCCTGAAAATAGCCGATTAGGGCAGGAGATCAAAAAAGATGAAGAAATTAAGCATGGAAGATCTCGACCGATTATCTGTCGAGGAATTTAGAAACACCGAAAAATCACCAATTGCCATTGTGCTAGACAATATCCGTAGCCTAAACAATGTCGGATCAGCTTTTCGAACGGCGGATGCATTTCGAATCAATAAAATCTACCTCTGCGGCATCACCGGCACTCCTCCTCACCGCGATATCCAAAAAACAGCACTTGGCGCTACCGAATCCGTGGAGTGGGAATATTGCCTGAATACCGTGGAAGCAATTGAAAAACTGAAAGCTCAAGGATACCAGATTTGTGCATTAGAACAGGTAGACCGATCCGTGATGCTCCATGATTTTGCTCCAGAAAAAGGAAAAAAATATGCGTTAGTCTTCGGAAATGAAGTTTTTGGAGTAGAAGAAGACGTGCTGAAAAACTGTGATGCCGTCCTAGAAATCCCTCAGCTAGGCACGAAGCACTCGCTTAACATCTCGGTAAGCTTAGGGATTGCTGTTTGGGATTTGATGGTGAAGCTGAGGGGATTTGATTAGCCACAGAGGCACAGATATTTTTAAAAATACCAATAGTCTGCTTTTGCTATTCAAGCTCCACAAAAAGCGTAGTATGATTTTTGGAAACCATCAGATAATTTATTTCCTGAGTAAAATGTTCATCGTGAATTCAATTGGCTCCTCGAGAAGTCTTGAATTGCCACAGATGCACAGATAATTTTTAAAAATTTACAGTTTTATTCTTTTAAACGTCAGCTTTGGCTCTCCAAAATTCACAATAAGAGCCACCTGATTTTTGGAAACCTTCAAATAATTGATGGCTTGAGCAACATGTTCATCATGTATTCCATTTACACCTTTTACCTCCAAAATGATTTTTTCATAAACGATGAAGTCAGCAAAAAAACGATGGGGTAGTTGGATCCCTTTATAATTCACTGGATACTCTTTTTCCCTTTCAAATGGAATCTGATTTCTCTTAAATTCAATTTCAAGTGCATCCTTATAAACTATCTCCAAAAACCCATGCCCTAAATTATTATGGACTTCCATACATAGTCCCAATATTTTGTATGTCTCTATTTTAAAGGGAAAATTTTCCATAAAAATCTGTGAATCTGTGGCTTAATAAAAAAGAAAGATAACTATATCTACTTAAAAAATTTGTGGTACTAATGGAAAATCAGTACCCCAAGTCGGAAAGCTTCACATGAGTTTTAATCAGGTTGGAACTTGCTTTTGCTACGATTTTTCCTGTATCCTTTCGGATGATGGCTTCCCAATGATTCAGATTGGATCCCGAGCGAACCAACTTGGCGGTAACTTCGAGCTTTTCGCCGATCTGAGCTGCTGCTAGGAAGTCCACATTCAAATTAATACTCGTCATCAGGTATTCCGATCCTGCCACAAAATTTCCCATCCCGATCACATCATCCAGCATCAAGGAAGCAATACCTCCATGGAGAATCTTTCCGGGATTGCACATCTCCGGTCTTACCACGTATTGGACTTTAATGTGATGGTTATCTACATCAAGGAGTACGCCAGCCAGCCAATTGCCTGCAGCTGATGGTGTTTGGTCAAGCGTTTTTCCAATAAATGACTTGAAAAATTCGAGTTGGGGTGTAGTTGCGTTTTCCACTAGTTGTGAGCTTGATTGATCAGCCGAAAATAGTCTTCTGCTATGGTTTTGAAAACTTCTTTTTCCTCCTCAGTAGACCAAAGAGGAAAACTTTGATTCCCCTTTTTCAATACAATTTGATAATTAGCTTCTATCCAAGGTTTTAACTGGTTCATCAACTTCAAATGATCCTGATTATTTCCATTGGAAAATTCTACTGAAGTGGAATCCTTATCAGACAGTGTATAAAGAGAAATTGGATATTCCGCATTGAGAAGTTCAAAAAATATGTAAGCCTCATCTTTGATCGGACTGACAAGGATCATCGGTTCAAAAGTGGGCAGGGAATCAGACCGCATTCTTTTCCCATGTCGAAAAAGCGTCATTCCTGCATCACGTCTCAGCTCTCGATCATAATGAATGGATCTGACATTTAAAAAATACAATTTTTCTGCATCAGATACTTTAAAGGTTCTGTCTTGACCCGTATTGTCTGCCCGGTAGGTATTGAAGAAAGAAAAGACCAAAACCAACCCAAAAGATGAAAAAATGAAGATTTTCAGAATTTTGATCAGCTCGGGTGTAAGGACTGGATCTCTAGTTGGCATGCAAGTACTTTTTCCAAATAACCTAAAGCTCAGGCAGAGGTTTAGATAAACTTACCTTACATAAGATCCTGCGTTCATATCGATGGAAGTGCCAGTTGCATGATCTGCCAATCCTGAACATAGTAACGTGACCATCGGCGCAATATCTTCAGGCAAAGTCAGTTCCTTTAGTGCAATATCTTTGAGTGCAAAGTCTTCACCATACTCAGCCAAAATATCATTGGCCATATCTGTACGTGTAAATCCTGGTGCAATCAGGAATGCTTTGATTCCTATTTTACCATAATGTCTTGCTATCGAGCGGGTTAAACTCACCAATGCTCCTTTTGATGCAGCATAAGCTAAGTAATCGGGCGTATCTCCGCGGAAGGCTGCCCGTGAGGAAATCATCACGATACGTCCATTTTCCTGTGGCTTAGCCTGATCTATAAATTCTTTGGTTAGAATCCCGACAGCAGTTGAATTGACCGCCATGACTTTTTCCCAGATTTGGAGCCATTCTCCTGTAGGCAAGGTGTCGGGGGCCATGGGGGAGATGCCTGCATTATTCACCAAAGCAGTCAAAGGCCCATATTTTTCCACTAATCGGGGAATAAATCCGACTACTTCAGTAGATTGGGAAAGATCGCACGCCTCAATATGGGCTGGGTTTTTGAGTCGGCTTAGCAGACTTTCCGCCTCAGCACGATTTGAGTTGTAATGGATAATTACCTCAGCGCCAGATTCAGAGAGCTGTCTTGCTATAGCCCTGCCGATTCCACGTGAAGCGCCAGTTACGAGGATTCGCTGATGTTTAAGAGAAATATTCATGGGCGTTTAGGATTTACCGGTCAAAATTTCTCAAGACCAACTGCTGGACATGTGCCAAGTGATGGGTGGAGTGCCAAGCATACATCAACGTGACCCCATCTAAGGATTGAGATTTCTGCTTTTCGGGGTGAAAAAAAGTTTTCTTGAAATCTTCGGCTTTCATAGAATCCAACAGCGTAACCCATTTAAGATGGATCGCTTTAATCAGTGCCAATGAAGGTTCGATCGGCAAATTGGAATCCGGAAGCTTAGCCCATTCGGCCTCCTCGTAGGGTTTAATCGTGGGGTTTTGTTCCGTCAAGGCAAGTTTGAAGCGGATAAATGCATTCATGTGGCTATCTGCACAATGGTGGATAAGCTGACGCACAGTCCATCCTCCGGGGCGATAGGGGGTGTCTAGTTGTTCTGGCGAAAGTGGACTAACTGCTGTAAATATCAGACCTGGAAAACTTTTTAAGGTTTGAATGGCCTCCGTAATGGATTCAGAATCGATACTTTCTGGAAGCTGAAATTTTCCGACAGGATATTTTAGAAATTCGATGTCTATGCTCATGGTTTTTGATCATTGGCCACCTGCTGCGATGGTCGCCAAATCTACATGTTTTGCCCCATAGGCCAAAAGCACATTGGCACAGGCACAAAGCGTTGCGCCGGTAGTTATGACATCATCAACCAATAAGATCCGAAGCCCGCTGACATTTTCTGTTTCTTTCAGATCAAAAACTTCATCCACATTTTCCAATCGCTGAAGTCTGGATTTTTTGGTTTGGGTTTCTGTAAATTTTTTTCGCTCCAGCATTTCTTTGGCAGGTATCTTCAGCGTTTGAGAAAGGCCATAGGCAAACTTTTCACTTTGATTATACCCTCTTCGCTTTTGTTTCAAAGGATGAAGCGGTACTGGAATAATGATGTCCCATTCTCCTAAATAGCCATTTTGGGTGAGGGTAATTCCGTACAATCTTCCCATTTCCTCTCCGATTTCAGGCTTGTTTCGATACTTAAGAAGGTGCAGAAGTTTTTGACTTTTCCCTTTTTTGGTAAATCGGATAAAAGCCATCACGCGATGAACAGGCATCAAACCTCTAAGCTTGGATGTCAACTCGTTGTCAAACGCACGTAGGTGAAAATTGGCCCTTGGAAGAGTTCCTTGACAAATGGTACAAAGACAGGGCTCAAAGTCAAAGAGACTTTTCCCACAAATTGGACAATTGCGAGGGAAGATCAGATCCAAAAAATCTTTCCAGAAAAATAAACGCATGGGTAAAAAGTGTTGTTGTTCCTCCATAGGGTAGAATAAGCTTTATATTTACCCCTTGGACCGAATTTAATCCTTAAGTTAATGAATCTAATAGAGGAATTCAACGATTACCGCGCCAAAATGAACGAGCGTATCCTATCTGAAGACAACAAGGTAATCAAGCGCTTTTTCAATTTGGATACCAATACCTATGCAGAAGGAGAATTGGACGTAAAAACCAAAGAAATGATTGGCCTTGCATGTTCCATGGTGCTTAGATGTGATGACTGCATCAAGTACCATTTAGGTAAATCATTTGAAGCTGGAGTGGGGCGAAAAGAAGTTTTCGAAGTATTTTCTATAGCCATGATTATCGGCGGATCCATAGTTATCCCACATTTGCGCCGAGCCGTAGAATACTGGGAAGAACTTGAAAATCAAGGATAAAGAGTATGTTTAAACGAGATTTGGATCTTGAGAAACGTTGGTCAAAGCTTTTGGACGGGCTTAAGGATACCATAGGTAAAAAACCCAATGATCTAAATGGCGTACTCTTCTTGATAGGAGTACAAGAATTGGGTCAGGGAACTCGTACCTTTTCCAAAGAGCAAAAGCAGGACTTGATGCACATTGCCGTTTGTAAAGTTTTGAGTTATGCCGGATTCTATGAACTAGACTATGTAGACCAAGAGGGTTGGCCGCATTGGAAACTGGTAAATGAACTGCCACATTTCGACTTGCTGGAACAGGAGAAATTGCTCAAGCTCCAAGTATTGGAATACTTTGAAAAAGAATATCATATAGAAATTTGAATGAAATCGAGCATTCTACATACGCTGAAGTACCACAGGAATATGATCAATGCGAGATTCCATGTGACCAATAAAAATCGATTATAACCACATGAAGTTAATCTCATACAATGTGAACGGTATCCGTTCTGCCATGAACAAAGGTCTTGTGGATTGGCTAAAGGCAGAAAATCCGGATATCATTGGTTTACAAGAAATTAAAGCACAGGAAAAGGATGTAGACCCAACCATTTTTCAGGACTTGGGCTACGAATTGTATTGGTTTCCAGCGGTGAAGAAGGGCTATAGTGGTGTTGCCATTTTCACTAAAGTCAAACCAAAAACGGTGAAATATGGGATGGGATTGAATAAATATGATGATGAAGGTAGGATGATCAAAGCCGATTTTGATGGCTTCTCATTTATTTCCTCATATTTTCCATCCGGTACCACAGGCGATGTCAGGCAGGATTTCAAGTACGAATTTCTGGATGATGTTTATGGTTACATGCAAGATTTGAAAAGAGAAAATCCAAACCTGATTTTGAGTGGTGACTATAATATCTGCCACAAGCCTATTGACATCCACAATCCTATTTCCAACAAAAACTCATCTGGCTTCCTTCCTGAAGAGCGGGCATGGATGGACAGGTTTACTGACTCAGGATTTATAGATACTTTCAGGCACTTCAATCACGCACCTCATCAATATACCTGGTGGAGTTTTAGGGCTAATTCCCGTGCTAAAAATCTCGGATGGCGAATAGATTACCACATGGCTACCAGAGAATTGCAAAACAAACTGAAAAGTGCCGTAATTTTGTCGGATGTAAAGCATTCGGATCATTGTCCGATTGTACTGGAAATCGAGTAAAAAAAGACAATAAATTATATCTCATAGATTATTTCTCTGATGAAGTCTATAAAAATTTCAATTCCATCTCTGATAGAGAACATTAAGATTATCGAAAGTTTCATTGACAACGCCAAGGAAAACTTCGAAATCAATGATGATATCTATGGGAACATTATGATTTCAGTAACAGAGTGCATTAGTAATGCCATTATTCACGGAAATCAAAATGATAAAAACAAACTGGTTCATTTGGAACTCCGAATGGAAGATGATCAGCTCAAATTTATCATACAAGATGAAGGAGACGGTTTTGATCTAGCTCTTTTACCGGATCCTACAGAACCAGAAAACATAGAAAAAACTGGAGGAAGAGGCATTTTCCTAATCAAGCATCTAAGTGACGAGGTGAAGTTTGAAGAAGGGGGAAAGAAAACCGTTCTTTCTTTTTACATGGATTAAGGTATGGCAATCAATTTCTTTACCGAGGACATCACATTTGATTTAACCCAAAAACAAAAAAGAAAGAACTGGTTGAAGCAAATCGCTCAATCAGAAAATTTCAAGATCGGAGAGCTGAATTACATCTTTTGTTCGGATGAATACCTCTATCAAATCAATGTGGACTATCTCAATCATCACACCTATACAGATATCATCACGTTTGACAACTCAGAAGAAGAGCAATTAATCGAAGGGGATATTTTTGTCAGTATAGACAGAATAAAGGAAAATGCTCAAAAACTTAATCAGGAAGAAAGTTCAGAACTTAGCAGAGTTATTTCTCATGGACTCTTTCACCTAATGGGATATAAAGACAAAACCAAAACTGACGCAGAAGTAATGAGAAATAAAGAAGCTTTTGCAATAGAATTATTTCAAACATTATAATAGTTCCACGTGAAACAGTTGTTTCTTCTTTGAGTAATTACCTGTTTCACGTGAAACACCATCAATAGAAAATCATGTTCCCAAAATATGATGTCATAGTAGTAGGTGCAGGACATGCTGGATGTGAGGCCGCTCATGCCGCTGCAAAAATGGGTTCAAAAGTGCTTCTATGCACCATGAACATGAACACCATTGCGCAAATGTCCTGTAATCCTGCAATGGGAGGCGTAGCCAAAGGACAGATCGTCCGAGAAATAGATGCCCTAGGTGGCATGTCGGGTATTATATCTGACAAATCGATGATCCAATTCCGCATGCTTAATCGATCAAAAGGCCCAGCCATGTGGTCTCCAAGAACACAGAATGATCGAATGCGCTTTGCTGAGGAATGGAGACTCGCCCTAGAACAAACACCCAATGTGGATTTTTGGCAGGAAATGATCAGCGGTTTGTTGGTAAGAGATGGCAGGGTAAGTGGAGTTAAAACTGGAATTGGAATAGACATCGAATCTGAAGCTGTAGTACTCACCAATGGGACTTTCTTAAATGGAGTGATTCATATCGGAGAAAAACAATTTGGAGGAGGAAGAACAGGCGAATCCGCTGCTAAAGGTATTACTGAACAACTGGTTCAGCTAGGCTTTGAAGCAGGACGAATGAAAACAGGGACACCCCCAAGAGTAGATGGCCGAAGTCTGGATTATTCCAAGATGGAAGAACAACTTGGCGACGATAAACCAGAAAAATTCTCCTATCTAGATATTACAAGACCACTGCAAACCCAAAGAAGCTGTTGGATTACTTATACAAATAAGGAAGTTCATCAAACCTTGGAAACAGGATTTGATAGGTCACCAATGTTCAATGGAAGAATTCAGGGATTAGGACCACGGTATTGTCCTAGTATTGAAGATAAAATCAACCGGTTTGCTGAAAGAGAAAGACATCAGATTTTCGTCGAACCAGAAGGTTGGAATACAGTAGAAATTTATGTGAATGGATTTTCTACCTCACTTCCAGAAGACGTACAATACAAAGCTCTCAGACAAATTCCGGGATTTGAAAACGCCAAAATGTTCCGTCCAGGATATGCGATTGAATATGATTTTTTTCCACCAACTCAACTGAAACTAACTCTCGAGACACATTTAATCGAAAACTTATACTTTGCTGGACAAATCAACGGTACTACCGGTTACGAGGAGGCCGCATGTCAAGGGCTAATGGCAGGTATCAATGCCAGCCTTAAAGTCCAAGAAAAAGATCCTTTTGTTCTTCAAAGATCGGAAGCATACATAGGAGTACTGATCGATGACCTTATTAATAAAGGGACTGAAGAACCGTATCGAATGTTTACCTCTAGAGCCGAGTTTAGATTATTACTGAGACAAGACAATGCAGACCTAAGACTAACAGATTTAGGATTCAAAATTGGCTTAGCAGATGAAGAAAGGCATCAAAAGATGTTGAATAAAAAATCTGAAACAGCTAAACTGATCAATGACCTAAAGCAAAAACGATTTGCACCAGAGGAAATCAATCAAGGGTTGACAGAAATTGAAACAGCTACAATCACTGAAAAGATAAGTGCAGAGAAACTTCTCAAGCGTCCTCAAGTAGGCATGGAAGAATTGAAAACAATTCATGCAGACTTAAAGGCATATCTTGAAAAATATTCCAAAGAGGTGCTTGAACAGGCTGAAGTACAAATCAAGTACGATAGCTATCTGGATAAGGAAAAACAAATGGTAGAGAAACTTTCCAACATGGAAAATTTCAGAATTCCTCCAAAATTTGACTATTTGGCGATTACCGCTTTATCAAATGAAGCAAGACAAAAACTCAACAAAATCCGTCCAGAAACAATGGGACAAGCTTCTAGAATCAGTGGCGTATCACCAGCTGATTTATCAATATTGACAGTATACCTAGGAAGATAAAATGCCTGAAAGATTGACCAAATGCCCACTCTGCAAAAGTGGGCATTTTCTTAACCAAATAGAGATAACAGATTACGCTGTGACAAAGGAATCATTCCTGCTCTCCAAGTGCACGGAGTGTGACCTTTTGTTTACAAATCCAAGACCAACATCTGAAGAGATTGCCCCTTATTATGACTTCCTAGAGTATTACTCTCATCAGGATAATTCCAGAAACCTTACTCACTGGATTTATCAAAGAGTGAGAAATTACAGTACCTCAAAAAAAATCGAATTGATCGAGCAATATGAGGAAGAAGGTAAACTACTTGATTATGGGTGTGGAACAGGAGAGCTATTAAACGAAGCAAGAATTAACCTATGGAAAGTAACTGGAATAGAACCTAATGATAAAGCTAGAAATCAAGCAATTAAAAAACTTGGAAATAGAGTCTATCCTTCAATAGATGAGCTAAAAAAAGAAAATGTTTTTGACGTAATCACTCTTTTCCATGTACTAGAACACATCCATGATTTAAGGAAAACCCTAAAAAAGTTATTATCTCATTTAAAATCAGATGGTTACTTAATTATTGCAGTACCAAATCATGAATCTTTTGATGGGAAAATCTACGGGAAATTCTGGGCAGGTTGGGATGTCCCCAGACACTTGTACCACTTCAACACCAAAGCAATCACCCGATTCAAAGAGGAATTCGAATTGTCATTGGTAGAAATAAAACCAATGATTTTTGACTCTTTTTATGTGTCTTTACTGTCAGAAAAGTATCAAAATCCGAATCAAAGTCAAATCAGACAATACAGCAGAGCAATAAAAAATGGATTGAAATCAAACCAGCAAGCGAAGAACCCGGGAGATTATTCCAGTAACATATTTATTTTCCAAAAGAAGTGAAGTCTATTAAAGCCTTACTGTTTCTCATCATTATTCAGGCAGTTTTGGTCTCTTGTGCCAAGCAAAGCTCACCAACTGGAGGACCCAGGGACGAGGATCCCCCAAAGTTAATTGAGTCCAATCCAAAGGATCAATCTTTAAATACAAAGCCAGAACAGATCAAACTTACCTTTGATGAATTTGTAGCTTTGGAAAACGCCAACAAAGGTGTAGTAATTACACCAAGAATTGATAAGGATAAGATTGAATTTACAGCATTGAAAAATACTGTCCTTGTCAATTTGAACCAAGATCTTGAAGATAGCACTACTTATGTATTTGATTTTCAAAAAGCTGTAGTAGATCTATCAGAAAAAAATCCCGCTGAAAATTTAAAAATCGTATTTTCTACAGGAACTTCTATTGATAGTTTAAACATATCAGGAAACATCAACTTTTACTACCCAGAAAACAAAGAAGATTACAAAAATGTACTCGTTGGAGTTTATCCTTTGACTGATACCACAGACGTATTTACAGCGCAACCGTATTACCTAGGCCAAGTCGATACCTTAGGAAATTTCAATATATCCAATGTAAAGAACGGTTCATATAAAGCCTATGCCTGGAGAGATTTAAACGGTAATCTAAAAGGAGAATCAAAATCTGAAGATTACGACTTCATGTTGGACACTATCTTTTTGGAATCAGACATAAGTGGTATTCAATTCAATTTATCCAAAGCAGATCTTACACCCATCCGAATCATACGATCAGCTGCAACAGGAAAAAACTTTGATATCGTACTGAACAGGAATCCAATTGAAAGCAGTGTTAAGAATCAAGATGTTGGAAAGAATTATTTCTTTTCTACATCAGACAAAAGAATAAGAATTTATTCCAAAACAGCGGTAAAAGATAGTATAGCATTCAATATCAGTGTATTAGATTCTGTAGGATTTAAAAAGGACACGCTTATTTGGGGAAAATTTCCAGAGTCAGAAAGAAAGCCGGAAAAACTGGAAACAAGCATCAACTCAGGAAAAAACTTCTATCAAAACCTGGAAATAGAGCTAAAATTCAACAAACCCATTCAAGCTGTAAACTTCGATTCCTTATACATTCAATATGACACGGCCTCAATTATAAAGATCAACGAAAAGATGGTAAACTTTTCCGACTCCTCAAGAATGGACTTACTAAAAATAAATCTAATTATGCCGGATTCCATCACCAAGGAAATATTAACTCTGAGAGCCGCTGATTCAACTTTCATCGATATAGAGGGCCAGTATAATGAAAAGAAGATAGAAGCCAACTATAGGAAACTAAAAAGGGAAAACCTAGCGGATGAAATTAAAGGTCAAATCCTAAACGCCAGACCTCCATTTATTGTCCAATTGATTGATAACAAAGATGAAGTGCTAAGAGAGATTTATATTGATAAAGGCAACCACTATTCATTCAAACTGGTAGAACCAGGAACCTTTAAAATCAGAGTAATAGAAGATCTGAATGGTAACAAAAGATGGGATCCTTCCAATTTCATCCAAAAAAGACATGCTGAACGGGTGTTTTATTTCAAAGGGGAAGAAGAAAAAAGCGAAATAATCATCAGAGGAGGATGGACATTGGAAGATCAAGACATCAACGCAAGCAGAAAAACAGGAAAAAATTAGAAAAACATATGTGGAAAACAGGTCCAAAGTGTGTGCAAAACTTGCAAGAAACTTAGGCTTAATTCACACAAATCACGGGTTATCCAATATGGGAATGTAACAACCCTTTAAATTGAGGATAACTCCTAATTTATCCACTTCTAGAAAGCATCTTTTCAACATCTATTTTAACCACATAAGAACTTGTCAATCTATCCACAATACAAAGTAAATTTTTCTAAATCACACTAATTCAATGATTTAAATGTGGAAAATAGGTTAATAACCTGTTTAAATAGAATATGAAAAGGATTTAATAATGTTGGTAAAATAAAAGAACCAACTTTTCCACAAATCCACATCCTTAATAACCTTAATAAATTTTTTTAATTAAATAAAATAATAAAAATATAGAGCTGTGTTTTGTGTGGATATCAAAACATTGTGTTTGTATTATTGATTTGGTAATATTATCCAGCTAAACCCAAAATATTCAAATCATGCAACTCACCCGTCTTTTTGATTTGATTCCATATCAAATCAGTAAATACAACAAAGAAGTATCCTTCGCCAGAAAAGATAATGGCGTTTGGAGAACCTATTCTTCTACGGAAGTAAAAAAAATCATCGATAACCTCAGTTTGGCTTTTCTTGCTCAAGGAATAAGCGAAGGCAATAAAGTCGCGATCATTTCTGAAAACAGACCTGAATGGAATTTCATTGATTTGTCTTTGCAGCAAATCGGTGCCATATCAGTCCCAATGTATCCCACAATTACTTCTGAAGATTATGCCTATATCTTCAATCATGCTGAAGTAAAAATGATTTTTGTTGGTGATCAAATCATTTTCGATAAGGCTGCACAGGTAGCCGAGGACAGAAAGATCTACTCTTTTGATCACCTTGAGGGTGTAGAACATTGGTCTTCTCTAGAAGAAAAAGGGGAATCTGGAGATTTAGCTGCTTTGGAAGAATCCAAGTCCAAGGTAAAACCTGAAGATTTATTTACGATCATTTATACTTCCGGTACTACAGGCAAGCCAAAGGGCGTCATGCTTACTCATGCCAATGTCCTTTCTAACTTGATTTCCGTGTCTCACATTATGTCTCCTCCTCCAGGAGTATCCAAAGTGCTGAGTTTTCTTCCACTTTGTCACATTTTTGAAAGGACAGCATCTTTCTGCTTTATTTATTTAGGTTATTCGGTTTACTATGCTGAAAACATGGATAAAATCGGAGAAAATTTAAAAGAAGTTCAGCCACATGTTTTCAACACGGTTCCAAGACTATTGGAAAAAGTGTATGACAAAATAGTGGCTAAAGGCTATGAACTCACTGGAGTTAAGAAAAAGCTTTTCTTTTGGGCATTAGATCTTGGTCTGAAATACGAGCCTTCTACTGAAATGGGTGGATGGTATGATTTCCAATTGAAGCTTGCCAATAAGCTCATTTTCTCCAAGTGGAGAGAAGCACTTGGAGGTAATATCATGCAAATAAATTCCGGTGCTTCTGCACTTCAGCCTCGCTTAGCCAGAGTCTTTTGGGCAGCAGGGATACGTGTCTGTGAAGGTTATGGATTAACAGAGACCTCCCCTGTAGTCACGGCCTCTATCGGGACTAAAGAAGAAATCAGAATTGGATATGTCGGTAAAATCGTAAAGGACGTTCAGGTAAAAATCGCAGAAGATGGCGAAATTCTGGTCAAAGGACCCAATGTCATGCAAGGGTATTACAAGGAACCTGAAATGACCGCAGAGGTACTTAAAAACGGCTGGTTTCATACAGGAGATATAGGTGAGTTGGATGGAGATTACCTCAAGATCACGGACCGTAAGAAGGAGATGTTTAAAACCTCTGGCGGAAAATACATTGCTCCACAGGTGATGGAGAATAAATTCAAAGAATCACCGCTCATCGAGCAACTCATAGTGGTGGGTGATGGTTGTAATTATCCGGCTGCATTGATTGTACCCAGCTTTGATGGATTGCGGGAATATTGCAAGCGAAAGGATATTCCTTACACTTCCGATGCAGAAATGGTACAAAAGCCAGAGATTAAAGAGAAGTACCAAATAGAGGTTGATTCCTACAACAAGTATTTTGGAAAGTGGGAACAAATCAAACGATTCAAATTGCTTGACAAACCTTGGGGAATAGATACCGGTGAACTTACACCTACCATGAAATTGAAGAGAAAAGTCATTACTCAGAAATATCAGCAGCAAATCGAAGAAATTTACCAGGCTTAACCGCCTGGTTTTTTTTGGTTTACAAAAAAATCACCTAATAAAAATCTCAAAATTAATTTTCGAATTTTGGATGATAAGGTTCATTTATTCCAAATAGCGTTATTTTTCAATCCGGATTCAATAGATAATTTTATTACTTCCCATTTTCACACTTTTTAATTTGTGATGCATGCATAACTTTTTTTCAAAATAGTATGCATGCATACAAAATTTCTCTAATTTGGAGCAACTCATTTTTAGAATGGTGAAGTATGAAAAGAGAAGAAACAGTCGATTACCATATTAAAAGTGCTTGGCATGCGATCTCCCGCATGTACAATCAGCAAGCTGCTGAGGAAGGTTTCACAACGGCTATTGGATTTGTCCTAATCAATATCAATTCAAAAGAAGGAACCCCTGCTACCAAAATTGCTCCGTTGATTGGTTTGGAGACGCGTAGCCTTACTAGAATGCTTAAGACCATGGAAGAAAAGGGCCTGATTTATAAAAAGGCCGACCCCGTGGATAAACGCTCCGTTAGAATCTTTCTCACAGAAGAAGGAAAACGCAAAAAAGAAATATCAATCCAGACGATCATGAAATTTAATCTGATGGTCAGGGAAGTGGTTAGTGAAGAAGAGTTGGAAGTGTTTTTTGGAATTTTTTCCAAAATCCAATCCGTCATTGACCAAGTGCAAATCACTGAAATTGACAAGCCCATATTTGAAATATAAACCCAACTCAACTAAAGGATTTTAACTACCAAAAACCCAAAAAAATGAACAGAACCATTAAAAAAGTAGCCGTTTTAGGTTCCGGAGTGATGGGCTCACGAATTGCCTGTCATTTCGCAAACATCGGCGTTCAAGTGCTTTTGTTGGACATTGTTCCTTTCGAACTCACCGAGGAGGAACAAAAGAAAGGACTCACCAAGGAGCATCCTGCTGTTAGAAACAGGATTGTAACTTCTGCCTTACAAAATACACTTAAGGCTAATCCTTCTGCTATTTATGACAAGGCTAATGCGTCACGAATTATCACAGGAAACTTCGATGATGATCTTCCCAAAATCAAAGACTACGATTGGGTAATCGAAGTGGTCGTAGAGCGCCTGGACATCAAGCAGCAGCTTTATGAAAAAGTCGAAAAGTACCGTAAACCGGGAACATTGATTACCTCCAACACTTCAGGTATTCCCATGCACCTGATGTGTGAAGGTAGATCGGAAGATTTTCAGACTCATTTTGCCGGAACACACTTTTTCAACCCTCCGCGCTATTTGAGACTTCTTGAAATTATTCCAGGACCAAAGACAAAATCAGAGATCATCGACTTTTTGATGGATTATGGCGATCGGTACTTGGGTAAAGAAACGGTGCTTTGTAAGGATACTCCAGCATTTATCGCCAACCGAATCGGGGTTTACGCGATCATTTCGGGCATGCACGCGATCGAAAAGGCAGGTTTTGGTGTATCTGAAGTCGATAAATTGACAGGTCCGATCATCGGAAGAGCTAAGTCAGCTACTTTCCGAACTATGGATGTGGTCGGTTTGGATACCACCGTTAATGTCGCCAACAACTTATACAAAGCCCTCCCACATGACGAATCCCGAGACAAATTCAGGCTTCCCAAAATCGTCGAAGTCCTATATAACAACAAGTGGTTTGGAGATAAATCGGGACAGGGTTATTTCAAAATGATCCGCCACAAGGACGGTAGCAAAGAACTGAAAGAACTGGATCTGAAAACCTTTGAGTATAAGGAGGTAGAAAAACCCAAATTCAAAGCCTTGGAAGCTTCCAAGGAAATCGATGATCTCAAAAAGCGCATCAAGTTCTTGGTGAATTTTGATGACCGGGCCGGTGAATTTTACAGAGCATCTTTTTATGATTTGTTTAAATATTGCTCACGCCGTATCCCAGAAATTTCTGACGAATTGTATCGCATTGATCAGGCAGTTTGTGCAGGTTTTGGATGGGAACTCGGACCTTTTGAAACATGGGATGTCTTGGGAGTAAAGGAAACAGTTGGAAAAATGGAAGCCGCCGGTGAAAAGGCTGCGCCGTGGGTTCATGAAATGCTTGCCGCAGGCCATGAATCCTTCTACAAAGTGGAAAACGGAAATAGAAAGTATTACGACATCCCTTCCAAGTCTTATGTAGAAATTCCGGGAATCGAAGATTTCATCATCTTAGACACACTCAAATCTGCCGGCAAAAAAGTTTGGGGAAATGCCGGATCCACGATTTACGACATGGGTGATGAAGTGATCGGATTAGAATTCCATACCAAAATGAACTCCATGGGCGCCGAAGTGATCGAAGGCATCAATACCGCAATCGGAATGGCGGAAAAGTCCTACAAAGGATTGGTTATCGGCAACGAAGGAGGAAACTTCTCCGCGGGTGCCAACTTGGCCATGCTGTTCATGTTTGCCGGAGACCAGGAGTTTGATGAAATCAACCTGATGATCGCCCAATTCCAGAACACCATGATGCGGGCGCGATACTCTTCCGTGCCGGTCGTAGTTGCTCCTCACAATATGGCTTTAGGTGGTGGATGTGAACTTTCTCTTCATGCAGACCACATTCAGGCGCACGCCGAACTGTACATGGGCTTGGTCGAAGTTGGCGTAGGATTGATTCCTGCCGGTGGTGGAACCAAGGAAATGACTCGTCGATTTGCCAATGGAGTCATTGCCGGAGATGTGGAGCTCAATCAGCTTCAGGAGTATTTCATGAATATCGCTACTGCGAAAGTTTCTACCTCAGCGGAAGAAGCAAGAGCATTGGGATATCTAAGGACTCAAGACGGGATTTCCCTCAACCGAAAAAGACAATTGGCAGATGCCAAGGCCAAAGTGCTATCTCTCTCCGATCTGGGTTATACACAGCCTGCACAGCAGACGAACATTAAGGTATTGGGAAAAACCTCCTTGGCCTATTTTGAAGCAGGTATCACAGGTATGATTTATGGAAATTACATCTCTGCACACGATGCGAAGATCGCCAGAAAACTGGCTTGGGTGATGTCCGGAGGAGACCTTTCTTCCACGACAGAGGTGTCAGAGCAATATTTGCTGGATTTGGAGCGCGAAGCTTTTTTGAGTTTGACTGGCGAGCAAAAGACGCTAGAACGAATCCATAGCATCTTGTTTAAAGGAAAACCTCTAAGGAATTGATGTACAAAGTACAATGTACCACGTACCAAGTAAATCAATAACTCAAAACAACTAACGAAACACAAATGGAAGCATACATAATTTATGGATATAGGTCAGCAGTTGGAAAGTCCAAAAAGGGAGGTTTCAGATTTTACCGACCGGATGACTTGGCTGCAGATGTGATCAAGCACTTAGTGGCAAATACCCCCGGTCTTGAACCTAAAATGGTCGATGACCTGATCGTGGGAAATGCCGTTCCCGAAGCTGAACAAGGCATGCAGATGGGACGAATGATATCTCTTTTAGCCCTGGGAATCGATACTCCGGGATTTGTGATGAACCGCTATTGCGGATCTGGATTAGAAGCGATCGCCCTGGCAGTAGGAAAGATCAAAGCCGGTATGGCGGATTGCATCATCGCAGGAGGTACAGAATCCATGTCTCTTGTTCCGATGATGGGTTACAAAACAGCTCTTAACTGGAAAATAGCTTCTCAGACACCAGCCTACTACTTGAGTATGGGTTTGACCGCAGAAGAGCTTGCAAAAGAATATGACATCACTCGAGAGCAAGCCGATGCGTTTTCGGTAAGATCTCATGAAAAAGCCCTAGCTGCAATTGCGGCAGGTAAATTCAAAAGCGAAATCGTGCCCGTTGAAGTCGAGGAAACCTACCTCGACGAAAAAGGAAAAAAGAAAACCCGAAAGTTTACCGTCGATACGGATGAAGGACCTCGGGCCGGTACGACCATGGAGGCCTTGGCAGCCCTGAAACCTGCTTTCAAAAATGGAGGTCAAGTTACCGCAGGAAACTCCTCACAGACATCCGATGGGGCTGCTTTTGTGGTAGTGATGTCTGAAAGACTTATGAAATCCTTGGGATTAGAGCCTGTGGCAAGAATGATGTCTTATTCTGTAGCTGGAGTGGATCCACGAATTATGGGAATTGGTCCAAAAGAAGCAGTGCCAAAAGCATTGAAGCAAGCGGGACTTACATTGAGTGACATAGACTTAATCGAACTCAATGAAGCATTTGCCGCACAAGGTCTAGCTGTAATGAAATCCCTCGACATGAATCCTGACATCGTCAATGTCAACGGAGGAGCAGTGGCCCTAGGTCACCCACTCGGATGCACAGGTGCCAAGCTTTCCATTCAGATTTTCAATGAACTGAGAAGGCAAAATAAAAAATATGGTCTTGTCACTGCCTGCGTAGGTGGCGGACAGGGAGTTGCGGGTATTTACGAGTTACTGAAGTGAACAAACTTCGGTGTTCGAAATTCATCATTCGGTGTTCATGATTAAAAATTTCGAATGATGAACATCGAACGTAGAATAATGAAGAAATCTAAAAAACATAGCAATAATGACTACCATATCAAAATCCATCCAAGGCGGAGAGTTTCTGATCCGCGATACAGAAGCCCAGGCGATTTTTATTCCTGAGGAGTTTACCGAAGAGCAACGAATGATGGCACAGGCCTGTCAGGATTTCATCGATACAGAGATCAATCCCAATATCGAGGAGATTGACAGCATGAAAAATCCTCAGCTTGTTCCTTCATTATTCAAAAAGGCAGGGGAACTTGGTTTATTGGGTATTTCTGTTCCAGAAGAGTATGGAGGTTTGGGCATGAGTTTCAATACCTCCATGCTGATCGCAGATATCATTGGCGGAGCAGGATCCTTTTCTACTACTTATGGTGCACACACAGGAATCGGTACACTTCCGATTTTGTATTATGGCACAGAAGACCAGAAGCAAAAGTACCTTCCCAAACTCGCCACAGGTGAATGGGCTGCTTGCTATTGCTTGACAGAACCTGACGCAGGTTCGGATGCCAATAGTGGCAAAACCAAAGCGACACTTACCCCAGATGGAAAACACTACCTGATCAATGGACAGAAAATGTGGATTTCCAATGCCGGTTTTGCCGATCTCTTCATTGTATTTGCCAAAATTGAAGATGACAAAAATCTCACAGCCTTCATAGTAGAGAAGACCTTTGGTGGCATTACGATGAACGAAGAAGAGAAAAAGCTGGGAATAAAAGGGTCTTCCACCCGTCAAGTATTCTTCAATGATTGCCCTGTTCCTGTTGAGAACATGCTTTCTGATCGTGGAAACGGGTTCAAAATAGCCGTGAACATTCTCAACATCGGTCGTGTGAAACTTGGTGCAGGTGTCCTCGGCGGTGTACGAGGTGTGACCAGTCTTAGCATCAAGTACTCCACAGATCGTAAGCAGTTTGGGGTCAGCATTAACACGTTTGGAGCGATCAAGTCCAAACTTGCAGAAATGGCTACCAAAATATTTGCTACCGAATCGCTTTGTTACCGAGCCGGACAGGACATAGAAGATCGAATGGTAGCATTGACCGCAGATGGTCTTCCTGATGCCGAAGCTAAGCTAAAAGCTTTGGAGCAGTTTGCTATTGAGGCAGCCATTGCCAAAGTCCACGGATCCGAAGTATTGGATTATGTAGTCGATCAAGGGGTACAGATCTATGGTGGCATGGGCTATTCGGCGGATGCTCCCATGGAAAGAGCCTACCGAGATGCCCGTATTTCCAGGATTTACGAGGGAACGAACGAGATCAATCGTATGCTGATGGTTGGAATGGTGCTCAAGCGAGCTATGAAAGGTGAAATCAACCTTTTCGAACCAGCCATGGCTGTTGCTGCAGAACTTACCTCCGTGCCTTCTTTTGAAAGCATCGATGCTTCTGAGCTTTTCGCAGTAGAAAAAGATATCCTGAAAAAACTCAAGAAAGTCTTCTTGATGGTGGGAGGAAAAGCTGCGATGTCGCTACAAGATCGAATCGAAGACGAGCAGGAGATCATGATGAACCTGGCAGATGTGATGATCGAGATTTATGCTGCAGAATCCGCAATTCTCCGAGCTGAGAAAATCGCCTCAAAAAATGGAGAGGATGGAGCAAAAAATCAAATCGCCATGGCTAAGATTTACCTCTATGAAGCTGTGGACAAGATTGAGGCATCAGCGAAAGAGGCAATAGTTTCCTTTGCCAAAGGAGATGAGCAAAAAGTTCTGCTGATGGGTCTGAAGAGATTTACCAAACCTGACTTTATCAATGTGAAGGAGCTCAGGAGGCAGATAGCGGATTACATGATTGCCCAAGGAAAATACCCTTTTTAAACAATAGAGATAGATTGGTTGAGTACGAAGCCTCCGGTTATGAAAGCGACCGGAGGTTTTTTTATTTTTCCTAAGTCTCATTGTTTTTGGTAAAACTGAGAGGCGTCCAAAACCCGGCTTTGGGGTTCTTGAATGGACATAATCGATTAAGACAAATTCAACTCGCTTACTTAGGTGATTCCATTTGATTGTCCCACTTTTTCATTGATTCCTGTTGATTATGTTTCACTTAGCTGAATTAAAAACTTCGAACTAACCAGACATCATTCCTTGATCTTAGTATCTTGTTTTGGATTAAATTGAGTGGATCAAATTTGGATTTGAATCGGTAGGTTTTAAAAAACGCGGATTTGGATACTTTGGAGAAATTTGATTTTACGGTGGTTTAGTAGAGTTGGAACAATACCTAAATGCAAGAAATCCGGTGTTGGAAATGAATTTCAGATGGAAGAATTAAAACAAAAAATAATTGATAAGGCACTTTTGGTGACCTGTGTTTTTGCATCAATACCTTACCTAATCGGCTTAATTCGAGTGTTTGATACGGGTTTATACTATCAGGCTATCTTTTATTCCATTCTTTTTTTATTCCTTATTGTTCTCTCATTTTTTAAGTCTAAAATCAAAATTTCAATAAAAGTCCATTCACTTGCGCTCGTTTTTTCAGCACTGACGATATTTCAAGTTTATCACATCAGCCTGATTGGGGCATTTTGGGGGTTGATGCCATTGATGATTTATTCCTTGGTTGGATTTAAAAAATCCTCTATCACCTACTTCCTAGCCTTCGGTATCTACCTTTATTTTATTGGGATTGGGAGTGTGCAGGGTTTTATAATTCCTGTAAGAGACTTGAATCATCTCTTGCTTGAGCCAACAGGGATGATCTCTTCCATTACCTCCATCATGTTTATAGTTTATTTGATTTATGTTTCTGCAGGTAAACTTTTTGAATATTATGCCAATGCAAATTCAGAATTGCTGGAGTCTGAGTCTCGTTTGAAGTATCAAATCAAGAAAACCCCTGTACCCATAGTCATTTCTTCCAATGAAGGTGAACTGATAGATTACAATGAGGATGCTGAAAAATTATTTGAAGTAGAAGGCCAAAATCTAAAAGGGTTCCTTGCTCAAAATCAATATAGAAATCCGGAAGACCGAAAGGTATTTCTTGCACATTTTCAGCAAAAAGGTTTTGTAAAAGACTTTGAAGTGGAGATTCTGAGCCTTAAAGGAAATAAAAAGATAGTCTCCATTTCAGCTATTCCTTTTGAGGATAAAGAAAAAGGAATAGTCCTTCTGACGGTCTTCCAGGATATCACGGACCGCAGAAAATACGAAGATCAGCTGGAACTCTACAGACAAAATTTAGAATCATTAGTCCAAAAAAGAACCCAACAACTCGAAGAAAGTAATGCCAGAATTCAGAATATAAACAAAGAAATTTCCGAAAAGAATCTTCAACTTGAACATACCCTTCTACGACTTCAGGAAACCCAGACACAGTTGATTCAACAAGAGAAAATGGCTTCCTTGGGAACCTTACTGGCAGGGGTCGCTCATGAAATCAATAACCCGCTGAACTTCATCATGGGTGCATCTACTGGACTCACTGAATATTTCAATGAATTCGGAAGTGAAAATCCAAAACGTACAGATTTATTCCTAAAAAGTATTCAGACAGGACTCGAAAGAGTCACGGCTATTGTAAAAGGATTGAATCTCTTCAGCAGAAACAATGAATCCATGGGAGAAACATGTGATCTTCATGCCATATTGGATAACTCGTTTTTAGTACTTCATTCAAAATTTGAAGACAGAATTAATCTTGAAAAAAATTATACTAAAGAACCTCTCTTGATCAACGGAAACGTAGGGATGCTTCATCAGGTATTTACAAACCTTATCAACAATTCAATCTATGCGATCGGAGGAGGTAAAGGCTTGATTTCTATAGAGACTGCCATAAATCATAATCAAGCCGAAATCACAATTAAGGACACAGGAAGTGGTATGAGTAAAGAAGTGTTGAAAAAGATCACGGACCCTTTTTTCACCACCAAACCTCCAGGAGAAGGTACCGGCTTGGGATTGTCAATTACCTATTCCATTATTCAAAAACATCAGGGCATGATTTCCTTTGAATCCGAAATTGGGGAGGGAACGAAAGTTAGTATCTTATTGCCTCTAAAAAGCTAGAAATGAAAACCAAACCTAAAATACTCTACGTAGACGATGAACCCATGAATTTGGAATTGTTTGAGGCAAATTTCAGCTCACTTTACGAGGTTATCATTTCTACTAACGGATATGAAGCTTTTGAAATTTTACAGGAAAATGGTGATTTGAAGGCGGTGATTTCAGATTTGAAAATGCCGGAGATCAATGGTTTTGATTTTGTTGCCAAAGTCAAGGAAAGCTTTCCTGAAATGAAATGTTTTCTGATGTCTGGGTATGACTTTGATGAACAAATTGCCAATGCCATAAACACCGGACTGATACTTAGTTACTTTATGAAACCGTTTGACTTAAACAAGATTAGATCGACCTTGCGAATGTACCTAAATGAATAAAATTGCAGGTTGTGATTTACCCCTTTTAAATACAAGTAGATGATTGACCCAATTAAAATTTTGCAGGTGGCTCGTTTTCAAAATGAATCCTGAAATGGATTCCGTAAAAAAGAAGCTTTCACTCTGAATCATACTTTATCATTGCTTCAGAAAATCCCAATTTTAAGTGATGAAGAACTATTTGATTTTTACTGCCACAAGCTTGGTGTTTCTTTACTCCTGTTCCCCTTCCAAAAAGGAATTTGGGTTGGAAATCTCCACGGATGCCAGTCAGATACTCAAAGGCAAGACAATATTTGAACAGCAGTGTTCAACTTGCCATAATTTCAATGAGGACGCAATTGGTCCAAACTTAAGCGGACTCACGAGGCAAGTAGAAACGCAATGGATTCGTAATTTCATCAAAAATCCAGCGGCTTCCATCGAAGCTAAAGATCCTCGTGCCGTCGAGCTTTTAGCAAAATACAAAACACAGATGCCTGGATTTCCTGCTTTGACAGATCAGGATATTGACGCATTGCTCAGCTACATGCATACGTTTGAGACTTTGCCGATCCCAATCAGCGGAGATACTACCTCCAATCTGATTCCTGAGAAAATCCAAGACTCCGGGATCAGACTCGAACTTGAACTTTTCGCCCAATTACCAGCTTCAGACACCGTACCTCCTTTGGCCAAAATGACCAAAATGGAACCTATTCCTGGAACTGACCGCCTTTTCATCAATGACCAGCGGATCGGTCTATATGAAATAGAAAACCAACAACCTGCTCTTTTCCTCAATCTAAAAGAAAAACGACCTGCCATGGTCAGCAAGCCAGGCTGGGCGACCGGAGTGGGTAGCTTTGCGTTTCATCCTGATTTTGAAACGAACGGCCTTTTCTATACTTCTCATACCGAACCCGGGGGTACGGCTCCTTCAGATTTTGGCTACACAGATAGCCTTAATGTCTTTATGCAGTGGGTGCTCACCGAGTGGAAAGCAGAAAATCCCAAGGCCAAAGCTTTCAAAGGAACAGACCGTGAAATTCTAAGGATCGACAATGCATCCCAAGCCCACGGTATGCAGGAGTTGACTTTTAATCCTTTTGCCAAAAAAGGAGATCCGGAATATGGCCTACTCTACATCGGTTATGGTGATGGGGGTACTGCCGAAAAGCGCTTTGCGGCCATCTCCAATCATCAGGGAAAAGGAATCTACAGCAGTATTTTGAGAATCGACCCTGCCGGAAAAGACGGCAAAAACGGAAAATATGGAATACCAAAAATCAACCCGTTTGCCGGAAAGCCAGGAATGGCGGGAGAAGTGCTAGCTTATGGCTTCAGAAATCCAAATCGAATCTTTTGGGATGATAAAGGAAATCTTCATGCCACTGATATCGGACAGCATAGCATCGAGGAGATCAACCGAATCGAGCCGGGTAAATTCTACGGTTGGCCAGTTCGTGAAGGTACTTTTGTGATTAATCCTTTCGGAAGCTTTCGCGCGCTTTATCCATTGCCTGAGGATGATGCTAAGTTTGGAGTGACTTATCCTCTGATCCAACTGGAACATGACGAAACTGTGGCAGTCATTGGCGGGTACATGGTTTCAGAAGGCCCGTTGAAAGGAAAATTTGTGTTTGGAGATGTGCCTTCGGGCAGATTGTTTTTTGCAGACCTAAGCGAATTGCCCAATCCGGTTACCCAATCTTGGGGTGTGACATTCGGAGGAAAGGAAGTCTCCATGAAGACTCTTGTCAACCACGATCGGGTCGATCTCAAATTTGGTCTTGATGCCACTAAAAAGCTCTATATCATGAGCAAAACGGAAGGCAAGATCTATAGGGTAAAATAAGGAGCTCTACAGTTCATTTACATTTAATGTAAGTTCAACTCAACAATTCATCACCTCGTGTATCTTGAAGGCCCCTAAAAAACCTATGAGCCCGACAAAATTTGATTATGAATTGTTTTTTGAGTTGACGGCGGACCTTTTTTGTATCGCCGGTTTTGACGGCTATTTCAAAAAAATCAATACTTCTGTCTCTAAAGTATTGGGCTATAGTATGGAAGAACTATACAGTCGCCCAATCAGTGACTTTATCCATCCCGAAGATAAAACTACCACGACTAGAGTGAGGGAGCAGCTACTCCAATCAAAGCCGCTTTTGAATTTTGAAAACAGATATTTGACAAAAACAGGAGAGACGGTATGGCTTTCGTGGACCTCCATGCCTGTCAATAGCCAACAAGTCGTTTTTGCGATTGCCAAAAACATTACTCATCAAAAGGAAATCGAAGCTCAGCGTAACTCCCTTTTGACCCAACTGAGTCAACTGAATCAGGAATTGAAGCAGCTTACCTTCTCTACCTCACATGACCTTCGGGCACCTGTGAATAATCTACTTTCAGCATTTGATCTGCTGGATGCTGAAAAAATTAAAGATCGGGAGACACTCGAACTCATTCAATTGGTCAGAAATTCAGGTAAAAAACTTTCTTTTACGCTCAATAAGTACATTGATGTGCTAAAGGAACGGCACGAAAAAGAAGCCTCTATCGAATCCATCATCCTGACTGAAGTGCTGAGTTCAGTTTCAATTTCAATCAAATCTCTGATCGATTCCGCAAAGGCGACGATTACTTATGATTTTGCGGAAGGTGACACGGTAGATTTTAATCGAGAATACCTTGAAAGCATATTCCTCAATCTCATCACCAATTCAATCAAGTATGCCCGCCCGGAAGTCTATCCGACAATTCACTTTTCTACCAAATCAATAGATGAAGCACTCCAACTAAGCGTGGAGGATAATGGTCAGGGAATGGATCTGGAAAAAGTGGGTAGTCGTATTTTTAAGCTGAATCAATCCTTTCATGGTAACTCCGACAGCAAGGGAGTAGGATTGTACTTAGTATACCATCATGTCACTTCACTTGGAGGCAAAATCGAAGTGGAAAGTGAGGTAAACAAAGGAACAACATTTAGAATTAGTTTTCCTTAACATTACCAGCAAAGCAGACGTTGCAGATTTTTTTAACATCAGAATTCCCAAGCTATCAAATCAACTCCACTAATCTTTTCATATTTATTTTTTATACACATGAAAGATCAATCAGTTACTCTTTATGTACAAAAAGGCACATTTACTATCAAATCAGACCAGGAAGAACATTGACAGACTGGAAAAAAGGAGTTTACGGTTTAGATTGTATTCTTAATCAAGTACTTGATAAGGAATCTATGGAACTAATTGGACAATCTTTAGGTCCGATTTAGGTCAAAAATCCGGAGAAAATGCCAAGCAACTGTTTTCAAATTGCCATCAACCAAGAGCTTGGAGTGATTGTCATCAGCTTTCAGGGAAAGATCTTTCCTAAGGATATGGTGGATCTTCTTGGCGAATTATTCAATCATCAAGACTATAGAATCGATTTTCCAACTGTATATGATTTTTCCGGAAGTTCAGCTATCGGATATCAAATTGATGTCATGGCCTTTGTGAAGCGACTTGGAGAATTCAGGAACACCGGTTCGGTTCATAAAAGAATCGGCGTCATAGTAAAAACGCCTAACCAGAAGTTTCTAATCAATGTTTTTTTAAAGTTTGCTTCTTCTTTCAATTTGGAGATAAAAGTCTTTGATGAGTCGAGCCCTTGTGTTGCTTGGATGAAAGAAAGCATCGAGGATCAGGAAAAGCTCAGTCAGCTACTTAAATCCAATAAGGAAGAATTGGCCAGGAGGTTGGAATCTTTGGCATAATGTGCTTCAAAAAGAAATAGCCCCGAATTTTCATTCGAGGCTATTTCTTTTTCTAGTCTGTACAGATTTCTATTTATACATCAATTCATAGTACTCTTTCGCCATCCGATTACTTTCAAATTCATAGCGCACATCATGCATACCTGCCTGCACAATGTCTCTCCATTTTCTCTTATTGCTGTAATAGAGCGGTAAAATTTCCCCTTTCAAGATTTCATACAAGTGATGTAAATCATGCTCGTCCTGATCTTGGATGTTGAGATTATGGTAGTCCGCCTGAGGCACGATGAAGCAGTTTTCCCCATGTCTGGCAAACTCACAAATCCAACCGTCATAGGTGCTGAAATTAACCGATCCGTTCATAGAGGCGGTCATTCCTGAGGTGCCAGATGCTTCACGAGGTACGCGGGGATTGTTGAGCCAGATGTCAGAGGCTTGCTTTAGCCGCTTGCTCAGGGCGAGTTCGTATCCTACGCAGACGGCCACGTTTTTGTAGCGCTTGCTCAAATGGACCAGAGAGTTGAACACAGAGATTGCGCCATAGTCCATCGGATAAGGCTTGCCTGCCCAGATGATTTGTATGGGATGTTGGGTATTACTGACCAGTTCTTCAAACTTCTCCATATCCCGAGTGATCAACTCCGGTCTTTTGTATGCGGCAAAACGTCTGGCCCATACGATTGTGAGCACGTCAGGGTCCATGATTTTACCGGTTTGGTCGGCTACAATATCGAAGGCACGCTTTTTTAGATATCGCTTACGATCATCGAAGCCCTCGTTGTCGGCCTCCTCCATAAAACGGTAAAGCTGCTTATCTGCCCAATATTTCCAGTTTTGGGCATTGGTAATGGATTGTATCTCCGGGATGTCGGAGTATTCTCCCCACATCCTGCGGCTTACTTCACCGTGAAGCTTACTCACACCGTTGGCAGCATGTGCAAATCTCAAAGCGGCCAAGCTGTGATTAAACATCGAGCCTTCTATTCCTGTGAGAGCCTTGACTTCGTCGATGCTGTGACCGTAGAAGTAGCTCATTTTATTGCAGAGGTAAAACTCGTGCTTTTCGTTACCTGCTTCTTCGGGGGTGTGCGTAGTGAAGACAAGTCGCTTTTTCACCTCCTCTTTATTGCCGAATTTTTTCATCAGGTAAAAGACGCTGCTTAATCCGTGCGCTTCATTGAGGTGATAGACATCAGGATTAAAGTTGAGTTCGTCTACCAGCTTGGCACCGCCGATTCCCAAAATGATCATTTGGGCAATTTTTGCAGCAGTATCAGCATCGTAAAGTTTGTGAGTGATGGTCTGACTGAGGTAGTCATTTTCTGGCAGATCTGTGCTTAGCAAAAATAATGGAGCACTTCGGAAGGTATCTGGCGCCAAGTACCAGGCTTTTACCCAAACCGGTTGATCATGCACAGGTACCGTAAACTTGATACCGGTATCCTCGAGAAAACTGTAGTTTTTTTCATACCACTCTGGCTTAAGTGTCTGATCTTGATTGCGGCTTTGGTCATAGTAGCCATATTTCCATAAGATTCCGATTCCGATTAGGTTTTGCTTCAGTTCGTATGCACTGCGCAAATGTGACCCGGATAGGAAGCCTAATCCTCCACTGTAAATTTTCAAAGGCTGATGGATCGCAAACTCCATGGAGAAGTAGGCCACGGACTTGGAATATTCAGACGCAGGTTCATAAGGAACCTTGTAGTTTCTAAAGTCGGTCATAGGTAACGAGAAATTAGGATGACAAATAACTGCGTGAAAGTTACGAAGGATTGGCCATTGGGAGGCCAGAAATTAATTTTTACCGGCGATGAAAAAGACACCGTGAATGAGATAGGCCCCTACGAATGAAACCGGTAAAACGATCGCTAAGCCTATCATTAACTCAAAAGGGAACAAATTATGTGAACTCGGATCTACAATCATATCTGCAAAAATCCGAGAAAGCATTCCCAGCATTACTCCTAAAGAAACCATCAAGGCATTCCATGCGGGTTGGTTTTTTCTAAAGATGCCGATAAGAAGTGTTGCTGAAAATGCTCCGGGAGCCTTGATGTAGAACAGCGAATGATACAGCGCATTTCCTTCTGAAAAATCTGTTGTCCAATAGCCGAAGGCACCAATAAATGCACCTAGTAGTATGGGTAAAAGGTTTGATTTTTTTCTCATAAATAAAAAGACTTGGACTTCAAAAAGGGGAATCTTTCTGATAAATCCAAGTCTTTTAGAGCTTTGAGTCCAAGGATTAAGCTATGGGAAGAGCTTTTCTGGCTTCACGATCCGGATCATTTTTGACTTCACAGGTGTCATTCAGGATCATCGTTTCCCCTTTTTCGGTCGTGAATTTGGGCCAATTGGGTAGTACACCTGCGTTTGGATTTCCGGTTTTCATAAAGGCTAGCAAAGAGGTTGACATTTTCTCGGAAAGCAATCTGGGGCGTTTACCTCCACCGGTATGAGTATACATCCGGTCGGTATTGTCATACCAGAAGCAAATGTCTATGCAGTGAAAAGCGCGCATTCTGCCATTGTAAAGATTGGGCTCCCAACCAAACCAAGCCATATATACTGGGGCTTTTTGTTTGGCTTTTGCATTACCACAGGCCACTGCATTGGCGCGGTTGGATGCGGCAAGGGTCATAATTTCTGCAGGTTTTTTCCCAGGAAAATTGGCTGCATAGGCCCGATATACTTCAGCGGATTTGTCACCAAATCGCTGTTTCATGGCTTCAATGATCTCGGTTTCACCCGCAGCTTCCAATTGTGGATTGGTGCGGGTAGCCCCCCACTCGTGAAAGGTCGTGCAGATCATTAGCGGCATGTCAGCCGTATGGTCGTTGGGATTGGAAAAAAACTCCCCTTTCGGCACATTGACTCCATCCGCCACAGGCCCAAATCCCCCTCTGAATCCGGGTTGTGGGTTTTCCTTTCGCATACGATCCAGTGCTTTATTGGCAATATCGATGTATTCTCTCCAGGGAATTTCCTGAAGCTTATCCACATTATCCGGCGTCAAACCAGCAGCTTCCAAGACGTATCGGCCCAATTTTCTGGCGTAATCCTGATCATTCGCTTTAAGCATCGATCCGCTAAGTGCAACACCCTTATGAACCAAACCTTTGGCTGCCGGCATCGACATCGTACAAGTGACTTTGGCGCCTCCGCCGGATTGTCCCATGATGGTGACATTTCCCGGATCACCTCCAAAATTGGCGATGTTGTCCCGCACCCAGTGAAGCGAAGCGATGATGTCGAGTTGGCTGACATTACCGGAGGAAGCATATTTCTCTCCTCCTACTCCGGAGAGGTCCGTAAATCCAATAGGCCCTAATCGGTGATTGATGGAGACAAAGACCACATCTTTGCTTTTGGCGAAATTCTCTCCGTGGTAGCCATCCTGTTCGATTCCGTTACCGTTGGTGAATCCTCCTCCGTGAAGCCAAACTAATACAGGTCTTTTTTTCCCATCAGCCAATCCATTGGTCCAGACATTCAGTTTGAGACAGTCTTCGGAGACATCGTCATAGTTCCAATGATCTGCGAATGAATAATGAACAGCCGCATAACGATTGTCCATGATCTGAGGCGCAGTATTTCCCCACCAGATGGTATCCTTGATTCCTTCCCATTTTTCGGGTTTTTGAGGAGGCATAAATCGATTTTTCCCTGCAGTATTTGCACCATAGGGTACACCTAGGAAAGTGTAAACACCATTCAACTGGTAGCCACGGATTTTACCGAAGCTGGTATCAGCGATGGCAATATCATCTCCGATTTTCAGGTATTGCTCATCATCCCACGCTGGTGTAGATGGAGTGATTGGTTGTGCACCTACTGTAAATGGAGCTGCTGCAATCCCGGCTGTTCCCAGTCCGATTTTTTGCAAAAAGTCACGACGGTTATTTTTCATGATTTAGAAAGGGTTTAAGAGTCAATTTCTATTGTCTCAATATGAGAAAATGATTGATTCCTTCCTAATTCAAAATGACCTATGGCAGAATTGATGACTTGAAAAAAAGAGACTTAGAGATTTTTGAATAAAGATCTTTACCCGATTTTACCGTCCCCGTTGATGTCTTTTCCACTTTGCTCTTCGAGGATTTTGAGCGTTTTGATCAGTACTTCCTGAGTTTTGCGAAGCTCATGTTCCAAATAGGCCACCCGGGCTTCTAGGGTGGAGGCCCGGGTGCTTTGTTCAGAGATTTGGCTTTGTTGGAGAAGATTCCAGAATAGTCCCATAGTGATTTAGTGAAGTTTGAATGGAAGAATAAGGATCAGGTTGTTTGGCGAATAGATACCCGCAAATCAGTTTTGGAGATTGGAAGCTGACGGATTCGGATTCCTGTAGCTGCAAAGATGGCATTGGTCACAGCAGGAGCGATAAATGGGGTACTAGGTTCGCCTGCACCTCCAGGGGCATTTCCTGAGTTCAGGATGTGGGTTTCTATTTTAGGGGCCTCACTCATTCGTGTCACAGGATAGTTGTGAAAATTACCCTGTGCCACGGCACCATTTTCGATGGTGATCTCTCCGGTCATGGCCGCTGCCAATCCGTAAATGATCCCGCTTTCCATCTGCGCCGTGAATCCATCCGGGTGAATGGCAAATCCCGGATCTGCTACGCAAACGACCCGATGTACTTTGACTTTTCCTTCCAAGTTGACTTCCACCTCGGCCACTTCGGCCACGACTGACCCAAAGGACTGTCCTATAGCTACTCCTCTGCCCCAATTGGCAGGAAGGGGACTCCCCCAGTTTGACTTTTCATAAGCTAATTCTAAGACAGCCAGAAGTCTCGGATGATCTTTGATCAGGGATTTTCGATAGGCAACTGGGTCTTTTTTGGCAGCATGAGCCATCTCATCAATGAATGATTCGCTCAAAAAACCGTGTGTGGAGTGATCCACACTTCGCCAATTGCCCCAAGGAACATGTGAAGGAGGACTGGAATACTGGATCAATTGGTTGGGTACGGCATAAGGAATGTCCGCAGCCTCAGGCGGATGATGCTTGAAAATAAATTGATGGGAATACGCTGTAGGAATACCAGATTCGTCCAATCCCGCCTTTAGTCGGCTGAGGGTCGCTTCCCGATAGAAGTCGTGTTGGGTGTCCTCTTCACGCGACCAAATCAATTTGACCGGGAAGTCCACTTCCTTGGCGATCAGGATGGCCTGCTTGATCACATCAGTCTCCGAGCGTCTTCCAAAACCTCCTCCCAAAAGCTGATTATGTACGGTTACCTGATCCAATTCCAACTCTAAGACTTCGGCAGCGGCGGCTTTGACTCCGAGGGGATTTTGGCTACCACACCAGATTTCGCATTTTCCAGGCTGTACCCATGCGGTACAGTTCATCGGTTCCATGGTGGCATGTGCCAAGAAAGGTAGCTGATACTCGGCTTCGATCAGGACCTTTGCTTCCTGAAGGGCTTTAGATGCGTCACCATTTTTGAAGTGGGTTTCAAGATTTCCTTCAGCGAGGTCGGTATCCATGGCCTTTCGGTATCTCGATAAGATTTCGGCTTGATTTAGGCCATCATTTTCTGTGGATTCAAACGAAATCGGAAGTGTATCCAGAGCTGTTTTCGCCTGCCAATATCCTTCAGCAACTACAGCGACAGCATCGCCTAAGTTTACAATCTTGAGGACTCCAGATTGACCTGAGCCGACAGTGGTATCCACAGATTTCACTTTACTTCCAAAGACCGGAGCTGCTTTGACCGTGGCGTATTTCATTCCGGGTACCTGTACATCCATTCCAAACTTGGCTTCTCCAGTCACCTTGGCCGGAATGTCCAATCTTGGCTGTGATGTGCCCATAAGGGTAAATTCCTTTTGTGACTTCAGCTTGGGATGGCTTGGGGTTTTGACCTTGGCAGCTGCGGGTGCCAATTCACCAAAGGAGGCACTTCGGCCACTGTTTGCATGCTTGACGAAACTCTTTTCGGCTACCAGTTCTTCAGCCGGCACTTTCCAAGTGTCTGCCGCAGCTTGTAGGAGCATCGCCTTTGCTGCTGCTCCTGCGATGCGCATGGCATCTTGTCCGGTGAACCGTACCGAGGCGCTTCCTCCTGTGATTTGGAAGTTGAGCGACTTTACTGCTGTGAGGAAAATGCCATTGATGGTTTCATCAAGGAATTTGGGGAAATGGGCATTACCTGCGATAAAACCCTTTGCAATCGAGTAATTGGCGTATTCTTTTTCCGCAGGAGCCTCTTCAAATTTCACTTTTGACCAATCTGCATCCATTTCATCCGCTAGCATCATTGCTAGGGCGGTATGCACTCCCTGACCCATTTCGGCATGAGGGATGATGGCAGTGATAATGTTGTCCGGGGCGATTTTCAGCCAGATATTCATGACGGTCTCTCCTTCGGAAGCGATCAAACCGGCAACTTTAGAAGCTCGGTTACCGGGACGGATAGCTATTCCCAGTACCAAGGTGCCACCAGCCAATACTCCAGCTCCAATAAATGCGCGTCTAGTCCATTTTTTCATGTTCAGCTGGATTAAAGGGTAGAAGATTGAAGTGAGGCCGAAGCACGCTTGATGGCAGATCGGATCCGGCCATACATTCCGCAGCGACAGATATTTCCAGACATGGCAGCATCAATCTGCTCATCGGTAGGATCAGGATGCTCGTTCAGAAGTGCTACGGCGGACATGATCTGACCGGACTGGCAATACCCGCATTGAGGGGTTTGCTCGGCAATCCAGGCTTCTTGCACGATGTGGAGGGTGTTTGGATTTTTTGCAAGTCCTTCAATGGTGGTGATCGATTTCCCCTCGGCACTGATCGCGGGAGTGATGCAGGAGCGGATGGGCTGCCCGTCCAGATGAACCGTGCAGGCCCCGCATTGGGCGATTCCGCACCCAAACTTAGTTCCAGTCAATCCACATTGTTCTCTGATAGCCCAGAGTAAAGGCATGCCATTTTCGGCATTTACTTCATACTCTATTCCGTTGATCAGCAGTTTGGTCATTCTTTTTGAGTTTTGTTGAATTGGGAACTGGGCTTTGGAATCAAGATGATGATGCCCTTTCAATTATTCAAGTGAAGAGAAATCCAGATTAAGTGAATTTCCAATTTTCGCCACGTGAATTGTCCACTAGATTTCAAACCTAGAAGCAAGCGAAGTGTTCAGTCAAGTAAAATTGAAGTGGGTCTTTCTAAATAAGTTTTGGTAAACCCTGATCTTTCCTACCAATCAAAATGAAGTCGTTGAATCTCTAATTTTCCTAAATGGTGGTTTGCCTTAAAAATGATACTTTGGGCCACCTATTCAGATGTAACCCATTCGTAATGATGAAAAAACTCAGTATCCTTTTTCTTGCGCTGCTATCTTTCCAGGCATTCTCCCAAAAAGTCCCCATTTCCAGTTCGGTCAAAAAGGCCATGAACCAGATCGACACGGTGACGATCAGAAATCATATTGCCTACTTGGCGGATGATAAACTGAAAGGAAGACTTCCGGGTACCGAAGGCTACCAGATGGCGGTAGACTATGTGATCGATCAATACAAAAAAATAGGTGTGCAACCCGGTGGTGATCCCGGTCAATACACCCAAAAGCTTTTCCTCCGAAAAACAGTCGTTCAAAATTCCTCCGCCAAAGCGGTGCTGAAAGACCCCATTGGAAACGTGGATTCTTTGATCTTTGGAAAGGACTTTATGCCTGTTCCTCATCCTTTATCTTCAAAGGCTTCAGGAGAAGGCAAACTCGTCTTTGTGGGCTATGGAGTGGATATTCCTGGTCTTTACTCTGATTACGAAGGTGTGGAGGTAAAAGGGAAAGTGGTGGTTTTTGTAGCCGGAGTTCCCGATGGCATTCCCGCTTCGACCCTGGTTTCTCACTTTTCTAGTCCGGGAAATAAAATGAACACGGCCTTTGCCAAAGGTGCTGTGGGAACCATTATGGTTACGTTGGGAGCTAACTTCTCCAATTCCAATCCCATGCTTCAGTCCAATGTGGCGTTGAATCCTGAGAAAACCACTGCCTATGGTCGGGGATTTGTCGGAAATCTGGGCTTTGCACTCAACGGAAGCAGGTCGTTTCTGACAGGGTTGTTTTTGAATTCGGGAAAAAACCTCGATCAGGTGTTGGCAGCTATTAAAGCTCGAAAGAATTCCTCTTTTGAGTTTCCTTACACCTTCTCAGCCAGCTACTCCAATACTCACAGTGAGTTTGAAAGCTACAATGTCATCGGTCTCATTCCGGGCACTGATCCTAAGTTGAAAAATGAATATGTGGTGCATTCGGCACACCTAGACCATGTGGGAATAGGTAGACCGGAAAATGGCGACTCGATTTTCAATGGTGCACATGACAATGCCTCTGGGGTGGCTTCTCTTCTAGAAATTGCTCGAGTGTATGTCAATGGAAAAGCAAAGCCAAAGCGCTCTGTTCTCATTGTGATGGTTACCGCCGAAGAAATGGGTTTGGTAGGTTCTGCTTATTTCGCTGCCAATCCTTCTGTGCCCAAATCATCCATCGTAGCCAATGTCAACACCGATATGCCTACGGTGATTGCTCCATTGCTTTCTGTGGTTCCATTGGGTGCTGAGCACTCCAGCTTGATGAGCAATGTGAAATTTGCTGCAGATTACTTGGGATTGGATGTGGAAAAGGATCCCGAACCCGAGCAAAACCGATTTGTTCGTAGTGATCAATACAGCTTTGTGGTCAGTGGGATTCCGGCCTTGCACATCAAGTATGGTAACAAATCCAACGTTCCGGGATTTGATCTGGACAAGTTTGTGAAAGAGTGGAGAGCCAAGTACTACCACCGTGCTGCAGACGGAATGGATGGAATCTTCAATTTCACTGCAGCTAAAACCTATGTTCAGCTCAATTTCCTGATCAGCTATTCGATTGCTAATACTCCTGCTAAGCCGATTTGGAATGAGGGGGATTTATTCGGTTCAGGGGTGAATTGATTTCTGGCCTATAAAAAATGAAAAGACCCGGTAGGTTTTCAAAACCTGCCGGGTCTTTTTGATTTAATGTTTGTGATCCATTCGGTGCTTTTTCAAAATATCCACACCAAAGTCGTTGCCCTTTTCTCTCCAGATGCTATGAATGTGATTGGCATTGTTGAGAAAACCGACATTGTCGTATTCAATCAGGAAATCCGGACTGTGGATGATGTAATAATGAGCCTTCATCGGTTCATAGCTGCCTATCCAGGCAAAATACACCGAATCCATTCCCCGAGCATGTAGTTTGGCAAGGTATTCCTCAGCTTTCTGATGGTCTAGATTGCCAATGTATTCTTCGATCAGGTAGTGGAGGATTTTTTGCTGTCCTTCATTGAGTTCGGAGCCTTTAATGCCTCGGAATTCCTCCAGCCACTGTGGTCGATCTGGACTGGTGATGATGTCTCCGGGTACTTTTTCGCTTAGGGTTGCTTTGACTTTTTGTGTGTCATCCAAGGCATTGATCAGCCAAAACCCGTAATCCTCTTCCTTGCTGAGCGGTCGCAATCCCGCATATTGAGTATCCTCGACGATAGCCGGATCCGAACCCATAAACAGCGGGGTCATGGTGATCAAATCACCTGCTGCAGTGATATTGATGGACAGATGGTGTCCTTCAAACTTTAAGCCCCAAATATCCTCGGTTTGTGGATTTCCTGCGATAGCCACATAATAATTACCATAATCCCAGTTGAGCTTTCGGATAAACTGCATGCTCCGCTCATTGACCTTACCTTGCTGAAACTGGATTTCGAACAACTCATGTAGAATGTCATCAACTTGCATGATCGCAAAAGTCTTCAGGTATCCTTGTGAGCTAAATAGTGAGCTCAGTACTTTATGAAACGCGATTTTGCTTTTCTCCGAAAGGTCGCCGTACCTCAGCCCAGACCTGGCTTGTAGCCCGAGAGGCAGATTGGTCCATTGGGTTCTAGCACTGTCAGCAAAGTCAATAAAAACAGAGTCCTGCTGCGGCTTTTCGAGCGTCTGAATAAAGCTGATGGTGGCAGATTTGACTTTTTCGGCACTTTGTGCCCAAGTCTGCCAAGTAAGGAAGAGTAAAACCAGCGAGAAAAAGATCTTTTTTATCATGGATAAGATGTGGAAAGTAGGGAGGAGATTTTCATAGCTAATAAAAGGTAGGCGAAAAACTTTTCTTTTTGGCAATACCCGGCATAATTCAACTTCCGAAGTGTCTAAACTTATTTTCCAGAAACAGGATTTTAGGAATTCAATGGGAGGTGGATGAAAAAGCTGGTGCCTTCGCCTACTTTTGATTCAACTTTCAATTCTCCCCCATGGGCTTTGATGATGTCATAACTCAGACTCAGTCCTAGACCTGTTCCTTTTCCGGAGGGTTTGGTAGTGAAGAAAGGTTGGAAAATTTTTTCTCGGATAGCTTCAGGTATTCCAGGGCCATTATCACTCACCGTGATGATAACCTCTTTAGAGGTTTTTTGAGTACTTATGGTTACTTGAGGTTTTGCCTTTTGGCTATTTTCCCCATAGTCAGTATCGGTACTTCCTGGCTCACGAGGCTGTTCTGCGCAGGCATAAAATGCATTATTGATCAGATTGAGCAATACCCTTCCAATATCTTGTGACACTACATCTACCAGGGGCAAAGCAGTATCCAAGGCTGTTTTAAAGTCTGCATTAAAGCTTTTGTCCTTTGCTCTCAGACCATGAAAGCTTAATCTCAGACATTCATCTGCCAGCTGATTGAGGTCAGTAGGTTCTTTTTTGCCTTCACTTTTTCGGCTATGTTCCAGCATCCCTTTCACGATGGAACCGGCTCTTTTTCCGTGGGTATTGATTCGATTGAGGTTACCTTTAAGTTCTGAAGCAAGAAATTTTGCCTCCTCAAGATCACCTTTTTCTATTTCTTGGTTCATCTCATCCACCAGCTCCATGCTGAGCTCAGAGAAATTGTTGACAAAGTTGAGCGGGTTTTGAATCTCATGGGCAATCCCCGCGGTCAACTCTCCTAATGAGGCCATCTTTTCGGATTGGATCAGGAGCTGTTGGGTGGATTTAAGTTGGGTAAGGGTATTCTCAAGGACCGTGTTTTTGGTCTCGATTTCTGAATTTTTTTCTTTCAGACTTTGAAAGGCTTTATTGAGGTTATTGCGGTTTCTGTAGACCAAAAAGAGAATCACCAAGAAAGTAACAAGTCCAAGAATACTGAGATAAAAAAGCCATTGTTGACGTATGGTAGCTTTTTCAAATTCCAGAGTTCTTTTAGAAAACTCATATTCAGACTCCAGTGCTGTGGCGAGCCGTTTACCTTGGGTATTGTTTATACTGTCACTGAACTGCTTGAAAAGCTTGTACTTTTCCAGAGCCCCTTCAAAGTCGCCCTGCTTTTCCAGGATTTTGGCCAACAGTTCATTTGCATTTCTGAGCTGCATGGGTTGCCCCATTCGCTGTGCCTGATTTAGGCCTTCATTGACGTAGTAAAATGCTTCCTGATATTTTTCCTGCTTGAAAAATAAGTCGGCAATACCAATCGAAGACTGTGAATAAGGTACTCCGTACCCCTTGTCTTTGGCAATTTCGATGGATTGGCGAAAGTAGGCTTCTGCTTTTTCAGCACTGTCCAGAGCTGCATAGATTCCTGCCAGTGTTCTCGCTGTCATTTCAATGTACTCAGGACTATTAAGTTCCAACGCCGAGCGATGCCCTATTTTCAGATTTTCCAAGGCCTGAAAAGGCTTGTTTTGCTTTAGTTCTACATCTCCGATATTATTATAAGCCAAAATTACCCTGCCTTGATTTCCCAGTTTTTGGTAGATCTTTAGCATTTCTTGGTACTTGGATTTGGCCTCATCCAGTTTTTCCTGCTCAAAATAGATCGAGGCGATGTTATTCAGAGCGGCAGCTTTTACATACAGATTCCCGGAGGTTTCTGCTCCTTTGATAGCTTCATAGAATTTGCTCAGCGCTTCTGCATAGTTTCCCAGATTGTAATGAACCAGGCCGATGTTATTCAGAATTCCGGGCACTAGTTTTTTATCCTCAAGACTTTCGGCAATCAATAGGGCGTCTTGGTAATATTTCAGAGAGCTGGCAAAATCTCCTTTGTTTTGAAGCGCATTTCCATAAATTTTCAATGCCTCTGATTCGCCTTTTTTGAAACCGGCTTTACGGCAAAGTGTAACCTGCTTTTCCAAAAACTGAAATGCACTGTCCGGATTGGTTTCGGCAAGCAAAAACCCAAGTTCATTGGCCTTGTTTAGGTAAATAGTGTCCTCTTTATGGTTTGATTTCTTAGCCAGCAATTCTAGCTCTTTTTGAAGTTCTTGCAAGCTTTGGGCGTGGGCTTGCAGGAGACCATTTACACACAAAAAGCAAAGAACCAAACCTAGGATCAGACTAAGCCTTCCAATTTTAATCTTATAATCTTTATCAAAATGATACCTCATGGGTGTCAAGAGTAATGGAAAGGGCGGTCAATGGATTCGAAAGTAATAAAGTTTGGAAGGATTCCTAAACAACTTATATTTAGGAATATACTATTTGCACTTTAAACTTACGACCATGAAAAGATTTTATGCTGAAGTTTTTAACACTTGGACGCTGCTTTTGACAGCAAAATTGATCACAGAGCTCAAATCAGCTGGAGGAGATGAAGAGGAGACTTTATCAGAGGAAAGTTCAGATTCACAAGAATCGGATGATTCTTTGGATGATTCTGACTCGGAAAGTTTAGTAGATCCAGCTCGCACCCGGGTAGTAGACCCGGCACGCACGAGAGTGGTAGATCCGGCAAGAACCTGAGCGGGATTTATGAAATGGGAAAAAGAAAATATGAATATCCGCAATCTTACCAGCAAGTAGGTCATCGGCTTTAAAGACCGCGGATATTCGTCGACTGACCGCAGACGACAGTCCACTGCACCTCTATTCGTACTTCAAGCCTTGTTTTATTTTGTTAATGGTAGAAAAGCGGATAACCAGAAAAGAAAAAATAAACCTAAGCTGAACTTTCGCTTAGGTTTATTTTTTAATCACATACAGGAGATTTTGCTGACCCGATTTTGGTGCCTTCCTCCTTCAAAGTCGGTAGTAAGGAAAATCTCTGCCAACTTTTCGGCCAATTCATAAGAAATAAATCTTGCCGGAATAGCCAATACATTGGCGTTATTGTGCTGACGGGAAAGTGCTGCGAGGTCCTCATTCCAGCAAAGCGCTGCTCGGATCCCTTGATGTTTGTTTGCTGTGATGGCTACCCCATTGCCACTTCCGCAGATGACAATCCCCTGCTCAAATTCTCCACTTTCAATTGCAGTAGAAAGCGGGTGTACATAGTCGGGATAATCAACTGAATCAGTGGAGAAAGGTCCGAAGTCTTTCACCTCATAACCCAAATCTGTTAATTTTTGAATCAACTTTACTTTGTATTCAAAACCTGCGTGGTCACCACCGATGGCTATTTTTTTGGACATGGGTGAATTGGTTTAATTCTGATTTTCGGAAGCCCTTTCTTGAGCTAGTTTAATTGCTTTTTTCTTTTCCAATCGTTTGGCAATCATGATTCCGATTTCATAGAGAACCAGAATCGGCATGGCGATAAGCAACTGACTGATTACATCCGGAGGAGTAATGATTGCAGAAACCACCAAAATCACCACGATCGAATGCCTTCTGTATTCTTTCAGCATCTTGGAGGTAACCAATCCTGACATGGATAGAAAATAGACCACCACAGGCAATTGAAACATAATCGCAGAAGCCAAAACCAACATCGTCAATGTGGTGACATAGGAAGTGATGTCAAACTCATTGAGGATGGTTGGATCAAGTTGGTAATTTGCAAGGAAATTGATTGATAATGGAGAAAGTACATAATACCCGAAAGCGGCTCCTGACAAGAAGAGGAAACTCACAAAAAACACGGCACCTCGTGCTGCATTTTTTTCCTTATCATAAAGGCCAGGGCTGATAAATCTCCATATTTCCCAAAACACATAAGGAAAGGCAACCACAAAACCGACTACAAGACTTGAAGTCATGTGCATGGTAAACTGCCCAGTCATTTGCCTGCTTTGAAGCGTAAACGGTAATTCGTCTATACAAAGTGCCGATATTCCAAAGTAATTTCCCAGATCACATAGCAATCTGTAGGTCAGGAAATCAACCTTGGATGGACCTAGGATGATGACTCCGAATACAATGTCTTTTGCCAAGAAGGCAATGATGGTGAAGATGAGAATTGCTGATACTGACCGGAGGATATGAAAGCGGAGTGCTTCCAAATGATCCAAAAAGGACATTCCTTCTTCTTCCTCTTGATATTGATCTAAGGCCACTTTGGGAATCTAATAATTAGTACAAAGGAAATTGAACCATCCAAGCATTGACTTCTGACCTGATCGAAGCAAGTTCTGCCTCGTTGGAGTGGTTTTGTAAGGCTCGGTCAATGAGGCCTACGATTTTTCTCATATCGTCCTCTTTCAACCCACGGGTAGTGACCGCAGCAGTGCCCACACGCATTCCCGAAGTCACAAATGGGGACTTGGTGTCAAAAGGCACCATGTTTTTATTGATGGTGATGTCCACTTTGCCAAGAGTCTCTTCGGCAAGTTTTCCTGTCAAATCTTTATTGCGTAGGTCGATCAGCATAAGGTGATTGTCTGTGCCACCGGAAATAATCTGGTATCCACGAGATACGAACTCTTCTGCCATTACGGATGCATTTTTTTTCACCTGTATTACATAATGCATGTATTCGTCTGAAAGGGCTTCTTCGAACGCCACTGCTTTTGCAGCAATGATGTGCTCCAATGGCCCACCTTGAGTGCCCGGAAATACGCCCATATCGAGAAGCGAAGACATTTTTCTGATTTCGCCTTTTGGCGTAGTCAGTCCCCAAGGATTGTCAAAGTCCTCTCTCATCAAGATCAAACCACCTCTTGGACCTCTGAGGGTCTTATGTGTGGTAGTGGTCACAATATGGCAATGCTCCAAGGGATCATTGAGCAATCCTCTGGCAATCAATCCTGATGGATGTGAAATATCAGCAAGTAGGATCGCGCCAACCTCGTCTGCGATGGCTCTCAAGCGCTCGTAATCCCAATCTCTAGAGTAGGCAGAAGCTCCGCAAATGATCATTTTTGGCTGAACGGCCAACGCCTTCTCTTCTACTTTGTCATAGTCAATTACTCCTGTAGCTTCTTCCACGCCGTAAAAATTCGCCTGATAAAGCTTTCCGGAAAAGTTTACCGGAGATCCATGGGTCAAGTGACCGCCATGAGAAAGGTCAAAACCTAAGATTGCATCGCCGGGCTTCAAACATGCCAGCATCACAGCGGCATTTGCCTGTGCACCGGAATGTGGCTGGACGTTGGCCCAGGTAGCTCCAAAAAGCCTCTTGGCTCTGTCAATGGCAATCTGCTCGATTTCATCCACTACTTCGCAACCACCATAATAGCGCTTGCCAGGAAGGCCTTCTGCATACTTATTCGTCAAAACGCTGCCTGCGGCCTCCATTACTTGTTTGGAGGTGAAGTTTTCTGAAGCAATCAGTTCGATGCCTCTCTTTTGTCTGTCTTCTTCTCTGTCAATCAGATCAAAAACAAGCGAATCTCTTTTCATAATCAGGGGTTTGAAAGCAAGGTAATTCAACCGGAATATTCGTCCAGTCTCAAGAATAGGAGTCCAAAAATAGCCCTAAAGTCCCTATTATCCAATGTAGAAACCAAGATGAAAAAAGCTTAATGCTGAAAATGCAGATACGGTCTTTCAGATTTAAAAAAAACTCCCTCAATCGTGTTGAAAAGCCGCTTTCTGATGGTTTTCCCAAGTGTTGAGGAATGAAAAATTTGAGCGAATGAACAGATTTTGTTGGATAAAGCCGAAATTGGTTTTCAGAATAGAGCGCGATGATTGATTTCAAATACAGACCGGAAACCTACTTTTCAGAAGAAACTACTTCCGTTTTGCTGGCAAGGCTGCATTATCCAGAAAGTACTTGGGGAGAGCAAATCAGCCTTTATGCCCATTTTTTGGAAGGAAAAATCCAGTTTGAAGCAGTCGATTTCTATGGAAACGACTACATCCTCTATCCGGGAAGCTGTTGGGAACCGCTCAACCTGGATGAAATCATTTACCTCATCGAAGGAATGCAGCTAAACAAAGACACTTGTGAGGGCTCGATGGAGTTGGTGCTTGATGGAATCCCCGAAGTGGAAAGCAACTTTTATCCAGAGGTTAAGAGGTATTTTGAGGAAAAGCGAAAGAGCTTTGGCCTGGAGTAATAATCATATCTTAAAGAATTAGCTTGGCCACCAGTCTAAGGGTTTGATTAAGGTGGACTGCTTTAGCATTTAGCCCTCAATTCCTCAATTATTTTTAAGTTATTCAAAATTAAGGCTAAGTTTATTCTGACATGACCGGAGCCATCATTGCCATCGCTTGCCTGTTTTTGGGGTTGACACTCCAAAAAGTTGAGCTTTTTCCGGCCAAAAAAGCAGCTGCTTGGGTGCAGTCTTACCTCATTCATATTGTTCTTCCTGCATTAGCCTTACTCTATATTCCAGCGATCCAGCCTTCTTGGGGACTATTGCTTCCGGTATCGGTAGCTTGGTTTACTTTCTTACTTTCTTGGGCTGTTTTTGGATATTTGGGTAAAAAGAACAATTGGGGAAAAAATATCACCGGTTGCTTGATTATTGTGGCGGGACTGGCCAATACCTCTTTTTTGGGATTTCCAGTGATCGAGGGTCTCTATGGCAAAGAAGGATTGCCAATTGCCTTGTTGATTGATCAGGGAGGCTCGTTTTTGCTAGTTTCCTCTTTATCGATTTTGGTTGGTTCTATTTATGGAGATCACAGTGAAAGCTTAAAAAAAGTCCCGATAAAGATTTTAAAGTTTCCTCCCTTTGGGTTTTTAGTTGGCACCTTGTTGATGAGTGTCTTTCAGATCAGCACACCGGAGGTGCTGATTTCCATGTTACAGTTGATTGGTAAGACCATGCCTTCCATGGCGCTTTTGGTGATTGGCTTGCGGTTTTCTGTGGACCTACAGTCTATCACTTCAAGATTTTTCTGGTATGGATTAGGCTACCGATTGCTTTTAGCACCGGCAATAGTATGGCTGGTTTATTCTCAGGTGATGGACAAAGATTCTCTGGAGTTTAAAGTCACCGTATTGGAAAGTGGGATGGCCCCCATGATTACAGGATCAATCATTGCCATGCAGTTTGGACTTCAGCCACGCCTGGCTACGTTACTATCAGGACTTGGTATGCCAATATCTGCCATCACACTGGCGATTTGGTATTTTTTCTTAGGCTGATTTATCCCCAAAATTCATTCAACACCTCCAAGAAATCTGAATGAATAGCAGCATTGCTGGCTACGATTTTTCTTCCGAAAATGTAATCTTCCCCCCCTGCGAAATCGGTCACTTTTCCTCCAGCCTCTTGGACGATAATTGCTCCAGCGGCTACATCGTAGGAGTTGAGATTATATTCAAAAAAACCTTCTGTACGCCCTGAAGCCACGTAGCAAAGATCTACTGCTGCCGAGCCAAACCTTCGCAGCCCGTGAGTCTTTTGCATGAGCGATTTCATGGAATTGAGGTATCGGTCGATCAATTCAAAATTGTAATAGGGAAAACCCGTAGAAATCAGGGAAGCGGACAAATCAGGGGCTTTGCTTACTTTGATCGGTGTGTCATTGCAAAAAGCTCCGCCGTCTATCATCGCGTAAAAGCATTCGTGACGATTGACTTCATAGACCACCCCCATGATGACTTTTTCCTCCTCCATCAGGGCAATGCTCACCGAAAATACAGGAATACCATGGATAAAATTGGTAGTTCCATCCAGTGGATCGATCACCCAATTGTATTTTTCTCCCTTGGTGGTATTGGTACCTTCCTCGGTAATAAATCCAGCCTCCGGAAAAATTGCACTTAGCTTTTCTACGATTTGTCTTTCAGCTTCCTTATCGACATAGGACACCAAGTCATTGAATCCCTTGTGTTCTACTTTTTCCACATCAAAATGCTGCCTTTCCTTTCGGATGAATGCGCCTACTTCTTTGGCTATTTCCTGCGTTTGTTCGAGCAGTTTGCTGAGGTTTTCTGTGGTAATCATAGGGATGTAGTGGTTATCTCAACGTGAATCTCTGTCTTATTCTAGTGTCTCGCTTATTTATCCTTTTTCCAGGCAGCTTGTTTTTTCTCCTGCTTTTCTTCTCTAGTCTCTTTGAGTTCGGGCTTCCCTGCTACCACAAGTACGATTTCCCCTTTGAGGGGATTGGATTCATAGTATTTGATCAGTTCAGACAGACTTCCTCGGACATTTTCTTCATGTAGTTTGGATATTTCCCGCGAGACGGATCCTTGTCTATCGTTGCCAAATGCCTCTGCCAATTGTTCAAGTGTCTTCAGCAAGCGATGAGGGGATTCGTAAAAAATCATCGTACGGGTCTCTTCTTGCAGGGCATCGATTCTGGTTTTCCTTCCTTTTTTATGAGGCAAAAAGCCTTCAAAAACAAACCGATCATTAGGCAACCCGCTACTAACCAAGGCTGGTACAAAAGCTGTGGGACCAGGAAGACACTGCACTTCCAGTCCGGCGGCAATTACCTCTCGCACAAGTAGGAAACCGGGATCCGAAATGGCAGGAGTGCCCGCATCACTGATGAGGGCAAACACCTCACCCTTTTTCATCCGCTCCACCAATTTCTCAACGGCTTTGTGCTCATTGAAAATGTGGTAACTCTGGAGGGTTTTTGTGACTTGAAGGTGTTTCAAAAGTATTCCGCTGGTGCGCGTATCTTCTGCCAAGATCACATCCACTGATTTGAGGGTGTCGATAGCGCGAAGGGTAATATCCTTCAGATTGCCAATGGGAGTAGGCACCAAAAAAAGACTTACAGATAACTCACTCATTGGAGGATTCGGTCTATTTCTTTGGCCAGGTAGTGATCCTTTTCGGTGACTACATTGCCAGCGTCGTGGGTGGTCAGTTCAATTTCCACGGTATTGTATACATTGCTCCAGTTGGGATGGTGGTCAAGTTTCTCTGCCAAAAAAGCCACCCTAGTCATGAAGGCAAAGGCCTCCTGAAAGTCTCTAAATGTAAACTTCTTCTTCAGCCGGTTATTTTCTTCAATCCACATCCTGTACTACGGTTAGTTACAATGAAATCACTCCTTCTATTTGAGATGCCTTTTCATAGACATCGATCACAAAATCTGCACTCTCAGCCATCAGGTGAATAGTGGTACTGACATATTTTCCCCCGCTGCTTGGTTTGAGACTCATTTCATGTTTTGGAAAAAGGGCACCTATTTCCTGTTCTTTTCCCGAAGGAACAATAAACTTAAACATGTAAAGCATAGGAAACGGACCCACTGCCTCCAGCTTTTCCTTGAAGGCGATTTTATCAAACTTCTTTTCCATGGCCAAAAATAACCCTTTCTTTCAAGATTCCTGAAAAACAAAAAACCCATGCCTTTCGACATGGGTTTCATTGAATCAATGATTAGAAATACTTGTATCGGTAGTCTTTTACCTTAGCGAGTTCTTGAAGGGCCATCATAATCTGATAGGTCATTCGCTGAGAAGCTGCTTGAGATAATTGAGCTTGGTAAGAAGTGTAGTCACCGATCTCAGTGGCAGGAGTCAAGCTGTTTAGCTTGCTTACGATGACTCCGATATCTTCTTGCACAGGCTTGGTGATCTGTCCGCTAGATTTCAATCCGAAGAGTGTTCCGATAGCTTTTGGTGCAAAACCGATTCCCGGGAGTACGGAAGTGCTAAGTCTCAAACCTGGCACGTCGTTAAGAGATGCATCAGGGAATACCGCCTTCATTTCCTCAAGTGTAGTCTTTCCAGCAAGTTTTTCCTGGATCATGGCTGCTTTCTTGTCATTCATGACTAGTTGCTTCACTTGATCTCTTACATCTTCCAATTTAGCTTCACCTTCTTCTTTTCTGCTTACCAAAGTGGCCACTACATAAGAATTGTCCAATTCAAAAACTGAAGAAACTTCACCGACCGAAGCCTCTCCAAAAGCCCAGATAATTACCTCTCTAGCATTGGCGATGTTATTCAAGTTTCTGGAAGAAGCATCAACATTGTTAGCCTGTAAGATTCTGAAACCTTTATCCGTAGCATTTTCTGTAAACTGATTTCTATTTCCGCTTTCTGCCGCAAAAGAATCTGCGTTTCTGAAAGCTTCGTTTCTGGTGGCATCAGAAGCTACCAATTCAAGCTCGAGTACAGATAGTTTGGTATAGGTAGAGTTTGGTAGCTCAGTTACTTCAATGATGTGGTAGCCATATTCAGTTTCTACCAGATTGGATAAAAGTCCAGTTGATTTGGCAGCGTAAGCGGCATTGGCAAATGGCTCTACAAAATCAGCCTTTGCAAACCATCCTAAGTCACCGCCATTTTGAGCCGTTCCATCCTGACCGTATTGTCTTGCAGCTTCTGCAAAGTTGCCATTGGCTTTGATGTCTGCCAACACAGTTTCAGCTTGCTGCTTTACAGCTGCTTTTCCGGCATCATCCATTCCATCGGTACCAAACAATATATGGGAAGCTCTCATCTTGGGAGTTCCTTCATATTGATCAGTCACTTTGTAGGTCACATAGGAGGAATTTGCAGTGATAAACGGACCGTAAGTCTCACCTTTCACCACTTGAGCCACATTGGTAGTAAATGAAGCAGGCAATTGATCACCCGGTGCAACGGTAACAAAAGGAGATTGGGTCTCAGAATTTTGACTTACAAAAGCAGAATCATTTTCAGCGGTTTTCAGACCTTCTGTCAATTCCTTGATTCTGGAAATCACCGCAGCTGAATCTTCCCCACTAGGCAGAATACTAAAAGAAACATATTCCAAATTGGCAGAATTGCCGACTTTGAATTTCTCTTGATTCTTGGAAAGGTAAGCAGAAAGCTCGCTGTCAGAGATGGTTACTTCTGAATCTGCAATAGCAGAAGCATAAGGGATAAACAGCACGGTAGCATCGGCGATAGAATTGGCAGATTTATGCTCCAATTTCGCTTCTGCCGTGGTAGCGTATTCTGAGGTGGCAAGAAGGTTATCGTACTTGACACGGTTTCTTGCTTGCACAAAAAGCTTCTCCTGCTGAGCCCATGCTGCTTGTTGGGCTGGATCCGCAGTTTCCAAAGACTGAAGGAAAGAGATCAATTGAGTCTTGTCAAATTGACCAGTCTGAGGGTTTGTCAACTGGGCGCGAAGTTCCGGTACAATGTTTTTGCCCTGTACCATGTCGATCAGCTCTTGGCTGGAGACCTGTAAGCCAAGTTTTTCATATTCTTCGTCGAATACTCGCTCCACAATCATGGCTTGCCAAGCTTGTTCTCTTACAGATACCATTTCGGGCTCTGAAGGGATTCTGCCAGTACGTTGCTGGAAGGATGCTTTGAATTCCTCTACCCTAAGGGCAAATTCTTCTAAAGTGATTTCCTCACCGGCAATTTCTCCGACGATGTTTTGGTTCGTATTTAGCAGGGATGAATTAGGGCTTAAGAGATCACCGCCCAAAAGAAATAATATCAACCCGCCGGCGATTACACCGATTGCGAGACCTGTCCGCTGTCTTATTTGCTTAATTAACGCCATTGTAGTTACTACGCTTTTTTTGAAGTGTCGCAAAATAATAGCATTAGGGGCGAAATTCAAAATTTAACCCTGAACATTGTCTGAGCTTAAAAAATATCGGAGCCGCTGATTTTCAGCCGAACAGTCTCGATGCGGTGGGCTTGTTTGGTCACGATGGTAAAGGTAAAACCTCCATACGTGATTGTTTCACCTTTATTTGGAAGGTTTTCGGTAAGTGAAAGGATGAATCCCGATAAGGTTTCAAAATCTCCATAGGGTAAATTCCACCCGTACTTATCATTGAGATAATCTATTTCCAGTCGTGCACTGAGCAGGTATTCCTGATCTCCAATGAGCTGCTCGGTAAGCGCATCGTTGTCGTACTCATCATCAATTTCCCCAAAAATCTCCTCAATAATATCTTCCATCGAAACGATTCCGCTCGTGCCACCGAATTCGTCAACTACTAGTGCCAGGCTTTTCCGCTCTTGGATAAACTGGATCAAAAGTTCATTGGCTAAGGCAGATTCGGGCGCAATGATGATCGGGTTTAGGATGTCTTCGATGGATTTGGGTTTTTTGAAAAGCTCCAATTGATGGCAATACCCAATGACCTCATCTATCGATTCTCTGTAAATGATCACTTTGGAATGGCCACTTTCTTCAAATACTTTTTTTAACTCCTCGATGGAATCATCTACTTCCACTGCGACGATATCGGTACGGGGAATCATACATTCTCTCACGCGCACTGTCTTGAATTCGACGGCATTGTCAAAAATTTTGGAATCAATTTCGACTTTCCCTGGTGTTCGGTTTTGTCGCATTTGATCCTTGATGAAGGAATTGAGATCAGTGATGGTAAAGACGGGCTTTTCCTCATTGTAATCTAACCTCAGCACCTGGGTGATAAATAACCGGGAAAGTCCTACGATCAGCCAAACGATGGGATACATTAAATAATAAATTCCCAAAAAAGGCAATGCAAAGAAATTGAGCATGCTATTGGGATTTAGCATAAACAGACTTTTTGGCAAAAACTCACCGGTTATTAGGACCAAAAGTGTGGAAAGAAAAGTCTGGGTAATGAGGATGACTGCTTCATTATTCAATGAATCCGGGAGTATACTCCTCAATGCATCATCCAGCAAAAATGCCATGAAGGTGCCATAAAGTACCAGCATGATGGTGTTTCCTATAAGAGTGGTTCCAATAAACTGACCTGGCTCTTGGATAAACTTGCTGAGGACTTTACCACTGAAGACTCCCTGTTTCTTCTGAAGTTCGATTTGGAGCTTGTTGGCAGAGATATAGGCAATCTCTATCCCTGAGAAAAATGCTGAAAAGATCAGCGTGATCAAGACATAAAGGATGTAAGTGCTGTCCATGATCAGTTTTTCTTCTTGGGATTGATGGATTTTTTTGGGATTTCAGCTGGAGGATTTTGTTTTTGATTTCTTCTCAATTGAAACCAAAACAAAAGTGCCACCGCAAACATAAATATAGCATAGGCAGACCCAATTCCATTGACCAAAGTCTGGTGAATGCCAACTATGATGAGTGCCAAAGAGAGCGAAAGGATCAATGCGTCAAGTAGTTTCATAGGCCTTCTCCAGGTAATAGGGTACGACTATCCCTGACTTTTTTAAGTTGGTAATTTGAAAAGGTATCGTCTGCTTCCATGCCGGTTCCATTGAATATGGTCTGTCGCTCTTGGATGGTGACAAACTTTTCCGTGTAAATTTTCTTTTGGGCCTGATTCCAAAAAATCTCTTCCGTCTGTAGACGTTGGTCTTTGATCAGGTTATGGATTTGGACGTTTCCCTCACCTCTATATAGATTTTGGTCTCGGAGAAAATACCCCCGATCTGCGGTCATGGTCGTTTCCAAAAGGCCTTCGGGAGTAAATATCTTGATCGCTATCCCTTCAGGAAACTCCATGTTGCCATTGGCAAAATCCAGCTGCCTGGCGGCAGTCACTTCTGACCGATGCACCGCGGAGTCACTGTGGAGAATGTGAATATTGACTGCCGAATTGATCGGACCATCGTATACTGGCATTGATTCCGGATCGATAGTCTCTCGACAGGAAAATATCAAGCAGCCGACCACTAGGATTAAGAATGAAAAAGAGGCTTTATTCATCGGTCGCAAAGATACTAGGATTGTTTGAACCAAATAAACGAAGAAAGGCAGCCAATTTGGCTGCCTTTCTTTATGCTGTAAACTAAAATTAGTCTCTGGTAGACAAGCTAACGGTCTCACCAACCCAACATCCGGTGCTGATAGATGTACCCACTGATAGGCCTTCAGTGAAAAGCTCTTCTTTGGATGGGAATCTCGCACGGGCATTACCCATACCTTTGGAGTCGCCAGCTTTTTGGTAAGCACCATAAGCAGCGATAAAGATACTGTAGTCTTTCGCACGGCTTTCACCACCTCTACAATCATTGAAAGCGGACATGTATAGGTCACCGATTAAGGAATAAGCAGCAGAGGTTAGCTCCGGATCAAAAGAAGCAGCTTCTTTGGCAGCAGCTCTTGCAGCAGATTTTCTTCCCGCTTGGGTATGAACTTTGGCAAGTTCCATTTGGATTTCACCTTTTTGCTTGTTGTTTTCAGCAAGTGTCAATGCTTTCTCCAATACAGGTTGTGCTTTGTCAAAGTCTCCTGATGCCATGTATCTCATTGCTCTTACCTGAGAAGTCGCAAAGGTAGGCTTCTTTGAGTCGATCAATTCCAAAGCTGCCAGGAAGGAGTTGGAAGAGTAACACTTATACTGTACCGAATATTTGAAGATCTGGTTGGCGATGTCTTCGTTGGTAGGATCAGCAGTCAACTTTGGACCCATTGTATTCTCAATAAAGTTACAATCGATCAGCTCCATGTTGACCAACAAGGTTTCCAAAGTAGATCTTGGCTGGGTCACATCTTTTCCTGCTGCAGCTGATGCATCCAAAAGCTTATTTGCCTTATCATAGATAGCAAGGATTTGCTCTCCAGTGTATGCCTTATTCAAAGCATAGTTTCTGTAGATCAAGTCGAAATAAGCTGCTACCAGCTGGTGATTGATATTACCGTTTAGTTCAACTGCTTTTTCAAAGTCCGCAATCACACCAGGGATTCTTGTTTTGTCTCCCTTGAAAAACTGATACCCAAAGTAGGCTTTGTTTTCAATCCACTTTGGAGCGTTGTTATACAACTCCCCGCGCTTGTTGTAGATGGCCATTACGCTGTCTTGGTAAACCAATTTTTGAGCAGCATCAGCAGTTTTATCAGCAGCTCCCTTGTATACGTTTACACCATTGATGTAAAGCGACTCATTCAGGTTTGGCACATTTACGAGCAGCCAGTTTAGTGGCTTGGTAGCCTCGACAAACTGTTCAGACTTCATATAGTCTGTGTAGGCTGCATTCAGTTCTCTAGCTTTTGCCTCTTGGGCAGGATCTGTTGGCCAGTTCCATTCCTGGGCTTGAGCAAACCCGGCCACGAGTAGTGCTCCTAGGACAAGAAGGGTTGATTTAATTTTCATGTTCGTCTAGGTTTTATTCAGTTTTTGAATTTGGGAGCTATCCCTTTGTTTGGTTATTGGTTAATCTGTAATCTTTTTTTTACTCAAATGTTCGTTTGTAGAACCAGCTGTTGTCATTAAGAGATAGGCCAAAGGTGAAATTGACATAAGACTCTCTGATCAACCCATTGTCCAGTGTTCCTCTTTGGCCGGCCTTGATTGCGAAGTTCACCAAGGACAATTGGTTCACAGGAATTGAAGTTCCAAAGTTGATGCCAATATCATTGATGGTACTTTGGTTTAGGAGATAAGGAGTCTGATTCCACTCCAATCCAATCCTATAAGTAGCGCGTTTCAGGAGGTTATCGAAACTTTGAAAGTCCGGAACAAACTGAACCCCGAGGCCCACTTTTTTATTAGACTGGAGGGTCAGCGGATCTCCGAAGAAGTTTCTGTAATCGGCAAAATCCTGGTACTGTCCTTCCAAACCGACCGCGAATTTATTGTTTTTCTCATAGGTAATACCAACTCCGTAACGATTTGGTATGTAAATACTTCCTCTTTGATTATCAGCAATCAGGTCACCGTCTGTATTTGGCCTACTAGCTTGGCCAATTGCGGCCAATTTTGCAAACGCAGTTCCATTAACATCACCCAATTTCTGATAGATGGCTCCGAGGTGAATGTTACTCTTGGCTGATGATTTGAACATGTAATGCAAACCCGCTTTGAACCCGACATCGGATACTGTTAATCTTTCATAATATTCAGATGCCTGACCTACTTCCACATCTTTTGAGTCATAAATCAGCAATTGGTTGGATCGGATAGATGATCCAAAAAGGTAAGATCCGTGTACCCCGATGCTTAAATTTTTTGCGAGGAGGTAACCAAAATTGATGTAGGCTTCAGAAATACCGCCGTCTCCTTCCAGAAAATTGGAGGCTTTTAATTCAGAGTTTGTGACTGGAGTTTCTACCTGGAGGCGGTAATTGATACTGGAAATCTGCCCAAGACCCATCCCTGAGGTGAACTTACCGGATTTGATAGGAAGAGAGATAGCAAGGTAAGATAGCCCTCCTCCGTCAACCAATGAATTTTCTGTTCCATTGTTGACATTGATTCTCTTATAATTTAGAGCGGCTTGGAAGTTGAAAATGGTATTTCGGGTAGTAAGTGCTGGATTAACCACATTGGCGTGCCATCCGGTAGCAAAGCTGATGCCCATACCTCCCATACCCTGATTGTGGGTAAGGCCTCCTGAATTAAAATCTCCGATGCCAAGGGCGCTGTAGACAGAAGAACTGGTCTGGGCATATCCCTGCGTAAATAATAAAAGGGTGCAAAGGACACCCACTGTTTTCAACCCTATTTTACTCAACATTGTGATTTAGAATACAATTTAGCCCATGTAGAACCAAATTTGGGACTACAAATATGTGGTCTTTTACTAATGATTCAAAAGATTGAGAATCACCTCCACAGATATAAATGGATATTTCAGGAAATTTAAGACTTGCGGAGCCTATAAATCCTTCGATTTCGAATTTTACGCCAGACCAAATTCCTGAACTCATGCAAGAGGTGGTCGAATCTCCCCAATCCGATTCAGTCCTTGGGAAAAGTGGAATTTCCGGAAGCTTTGCGGTCAAGAGATTCATGGCTTGTGCTCTCATTTTTATACCGGGGCTTATGGCTCCTCCCAGGTATACCCCACGATTATCTACAAGTTCGTAGGTGATGCAGCTCCCCATATCGATCGCCAAGACTGGGTTTTTGCCTGCAAGATTCCAAGCTCCAACAGCCGCCGCCAATCGGTCCAAGCCCAAAGTATGGGGTGTAGCATACCCGTTGATCAATGGAGTGGAAGTCTGATGGTCAAGAAAAAGAAAGTGAAAAGGGAGATTGGCCAGTAATTCAGATTTTGAAAACCTTACTGAACTTACCAGGCAGTGATCAAAATCTACTCGGCTAAAGTACTCAATCGATTCTTCCAAAGAATCAAAAGATTTCTCCTCCAAAAGCTGGTCTTTATCAAACTGCGCTGATTTGATTCGTGTGTTTCCGATATCGATGACTAGACTTTTCATGGCATTGCAAATTAGGTATTAATAAAAAAGAGACTTTTTCCTGCCTCTAATTTATCTTTGATTCTTTCCCCCGCTTAACAATCTTTAACCCATGCATCCACAACGTTATACCTTGATAGGTCTCATGTCCGGCACTTCCGGGGACGGTTTGGACATTGCTCACTGCCATTTTGAATACCAAGATGGATGGTCTTTTGAAATCCTTCAGGCCAAAACAGAACCTTTTCCTGATGCTCTCGGTGAAAGGCTTCAAGCCAGCCATCAGTTATCTGGATTTGAGCTTACGCTTTTGGACATAGATTTTGGAAGGTGGATGGGGGAAAAAGTGAAGGAGTTTTGTGCAGAAAATCAAATCAAGCCCATGGCAATAGCCTCCCATGGTCACACCGTATTCCACCAACCATCCAAAAAAGTCAGTCTCCAGATCGGTAATGGTTGGGCGCTGCATCAGGCTTCGGGTGAAAAAGTCATCACTGACTTCCGCATGCTCGATGTCCAACTGGGAGGACAGGGGGCACCTTTAGTTCCTATTGGGGATCGCTTACTTTTTCCTCAGGTGGATTTTTGCATCAACCTGGGAGGTATTTCCAACTTGTCCATGGAGCATGAAGGCAGGAGAATTGCCTTTGACACTAGTCCTTTCAATCTCTTGCTTAACCCATTGGCCAAAAAATTGGGAAAACCCTTTGACGAAGGAGGGACTTGGGCAAAGGAAGGAAAAACGGATGAATCACTTTTGGAAAAATTAAACTCCTTGTCGTTTTACCACTCCTTTTCAGCCAAGTCATTGGGCCGAGAGGATATGGAAAATGACTTTTTCCCCCTTTTGGAAGTCAGCAGACTAGAGCCTAAAGATTTGCTCAGCACACTGATTGAGCATTTTGCCATTCAGATTGCCAAAGTAATTACCCATTATGCTACTTCTGCAAAGCCAAGTGTACTTTTGACTGGTGGTGGGGCATACAATTTCTATTTCAAGGAATGCTTGGATCGTCATTTGAATCATAACTGGAATCAAATAGAGGCTCCTTCAGAACTTATTGAATTCAAGGAAGCCTTGATTTTTGCATTTCTGGGAGCGTTGAGGCTGAGAGGAGATATTAATTGTCTCTCCTCAGTGACCGGCGCGAGCAGAGATTCCTCAGGGGGGGTGATCTATGGATAAGCCCGGAAAATACGCCTAAGCCACAGCAGTTTTATTTTTCTATTTTTGGGCCCAAATATAAACCCAAATAAGATGCAGGAACTGCTAAAGAAATTTGAAAACAAGACTCCGGAGATCGTATTTGAGTGGAGCGACAGTGAAACGGAAGCGGAAGGATGGGTAGTCATCAATTCCCTCAGAGGCGGTGCCGCGGGTGGAGGTACCCGAATGAGAAAAGGTCTCGACAAAAGGGAAGTGGAGTCGCTGGCAAAGACCATGGAGGTAAAATTTACCGTCTCTGGTCCCGCCATAGGAGGAGCTAAGTCCGGAATCAACTTTGACCCTAGCGACCCCAGAAAAGAGGGAGTACTTCAGCGTTGGTACAAAGCCGTAATGCCGCTATTGAAAAATTACTATGGCACAGGAGGCGATCTCAATGTGGACGAAATTCACGAAGTAATTCCAATTACTGAGTCTTATGGCCTGTGGCATCCCCAGGAGGGAATTGTCAACGGCCATTTCCATGCCAACGAGCCCCAAAAAATCAGGAAGATCGGACAGCTCCGGCAGGGTGTGTCCAAAATTCTGGAAGATCCAAAGTTTACCCCAAACGGCCCAAAAAAGTATACTGTGGCAGATATGATTACAGGCTATGGTGTGTCAGAAGCCGTCCGACATTATTATTCTATCTGGGGAGGAAACATCAGGGAAAAACGAGCCATCATCCAGGGTTGGGGTAATGTGGGTGCAGCCGCCGCCTGTTTTCTTGCGGTGGAAGGAGTGAAAATTGTAGGAATTATCGATCGGGCCGGAGGTCTGATCAGAGAGGATGGATTTTCTTTGGACGAAATCCGGGAATTATTTTTAAAGAGGGAAGGAAATCAACTCATTTCAGAAAATCTACTTCCCTTTCACGAAGTCAATTCCAAAATCTGGGACGTGAAAAGTGAGATTTTTATTCCGGCTGCAGCTTCCAGATTGATCACCAAAGACCAAGCAGAGCGAATGGTTGCAGCGGGATTAGAAGTCATATCCTGTGGTGCGAATGTACCTTTCGCGGATCCCGAGATTTTCTTTGGACCTACAGGTGTTTGGACTGACGAGCGGATTTCGGTCATTCCTGATTTCATCGCTAATTGTGGAATGGCCAGAGTATTTGCTTATCTGATGAGCGACCATGCCGCAGTGACTGACGAAGCGATCTTTTCAGATGTTTCCTCCACGATCGAAAAAGCATTGAAAAGAACACATGAAGAGAATCCTGCTCGGAAAAACATTGCCCAAACTTCCTTTAAAATAGCATTGACACAACTCGTGTAAAAGCTACCTCAACAATCCCCCCTGCTGAATTAATTTATCGTGAAATTCGGCAGGGGTTCGATTTGCGATTATAGAGTTTGCATCAAATTCAGTAGTTTAGCGACCACCCAATCTTATCAAATCCCACATAAAAATTCGATAAATTGCCGGAAAGTAAAACCCAGCCCATTAAGTCAATCCAATGAAGAAATATCTTATAAGTCTTTTCATACTTTTCGGAATATTATTTTTTGGAATGATTGAAGCGTCAGATTGCTATGCACTCTCCTTTGATCAAAATACTGAACAACTGGCACAAACCGAAGACCACTCCGCCTCTGCGGATCAATTGGGGTCTGACCATGCCGAAGAAGCCCATGCCGAAGAGCATCACATAGCTCCTCTTTGGTTGGTTATCCCATTTGTTACGCTTTTGTTGATGATCGCGACAGGTCCTTTATTTTACGAGCACTTTTGGCATCACAATTATCCAAAAATTGCCGTAGGATTTGCCGTATTGGTCGTTCTCTATTACTTGTTTGTATTGGACAATGTGCATGCTCCTGTACATGCACTCGCTGAATATGTGCAATTCATCGCTTTACTAGCTTCTCTCTATGTAGCATCGGGCGGGATTTTGATAGAGATTGACAAAAAAGCGACCCCACTTGCCAATGTATCTTTGCTCCTGATAGGCGCAGTAGTATCTAATTTGATCGGAACTACAGGTGCTTCTATGCTTTTGATTCGGCCATTTATTCGATTGAATAAAGCTAACATTCAGCCCTATCATGTAGTGTTTTTTATCCTGATGGTGAGCAATGTGGGCGGTTCACTGACTCCTATCGGCGACCCACCGCTTTTCTTGGGGTTTCTTAAAGGGGTTCCATTCTTTTGGACTATTGAGCATAATTGGCCTGCTTGGGCCATGGCTTTGGCACTTTTAGGAACTGTATTTTATTTTATCGACCGCAAGTTTGGAAAAGCTTCGGAAGAAGATGACTACTCCGAGGAAATCAGCTATTCCAATAAATTTACCATGATCGGAGCCAAAAATTTCGGCTGGCTTTTCGTGGTAATTTGTGCAGTATTCTTGGACCCCAATGTCATTGAGGGCGTACCTGCCATTCACTATGATGGCCAAAAGTTTTCTTTCCTGAGAGAAATCATCATGCTTTCGGTGGCATTTCTTTCTTACAAGTTTGCGGATCAGCGCGCCATCAAAGGCAACGAATTCAATTTTGAACCGATTCGTGAAGTAGCCTTTATCTTCATTGGTATTTTCGGGACGATGATGCCTGCTTTGGAGTTGGTTGGCAATTTTGCAAAGTCTCCAGAAGGAGCTGAATTGATCACGGTGAATACCCTCTATTGGGGTACAGGCTCTCTTTCAGCAGTACTTGATAACGCTCCTACCTACCTCAATTTCTTGGCAGCTGCCATGGCCTCCGAAGGGTCTGATATTGGCAATATTGCCCAAGTGAAAGAATTCGCGGCTAATACCATGAACGATTCAGATACTACTTTCCAATTGTTGGCAATTTCCATCGCTTCGGTGTTCTTTGGAGCTATGACGTACATAGGTAACGGGCCAAACTTCATGGTTAAATCCATCGCAGAGCAAAGTGGAGTTAAGATGCCGTCTTTCTTCGGTTACATTATCCGGTTTACTCTTCCGATCCTTCTCCCGATCCTTTTCTTGGTTTGGCTGGTATTTATCGCCTTCGTTTAAAACTTTACTTGCTCATATCGAAAGCAATCCATCAGATGGTCATTGATCAGTCCGGTGGCTTGCATGTGGGCATAGACGATAGTACTTCCTAAAAACTTAAACCCTCTTTTTTTTAGATCTTTCGCCAGTTGATCTGATTCTGGAGATGTAGCGGGGTAGGGTTCTCCTCTTTTCAACGAGTTGATTTTTGGTTTTCCTCCTACAAATCCCCAGATGTAGGTTGAAAAAGAGCCAAACTCTTGCTGTACTTCCATAAATCGCCGGGCATTGTTGATTGCAGCTCTGATCTTTTGAGCATTTCGGATGATGCTGGTATCCTGAAGCAATTCCTGAACATAAGTCTCGGGAAATTCTGCAACAATGCGGTAATCAAAATCGGCAAAGGCTTTTCGATAACCCTCTCTCTTTTTCAGTATTGTTGCCCAACTGAGACCCGCTTGGGCACTTTCTAAAACTAAAAATTCAAAATGGATTTGATCATCATGAACGGGTACGCCCCACTCTGTATCATGATAAGTGATGTAATCGGGAAAGCCTAAGCACCAAGGGCATCGGTTGATTAAGGATTGATTTGTCTCCATCCTGAAAAGTGAAAAAATCAAAGATCACAAGCAAGCTCTTTCTTGATTTATAGGACTCAAAAAAAGGGTCGAGATAATCAGCTATTCCAGATTTTCCATGCCTCTTCAGCCTGAAGTTCCAACATATCCTGACCATTTTTGGCTTTTCCACCTCTAGAAATACACTCCTGCATCAATCTTGTCACGGGTGGATTATAGACCAAATCATAAACCAGATGAGCCGAAGTAAGTTGGTCCAGTGGAATGTCTGGAATTCCGTCCACTTTAGGAAAGGTACCCAGTGGTGTGGTATTGATGATTAAGGGGTAATTTTTTAGAAATTCAACATTTTCACTTAACTCCTCATAGCTGAGTTGATGCTCATCCTTGCATCTGGATACGGATAAAAAAGCAACATTAAGATCTTTTAAAGCTTGTTTGACTGCTTTGGAGGCTCCTCCTGTTCCCAAGACCAAAGCATTGGGTATCTCATCGCCTAACCATGCCTGAAGGGATTGCTTAAATCCAATGTAATCGGTATTGAATCCGGTTTTTTTCCCTCCCCTGATTTGAATGCAATTCACTGCACCAATCGTCTTACAAGCAGGATCGAGCTCATCCAAAAAGGAAATTACTTGCTCTTTGTAGGGAATTGTTACTGCCATTCCTTCCAGCTCAGGATGTTTTAAAAGTACTTCTGGAAAGTCTTCAATTTGAGGAATTTCATACAAATCAAATTGACAGCCGTTAATACCTTCTCTTTCAAACTTTGCGGTGAAATACTTCTTAGAAAAGGAATGTCCTAAAGGAAACCCGATCAACCCAAATTTTCTCATGAATGCTGAAGTTTGCTAGCCAACCACTCAATAAACAAGACTAATCCGATTCCTCCGATGAATGCACTAATTGCAGAACCTAATTGTGGCGCTTCCCCTACCTGAATTAGGTATTCAGAAGGAAGGATGTTTTCAGTCAGAAAAGGCTTTTGCTCACCGCTGGATGAAGTTCTCCATGCCGTGATGATTTTCCAGGGCCAGAGCTCATTGACCGATCCAAGCATAAATCCGGACAACAGGCCAATGGTAGCAGAATGAAATTTGCGCAGGAGGTAAGAGACCACCCTACTAAATGAAAGAATACCAACTATACAACCTGACGCAAAAAGTGCCAAAGTGAAAATGTCTTTATCTGATACGGCTTTCAAGATGGGTTCATATTTACCTAAAATCAACAGTATAAAACTCCCGCTAATTCCGGGCAAAATCATTGCACAAATGGCAATAGCTCCAGCCACAAAGGTGAACCATTGGGCATCGGGCGATGTAGTGGGGGGAAGATTGGTAACCCACCAAGCAATGATCGTCCCTATCAGCACAGAGATTACTACTCCAAGATGCCATTTTTTGATATCCTTTAATATGAGAAAGGCACTAACCAAAATCAATCCACAGAAAAACGACCAAAGTGGGATTGGATGCTCATTCATTAAAAAAGTAATCACTTTAGATAGTGCAAAAATGCTTGTCAGAATTCCCAACAAAAGGCTTAGCAGAAAAGAGCCGTTTACTTTTTCGTAGAATGATTTGAAGTCAAATGATTTTAATAGCAGAAGGTTTTCCAGATTAAAGGAGTTGATGCTGTCTAATAATTGCTGATAAATTCCTGCGATTAAGGCAATAGACCCACCTGAGACACCAGGGACGATATCTGCTGCGCCCATAGCCATGCCCTTAAGATAGGTGAGGCCGTATTTTTTGATTGAATTCATGGGAAAAAGAAAGGCTGACCGATTACCGACCAGCCTTTATAGGATTGTTGATCTTATTAAAGTTTGATTTCACCCAGAAAATGATCGAAAGTATCACCACGAAGTCCCAATCGGATAGTTTCCAAAGGGATCACTTCGGATGGGCTGATATTTCCAAGATTTACATTGGCTCCCAGAAGTTTGATAAACCATACCTGCTGAGATTTTTGTGGGGCTTCCCAAATGATGCGTTCCTCAGGAACCTGAGTTAGGATTTCCTCAACCAGACCCTGTCTTACTTCACCTGAATCACGGAAAAGGCCAACATTACCACCTTCACGAGCCTCGCCAATTACTTTCCAAGCGCCAGCATTTAGTTCGGTTTGCATTTGCTCGATCCACTTGTAAGGAGGGATGATTTTGGCTGCATCTTTTGAACCAACTTCTGATAATACAGTGACTTGCTGTGCAAGTGTGCTAATGAACTCACACTTTTTTTCATGATTGAGCGAGATGGAGCCATCCGAAACTTCAGCATATTCTAACCCATAGGTATCCAGTACTTTTCGGTAATCGTCAAACTGTCCACGTACGATAAATGCTTCGAAAAGTGTACCTCCAAAATAGACAGGTATGCCAGCCTCACGATAAACGGCAATTTTCTCCTTCAGTTTTTTGGTTACGAAAGAAGTGGCCCATCCCAACTTCACAATGTCCACATAGTCGGAGCAGCTTTCTACAAAATCTTCAGTTTCTCTCAGGCTGAGACCTTTGTCCATCGCCATAGTAAATCCCGTGTTGCGAGGCTTTTCAGTCCTCACAGGGAGATTCTTCAGCACGTAATTCATGTGTTAATTATTTTATTTTAAGGCCACATGGAATCTCGCATGCTGGGTAGTCAACTCAAAATGTGACTTTAAAGTAATGCTCGATTTCATTTGCTAGGTTTTAATGTTTAGAGCTGGGTAGTGCTATCCCGATATTGGTCAATGATTTTATAAATGGCCTTTTGCTTTTGTAATTCAGGCATCAGCTCATACAAAATCGTATGCCTATCGAAGTCCAAAGTTAACGCATTTTCCAAATAAGTGAAGGCCTCTTTGTATTTCCCCATTTTGATCAGATATACCACAATTCGGTAGTAAAGTTCTGCCTCCTCCGGAGATTCTTCTATTCCTTCTCGGATCACATCTACCGCTTCTTCAAAACGATTCTGCTCAAAATAAATCACCGAGAGGTTGACATAAGTTTCCATGATTCCCGGCTCGAGGTTGATTGCTTCCTCGTAAGCTTCCGAACTTGCCTGAAGATTACCCAAGTTAAACTCTGCATCAGCTAGACCTACCCAATAGTTTGGGTTGTCCTTGTTGAGATTGAGCGCTTTTTTGAAATAATGAATAGCTTCAAAAAACTTCTCTTTTTTGAGCATACACATTCCTAATCCAAACCACGCATCGTCATACTCTTCGTCCAGCTTTGCTGATTTTTTGAAATACTTAAATGCTTCATCGATTTTACCCATCTTTTCATAAGCAGCACCCATGTAGCAGCAGTTTTCAGCATTGGCGCCCTCACAATTGATGGTATTTTGATACGCTTCCAAGGCAGCTTCATACTGTTGGGTATTCATCAGTGAATTGCCCAGATTGAAATAAGCCGAGGCAAATGCGTCATCAATCAACAAGGCATACTCATATGCCTGAATGGCATCTTCAAATCGACCGAGGCGATTATATACAACTCCCAGGTTATACCAGGCTCCCGCAGAGTAAGGGTCCTGATCGATAAACTCTTGGTAAAACTCCAGAATCTCGTCAAAGGAACCTTCCTCTTCTGTGATCATGGCCAATTGAAAAAGCGCGTCTTCGTGGTTGATCCGATTTTTTACAGCGTCTTTGAAATACTCGCTTGCTTTAGTATTGTCTCCTTTGGCCCGGTACAGATTTCCCAAAGAATAGAACACCTCTGCCTTATCCTCTGCCATGGGCAAATAGTTTTCAAGAAGATCAATGCCTTCCTGAAACGTACCTGCCAAAATATGGGCATTGGCTAGGGCTAAAACAATGTCTTCATTATTTGGGGACAGATTGTTGAGATGCTCAAGGATATCCAGGCCTTCTTCCAACTCGTCGTTGAAAATCAGACACTGTGCCTTTTGCAATCGGATCTCCACCGAAAAGGGGAACTTTTCGAGGGCATATTCGGAGGCTCTGAGTGCTTTAAGGAATTTTTGCTGATCAAAGTAAAACCGGATGATGTCTTCCAGCTCTTCTTCTTCGAAATACAGGTCCAAGTTGGACTTCAGGGAATTTTCAAATCGCTCTACAAGCTTTTTGTCTTCTTCCCAGTCGTGATCGTGATCTCCGGTCATTCGATAGTCTTATGGTTTTTTTAAGATACCAATATTTCGGGTATCCCACTAGTTGGTTTTGTTAATTTTTTTGAAGCTCAGGTTAGAATTTTGAGCTAAAGTGGAGGCGAATTTGGGTGAAATCTCTGTTGGCTAAACGCCTAGATGTAAAAATAAGTTTGATCAGGGTTGTTTTGCCCACTTCAAGGTATCTTCTAAAGAGTGGTATTGGTAGTGCAATAGTGCCTGCACCTTTGCATTTGAATAATAGCAATTCCTTTGAGCATTTACGGCTAATTGCCTATTGAGAGGGCTATTTGAAAGTCTCAATCCCCTCAATAGACTGATGACAGGTAAAACTATTTTAAGTAGCGTATTGGAAATCCGGATACTTGGAGCCTTGGTCTCAAAGATTTTTGCAAGTAAAACGAAAAACTCTCGGTATGATTTCCCCTCTTTATTGAGGATAAAGCGTTCACCCCATGCATTTTTCTCCACCAATAATCTGGTGATGGCAGCTGCGTCTCGGACATCGATGTAGTTGATATTTCCCTTGGGGTAAAACAAATTACCTTTCAGTACATATTGATAGATCGATCCGCTGCTTTTTTCGTAGTTGGCTTTGCCAAGTATTACCGACGGATTGATGACAAGTGTCTCCAGACCTTCTTGCTCTGCTCTCCAGACTTCCAGTTCCCCCCAATATTTGGATAGCGCATATCCTGAATTGAGCGGAGAATCCACCCATTTGAAGTTTTCATCGTACTCTTTTACCTCGGAGGTTCGGCCAATGGCCGCTATGGAGCTAACATAAACTAATTTCGGCACTCCCGCAGAGAGCATGGCATTGACCACATTGGCGGTACCCTCGCTGTTGATTTTATAGAGTAGATCTTCATCTTTGGAAGCGAAAGAGACCATTCCAGCTGCATGAATGACTAGGTCGATGTCCTTCATTGCGTCCAGAAGGGAGTCTGTATCTGTGATGTCTCCTTCGTGCCATTGTACAAAAAAATCAGCGTCCTTTAGGAGATCTAGGTTGGAATTTCCCCGTTTAATTCCATGGATTTTTCCAAGCTGACTGAACTCCTTAGCCAGTTGACTTCCAAAATATCCGGTAATACCTGTAATGAGAATATTCATTAGCTGATTCAGAGCTGATGATTGATAAGCTCCAGCTTTTTAATCTTTTCGTAAGTTTTTTGATGCTTGGGAAGCGTCTCCAGCATGTCCAAGTATCGGGCATTATGACAATCCGTGCCAAGAAGGGCAACAGCATTTCGCTCTAAGAGCATCTCGCCAAAATCCTTCACTTGCTTGGAATAAAACCCGGTAAGTGAAAGAAGGTTAACCTGAAAGAGCAGATTTCTTTCAATCAATTCTTCCTGAAGTTTTTTGTCTGCTATGAGGTACTGATAGCGCTCAGGGTGAGCCAAAATCGGTTTAAAACCTGCCATTTCTAAATGAAAAATAATGTCCAGCAGCATTTGGGGTTTGTTGATAAAGCCAGTCTCTACCAGTATGTAGCCCCCTCCAAAACTGAGAATTTCTTCACCTCCTTTTACCTTTTCCAAAAAAATCTCATCCATGTAATATTCTGCAGCAGCTTCTATTTCAATCTGGATTTTTGAAGCTGAAACCGCTTTTTTCAAATCTTCAAGACCCATTCGGATGATTTCAGGCGTGTTGCGGTAATATTCCGACATGATGTGCGGCGTGGTGATGATTTTCCTCAAGCCATACTCCGCCAGTCGTTGAATCAGCCCTAGTGATTCCTCCATAGACTTAGAGCCATCGTCTATACCCGGAATCAGATGGGAGTGCATATCCACTTGCAACCATGAAAGGTCCAAGCGTTCAACTTCCGCAGGTTTTTTCTTCAGAAAATCCAGCCAGCCCATTACAATCCACCTCCAGTTTGAGTTCTGAACTGCTCTAAGGTAGGCCACACCTGATCTTTTTCAGAAATGATCGGCTGGTCTACCATCCAATCGATTCCCAAAGAAGGATCTGACCATAAGATTCCACCTTCGGAAGCTTTGTGATAGTAGTTAGAGCATTTATAGACAAAAACGGCATCCTCTAATACCGAAAATCCATGTCCAAATCCGGCAGGGATATACAGCAAGTTGTTTTTTTCGGAATCCAAAACTGTGGAATAGAACTGACCAAAAGTAGGTGAGTCTTTTCTGAGATCTAGTGCAACATCCAGCACTTTACCCGAAATGACCCGTACCAATTTGGCCTGCGCATTGGGGGCATGTTGAAAATGAAGGCCTCTTACTGTTCCCTTTTGGGAAAAAGACTGATTGTCCTGAACCCAATTTTCAGTAATTCCTACTTTTTCGAGCCAATCCTGACGAAAGGATTCGAAAAAATAGCCACGATTGTCAGGAAAAATTCTTGGGAAAATCTCTACAACTCCAGAGATGGGGGTAATTTTAATTTCAGCCATTTTGGCGAATTTAGTTAGCTATAATCGGTAAAATAACCACTCAGCAAGAGAGTATCCTAATCTATTCTGAGGAATTATGCCCAAATTTGGGGCAAGAGGACTGAAAATCAAATACTCCCTAGCAGGGATTTGATAAAAGGCGTTGAACCTTTTCCCCTAAGAATGCCCTTTCCTATCTGATACAAAAGCCATGAGTAAAATTTCCCGAAAACTCCAAAAATTGCATGAAACGGCCCCCAAAGTAGAAACAGCCGTTTTGGTAACACTAATCCGGCAGCATCAAAGTGATCAGGAAGTCGAGGAGCACTTGGATGAATTGGCCTTTTTGGCAGAAACACTGGGGGCGAAAACAGTCTACCGCTTTACTCAAAAAATGGATAAACCGGACATCCGGACTTTTGTGGGCAAAGGAAAGCTCGAAGATATCCAAGCCTACGTCGAGCACTTTGCCGTGGACATGGTCATTTTTGACGATGACCTTAGCCCATCCCAAATGCGGAATTTGGAGAATGAGATCAAGGTCAAAATTTATGACCGCTCACTTCTTATCCTGGATATATTTCTCCAAAGAGCCCAAACAGCACAAGCGAAAACCCAAGTGGAGCTCGCTAGATTTCAATACCTCCTGCCACGCTTAACCAATATGTGGACTCACTTAGAGCGACAGCGAGGAGGTACAGGTACTCGAGGCGGAGCGGGTGAAAAAGAAATCGAAACGGATAAACGAGATATTAGAAACAAAATCACCCTACTCAAAGAAAAACTCCGCGAGATCGAAAAGCAGGGAATTACCCAACGAAAAGGTAGAAAAGGCATCGTGCGTGTGGCCTTGGTCGGCTACACCAACGTGGGTAAGTCCACCTTGATGAACCTCATTACCAAGACAGATATTCTCGCTGAAAACAAACTTTTTGCAACGGTGGATTCAACAGTAAGGAAAGTAGTCCTGGAGAATATTCCCTTCCTTCTTTCCGACACGGTTGGATTTATTAGAAAGCTTCCAACCCACCTGATCGAATCCTTCAAATCCACTCTGGACGAAATTCGTGAAGCAGACCTGCTCGTGCATGTGGTGGACATCTCCCACCATGCTTTTGAAGATCACATCGCAGTGGTGACTCAAACCCTTCAGGAGATCAAGGCGGGAGATAAGCCCATTTTACTGGTCTTCAACAAAATTGACCAGGTACAGCAAATGCCTTCTGAGGAAGAATCTCAACATATCAGCGAGCATGAGCTTCAGGAGACGCGTTATGTGGATTTCAAGGCGCTCTCCGATGCTTATGAGAAGAAAAATGGGATCAAACCGGTATTTATGGCCGCTGGATTGGGCGATAATGTGGAAGGGTTTCGGGAGGCGCTGGTGGCAGAGGTCAAAAAGCAACACCGAAAAATCTATCCCCATTACTTGGAGAATGAGGTAGTGGATTGGGGTGGAAAATGGGAGGAGAGTGAGTAAAAATTAAATTTGATCTTCCTGTCTAAGACTTTTTTAAAAGGAGAAGTTGCATTGCTTCTCCTGAAGTTGGTCTTTTTTCAATTAGGCTGGAATTAAGCTTCTTTTTAACCTTTGGTGACTTGGGGATTTTAGAATGAGGTAAAATCTCCTTTACCTAGAGTTGATTACTCTCACCCCCCTGGGAAAGAAATCCCCTTCACTCTGCGGTATAGATTCAGCGCATATTTGTCAGTCATGCCGGAGATAAAGTCCACCAGTGCCCGAAGCATAGGATACGGATTAACCGCCGCTCCCCAGCCTTTAAGCGGAAAGTCCTCGGGAAGCAGTCTCAAAATGCTTTTGTCCTGACCGGAGAAATATTCAGGCGCATAAAACTGATGATACAAAGCCTGAGAAAATACAGTAAGCAAGCCATCCAAAACTTGAAAGCCCGCCGCTTCTTTTTCCAAGACTACTTTGGAACGATAGATTTTTTGAACCGAGACTTTGGAGATCTCTGCCAAAGCCTTGGCGGAAGGAATCATATCCGTGAGGGCTTTGTCAAAGTTTCCTTTGCGCATGTTTTCCTCATAGTGGGCAAATACTTCCACTGTTTCTCGGATAAGCTGTCCAATAGTCAAAGCCCTCAAAGCGCCTAGGTTTTGAGCTTGAGTCCGGTCTTTCAGCTTTTCTTTATCAAACTTATCTCCTAAGATGGGTTTGAGCAGCTTCAGGGTTTCTTCAAAGGTGACCAATCCCAAGGTGCAACCGTCTTCCAGATCGATGATGCTGTAGCAGATGTCGTCGGCAGCTTCTACCAAGAAAGCCAAAGGATGCCTGGCCCAAGAGTCTTGGCTGATTTTCTCCATACCAAGTGCATCAGCCATTTGCTCAAAATCGGTCAATTGATTGATAAAAAATCCGAATTTCTTCTGGCTTTTGCGGGCGATATCCCGCTGGGAAATGAGGCTTGGGCGAGGATATTTCGTGAAAGCGGCAAGCGTGGCATAGGTCAATTTGAGTCCAAACTGCTTGGAAACCAACATGCGATAACCCTGGGCATTTCCTTCAAAATTGACCAAATCGGCCCATTGATCTACTCGGACGTGTTTTTCCCATACTCTACCCATGGAATGTAATCTGAAAAAATCAGAAATGGCTTCCTCACCGGCATGGCCAAAGGGAGGATTTCCGATGTCATGTGTCAGTGCAGCAGCTGCCACGATCGAGCCAATCGCAGAGGAAGTAATTCCCAAGGCTTGCAGATTGGGATACTTTTCCAACAAAAACTCTCCTGCAGACTTGCCCAAGGATCTTCCCACGCTCGAGACTTCAAGGCTATGGGTAAGTCGAGTATGAACAAAGGCCTGCTCTGGAAGTGGAAAAACCTGTGTCTTGTCCTGAAGATTGCGAAAGGGTGCCGAAAAAATAATTCGGTCATAATCTACTTCAAATTCACTGCGTACGGTATCCGAAGTTGCCGGTTTCATGCCTTCACCAAAGCGACCTGAAGCCAACAGTCTTTCCCATTTCATCATGCCCAAAATTAAGAAGGTCCGGAGACTTCTTGGTCCCCTTCGAAAAAGTTTCCTGATAAGAGTTCTTGATATTCTTTCCTCTGGATTTTCGCCTCGTATTAGTAATGAATAGATTTGGCCTAAATTTACTCCGTGAATCGATTGAAAATCTTCCTTTTTCTACTTGGAATTGGGCTTTTTGGCATGGGCTGCGAAGGGCCTGACAATAGTCCCAAAGCATTGGTCAATGTCCTGCTGGTGGATGCCCCTGCCAAATGGGATTCCGTTGTGGTAGAAATTCAGGGAGTTGAAATTGATTTTGTCCAAAGTGGAAGACAAGGCGAAATCCAAAAAATCTGGATGCCTTACGAACCCGCCAAAAAAAGCATCAATCTAACTCGACTCGTTAATGGTAATGCCTTGACAGTCTCCAGAAAGGAATTCCAATTGGGTCAAATCACGGCTGTCACACTCAAGCTCGGTACTTCCCATGCGCTCTATCAGGGAGATACTCGATATCCACTCACCTTACCTTCGGATATCACCGATTATTCACAAGACCTTAAAGTCGATTTGGAGGCTGGCATTTCTTATGATTTGGTTTTGGATTTTGATTTGGAAAAATCCATCCGGGTGACTCAAGCTTCTCCGCTTAAGTTGGCTTATAACCCAACGATACAGGCCTACACCAGCATTGGGCGTAGTGAGCTGAATGGGATAGTCTTTCCAACTGAACTTAAGCCGGCGATTTACGCAATTTCAGAAAATGACTCCTTAAGTACACATACCTATTCCGGTGGAGCATTCCTTTTTAAACTTTCCCCGGGTCGCTACACGCTCTATATTGATCCCAAAGACAATCGTTTTGTCGCGGACACCCTTATCAATGTGGAGGTAAAATCCGATCAGCGAACCACCCTGGACCGAATTACGCTGAGCAGACGATGAATCATACGCTATACATGCGACGTGCCTTGGAACTAGCCGAATGGGGTAGAGGATATGTCAGTCCTAATCCCAAAGTTGGCTGTGTGATTGTGCATCAAGATCGAATCATCGGAGAGGGTTGGCATAGGGCTTATGGCGGACCTCATGCTGAAGTCCATGCGATCAATTCGGTGGAAAATCAATCCCTGCTTCCAGAATCCACCGTTTACGTCACGCTCGAGCCCTGTGCGCATTGGGGAAAAACACCTCCCTGTGCCAATCTGTTGGAGGAGAAGAAGGTAAAAAAAGTAATCATCGCAGCAGTAGATTCCAATCCTCTGGTAGGAGGAAAAGGAATCGAAATCCTCAAAAATGCAGGAATAGCCGTAGAGACCGGAGTCCTCGAAGAGAAAGCCCGCTGGCAAAATCGTCGCTTTTTCACCCAAATCGAAAAGCAAAGACCGTATGTGATCCTCAAATGGGCACAGACTGAGGATGGATTGGTGGCAAGGGAAAATTTCGATTCCAAGTGGATCAGCAATGCTCAAAGCCGACAGCTGGTGCATAAGTGGCGGGCTGAGGAAGATGCCATTTTGGTAGGAAAAAATACTGCAGCTTACGACAATCCAAGATTGGATGTCAGGGATTGGGTTGGGAAAAACCCGATTCGTGTGGTGCTCGATTCACATTTAGGACTTCCAAAGAATTTGAACTTGTTTGATCAGTCCATTCCAACACTGATTTTCAATACTGTAAAAAGTGAAACCATTGAAAATCTAGAGTGGATCCGATTGTCGGAAATCAATCCTAAGGTAATTTTAAAAGAACTTCATTCCCGAAAAATCCAAAGTCTAATCGTGGAAGGCGGGAGCCAGGTTCTCAGTCAGTTTATCGAATCGGGACTTTGGGATGAAGCCCGCGTGTTTACGGCTCCGACTCGATTTGATCGGGGAATCGCCGCCCCAACACTGAACCAAAATCCTTCAGAAACACTTTCCATCGACACAGACCGACTTGATATCTATTACCATGGCTGAAACTTTATTTCTTCCTCAAAACGCCACCAAAGCGGAAACTTATGAAGCGCTGATCCCTCAGATCGAGGCTTTGATTACTGGTGAAAACGACCTTTATGCCAACCTAGCCAATGTAGCCGCCGCACTGCGGGAAGCTTTTGGATTCTTTTGGGTAGGCTTTTACTTGGTGAAAGAGGAGCAGTTGGTCCTCGGGCCATTTCAGGGACCGATCGCCTGTACCCGGATTAATTTTGGGAAAGGCGTTTGTGGCACTTCTTGGAAAGAAAAGAAAACCCAGCTCGTCCCTGATGTGGAAGCTTTTCCGGGGCATATTGCCTGCAGTTCTGCTTCCAAATCAGAGATCGTAGTACCTGTGTTCAATGGGGAAGATGTCGCCATGGTGCTCGATGTGGACAGCGATAAGCTCGCGGATTTTGATGAGACCGATCAAAAGTACTTGGAAGAGTTGATGGGGATTTTGGCAAAGACCTTCTGATCTCAGAGAAAGTTCCTAGGAAGCTGATTTATCCCAGATCTGTCCCCCACATAAAGATCAAAAACAAGATCCCCAAGGCAATCCGATACCAGCCAAACGCGGTAAATCCGTGGTTCGACACGTATTTCAAAAATAGCTTCACAGCAAACCAAGCCGAAACAAAAGCAACTCCAAAGCCAATAGCCAAGATCGTTAGCTGTTCGGTGGTGAAGGCTAAATCGGACTTGATCAGGTCATAGCCTCCAGCAGCCATCATGGTTGGCACGGCGAGAAGGAATGAAAATTCTGTCGCCTGCTTTTTGTCCAGGCCATTGAATACCCCTCCAATGATCGTGGCTGCGGCACGGGAAGTGCCCGGCACCATGGAAAGACACTGACAGAGGCCAATGAAAAAGGCGTTTTTGTAGGAGATATCTTCTACTTCCTTTAGGGTGGTTTGCTGATTGACGACTTTTTTGTCGATGAAAATCAAAATCACCCCACCTAAAATCAAGGAAACGGATACGACAATGGGGTTGAACAGGTAGCCCTTGATGAAATCATAGGCGAGCAGACCCACAATCGCAGTGGGCAAAAATGCCGCAAGCAGTTTGAAATAAATGTCCAAGCTGCGGAAAAACCGCTTGATGTACATCAGGGCAATAGCCAAAATCGCCCCAAGCTGAATAAAAACTTCGAAGGTTTTCACAAATTCATCCTCGTGGATACCCATCGCGGCAGAGGCCAAAATCATGTGTCCTGTGGAGGAAATTGGCAAAAACTCCGTAAGCCCTTCGATGATAGCGATGATGATACTTTGAAAAAGAGACATAATGAAATCAGATTAGCTCTCAAAAATACGAATCCAACTTCGATGACCTAGTTATTTTTCGGTTCATCGCTGTCGGGTTGAAGCAATACGGAACCAAATCAAAAAAAGCAGCAGCTAAAACCGCTGCTTTTTTGTTCCCAGCCATTATTGGTAAGCAGGAAGCAATCCCTTACTGACCCAAGTAAAATTAGGTTCAATAGTCAATGCCTTTTGCCAAGTCTCCTTTGCTTTGGCTTTATGCCCCATTTCCTGATAGAGGATTCCTATCCAAGCCAAATTGTCGAGATACATCCAATTTTGTGTGTCATTGCGCTGCTCAAAGAGCTGATTCGACTTCAGGTAGGCAGCCAAGGCTTTGTCTTTGTCTCCACCCCACATTTCCGGGGTGAAGTATTGATTACTGGCATACATCTTTTGGACGATGGGAGAGTTTGGCGCATTTTTCATTGCTTCCTCCAGCAAGTCGCTGCTTTTGCCGCCGAGCATCATCCCTTTCCAAGGGCTGTAGGCGATTTTGAATCCATAGACCGAGGAGAGGAGTGCCTTGGCTTCAGCCCCATAGGTTTTGTCATTTGCCAGTTCTTCGAGTCTGTTTTCTAGACCATCCACATAGGCATCGAATAATTTTTCGTCCTGATCTTTCATCGTAGCATTGAGCAGTCCGTACTCCATGAGCGCGAGCTGGTATTTGTTTTCAGTGTCCGGCTTGGTTTGGTAGGCCTTGGTGGCTAGGACTACGTTTGATTTCCAGCTGTTTTTGTTCTGATCGAGATAGGCCAAGTAGCCAAGTCGCTTGAGATCTTGTGGAAAGTCCATGGCAATCAACGTGATCATCACAAGTAAGGTGAAAATTCTAGAGTTCGTTTTCATATTATAAATTGGTTTATGTTGTAAACTAAATGAAGAAATTTTTTTAGGAGATGTAATTTTTAAGGTTTTCCACATAGGATTCAAAGGCCTTCACCCCGGCAGGTGTGATGCTGCAGGTAGTTAGAGGGCGTTTGTCACGAAAGGATTTTTCGATCTTGATGTATCCAGCTTTTTCTAGCTTGTCCAGCTGTACGCTTAAATTGCCTGCCGTAGATTCCGTTTTCTCCTTTAAAAAGGTGAATTCCGCTTCTTCTAAGCCAATGAGTAAGGACATGACCGCCAATCGCAGTTGAGAATGGAGTAAAGGATCGAGAGGCTTAAAACTGATCACGGTAAGATTTTTTCAGGTAATAACCAGGCACAAGATATCCCAAAATCATGGCAATTCCTGACACCAAGTATTGTTCATCTACAGGAAGCATAAAACCAACCAGTGCTCCTGCCGCTAACATACCCGCACCTAGTTTGAGTGCTTTGGCTTTAATTAAGGAGCCCGTTATAAAAACACCAATCGCAGAAACCAACAGAATCACGGGATTATGATTAAAATCCAGGACCGACATGAATACCACCAAAGTGATAATCACCAAGTAGATGACTAACCAAAGCTCGCCCAAAACTGAATCAAGGTGAGACTTAACCCTGGCCTGTCTTGCAAATTTTCTGCTGAAATAGACACTGATCAGCGTAGCAGGTATGACCAAAAGCCAAACCAAATACGGTGCATCAAAACCAGCTTTCGCCAGACCATAGTGGCCCAAATCGCACACCGCGATCACCCACCCCCAAAGCAGTAAATGGAAGCTTCCATCGCCTGCAGCTTCTTTTTTCGCCTGACTGATCATCTCCGTGATCAGTGCCAAGGACTCTTTGCTACTCAGTTCTTTTTCCATAGCGTTCTTTTTGATTGATAGAACGATTCAAATATAAATAGGTTTATATTATAAACCATTTTAAAAGAAAAAGTTTCCTGGTTTTTTTTAGGTTTACTAACTTGGCTATAACACCACGCTCATGAAAAACATATTCGACCCCGAAGTAACTGCAGAACTAATCTCAAGAATCAACCAACTCCAAGCAGACACTAAGCCACGCTGGGGTAAAATGTCGGTGGATCAGATGATTGCCCATTGCTGCGTGGCCTATGACATGGCCTACACGGATAAGTATCCAAAGCCAAATCCAGTCATGCGGTTTTTGCTAAAGGCATTTGTCAAAAAGGGAGTGGTCAATGAAGTGCCTTATAAGAAAAACATCCCGACGGCCCCGGCTTTTGTGATTGCAGACCGCAAAAATTTTGAGGAAGAAAAAGCAAAGATAATCCATCATCTAGAGCATACCCTAGCCTTAGGCAAGGACCATTTTGAAGGAAAAGAATCCCTCTCTTTTGGTCCAATGACTGCTCTGGAATGGAACAATTTGTTTTATAAGCATCTGGATCATCACTTGAAACAGTTTGGGGTATAGAATAAACTATGGATTCTCTTCTTCACTTTAAAAGTTAACTCAATGTTGCCCTACAGAAATACTCATCCTGTGATTATAGGTTTTGCCCTAAGCCTACTACTCTTTTGGTCAACCAGTCTATTTGCTCAGGGCAACGCATCAGATCCTCCAAATTGGACGACCTTGAATGAACTGTTGTCAATGAATCTGAAATTTCCAAGTGCTGAATTAAGAGATCAAAAGTCAGCCAGAGTCATTATTTCTATGAAAATTGATGAATTAGGAAGACCGGATAGCATATTCCTGATTGAAGGAGCAGCAGAGCCTTTTAATCTGGAAGTTTTACGAGTAATTGATTTGGCTACGGCAAGCTGGAAACCTGAATTTTTAGATAATAGACCTAATGGAAATGAATACTTGTGGGTAATTTCATTTAAGGCTTCAATGGATGAAAACATGATTCTTGATGAATTTCGAATAGTGGATAACCTCCTCAAAAAGGAAAAATTTGAAAAGGCAATCGAATTTTGCACCGAAAAAATTACTGGAAATCCCTATCAATACCTGTGGTATGAAAAACGTGCAGAGGCACATCGGCTTGCAGGAAATGCTGAATCCGGACAGCGTGACTTCATGGCTGCAAAACAAGTAAAGCGGAAAGTACTGGCAGAAGCAGAAGTCAAGGCATTCGGGAGAATGCGCGTTGATAAAGGTATTCCGGGCACAATACGAGGCACCGATTTTTGAGACCAATCTTCCTTTAATTCTTTACAAGAAAAAGATCGCTAATGAACCTTTCTAGATTTGAATTCAACAATTTTCTCAAGTAATGAAAAATGCCTTATATCTGATTTTCATAATAGTTGCTTTTCAATTGGGCTGTACTAAACCAACTGATACCAAAATGGCAGGCCCAGAAATCAATTCGGACAATTTAGATACTGGAAAAGTTCTGCCTGGCAGTGACAATTCTCAAACTTCCGTGGATTGGGCTGGGACCTATTTCAATGTACTGCCCTGTGCAAGCTGCGAAGGAATCGAAACTTGGGTGACCCTAAATCCAGATAACTCATTCCAGCTCAAAACCAATTACCTGGGGCTGAATGATGCGCGGGAGGAAATTTTCACAGGCAAATTCGAATGGGATTCATCAGGATCTTTTGTTCAGTTCAAAGGCTTGATTGGAGATGCGCCCGGAAAATACAAAGTCGGAGAGAACCGAATTTGGCACTTGGATCAAGATGGAAAACAGATAAAAGGAGAATTGGCAGATCGGTACATTCTTCACAAGAAGTAACTTACCTTCACTCCTAATTCCCTGAATTGAGACCAAAAACTCTTTCAAAAAGAGAATTTCTGCATGATGAACTGGAACAAACCTGTCAAATTCAAATTTGGTGGCGAAGATTGGGAGATGCCTCTTTCGACCCTCCTGTTGCTCATTTTTTTAACAGCCTTGCTGATGTTGGGCGGAGCGTGGTTAGGCTTCAAATTTGGCTCGGGTCAGCTTTGAAGCAGATCGAGATGAACCTATCTGGACGTTGTATTTAGCTTACAACATTCTTGATGAGTTGCCGGCTTTTGGGATAAAAATCGGGGAAAGACTTCTTCAAATCCAGCGATAGTTCTTCCAAGCTTCCTTCTGCTTGGACTGCAAAAAAGTCCAGGCAACAAACCGACTGATTTTATTCCCTTGGGCCATCTCGATGATTTTTTGATCAACGACTCCTACCTTTTCCAACTGAATTTGTAGAGGTTTCAGGTTTTCAGATTTTGAGACTAAACTGGTAAACCAATAGACCTGATTCTTAAAGTTCAAGCTCTCAACAATCATTTTTCGGATAAAAGCCACCTCTCCTCCCTCAGTCCAAAGCTCGGTGGCTTGTCCGCCAAAGTTTAAATCAGCTTTTTGGATTGTCTTTCCTGTTAGGTTTCTCACTTTTCGAATGCTTCCTTCTTGGGCGGCTTGAGCTGATTCGTGAAAAGGAGGATTGCACAAGGTAAGATCGAAGAACTCTTCGGATTGAATGATATGGGAAAAAATCATCGAAGAATCAGACTGAGGCCGTACCTCGATTTTACCTTGAAATCCAGGATTTTGCCTAAGAATTTGTTGGGCGGATTCAATTGCTTTCGGATTCAGTTCCGATCCTACAAACCTCCATTGGTAGATTGAATTTCCCAAAATCGGATAGATCAAATTGGCCCCCGTACCAATATCAAGTACGTTGATCTTTGACCCCTTAGGGATTTTGCCAGCATTGCTTTGAGCCAGTAAATCTGCCAAGTGATGAATGTAATCGGCACGACCGGGAATGGGCGGACAGAGAAATCCTTCCGGAATATCCCAATAATGGACTTGATAAAAATGCTTTAAAAGCGCCTGATTCAAGGCTTTGACAGCTTTTGGATTGGCAAAATCCAGAGTCAGGTTTCCATATTCGTTGGTAAAAAGAAAGGGTTTGAGTTCAGGCAAAGTTTCCGAAAGTGATTTCAAATCATATCGGTTCTGGTGGAGATTGCGAGGGTGAAGTTTGTTTTCGGTTTTCACAATGGTCCTTACTATTTCTGAATCAAAATACCCGATTCCTGATTTCCTGCTTTTTAGGGTTTTCCAAATCGATCAGGTAACCATTCACAATTGCATATCTTGGTTTTCCTTCTTTAGCCAAAAAGAAATTGGTGGCCGAACCCGTCATCCATCCACTGGAGTACTTTTCGGTCGATTTCAAAACCAAAATAGGCAGGCTGTGAACTTGTCTGGCTTCACCTGATTTTACCTTTACCGCCATAAAGCCCTGCCGAAGTAACTCAAGGGCTTTTTCCTCCGAAATATCCTTGACGGATTCAAAAGCGGTTGGGAACACTTTACCTTCTAGGTATTGAAGTCCTGTCGCGTCCAAGGTCTCAAAACCGAAGAAAATCTGCATGTCTCCGAGGTCTTCTACCGATGCGCTCATGAAATAACCGGCTGCATTTTCAGTTTCACGTCTGCGAATGGCAATATCTAAGGGATACCATGACCCCTTTACCTTCACCTGCATTTCGTTAATGATCAAGTCCATCAGTTGGAAGCCATTGTCTGGGATCGCGAAATACTGCTCGGTGGTGTATTGTTCATAGCCTCGGGTAGCGATCTGATGCAAGGCATTGAGGATGATCATGAAGTTGATCTTTCGGATGTACTGCTTTTCAGGATCTCCAGGGTAGCCACCTGATTCGATCAAAATCGTACTTGTACCCCATTTCTGAATGTTATCCCCAAACGCTCTTGGCTCAAAAGCATCATCATACTTACCGACTTGTCCTGGGATCAATTCCTGCAAAAGTTCATTCATCCCAGCGATGGTCTGCATGGCACGACCTCGAACTTCATTGATTTCTGTCTCATAGTTATATGCAGGAGCCAAAAGTGAAATGGTGGCCTGCTTCGGGGTGTTCACCACATTATAGTAGATCTGCTGATCGTGGAGGTTAAACCCAAACTCAGGCTCAAAGTCGTCCCGGGCCTTTTTCAAAATCACCGCCTCAGGAGAAATCTGGGAAATTGCATCCCGGTTCAGATCGATATCCAATGCATTTCTGCGCTTGAAGGCATCTGCTCCGTCGGGATTGATCATGGGGATAAATTTCAGGCTGAGTTTATTTTTCAGCAGGTTTCTTAACTCATCGTATCCATCATTTTTCCCTTCCAGAAAGTTGAACAGGTCAAAAAGTGCCATCGTAGCCGTACTTTCATTGCCATGCATCTGGGACCAAAGCATGACTTTGGTGACGCCTTGACCCCATTTCATCGAGGTGATACTTCGCCCCTCTACTGATTTTCCCAATTCCTCCAACTTAAACTCAGACCCATGTTTTTGGATCAAGGGATGAAGGTCTGCGTGTTTGAATCTTCGGTGAGTGATGGCAGACTCCTTGTATTTTTCATAGGCTGCTTCCAGCTTTTCCACCTGCATTTTTTGATAGGGTACCTGTGCTGAAGAGTGAAAACAGGATGCTAATAAAAAGAGTAGGAAGGATGTCAGGAAAGCGGTTTTCATAGAAAGTGGTATTGAAGTCTATCGATTTTAAAACTAGCCATTCGGGTGAAATAAAATGGCTTATTTTTGCCAATACCCAAAAAATCATGCCATGAAGCTCAGCTATCAGGTTTTTGACCTTCCGCTCAAGCACACTTTTACTATCGCGCACCAAAGCCGTGATGTGCAAGACACCCTCATCGTCAAGCTGGAGGAAGATGGAATTTACGGATTAGGAGAATCGACTACCAATCCGTTTTACGGAATAACTATCGAAAACATGAGTGCTTGCCTGGAGCAATTTCGCCCTATAGTGGAATCCGGAAAATGGGAAACTCCTGAGCAATTTTGGGAAATGGGTAAGGTAATTTTTCGAAATAATCCCTTTGCGCAGTGTGCACTGGATATGGCAGCTTGGGATATTTTCAGTAAGAAACAAGGGAAAAAACTCTACCAATACCTGAACTTAGATCCTAAAAAAATACCCACTACCAACTTTACCATCGGCATTGATACCGTAGAGAAAATGGTCGCCAAGATGAAAGAGGTGGATTGGCCGATTTACAAAATCAAACTCGGAACTGAACACGATCTGGAAATCGTACGCGAACTCCGAAAGCATACCACTTCAGTATTTCGAATTGATGCCAACTGTGCTTGGACAGCCGAGCAAGCTATCCGCAATTCGGAAGAACTAGCCGATCTCGGCGTGGAATTTATGGAGCAGCCTTTGGGAAAAGATGACCTGGAGGGAATGAAAGAGGTCTTCAAGCATTCAAAACTCCCTGTGATGGCAGATGAAAGCTGCATCGTGGAAAGCGATGTGAAAAAATGCCACGGGCTTTTCCATGCGATCAATGTCAAACTGGTGAAAGCGGGCGGAATTACACCTGGACTGCGTATGATTCAGGAAGCCAAATCCCTCGGGATGAAAACCATGGTGGGCTGCATGACTGAGTCCTCCGTCGGAATCACCGCAATTGCACATATAGCTCCGCTCCTGGACTATGTGGATATGGATGGGGCGATGCTCCTGGCCAAAGATCCTGCAAGAGGGGTGACAATCACTCCGGCTAAAGTGACTTTCCCGGATGGGCCGGGGATTGGAGCGGAGTTGCTTTGATTCTATTTCGGATTTGGGATATCGGATTTCGTCAGGAATTATCTCTGCCTAAAAAACCAAAAGCCCCGAATTGAATCAATTCAGGGCTGTCTTGAAGTCAAAGAGACAAGTCTTGCTTCTTGCGTCTAATGTCTAGCGTCTTAATTATCCTTCTCCCACGATCAGCTTAAATCCTTCCCCGTGCACCGTGATGATCTGCACTTTGGGATCATCCTTGAGGATTTTTCGGATTTTGCTCAGGTACACATCCATGGAGCGCGCATTGAAATAGCTGTCATCGCCCCAAATCTGCTTGAGTGCATGGCTTCGGTTGACCAGCTTGTTGATTTCAGCAGCTAGCAGTCGAATCAGCTCATTTTCCTTAGAAGTCAACTTATGTTTGCCTCCCGGCCCTTCGATAAACTGCTCATCGTAGTGTAGGACAAAGTCTCCAAAGGAGTAAGTTTTAAGAGCCACTACTTCGGTGGACTTCTGAGTTCTGCGGAGAATTGCGGTAATTCTAAGTAGCAATTCCTCCATGCTGAAGGGTTTGGTGAGGTAATCATCAGCACCGATTTTGAGTCCTTCGATGATGTCGTCCTTTTGGTTTTTGGCCGTGAGGAAAAGGATAGGTAGGTCTTCCTGTACCTTTTTGATCTCTTTAGCCAGTGTAAAGCCATCCTTCTTTGGCATCATGATGTCCAAGAGGCAAAGGTCATATTTATCTTTCTTAAACTTGTTCCAGCCCTCTTCTCCATCTCTGCAAAGGGTAGGCTCATAGCCTTTCATTTCAAGATATTCTTTGAGAATGTCGCCCAAGTTTGGATCATCTTCTACGACTAATAGTTTGGCTTTGCTCATTGCTTTTTGGGTAGGTTAATGGTGAAGGTACTTCCTTTACCGGGCTCTGACTGCACGTAGATTCCGCCCTTGTGGGCTTCCAGCATGGTTTTGACGTAGGATAGTCCCAAGCCAAAGCCTTTGACATCGTGCACATTTCCGGTAGGTACTCGATAAAATTTATCAAAAATCTTCTTTACGGCCTCCTTGCTCATCCCGATTCCTTGATCTTGAATCGTGACGATTACCTGATCCTGATCATCTTTGGCAACCACTTTGATCTTTGGGCTTTCTTTGGAATACTTATTTGCGTTATCCAGTAGATTGTTGAAAATGTGGGTTAAATGAAAAGCATCTCCTTCTATTTCCGGATTTTTCAGAAGGTTTTGGAATTCGATTTTACCACCCTTACTTTCAACTTGGAGGCTGATGTGCTCTACGGTAGATTCCAGAAGCTCTGCCAAATGAATGGTTTCAAGTTTGAGTTTGAAATCATTCTTATCCAATGCTGCTGCCTGTAGTACTTTCTCGACTTGGGATACCAACCGCTTGTTTTCGTCCTTAATGATGCCCAAATACCTTGCTCGAAACTTGTCCTGATTGCTGAGCTCCGGATCTTGTAGAGCCTCTACGGCGAGACTTACCGTGGCCAAAGGTGTCTTGAACTCATGAGTCATGTTATTGATAAAGTCATTTTTAATGTCAGAAAGGGCCTTCTGACGGATAATGACCTTAATCGCATAGACAAAGCAAAAGATAATGACTAGGATGAAAACAATCGAACTGGAAATCGGAAGCCAAACCTGTCTAAATACATGGCTCCCTTTTTCAGGAAAATAGACATAAAGAAAATTTTCCTTCCCGAGAATGTCATTTGGAAAGAGTTTGGATTGTACACCTTGATTTTTGATGAGCAAAGGATCTGTTATCGTTCCCACTCCAACCAACTGACCTTCGTCATTTTGTATAGCGAGCTCAAAGGCTTCGATAATTCCTTTCTCCTTGAGCTGGTTTTTGAGCATTCTTCTCACTTCGGCGGTGTCCAGCCTATTCAGGATTTCTTTTTGCCCTTCTGCAAGCTCATTGATCGCTTGGTTGACCAGATCGATTTTGATATTGGTCTTTCGGATTTTATCAATAGCATCTGACGAAAGATTGATTTCTGCACTGATTTGGGGAACAAACCCGGTGTATGCCCGAGAGTTTGCAGCCGGATTCTTATTGAGGTATTCCAACTGCCGTTCTTTCTCCTGCAGGAGAATCTGCATTTCATCCGGAGTAAACATGCTCGACGCCATTTCCGGGGTCATGTAGGCAAAGAAATTTTCCAGCTCCGAAAAAACGGATACATCCAAACCTCTCGATTGTAGGATCCTTCGGAAAGTATTACTCACTTGAGGCATAGGAGCAATCAGCATGGTATCTACTAGAGAAGGCCTCGTATACGTGGGTCTGGTTTTGATCTGAATTACATCGATGGGATCGATTTTTTTAAAGACGGCCTCTTTTAGAATAGGGTCTTCGATAAGTTTATTCAAAAGCGCATCCGAAGTTTCTCCCTTTTCGAGATCACTTACAGTTCTAGATAGCGCCTGGAGTACATTTTGGTCAAATCGTTCCTGATTGATCCGGATGGCATTTCTTACCCAATAGTATTGGAACCCCATCAAGCCAAAGCTTGCGAGGGACATTAAAACGATGATTAAGGTAATATTGCCTTTAGACATGGCACAAATTTAACTTTCTAACTAGGCTACTCTTTGGAGTTAACATGTTTTAACGGCTTATTGAAATTAGTTCTTTCAGAAAAAGATTTCTGGTTGTATCCTCGCATATTGAATTTGAACGGTTTCTTAATTGCTACATCCAAAAAAAAGGGAGGCGATAGCCTTCCTTTTTTATTATTGGGTATTTTTGGCCCTCTAATCTTAAACCTACTATCCCGTGCCTAATCCCACGCACATTCAAGGAGTTGCTTTTTCCAGCTTAGCGGAAGAATTTGGAACTCCGCTTTACATTTACGACGGCTCCAAAATAGTCTCTCAGGTCAAGACTCTACAAGAGGCTTTTGCTGCAGTACCGCTCAAAATCAAGTATGCGACCAAGGCACTTTCGAATATCAATGTACTCAAGCTAATCCGAAAATCAGGTGCAGGAATAGATGCCGTGTCCATCGAAGAGGCCAGATTGGGGATGCTAGCAGGATTTGAAGCAAGTGAAATCATGTACACGCCAAGTGGGGTAGATTTTTCAGAAATCCAGGAAGCCGTGGACTTAGGCATCATGATCAATCTGGATAGTCTGCCTTTGATGGAGCGGTTTGGGCAAACCTATGGAGGGACTTTGGAGGCGTGCATCCGCATCAATCCGCACATCATGGCCGGTGGAAATCTAAAAATATCTGTAGGCCACAAGGAAAGTAAGTTTGGTATATCTATCGAGCAGCTTCCTGAGATTTTGCAGCTGGTTGAAAAATACCGGTTGAATATCGTTGGGCTCCATATTCATACGGGTTCAGACATCTTGGATGCAGAGGTATTTCTACGTGGTGGAAATGTGCTATTCGAAGCAGCGATGCAATTTCCCAACCTGAAATTTCTAGATTTTGGAGGGGGATTTAAGGTAGCGTATAAAACACAGGATGTAGCCACGGATGTGATGGAGGTTGGGAAAGCTGTCGGTGCAGCCTTCCAGGAGTTTTGCAAAAAATACGGGCGTCAATTAGAGCTTTGGCTGGAGCCTGGTAAATTCTTGGTGAGTGAGGCAGGGTTTCTATTAGTAAAATCCACAGTTGTCAAATCAACCCCATCGGTCACTTTTGTAGGGGTGGACTCCGGCCTCAATCACCTCATCCGTCCGATGATGTATGATGCGTATCATAGCGTCTTTAACCTGAGTAATCCCGAAGGGAAAAAAGAAAAGTACAATGTAGTCGGCTATATCTGTGAAACGGATACGATTGCCTCCCATCGTGAATTGAACGAAGTGAAGGAGGGGGATCTCTTAGTCATAAAAAATGCCGGAGCCTATGGATACAGCATGGCCTCCAATTATAATTCAAGACTTAGACCGGCTGAAGTCCTAATTTGGGAAGGTAAAGCACGACTTATTCGAAGACGCGAAGAATTTGAAGATTTGATCAGGCATCAAGAAATACATGAATTTTAATCGAAGGCACCTCAAAAGGGTGCCTTTGGTATAATTATTGAGTTTGGGTCAACGTTCTGATGGTTTTTAGAAAAACTTTTGGAAAAAATATGTGGATTGCTCGCCCCAATCACAAGCCCTGGTAGTATCAAATCCATTTATTAGTAAAAGTCAATAATGGTATAAAGACCTGATTGGTAACTTTGTATCTACTGTTGGTTAGGTTATGCTGAGGAAATTTTATTGGACACTACTACTTACCTTGTGGCTTTTGGGATCTAACATCCTATCAGCTCAGGATGTCCAATACTCTCAGTTTTATGCTGCTCCTTTGTATTTAAATCCTGCACTAACTGGAGCAAGTGAACTCACCAGAGTGGGAATTAATTATAGAAATCAATGGCCAGGGCTGGATCATAGCTTTAATTCGTATTCCGCATACATTGACCATTATATTTTTGATTACAATAGTGGAGTTGGTTTAATTTTTAATGGAAATCAAGAGACACTTGCCAACCTGTCGACGAACGAAGTCGGATTAAGCTATTCTTACCGACTGAAACTTTCCGAGAAGTTTTACTTCCGTCTTGGTGCTCAAGCTAGCTACATGCAACGTGACGCCTTTTTCTCTGACCTCGTGTTTGGATCCATGATCGATATCGTAAACGGAACTGTGGGAGGGATTACGGATGAACTTAACGGAATACCTCTTGATAGTCGCCACAGTTTTGTGACTTATGCGGTTGGGGGAATGATTTACAATGATAAGTTTTGGTTGGGAGGCTCAGCTCATCATCTAAATGAGCCTAATGTTTCCTTTATAAACGACAGGACGAGTGTACTTCCGATGAAAGTTTCGCTTCAAGGTGGATATAAAGTTAATCTAAGCCCCGGAGGCAGGGATTATTTTACTCATTCCTATCAAGAAAGATCCCTTTCATTCGCGTTTAACTACAAGCAGCAAGATCCTTTTAATCAATTGGACTTAGGAGCTCAGCTTTATCTACACCCTTTGGTATTGGGTATGTGGTATAGAGGTTTGCCTACCAAAAATAACCTACCAAACAATGAAGCGGTAATTGGCCTAGTGGGTGTCTCATTGGAATCCGGATTAGACATCGGCTATTCCTATGACTTTACAGTTTCAAAACTCAACCAAAGAAACAGCGGTGGAGCGCATGAGATATCTATTCGCTATACTTTTCTATGGGGAGATCCTAGATCAAGAAACCAGCGCTCTAGAGTAATACCATGCTTTAGATATTGATTTCTGAATTTAGAGGATAGGGTGCCAAAAAAATTTTATTCTCACTGAAAATCAGCCTTTTTTCATTTCGTATCTCGAAAAAGGTAAAAGCTAGACAGGTTTTTTGATTATATGATATTTTTCAGAATAATTTAATTTTTCCAAGAAGTCAGTTCGTTTACAACTCCCTGTCAAATACTTGCATTATTAAATTTTTAACCTCTATTTTCTTCAAAGAGGGTAAAACTAGGAAAGACTCTTTGTTGTATTTCGCTTACAAAAATTGAGATGTAAAAATTTCAAAAGCAAAAAAAACTATTTGTAATGCGCAAATAAACATTCAAAATGCAGACCTTTAGGAAGGGTTTCAAATTATGAAAGTAAGATTCAAATATTGGCAGGTAGTTTTTTTGATGGCGACAATAGTCTCCTTCTTGCAGCAAGCTGCATTTGCCCAATCTGCTTTCAAGTTTCCTTCATTTAAAAATGAGAGGATTCAATCCATGGATGAAATATGGGTTCAGGTCAGCGGTAAGCTTGCCTTATGTTCCCATAGCGAACGAGGAAGCATCAATTTGACAGTAGGTGGAGGAAAGCCTCCTTATACCTTTAAGTGGAATACAAACGAGTCAGTACAAAACCGAACCAATCTTAATGCCGGAACTTACACAGTTTGGATTACAGATTCTGAAGGACGGGTACATCAAGAGCGAATTGTCATTCAGCCGCCATTTCCTCTAGTACTTAATCCTGTAGTGAAGAAAGATGCTACTTGTGGTTCGGGAAATGATGGATACGCAAAAATCAGTGTCAAAATCGGAAGAAACGATTATGATCCTGCAAAACCTCCTTACCAAATCTCTTGGAGTAATGGACTAAAGGATGTTTGGGAGGCCAACAACCTGGCTCCAGGAACCTACGTGGTAAAAGTTGCTGATAAATTTAACTGTGAGACCAGTATTTCATTTGAGATAAAGGCCGGTACTGCGGGTATGAGTGTGGCAGAGTCTATTCAAAATGTGACTTGTGCATCGCCAACTAGTGGAAGAATCAACCTGTCCGTTCAAGGTGGAGATGCACCATATACTTACCTATGGAGTAATGGATCTACTTCAAAAGATCTTATTGGAGTTTCTGCAGGGATTTACCAAGTATTGGTTAAAGATTCCAAAGGCTGTTCTTTCCAAGGGTCTTATACTATATCATCTCCAAGCACCATCCAAATTGGAGAAACCTTGACCATGCCTTCCTGCGGTTCCATTGCCAACGGACAGATCAAATTGAATATTACCGGAGGAACCGCTCCTTATTCTTATCTATGGAGCAACGGTAGCACTCAGAATCAACTTCAAAACTTGTCGCCAGGCACATACTCGGTGAAAGTAACGGATGCTTCTGGGTGTAGCGTAGAAAAACAATATGTCCTCAGCAATCTATCTACGCTCACTTTGGCTTCTTTTCAGAAGCAAGACGTCACCTGCTTTGGTGACAACAGGGGCAGGATTGACCTCAATATTACTGGCGCAAGTGGAGCCATACAGGCTGCTTGGTCGGATGGATCTACTTCTATCAACAGGACCAACCTTTCCCCAGGCTCTTATACTGTCATCTTAAAAGACCAGTACTGCGAGATCAGCAGTAGTTTCCAGATCCTTGGCCCTTCAGAGGCTTTAAGTGCGACAGGATCTCCTCAAAATCCTTCTTGCTCAGGAAATGATGGCAAAATCACCCTGAATCCAAAAGGAGGAACCGCGCCTTATACATTCAAGTGGAGCAATGGAGCTGTGACTAAAGACCTCAGTGGATTGGGACAAGGTAAGTACACTGTGGATATCACCGATAAAAACGGATGTAATTTCCAAACCTCATTTGACCTGGTTTCTCCGATGCCTATCACTATCGAAGAGACTTTGAAGGACCCATCATGTGCAGGAAATTCTGACGGGACCATTTCGCTAAAAATCTCAGGAGGCAATACACCCTACTCTTATCTATGGAGTAACGGGTCTACTCAGCCTTCCCTTCAAAATTTGGCAGCAGGCACTTATAAAGTAAAAATTACCGATTCAACCGGATGCTCCATAGAAAAAGAGTTCGCTGTTAAAAATCTTTCCACTCTTGCTTTAGCTTCTTTCCAAAAACAGGATGTCACCTGTTTTGGAGTCAACTCAGGAAAGATTGATCTTACCTTATCAGGGGCAGTTGGGCCTATCCAAGTCAAATGGTCAGATGGGTCCACCGCTGTTACTAGAAGTAATCTGGCTCCAGGCACATATTCTGTAAGTATTAAAGACCAGCACTGCGAAATCAACTCCAATTTCCAGATCTCTGGTCCTCAAGAAGCGTTAAGTGCAGTTGCCATCCCTGTCAACCCATCCTGCTCTGGAAATGATGGCAAAATCACCTTAACCCCTAAAGGAGGAACTGCACCTTATACCTATAAGTGGAGTAATGGCTCAGTATCTAAAGACTTGAATGGTCTTGGTCAAGGTAAATTTACAGTGGACATTACCGATAAAAATGGCTGTTCATTCCGTACCTCGGTTGACCTTGTATCTCCTTTACCGATCACCATCGAAGAGACCTTAAAAGACCCATCTTGCGCAGGAACTCCTGATGGAGCTATTTCTCTAAAAATTTCAGGCGGCAATACCCCATATTCCTACCTATGGAGCAATGGATCCACACAATCTTCTTTGCAAAATATTGCAGCAGGTACTTATAAAGTCAAAATTACCGATGCCACTGGATGTTCTGTAGAAAAGGAATATTCCGTAAAAAATCAATCCCAATTGACTGTGTCAATTTTGAGGGTAGATCCGGTAAGTTGTGGTGGAGGAAATGACGGTAGGATCGTACTCGCTGTGGCAGGAGGAAAAGGATTGGTAAAGGTCAAATGGGAGGATGGTTTTACTGGTTTGGAAAGAACTAATCTCAAATCAGGCACTTATAAAGTGCAAGTATCTGATGAAAGCAATTGTGGAATTTCGAAAGAAGTAAAAGTTGAAGAAGCCAATCCGCTTCAGGCAAGAATAGAAAATGCCATAGAAATGGATTGTGACTTAGGTCAGCTCAAAGGAAGAGCTTGGGTGGCAATCTCAGGAGGGAAAGCTCCATATGTCATCAAATGGGAAAATGGCAATCAAACCAGCAATGAAATCCAGTTTAACCAAAGTGGGATACTCAAAGTAACTGTAAAAGATGCTTTAGGATGCCAAACTGAAGTAGAAGCTAAAGTCACTTTCCCTGACTACAATTACCAAGGTGGAGCCAGGTTAAATTTTGAATTCCGTAAACTCAACTTCAGCAGTGAGCCCGAAGTGACCATTGAAGAGCAAATCATTTTTGAAAGCGAAATATCTCCTGAATTTATTTCTTGGGAATGGGATTTTGGTGATGGAAATAAATCTCAGGAGAGAAATCCAGTGCATGTTTACAAAACCGCAGGTACTTTCGAAGTCAAGCTAACCGGAATGGATATTTATGGTTGTTCGCTTAAGGAACTGAGTAAAGTGGTTGTGACTCAACCCGAGGAAATGATGGTTATTCCAAATGCCTTTTCTCCAAATGGGGACAACCTTAATGACTGCTTTATTCCGAAAATGAAAGGAGTCAAGGAATTCACTTTACAAGTGTTTAACATCTGGGGAGAAAAACTTTACGCAGGTTCGGGGCTGGAAATCACCGGTTGGGATGGTACCTACAAAGGTCAGATGGTCCCTGCAGGCAATTACATCTATCGAATAGATTATGTGAATTGGGAAGGAATCAAAAAATCTGCATCCGGCTCAATCTCTTTGATCAGATAATCAATAGCCTATTACTTGATAACTCATTATAATGCCAGTCCTCAGACTGGCATTTTTTATATCCAATATTCTGCTTTTGAAAATATATAATCTATTTTTTACATACATATTTTATTTATAAGATTCATATTCACAAATGTATCTGCCTTAAAATACAGAACATATATGTGACACAAGTCACATATATAACTTCACCAAATACCTGTAATGTGAATGATTTTGATTCTCGCAGATCAAGGGGGTGACTGTTGATTTTTAATTGATTTTCGAGCAATAAAGGAGAAATTCAATCTCAAAAAGGCCTTTCTTTTCATTTTTTAACAGCTTTTTAAATTTTGACCTTGAATTTCACATACAAGAAAAATACCCATGTAAACCAATATATGTATATAACATACATTAATTTAAAATTGCTTTGATGTGTATATAAAGTGCATTCAAAAACACTATATACAATTAGGATATATTATCTATAAACTTCTATATTTCATTATAACATAAAAGATAAAGCAACATCAAATAAGCAATAACAAAAAGCAAAAAAAAGATTCTGAAAACCTAACCAACAAAAAAAAGAAAATCAAAAGCAAATAAATAAACACGAAACACCAACCAAAACCCCGACCTAAAATGAACTCACTTAACGCCATCGGAAAAAGCCTCAAAGCCCTCGCAAGAGTGAGCAAGGCTCTTGCTTTGGCAGGGGTTGTTCTTTCATCTTTCAACGCCGCCTTAGCTCAGGATATTCAGTACTCACAGTTCTACGCTAATCCAATCTACTTGAACCCTGCTTTTGCAGGAAGTTCTGAAATGAGCAGAATGGGTGTCAACTACAGAAACCAGTGGCCTGGTCTAGACCAATCCATCAACTCTTACTCTGCTAGTTTCGATTCTTACCTTTTCAATATCAATTCTGGTGTAGGCTTGATCGTTAACAGATCTCAGCAAAGCCAAGCTAACCTTAGTATCTCCGAAATCGGAGCAGCTTACTCATACCGAGCTCGTCTTGGTTTCAGATCTTTCCTTAGAGTGGGTGGACAAGTTTCCTACATCGACCGTGACGCTTACTTTGGCAACTTGGTTTTCGGTAGCCAAATCGACGACATGAGCGGTAGCATCTCTGATTTCTCAGGTGAAAAACTTGGGGCTGATTTCAGACATCAATTTGTAGACTACTCTGCTGGTCTTCTTTTCAACAACGAATCAGTTTGGTTCGGACTTTCTGCTCACCACTTGAGCCAACCCAACATCTCTTTCTTGGACGGTCAGATGAGCCAGCTTCCTTTGAAAGTCTCTGCTCACGGTGGTGTGAAATTCGACCTTTCAAACGGTTACTCCAGAAACTTCATGAACAACAAAGTGGGATCCAAAGAACTGGTACTTGCCTTCAACTACAAGAATCAGGAGCCATTCCAACAACTTGACCTTGGAGCTCAGCTAATCATCCAACCCCTAGTGATCGGTCTCTGGTACAGAGGTATTCCAGTAGTAGGCAGCGAAAACGTCCAACATGAATCTTTGATCGGTTTGGTTGGAATCTCCTTAGGAAACGGTCTGGATGTTGGATATAGCTACGACTACAACGTCTCCAACCTCGGTAATGCCAACAGCGCCGGTGCCCACGAGATCTCCATCAGATATTCCTTCCTTGCAGGTTCTCAGCAAGGTGCAGGCAGAAAGTCTTCCATGCCTTGCTTCAAATACTAAGACGCTAAACAATCACCCCCAAATAGGGCTTTACTTCGGTAAAGTCCTTTTTTTATGCCCAAAACTTTACGTTTGATTCTTGGAGATCAGCTGAATCTATCTCATTCATGGTTTGAAAAAACTGACGATTCCGCGACTTATTTGATGATGGAGATGCGTCAGGAAACAGACTATGTCCCGCATCATATCCAAAAAGTAGTCGGCTTTTTCTTGGCCATGCGCAATTTCGCCCAGACCTTGCGGGAAAAGGGCCATCAAATTCTTTATTTTTCCCTAGATCATCCTGAAAATCGACAAAACCTCAAAGATCAACTTGGACACCTGATCCAAAAGGAAGGATTCACTCGATTTGAATATCAATTGCCTGACGAATATCGATTGGATCAGATTCTGAAAGAAGTCTGTGGAGGTCTACCTATTCCATCATCAGCTGTTGACACCGAGCATTTTTTGACTTCCAGAGAATTTTTGAAGGATTTTTTCAAAGGAAAAAAAACCTACCTCATGGAGACATTTTATCGGGAAATGCGCAGGAAGTACGACATCCTGATGGATGGAAAAGAGCCACTAACCGGACAGTGGAACTATGACCACGATAACAGACAGGCGCTTAGAGACAAGAAACTACTGAGAAAGCCCTTGCTTCATCCCAAAAACGTTCGAGAAATTGCTGAGACGATCGAAAAGACTGGAGTAAAAACCATCGGAACTATCGATCCGGAGCAATTCTCGTGGCCCGTGTCGAGAGAGGAAAGTTTGGAGATTTTGGAGCATTTCTGCGAGCAATTACTTCCCAATTTCGGGGCCTACCAAGATGCACTCACTACTTGGGATCCTTACCTTTTCCATTCCCGATTGAGCTTCTCCCTCAATACAAAAATGATTTCTCCACTAGAGGTGGTCCAATCAGTTGAAAAACATTGGTATGTTCATCAGGACCAGGTTTCGATTGCTCAAGTGGAGGGTTTTATCCGACAGATTATCGGCTGGAGGGAATACATGCGCGGGATTTATTGGGCCAAGATGCCTGAGTTTGCTGAGCTCAATTTCTTTGGTCACGAGCGGAAGCTGCCGGATTGGTTTTGGACAGGAAATACCAAGATGAACTGCCTGAAAGAATCCATCGGACAATCCTTGGACCTAGCCTATGCCCATCACATTCAGCGCTTGATGGTGACGGGAAATTTTGCACTGTTAGCTGGAATACATCCCGATGAAGTGGATAAATGGTACCTCGGTATCTACATCGATGCCATTGAATGGGTAGAAATCACCAATACCCGCGGCATGAGCCAATTTGCCGATGGCGGGATTGTGGGTACCAAACCTTACGTCTCCTCAGCCAACTACATTAAAAAACAAGGCAACTATTGCGATCATTGCGCCTATGACTCGGCTAAGAAAACCGGTCAGGGATCCTGTCCATTCAATAGCCTATATTGGCATTTTTATGCCCGAAACCGCGAAAAGCTGGAGAAAAATCCTCGCATCGGTATGATGTACCGTACTTGGGACAAAATGAGCAATCCACAAGAAGTGATGGATCAGGCGGAAAATTACCTGAAAAATCTAGAAGCCCTCTAAATGCAAAAAACCACCCCGAAAGGTGGTTTTTGCTTTGGCTCATTAAAGGTTAATCTCCAATCCACTCGGCCACAAACAAGTTAGTGTCCCGGGTACCGCCATTGTTTCTGTTGGAGGCGAAAACCAAGTATTTGCCATCATTGGAGAAAACAGGAAATGCATCGAATGTCCCATCGTGGGTGATTCGAGTGAGGCCGGTGCCGTCCAGATTAATCATAAACAGGTTGAAAGGAAATCCTCGCTCAGTCTGGTGATTGGATGCGAAAATCAGCTTGTTGCCAGAAGGATGGAAAAAGGGTGCCCAGTTGGCTTTGCCAAGGCTGGTGATTTTTCGAATGTCTGTGCCGTCCGCATTGGCCACGTATAGCTCCATCTCTGTCGGCTTGACCAAACCCTCTTTAAGTAAGTCTTTGTATTCTTTGATCTCTTCCTCAGTCTGAGGACGTGATGCCCTCCAGACAAGCTTGCTTCCGTCAGGGGAGAAAAATGCCCCTCCGTCATAGCCCAAATCTGAAGTGATTTGCTTCACATCTGTACCATCGATATTCATGGTGAAAAGCTCCAAATCTCCTGTTCTCATCGAAGTGAAAACGATCCGGTCACCCTTTGGTGAAACAGTTGCCTCGGCATCGTAACCAGGTTCCTTGGTCAACTGAGAAAGTATAGTTCCATTTAAGTCGGCTGTGAAAATGTCAAAGCTGTCATAGATTGGCCACACGTATTTGCCATCCGACCTTCGCTCGGGAACAGGAGGACAAGCTGGGTCTACCAAGTGCGTGGAAGCGTAGACGATGGTTTGATCTCCAGGTAGAAAATAGGAACAGGTAGTCCTTCCCAATCCTGTGCTGAGTCGCTTTGGCTTATTAGTTGAAAGGTCATCTTCTCTCCAATTCAGATAAAACATCTGATCACAGGAATTGTCCCATCCGGCAAAGTCTGATTGAAAGACCAGCAAAGAGTCGTTGAAGGACCAATAGGCTTCGGCGTTATTTCCCCCAAACGTGAGCTGCTTGATGTTTTTGAGGTATTTCATCTCTTCAGGATGAAGGAGAAGCGAATCTGTGGCAGATCTGACATCAGGTTCCGTAGCTGTTTCTGTTTTTGGGGCACAGGCTACAGTCAGGAGAGCTAGCGAATAAAGGAGTTTCTTCATTTTTAGGCTTGATAATAAAAGAATTGCAGGCCCAAGATACCAATTATTATCTTTGGACTAAATCGACAAAACTCATGAAGCATTTTCTTTTCAAATCCAGTTACATCATAGCTTCCTTACTGTTTATAACCTCTTGTGATGGACCGCCAACAGACGAAAAGCTCTTGACCACCTTACAGGAAGATGTCGTTTTCCTTGCCGCAGATGATTTGGGAGGAAGGGCTATTGGCACAGAAGGAGAGCAAAAAGCCGCTGAGTACCTGGCCAAAGAATTTGAAAAACTCGGTCTACAGCCTAAAGGAACAGAAGGGTTTTTCCAATCCTTTACTGTATCCAAACCATCCAATCCCCATGAAGAGGCTGTAATCGGCACAGATGGAGAAGGAATTACAGGGCGGAATGTGGTCGCCTTTTTGGATAAAAAAGCGGATAAAACCATCGTGATCGGAGCACACTTTGATCACTTGGGAATGGGCGGCTCTGGCTCTCTTCATCGTGGAGATTCGGCCATCCACAACGGCGCCGATGACAATGCTTCCGGAACTGCTGCGCTGTTAGCTTTGGCAGAAATTCTGAAACACGAAGAGTTGAAAAATAACGTCCTCTTCATTGCTTTTTCGGGGGAAGAAAATGGCCTTTGGGGCTCTAATTATTTTGTCAAAAACCCAACCATCGATCTCAAAACAGTCAATTACATGATCAATATGGACATGGTAGGAAGGCTGAATGAGGAAAAATCTTTGGCGATCAATGGGGTAGGAACCAGCCCGAGCTTTGTCCCTGTATTTGACCAAATAAACGCTGATAGCCTAAAACTTGTGACTTCTGAATCGGGTGTGGGACCTTCTGATCACACCTCATTTTACCTGCAAGATTTGCCGGTATTACACTTTTTCACCGGTCAGCATGAAGACTATCACAAGCCAAGCGACGACTCGGACAAAATCAACTATGAAGGGTTAGTGAAAGTCGTCCGATACATTTCTAGAGTAGTCACTTCATTGGATGCAGAACCCAAACTTGCCTTTACCAAAACCAAAGACTCCAGCGATTCTCCTCGTTTCACTGTGTCGATGGGTGTTGTGCCTGACTATATGTTCGATGGAAAAGGCATGCGGGTGGACGGGGTATCCGAAGGCAAACCTGCCAAAGCTGCAGGACTTCAAAAAGGTGACGTGGTCGTTCAGCTCGGCGACTCAACGGTCTATGATATGATGAGCTACATGCGCGCCTTGAGTGCTTTCCAAAAAGGAGACTCTACCAAAGTGGTAATCGAAAGAGGCGGTCAGAAAGTGGAAGCGGTAGTAAGGTTTTGATTTGAGAGTCAAGAAACTCCTATTCTCCTACAATAGAATGCGCCTCTGGGAAGTCTCAGAGGCGTTTTTATCTTTAATGGAAATTTTACCCCGCCCCTATTTTATCTTCGCCTTCAAAAGTAAAATAACAGAAATCTTATTTTACTTTTTTCAATCAGTGCTCAAAGGCTTTCAAATAGTCTGCAAAGACAAAAACACGATTTCGGGAATGTCCTGTCTGTTCTTTTAGGATTCCTTTTTCTACGAAAAGAAGCATCAAGTCATTGGCAGCTTTAAAGCTCAAACCGGTCATTTGAGCTGCTTTCTCCACAGAAATTGTTGGTTCTTGGAAAAGACCATGTAGGAGTTTTTTGCCAACAACACTTCGCCTCCCAAATTCTTCCTCAATTTGATCTTCAAGGGTTTTCTTCAGATCTAGAACCGAAGACAAGGTCGAAGCACCGATACTTGCCGTTTCTTCGATCCCTTCCAGGAAATAGCAAATCCATTGCTCGAGAGCATTTTTACTTCGGACAGCGGAAAGCTGATCATAGTATAGGCTGCGGTTTTTTTCAAAAAACATGGAAAGATAAAGCAGCGGTTTGTCCAAAATTCCCTCACTGACCAAATACAGCGTGATCAATAATCGTCCTACCCGACCATTTCCGTCAAGGAAAGGGTGGATCGTCTCAAATTGATAGTGCGCTAAGGCAATCCGAATCAGACTGGGAACAAAGATTTCTTGGTTGTGGAGAAACTGCTCCAAGTCACTCATCAGGTCAGGGACCAACTCGTGGCTGGGCGGGACAAATACCGCTGTGGAAAGAGAATTTCCACCTATCCAGTTTTGACTCTGACGAAATGAACCCGGTTGCTTGTTTTCTCCCCGCACACCCTGCATAAGCTGCTGATGCGTATTGCGAAGGAGTCGGGAGGAAAGTGGCAGCGTATTCAACTCAGAAATCGCTGAATTAAGCGCTTGGATATAGTTATTCACCTCCTGCCAATCGTCCCGCCGCTCAGGATCAATGCTTTCTATCGGTAGCAAAGCTTCGTCAATCCGTGTCTGTGTGCCTTCGATTTTACTGGAAATAACGGCCTCTTTGGCTACATGGAGCTGAATGAATAGATCGATATTGGGCACCATTCGTGCAAATGAGTTCAACTCACCCAACCTGATGGAAGCTCGCTCCAAAAGCCGATTGATCTTGGGGCTGGCCCATATCCACTCCTGATTGACCTTTTCGGGGACAAAATACCGATACTGGTATCCGGGAATATAACGGCCAGAAACAAAATCTTCGATCCGAATCATAAACCAAAGATCCTTATTTTACTTTTATTAACAAAAGTAAAATAAAGAAAATCTTATTTTACTTTCTTCTGAGTAGGATAATTAGGCGTCTGATTTCCCCTGATTCTTATTTGAAAGGATTCGCCTTCACTCCATCAAAAGTCATCTTGATCGGCTTGATCGTTCCGTCTTCGTTAAACTCCATCACATCAATACAGGTTACCCGATGGTCTCTGCCTTCATTGGGAATTGGACGGCGGTGGTAAACCATGTACCACTCGTCAGTTCCGGGTTTTTGGATGACGGAATTGTGTCCTGCACCGGTGGCAATCGTAGTGTCTGCCTCGAGAATAGTACCGATTCGGCGGTAGGGCCCGGTAGCTTTTTCGGCCATGGCATAGGCGACTTTGTAGCTGTCATTCGTCCAGCCGCCTTCCGACCACATGAGGTAATACACACCATTTCTCAAAAACATAAATGGCCCCTCCACATAGCCTTCCGGTGTGATTTCGTGAAAAAGCTGCCCATTCTCCCAAGGTTCAAATCCTGTGAAATCAGAATTCAGCTTTCCGATATTGCAATGCCCCCAACCTCCATAGAAAAAATAGTGCGTGCCATCGGTATCCTTAAACACAAACTGATCGATGGGTTGAGCTCCATTGTGAAAATCCGATAGTAACGGCTTTCCAAGTAAATCTTTGAATGGTCCGGCAGGTGAATCTGCCACCGCGACGCCGATTCCGCCAAAATGATTGATGTCATTATTGGGATCATAGCCTGGTCGCTCCGGAGTAAGCGGGTCATTCGCTGCGAAAAAGAGGTAATATTTTCCATCTTTTTCGATCGCAGCAGGTGCCCACATCGCCTGACGGGCCCAAGTAATGGCCGAATTATCTAAGATGCGTTCGTGCTTTTCCCAGGTTACCAAGTCTTTGGAAGAAAAGGCATCAAAGTGCAACTGATCCTCAAAAGCAGCAGAAAATGTCGGATAGATCCAGTATTCATCTCCAAATACAATCCCTTCCGGATCGGCATACCAGCCTTCGAAAATGGGATTACCGGAAAGTTTGGATTCCTCTTTGTTTTCGGATTGTGGTGAAGTACAAGAGATGGCTATGATGAAAAGGAGAATTGAGAATCTTAAATACATGAGAAATAGGATTAGAGAATGGCTAATTTACTCTAACCAAGTACATTTTGAACACAATTAAAGGACAAACTATTCTACAGGTAACCTGTCGAAAAACTCATTAATTAAAGGCTTCATTGATTTGGTAAGGTTATCCGAATAAAAATTGAATAGGAGGCCCTGTGGTTTTTTAAGCAGTTTCATATAGCTAATCAATTGAGCTGAATGAACTGGGAGAAGTTCCTGAACAGCTTTGAGCTCAACTATGATCGTATCTTCTACAAGTAAGTCTAACTTCAATTCAGAGTCGATCAAATTTCCCTCATAGTTGATTGTAATGGGAACTTGTTGTAGTGCTTTAAAACCGTTCTTTTCTAATTCAAAAAGAAGACATTTTTCATAGACGCTTTCCAAAAGACCCGGACCAAGGGCTTAATGAACCGTTATCGCACAGCCCGTTACCAGATAGGACAGTTTGGTCACGGATGATTTGGTATTGTATTTCATATGCTTAAAAAGTATAGTTCAATTTAAAATTTTTCAACCATTAAGGAAATTGAGAGAATTAAGGGTTTCTTTTTCCATGTGGAATAGGTCACCATTCCTTCCGATTCACTATTCATTTTCCTCTCTTCTTAATACCCTTAATTTCTAAATGGTTAAAAACTTTTTATGGAAGACTATTTTTGAACCATTTAGGAAATTTAGAGAATTAAGGGTTTCTTTTTCCATGTGGAATAGGTCACCTTTCCTTCCGATTCACTATTCTTTTTCTTCTCTTCTTTATACCCTTAATTTCTAAATGGTTTTGAGCCTTTTATCAGAGATCAATTTTTTAACTATTTAGGAAAATGAGAGAATTAAGAATCTTTTTCTACAAGGGAAAAAAGTTGGTGCAGTTTTCAACACCTAAACTCCTCCTATTCTAAATGCCCTTAATTTCTAAATGGTTAAAAACCCACACTTCAGTCACGGATTTTGACACTTCAGTCTGGTTTGATTTTTTGATCGCTACCAGTGCTTCAATTTTGGTTCAACTATTAGCCAACTATGAAGCCGATCTTCTCTTTTTTGATTCTCTTCCTTTGGATCCAAAACCTTGGATTTGCCCAAACCAATCTTTTAGGAAAAGTCCTAGACGGGAAAAATCAACCCCTTCCCGGGGTCAATGTCTTCCTCAAGGGAACTTTTGACGGAGCCAGCACCGACCAAGGTGGTTCCTTTCAATTCGAAACAGCCGAAACCGGTGCCCAAATTCTGGTATTCAGCATGATGGGGTTCAAATCACAAGAGGTGATAGTTGAACTTTCTGGAAAAACCCTGGAAATCCCTACTCTGATTCTCAAGGAAGAATTCAATGAGTTGAATACGGTCACTATTTCTGCGGGGGCTATGGAAGCCTCGGATGAAAAAAAATCGGTCATTCTTCGCCCCCTCGACATCGTCACCACGCCATCTGCCATGGGAGATATTGTTGGTGCTTTCCAAACACTTCCCGGAACTTCCACAGTAGGGAATGATGGCAGGCTCTTCGTTCGTGGGGGAGATGCAAGTGAAGTTGGGATTTTTATCGATGGCCTTCGCGTGGGCAATGCTTATGGCACCACTGCCGGAAATGTGCCCACCCGCACCCGATTTAATCCCAACCTGTTCAAGGGAACCTTCTTCTCCACCGGCGGCTATTCCGCAGAATTTGGTCAGGCACTTTCATCTGCCTTGGCTTTGAACACTAAAGATCTGGCTAAGCGAAACCAAGGCGACCTCTCCATTATGTCAGTAGGTGGGGGCTATGCACACACCCTAGCCAATGAAAAAAGAAGCCTGACTGTCACCGGAAATCTCTTTGACCTAAAACCCTATCAAGGAATCATCAAACAAGACTTTGATTGGGAAAGAGCTCCATACGGGAGCGACTTAGAGCTAGCTGCACAACAGAAAACAGCCAAAGGTGGCCTGTGGAAAGTCCTCGCACGAACCGAGTCCGGTGGCATGAAACTTTGGCAAGCACAGCCGGGAGTCGCTGATCGGGGTATGCTGATCCAGGTGAAAAACACCTACTCCTATTCACAAACCAATTGGAGAAAAGCCTATGAAAGCGGTTGGTCTCTTTTCGGAGGCGTTTCGTATTCTTCCAATAAAGATCGTCTCAACTTTGGAGGAACTGAAATAGAAAGGATAAGTCAGCTTACTCATGCCAAATGGACTGCGAGCTATGATTTTTCGGATCATTTAGCTGTGAAAAATGGAGCAGAATTCTTTCGAAATGACTACTCAGAAGCCCTGACCAAAGAAAATCTGGAACGCAATTTTGGAGATAATCAAGGCTACCTTTTCACCGAGTGGGATTGGTACATCAGCCAGAAGTTTGTCCTTCGATCTGGGCTAAGGGCGGGTTTTTCTGCCTTGGCTGATCAAAAGTGGCTAGATCCCCGAGCTTCCCTTGCCTATAAAATCTCCGAAAACGGGACACTTTCACTTGCCGCAGGACGATTCCACCAATTGCCGGAGGAGAGATTCAGGGTGTTGAACGCCAACTTGAAAAACACCGAATCCGGGCATTTGATCCTAAACTACCTCTACCAAAAAGAAGGCAAAACCTTTCGTGCTGAAGCTTTTCACAAGTCTTACGATCACTTGGTCCGATTTGAGGGAAATCCACAAAACCCACAAAGCGTTCGAAATGAAGGGGAAGGCTTTGCCCGAGGGTTTGATGTGTTCTTTCGCGACCGTGAAAGCCTGAGAAATACCGACTACTGGATCACCTACAGCTTTGTGGACAGTAAGCGAAGCTATTTCCAGTACACCGGACAGGTTCAGCCTGACTTTGCACCTAAGCATAACCTGAGTGTGGTGGTCAAGCACTTTGTACCCCATCTGAAATCTCAACTTGGACTCTCTTGGTCCTTCAATGACGGCTTGACCTACACTGACCCAAATCGCCCAGGCGAAATGAATTCCAAAACCGGCTCCTTTCAAAATCTCAGCCTGAGTTGGAGCTATTTACCACGACCCAATCTGATTATTCACGGAGCCATCACCAACGTAACCGGCCACCGAAACATCTTCGGTTACCAGTTTGCACAAGCTCCAAATGAGCAAGGAAGATTTGAGTCCATGCCACTTGGCCAAGGTGCTCCGCGCTTCCTTTTTCTGGGAATTTTCTTCACGATTTCTAAGGACAAAAACGCAAATAATCTAAACAACCTCTAATACTCACTACTATGAAAATTATCCTAGCTACCCTTTCACTTGTGTTTGCATTCGTCTGGAATGCCTCAGCCAATGATCCTGCCTACGAATCTGCGATGAAAAAGCAGATCCAAGCCATGAAAACCATTCAAAACCTGGAACAATCCCAATCCGTGATCAACGGATTCGTGAGAATCGCCGAGGCGAAAACCACCGAGTGGCTGCCGTATTATTACGCCGCATACTTGCAGACCATCGCTGCGTTTCGCTTTGAGGTGAATAAGGACCAATACTTTGACCAAGCCATGGAGCTGATGAGTAAAGCAGACAAGATCGCGCCAAACAATTCAGAAATCACAGTCTTGAAGGGCTTCATCATCATGGGCAAATTAGCTGTGGATCCCATGAGCAGAGGTCAAGAATTGAGCCCTTTGGCAATGCAGACGTTTGGAAAAGCGATTGCCCTGGATAAGGAAAATCCGCGAGCTACTACTATGATGGCCCAAATGGAGCAGGGAATGGCTCAATTCTTTGGGCAGGGACCCGAGAAAGCCTGCGGATTAGCAAGAGTCGGATTGGAGCTTTTTGCTAAAGAAGAAGCCAAAATCAATGAAAACTATCTTCTTCCGACTTGGGGAAAAAGAGAAGCCGAGCAAGTGGCCGGCGCCTGTAAATAAAGCCCGATTTGAATAACTAAACCAACAACCTCCACCAAGGACTGACCTAGGTGGAGGTCCTTATTTTGAAACCTGAGCACTAGTACTGAGCCGGTCGAAGTATATCGAAGTATCCTAAATCCTCAGCTTTTTCCTAAATTTCCCCATGACCCAAAAATCAACTCAAACAAACTGTAAGGGCGAAAAAACACTTTGGAATGACCTTAGAAATTTCCTTTTGGTCAATTTCGTAATTGCGTTCTTTTTACAAGTCTTTTTCTGCCCGATTTGCTTTTTGAGTTGGGAGGATTTGATCAGCCTCTTCCCGGATTTTATGTTTTCCTTTTGTGTTTCTATGGCCTTGAGTTATGGGGGCAGTCGTGTTCAGGAATATTGGGATCCTCGAGTTTCTTGGGTTCACGAACCAGTAAAAAGACTTGTAGTGACGGTTTCTACCTACATGATTTATGCTTTTGTGGTGAGCTTTATGATCGTTTTTGTTTATGCCTGGATCGAATGGAAATTTCCTGAAGATCAAATCCCATGGCGAGGAATCCTCAGGTTTACCTTTACTCCTATGACCATAGCATTTGTTTTCATGGCCATTTTCACATCCCGTTCCTGGCTGATGGAATGGCGCAAGTCAGCGATCGAAGCCGAACAACTCAGATCCGAAAAATTGGCCAGTCAATACCAAAGTCTCAAAGATCAGCTCAATCCACACTTTCTCTTCAATTCGCTCAATGCGCTTTCCAATCTGGTCTATGAGGATGCAGACCGATCAGTAGCTTTCATACAGAAACTGAGCAAAATCTACCGCTACGTCCTCGAGGTGCAGCAGGAAGAACTGGTCGAACTCGACCGGGAGCTGGAATTTGCTCAAAACTACCTCGAGCTGCAAAAGATCCGGTTTGAAGAAAATCTTAATTTCAATATCGATTTGTCCGATTGCAAAGGCTGTTATTTACCTCCGCTCTCACTACAGCTCCTGCTGGAAAATGCCATCAAGCACAACATCGCTTCTCAGGAAAATCCCCTATTCATTTCCATTCTCCAAAAAGGAAACGAGCTTTGGGTAAGTAATTCCTTTCAGCCCAAAATCAGTCAAATTGAGCCATCCACTGGAGTTGGGTTGGAGAATATCCGATCCCGCTATCGGATTTTGAGCGATCGAAATCCGGAGATCTTCCAGACGGAGGATGAGTTTTTGGTCAAACTTCCACTGTTGAAAGTCAACTCATGAGGATTTTACTTATCGAAGACGAAAAACCTGCTGCCGCTCGCTTGAGTAAATTGCTCTTGGCGTATTTTCCTGAGGCCGAGTTGATCGGAAATCTGGATACGGTCAGTCGTGCAGTCCGTTGGTTTGGTGAAAACCCTTCTCCGGACTTGATTTTCTGCGATATCCAGTTAGCTGATGGGATCAGCTTTGAGATTTTTGAAAAAGTAAACGTTTCGAGTCCGATAATTTTTACCACTGCTTTTGATCAATATGCCATTCGAGCTTTCCAAGTAAATGCCATCGACTACTTACTCAAACCCATCGATCCAAAAGATCTGGAGCGGGCGGCGGAAAAATTCAGGTCTCGAGCCATTCAATCCAACTTGGATTTGAACCTGCTCAAATCCCTGATTCAATCTCAGGCCAAATCCTTCAAAAGCAGGTTTTTGGTCCGCTTTGGAGAAAAAATCCAAAGTGTCCCGGTCGAGGAAATCGCCTTTTTCTTCAGTGAGGAGCGAGTGACTTTTCTCCAAACACATTTGGGGAAAAAGTATGTGCTCGATTCTACGCTTGAGCAGCTTGAGGCCCAAGTCGATCCTGCGGCTTTCTTTCGACTCAACAGAAAATACCTCAGCCATGTAGAAGCCATTGAGGAAGTCTTGACCTATTCTAACAGTCGATTGAAAATTAAGCTCAGCAACTGTACCGATCAGGATATATTGGTAAGTCGCGAAAAGGTGACTGACCTAAAGGATTGGCTGGATAGATAAAGTGGCGTGTAAAACAGACAGCTATCCGACTGCTTCTGCAAGGTCCCTTTTGATCAGTAAAGAAGAAGCCCTTGAATTTCACATTCAAGGGCTTTTTCAGCTCAGGTAAAGTAAGCTCAGAGAGAAACTTGTCCTGCTGATACTTTTCCAGCCAATATCAGAGCATTGTATAGATTGACAATTTTGCCGGATTTGCAGAGGTCAGCCAGTGATTTCTCTTTGCCGCCTACGGTCACTTGAATCGGTAAGGAAAGCCCGGACTCCATGATGATTCTTTTCACCTGAGGAGCGGTGAGTTGTGGATAGTATGATCGGATCATTCCGGCGATACCTGCCACTGCCGGTGCAGCCATGGAAGTGCCCCCTTGGAAATCGTAATTATTTCCGGGCATGGTGGAATAGATTTCATCTCCCGGGGCAAATACATCTACGTTTGACTTTCCGTAGTTGGAAAATGATGCGATCATTTCAGATCCATATACTGGAGAAAGGGCACCGACGGTAAGGTAATTATCGACAAGTTCGGGTGCATTTTTACCCAAATGATCATTGGGAAAATTGGAATTTTGAAGATCATCCAAATCCAATCCATCATTGCCTGCCGCATGGACAAAAAGGACATCTTTGCTGGCTGCATATTTCAAGGATTCATACACCCACTCTGCATTTGGAGAAAATTTCTTTCCAAAACTGGCATTGATCACCTTCGCTCCATGGTCTACTGCGTAGCGGATTGCGCTGGCGATGTCCTTATCGTATTCATCTCCATCGGGCACAGCACGGATGCTCATGATTTTTACAGCTTGGGCCACGCCCTTTACACCTTTTTTATTGGTCCTGTTAGCAGCGATTATCCCCGCCACGTGTGTTCCGTGGCTTTCTTCAGGATCACGGATGTTGGGATCGCCATTTCCGTACTTACTATCCGAAAAGTCGTAAGGATTGTCTCCGACTGGCTTTCGCCCGTCAAAATCCACATTGAGGTTGTAAGAAAGCTGAGATTGGTAGTAGTTTATTCCTTCTTTCAAATCTGCAATAGCCGAAGGAATGTCCTCTCCCATGCCTAATACCTGCATCAAAATACCAACGAGTTGCTCCTCTTGGGGAGTTTGAGGATCATAGTTTTCCAAATCGGCCAAGGAGTAATATTCTTTTCCGAGCTTCTTTTGGATGTTTTGATGTGCCATACTCACAATCTGCTCGATCTGCTGTAGCTGCGGTAGGGCCGCTTTGGCTTCAGGTAGCTTCGAATCAAGCTCTTCTTTGGCCTTGTTTTGGAGTGCTTCGTCTCCGATTTTCAATCTGAGAATTCGGGTAAATTCCAGTTGCTCATGGAAGGATTCTCCAAGAAAATTGTATCCATGAATGTCATCGACAAATCCATTTCCGTCATTGTCCAAGCCGTCGGCTTTTTCACCGGGGTTGACCCATAGCACATCTTTAATATCATCATGGGCCAAGTCTATTCCGGAGTCAATTACGGCAACGATGACGGATTGGCCTTTCTTTTTCTTGATTAGTTCCTCATAGGCTCGGTTGACACTCATTCCGGGCACAGTATCCCGCAGCAGATCTAAATGGCCCCATTGTTTTGATTCACTATCGCTCAGTTCACGAGTTCTAGGGGAAGTATTTTGATAGGTGAGTGTGGGTGCTGTCAGTAGTCCTGTACTGCTGCAGCCCATCGCCAATAGGCCGATGGTAAGTCCTAGAGAGGGTTTTAGGAGGGCTTTAATCATAGTTAAATGTAAGACCTTAAGAGTGAGTTTGGCCTTCTTGGGTTGTTAAATCTGGTGAAAGGGATGTAATCGCTACAATTCTGTAAATGAGTAGCGTCAGATTAGTTGTGGATTTTCACAAATACTCCTGGGCTAGCCTCTTCGTAGTGTTCTTTAAGAGCGGGAAGTTCTTCCAGTAAGGCCTTGAAACTTCCCTCTTGATCAAGGATGTAATCTGCTTTTTGCTGGGACAGCTTTCTGAAGAGTTCAGATTTCTGTTCCAGCGTTTTTTCGTTGTTCAAAAAAGTTTTAGTCAGGTGGTAGTTTAAAAATGGACCTCCCAGTGGATGATTTAAGTAGCTGCTGCAATCCTTTCCAAGAACCATTACACTACCCCTTTTGGGTGATTGATCTGAAGGGGAAGGTTGGACAAAATAGGTTTTGTCCACGTCTATCCGATTGTCCCAATAAGCTAATCCTCCAAATGGTAACCCAAAAACCAATAAGACAAAACCTAATCTGGCGATGATTCCTGTTTTGAAATGAAGGAAAAACTGGGTGATCAAATAGGTAAGTCCTGGAATGAAAATGAGTAGCTGGTAGGCAGCTTGCCTTTTGACCAAAAAGAAAAACAAGCCGGAAAAAATCAGCCAAATGATAATCAATTGACGCTGCTTTTGTTGGTTGATTGTAGCTCCTCGGAAAAAGGACCCGAAGAAATATCCTGCAAAAGCGAGAATGATCGGGACTACTCCCGGAATCAGCCAACTCAGCATCGGTTGGTATTCGTATGCCTGGTAAGTGAAGATCATTGGCCATGCCTGCAATGTCTCCTGCAGACCATCATTCCAATAGTAGAATACCAAAATGAGTAAAACAGGCAGGAAGAACCCAACCAGTGAAAGGAAAAGCTGTCTGATCGAAAATCCAGAAATCGCTAATCCGGTGAAAATGATATAGGGTAAAAAGAGAACGAAATTCAGATGAAATCCAGTCGCCAATCCTCCATAAATACCAATTAAAAGGGTGGACTCACTGGTTTCTTTTTGCAACACGGTCTGAGAAAAAAGCTGACCGAGTGCAAGCATTAGAAATGTACTGCCCAGAAGGGTCGGCGAAAGCGTAGTCATATCGAAAGAAAAATGAAAAAGTGCCGCCATGATAATTGCCGGTAGGTAGGTGTTTTCGTCAAAAACCCGATACCTGATCAAGGTATTGTTCCAGTAAATAATCTGGAAAAAGATCAGCAATCGGCCCAAAATATCGAATATCAGTTCATTGCGGCCAAACAAAAGGTGAATAGCTGAAAATACTCCTGCAGAAAGGGGCCCTGTATCATCCAATACATCTTGATACAAGTAGAACCCCTCACTGAGTCGCTCCCCTAATACCATCCAAATTAGGTTAGGCTCTGTGATAGGGAATGGAAAAAATAGCAACATGACCACAGCGATCAGTATCATATAAATTACAATTCCGATAAGGCGAAAAGGATCGTTGACTTTGAAAAAACTTAGCAAGGTGGTCGGGGGATTGACTTGGTTTGGGTCGAAATTAAAGCATGCCCAAGTATTTCGCTAAATTTGTCACACAAATACTTCACATGGAAAGCAAAAGACAACAAAAATACGCAAAACTGATCCAAAAAGAACTTGGGGATATTTTTCAAAAAGAGGCAAAGCACCTTATCGGCAGATCTTTGGTAACCATCACTAGGGTAATGGTCAGCCCCGACCTGGGATTTGCGAAGGCCTACCTCAGTTTTCTCTTGGCAGATTCCAAGGAGCTTTTTGAGCACATCAATGACCATAAAAAAGACATTCGCCATGCCTTGGCTAAGCGGATCGGAAAGTCTGTAAGAATTATTCCTGAACTGGCATTTTTTCCGGATGATTCAGCCACCTATGCTCAGCATATGGACAAGGTTATTTCTGATCTCAATATTCCTCCGGCACCCGAGGAGGACGACGAAGAGGAGGAAGATTAATTCAATCCTAATCTACCCGTGGATACCAGTTCCTTCATAGCCGGCAGGTACTTTCGCAGTAAGAAAAAGCGCAATTTTATTACTGTCCTATCCATCATCTCCATGGTGGGAGTGGCCATCAGTACCATGGCACTGGTAGCGGTCATGTCTGTGTTCAACGGACTGGAGGATCTGATCAGAAGTTTGTTTGCCAGCTTTGATGCCGAACTGAAAATTGAACCTGTCAAGGGCAAAAGCTTCGTGGTGACCGAAGAGTGGCTCAATTCCATTAGGCAAATCGATGGCGTAGGTATCCTTACCGAAGTCATTGAAGACAATGCGCTTTTGGAGTATCGGGGCAATCAGCAGGTAGTAAGGCTCAAAGGTGTTTCTGATAATTTTCTGGATCAGGATAGGTTTGCAAAAGGGTTTTTTTGGGGCGATACCACGCTGGGTACCTCCCTGCGACCCGGTGCAATTCTCGGCCGAGGAGTGGGGTTTTTTCTGTCAGTCAATTTGGGAGAAATTAATTCAGCCCTAAAAGTCTATTATCCTAAGGCTCCCCGCACGGCGGGCAGTATTGACCCCAATCAGCTTTATTCCAGTGCTCAAATTGAGCCGAGGGCATTTTTTAGTATTGAACAAAGCTTTGACAACGAGTATGTGATTGTTCCATTGGAGTTTTCCCAAAATCTGCTCAATTATGATGACAAGCGTACTTCACTCGAGGTCAAAGTCAAAGAGGGTGCCTCCATTCTTGAAGTTCAAGCGAAGCTTATTCAGAAGTTGGGTCCTGATTTTTCAGTGAAAAATGCAGATGAGCAGCATGCAGGCTTGATCCGTACAGTCAAGTTGGAAAAACTCTTCGTTTTCCTTACCCTGACCTTTATCCTGGCCATCGCCTCGTTTAATATCTTTTTCTCCTTGAGCATGCTGGCCATTGAGAAGAAAAAAGACATTGCAATTCTAAAAGCAATGGGAGCCAAAAACAGCCTAATTCGGTCTATTTTCCTCAAACAAGGGGCAATGATCGCCTTTTCCGGAGCACTGTTAGGATTGATTTTAGGGTTTGCCTTGGTAGGAGCTCAGGAAAAATTTGGATTGATTTCTTTGGGTATTTCCTCTGGAGTGGTAGACGCCTACCCGGTAAGGATCGACTTGCAAGACTTTCTTTGGATTAGCGTCGCGGTCGTCACCATTACGTTGCTTGCTTCCTGGAGACCTGCCTGGATTGCTTCCCAAGTAGATACGGTCAAGGAATTGTAATCAGTTTTGCCCGCAGGCTTTTTGCCAAGCGGTCTTCGCTTCTTCCATTCCCAAGTCCATTGCCTTTCTCAAATCAGGACATCCAGTTTTCCCCCCCGAAATTCGCTGAAGGGTAATCCCCTTGTGATAAAACCCACTGTCATAATCGGGATCGTAAAAAGTGACCAGGGTAAAGTCCGCCAAAGCATGGTCAAATTCACTCATTCGGTATCTGGATTGTCCTCGGTGCAGTAGGTATTCCACGTTTTGAGGATCGTGTTCTAAAGCTTTGCTGAACGCTTTTTCTGCCTCTTTGAAATTCTTTAATCCGACCCAACTGCTTCCTAGGTAAAACCACAACTGTGCATCGTCGGGCTCCATGGAAAGCGCTTGAAGAAAATCATCTTTAGCGCCAGAAGGGTCTCTGTGACTCAATCGGTAATACCCTCTTTGTTTGAAAGGTTCGGGATTTTCGGGAGCACTGGCAATGGATTGGGTAAGAGCTTCCAATGCCTCCTCATCGCTGGACTGGGTGAGAAAAGCCATCCGTTGCCGAGACAGGTAGTGATCCGGATTGAGGTCTAGGGCCTTTTCGTAATTCAGTTTTGCCTCTTCTTTTTCACCTTGCAAGGCTAGGGCCTTACCTTTTTCAGCGTAGAAATCTGGCTCATCTGCTTGGTATCGAATCGCTGAATCCAGGTAAACCACGGCTTGCTCAAATTCCTTTAGCTCGATACTGCAAAGCCCAAGGTGGAAATAGGCTTGGGCTGGATTTGGGGTCTGTGCGGTAAAGACCTGAGAAAAGCCAGCCGCAGCTGCCGACTTTCTGTAAATCACTTGGCTGGTTTCTCCCCGTGGTAATTGCAGGAACGCTTCAAAATCCTGCTTTGCCAGTTCATACAGGCTGCTTTGAAACCTTGCTCTGCCCCGCTCAAGGTATACCTCGCCATGGTCTGGGAAAAACTGAAGATAAGCGGTGTAATCGATGTCGGCTTTTTGGGGATTTTTGAATTGATTCCATATCCTTGCGCGATAGAGGTAGATTTCTCCATCATCAGGATGGTCGGAAAGCCATGAATCCAACATTCCAAATGCCTTTGGAAGATCATTTTGATCGAAAGCTTCGAGACCAATCTGCCTTCTGTCGGCTGATTTAGTAACAGCCTGTGCCATGGTCAAAAGGCTTGGGCTCATCAGAAGTAAAAAAAGGAAATAACGCATGGTTCAAGTTGTGTATTCAGCCTTACATATTCAATAGTGCCAATCTATTTTTCATTGATGAGTCCAGAAGACAACCTAAAGGCTATAGCCTATTGTATTCGGGATCCTCTGATATTCAATGGAATTACAAAAAATATTTTAACAAGATTGCTGAGAAAAAATCCCAATTGGTTTCAAAAAGGCACGTTTCTTGAAACACCATTGCAAGAACCCCACCCTGTAATCAAATGAGATTTTCTGTATTCACCGCACTGGTTGTCTTTTTCATTTTTCACCTTCCTACTTATGCACAGGATACGACGTCAGTCCAGAATTCGCTGAATTCAGGGACAATTACCAGTCAGTTTGATTACCTCTACCGAGTTTCCAATGGATTTCAGGAGTATGAAGTGGTCAAGAAAGCCAACCTGGAAAAGCTCAAAACCAATGTCCTAGATTCGGTCCGAGTCCTGAAAAAGGAAATAGCAGATCTTAAGCTAAAGCAGTCTTCGGTGGCAGATTCTTTAGCCAACTTTTCACAGATTTTGGAACAAGCCAATCAGGAAAAAGAGGCTGCAATTTTGGAGAAGGACAGCTTTTCATTTTTGGGCTTCGCGATTGAGAAAAATCTTTACTCCACCCTCATGTGGTTGCTCGTGGTAGCTTTGGCCGGTGCCATGGCCTTTTTCTCAGTTCAGTATTTCCGGAGTTTTGGTAGAGTGAGAAAGGCTCAAAAAGATCTGGAAGACGTGCAGGCTGAATTTGACCAACATAGAAAAAATGCTTTGGAACGTGAGCGAAAACTGAAAAGGGAGCTCATAGATGCCCAAATGGGTAAAAATTAAAGTACGGGCAGGAAGACAAATCCGGCATTGTTTTTTAATATTCGATCATGGAAAATCAATCGTATGATGTAGCTGTGATCGGACTGGGCGCTGTAGGAAGTGCCACTCTCTATCAACTCAGCAAAACTGGCGCGAAAGTCATTGGTCTGGATCGATTTGCTCCACCCCATACCCTGGGTTCCAGTCATGGAGAGACCAGGATTACCCGATTGGCAGTCGGAGAAGGAGAAGAATATGTGGCATTGGCAAAACGATCTCATGAAATATGGGCTGAGCTAGAATCCATTACTGGAGAAATCATCCGTACACGGACTGGTGGCTTGTTGATTGATTCGGGAGAAAATCCGTGGGCCAAGCATGGATCAGAGGGGTTTTGGGAGCGGACAGTTCGGTTTGCCACTAATCAACAAATCGAACACAGAATACCCGATTTGGAGGAGATTGCTACTTCCTTTCCTGTCTTTCAGATACCTGCCTCCGGCAAAATTTACCAAGAAAAAGAAGCGGGATTTCTTAAACCTGAACTAGCCATTGAAATCCAATTGGATTTGGCCCGAAAAAACGGAGCTGAGCAGCGGAATGATTCTCCGGTGCAAGCTATCCGTGAAAAAAACGATGGCTATGAGATTATACTTCAAAATGAAACTTTGTGGGTGAAAAAAGTAGTCTTGACTGCCGGTGGCTGGATCAAGGATTTCGTCTCCAGTGAAGAGAAAAAGAAATTTAAAATTTGCAGGCAGGTATTGCATTGGTTGGAAATCGAGCCTGGTTTTACGGATTGGAAGGCTTATCCAGTGTGGATGTGGGGCTTTGGAGGAGCGCCTGAGGACTTTATTTACGGATTTCCATCCCTGGACGGGGTTTCCGTGAAAATGGCTTCTGAGTCATTTTTGGATATTGGCCATCCCGATTTAATTGACCGTGAAGTCAGTGAAGAAGAGCAGCAGGAGTTTTGGAAGACTAAAGTTCAGGGTAAAATCAAGGGTTTAAAGAATAATTTTCTCAAATCTACCGTGTGCTTTTACACCGTGACAGAAGATGCCAAATTCGTGATTGAGCCCAGCAATGGCAGGGAGGATTTTCTTTGGGTTTCAGCCTGCTCCGGACATGGCTTCAAGCATTCAGCTGCCTTGGGGGAAGTTTTGGCGAACAGAATCTTGAAATCTTAGATCCTAATTGCCCAATAGATTTGGGCTTATTTTATCTTTTAAGCGTTGAAAACCCTACTTTTGGCGACTCAAATACCCAAGTGATCAAATGGCAAAAAAACGAGGAACTGCCCTAGAGCCTGAAGAAAAGCGGAAGTTGAACAAGCAGAATCTGAACAAGCTGGGAGGCATTTTTCGTTTTCTGATGCCTTACAGGTGGGCGTTTTTCTCAGGACTCTTGTTCCTGCTTTTTTCATCTTTGACTTTACTGACCTTTCCTTTTGTAGCAGGCAAGCTGATCGATACAGCCCAGGGATCAGTATGGATCGTTAATGATGTCAATTCCATTGCACTCATTTTGATAGGTATTCTGGCAGTCCAAAGTGTGTTTTCCTTTTTTAGAGTTTGGTTATTTGCCTTGGTTTCAGAACGCTCGATGAAGGATATTCGAATGTCCCTGTATTCCAGATTGGTAAGACTCCCGATGAGTTTTTTTGACAAAAGGAGAACAGGCGAGCTCATCAGCCGAATCACTTCGGATGTCAGCCAGCTCCAAGACACCTTTTCTACCACCCTTGCAGAGCTGTTTCGTCAGGTGATTACCTTGGTGGCGGGGGTTGCTTTTTTGCTATTCAATACGCCTAAGCTGACCCTATTTATGTTGGGCACTTTTCCTGTTTTGGTGCTATTCGCGATGGTCTTTGGCCGATTTATCCGAAAACTTTCCAAAAAGACTCAAGATGAACTAGCTGCTGCTAATGTGATCGTGGAGGAGACACTTCAGTCGATCGTTACGGTCAAGTCTTTTGTAGGAGAAGCGTATGAATCTGCCCGATATGGCAATGGTTTGGGTAAAGTGGTAGGGGTAGCGTTGACGACTGCCAAATACCGGGGAGCATTTATCTCGTTTATCATTTTCGCACTTTTTGGGGGAATAGTCGGCGTCATGTGGTATGGGGCCAGCCTTGTGGCTTCAGGCGAGATGAGTGTGGGCGAACTGGTGTCATTCGTCCTATACACCACGTTTATTGGCGGCTCTATTGCCGGCTTAGGAGATATTTACAGTCAGCTGCAAAAAGCAATAGGCAGCTCAGAGCGTGTGTTGGAGATTTTGGAAGAGGAAGCAGAATCTGAAGCGGGAGATAACTCCCCGATTTTCAGAGGAGAAATTGAATTTGATCAAGTTCGGTTCCGATACCCAACCCGACCTGAGGTAGAAGTACTGAAAGAGGTGTCTTTTCATGTCAAGCCCGGAGAAAAAGTCGCACTAGCGGGTCATTCAGGGGCTGGAAAATCCACCATTATCCAGCTGCTTTCACGGTTTTACGAAGTCGAGAATGGGTCTATTCGGGTGGATGATCGCGATGTCAAAGATTGGGATCTGAAATCCCTTAGAGGAAAAATAGGAATCGTGCCCCAAGAAGTATTGCTATTTGGAGGGTCGATCCGAGAAAACATCGCCTATGCCAAGCCGGATGCCAGCGAGGAAGAGATTGTGCTTGCTGCCAAAAAGGCCAATGCTTGGCAGTTTATCTCCCAGTTTCCGGAGGGATTGGACACGTTGGTTGGGGAGCGGGGAGTAAAGCTTTCCGGAGGTCAGCGTCAGCGAGTGGCCATTGCTCGGGCCATCTTGAAAGATCCTGCGATTTTGATTTTGGATGAGGCGACTTCCTCCTTGGATGCTGAGTCAGAATCCTTGGTGCAAGAAGCTTTGGATGAATTAATGAAGGGAAGGACTACATTAATCATTGCCCATCGTTTGGCGACCATCAGAAAAGTAGACCGGATCTATGTCCTGAGTGAAGGAAAAATAGTGGAGCAGGGCAGTCATACAGAGCTGCTCAAGGATACAAGTGGTTTTTATGCCAACTTGGTCAGACTTCAGTTTGCTGATTAGCCCAAGGTGTGGGCAGTCAATGACTTGGTCAGCCCCCATGCTTTTTCTTCAAGAATCTTTGCTGCTGGAAATAATTCGCCCATTTCAATTTTATCCAAGAGCCGAATTTCATCCAGATATTGCTGGGCGGCTTTGGGCTCCCAGCGCTTCAATCGACTTAGCCTTGTCTTGGTCAAAATGGAGTAGACAAGACTTTTAGGTAGAAACTGTGCAAAAGGAAGCGCATAATGAGCCTCTATTGGAAAGTACTTATAAGGTGTCTGGATAAAGTAGTTTTTCCCGACACGTTGAATCTCAGCAGCCATTTTTTGCTGGTTTTCCAGGGTATACAGATGCTCGATCACTGAATTTGAAAAAACCAGGTCGAAGCTGTCTTTTTCAAAATTTCTCAAGTCTGTGGCATCACCTTGTTGAGCCAAAATGTTCGGATGGGAACTTTCCTCAAGATGGAGGTTGAGTAGGGTGATTGTCACTCCCGGATGATTTGGGACTAGGCTGTTTTTCCAAAAATAATCCGTGCCTCCTACGTCTAGGATGCGAATTTGCGTCTGATTTCCAAGGGTTTCAAAAAACAGTTTTTCAAAAGTTGCCAATCTTTTTGCTCTAAATTTTGCTCCGAGCGAATTTGGATTGTCTGAAGATGAAAAAAGTTCGTATAGGTACTGCATAGACAAAGGATAGACCTGGAGGTTAGAAATTCATCCAAAAGTAATAAGGCTTGAGAATTTCTTTCTTAATTTTAGCACGCTATCCTGTCGAAAACCATTTAAATAGCTCGGTTTTTGAAGTAAAGAAAATAGCCATCGAAGTTTTAAATTTTTATGAAGAGAAAGTTTGACGTGTATTTTCCCTGGTTGTTCACAATCAGCGACTTTTTAATCTCACTATTTTCCCTTTCGGTTGCGAATGTGGTTTTGCAGAAATTGGGGGTTTTTGAGGGAGCTGGTTTTACTGCCTTTCTTCCATTAGCGCTACTTTGGGTTTTAATTTCAGTGCTTCGAAAAGATTATAAAATCGGTCGAACCGATGAATATGATCAAACCCTTTCCAGTTTTTCAATCACCTTACTTTGGTTTTTAGGTGCTACAGCGATTTTGTGGACACCGCTTCAGTCGGGCAATTACCGCTGGATACAAATAGGTTCGCTAGGGTTGACCATGGGTACCCTGATGGGCATATATCGGGTCTCCGTCCACATCGTATTGAAAAAGTATCGAGCCAAAGGCAACAACTATCAAAATGCGGTGATTGTAGGCAAAGGGGGTACGAGTCCAAAGTTGGCTGATGTGTTTAGAATCAGAAAGGACTTCGGGATCAATTTCCTGGGATATTTTGATGACAAGGCAGATTGCAGTCAGACCCGTGGCGGTATTCGTGAGTTTTTTGAAGAAGCACCAAATTTGGACTTGGATCTCATTTATATCCACGAAAAGCTGGAGCCAAGTCTGGTCAAGAAGGTGATCAACTTTGCTGACGAAAATTACATCAAGGTAAAAATGATCCCGGGCGGAAGTCTTCAATTGGAAAAAAACCTTTCCTTCTCGAAGTATGGAGATCTTTTTGTCATCAATGTCAATGAGATTCCCCTCGACAATCCGCTCAACAGCCTGGCTAAGCGGGTATTTGATGTAGTTTTTGCAGGGTTGGTGACGATTTTCATCTTGTCTTGGCTGATTCCTTTAGTGGGCCTATTGATCAAGCTTGAATCTAAAGGTCCCGTGTTTTTCATTCAGAAAAGAAATGGGATAAACAATCAGGTTTTCAACTGTCTGAAATTCCGGTCCATGACTCCAAATGACTATTCGGATACCCATCAGGCTAAGAAAAATGATCCTCGGGTAACTCGCATTGGAGCATTTTTGAGAAATTCTTCTCTGGATGAAATGCCACAGTTTATCAATGTACTAATGGGAGATATGTCTATCGTAGGACCACGTCCACATACGATTCCGATGAATGAAACATTCAAGACTCAGATCGACCGCTATAATTCAAGACATAAAATCAAGCCTGGAATCACCGGGCTTGCCCAAGTAAGAGGTTATCGAGGAGAGATTGAGAATCCTTACCAGATCCGGTCAAGGGTAAGACTAGATTATTTCTATATCAACAATTGGACTTTTTTGATGGATATGGAGATTATGGTAAAGACCGTATACGAGTTGTTATTCAATAGAGAAAATGCCTATTGATTTAGAACCGTGCTGTAAATTCTGCAAATCTGATCGGTTGACAGAGTTTGTGGCTACAGAACGAATGCTTAGACTGGGAGGCAATTTTTACTATTCCGAGTGTTTGGATTGTGGTTCTCTTCAATTGAAAGACTTCATAGAAGATTTTTCCCCTTATTATCCTAAAGATTACTACTCCTTTTCTACCCTTAGAAAATCCTCCTCCTCCGTTCAGTTTCTGAAAACACTTCGAATGAAGGTTTTTCTGAGTACAGGTCTTCAAAAAATCGCTCCGCTCTATGGGTATTGGCTGAAAAAACTCAAGCCCCGATTCAAGGACAGAATAGCTGATGTAGGATGCGGAAACGGTCAGTTACTCTATGAACTCAGTGTTTCCGGTTTTAGGGACTTGCATGGGTTTGATCCATTTATTGATCGTTCGGAAGAGATATCTGAGTCCTTGAAACTCTGGAAAAAACGCATCGAAGATTCAGATCTCCTGTTTGATGTGATCATGATGCATCATTCTTTTGAGCACATGGAGGATCCACAAGCCATTTTGAGGTCTTGCTATGAGCATCTTAATCCCGGAGGGAGACTTTTGATTCGCTGTCCTGTGGCGGATGCTCAGATTTGGAAAGAAAAAAGAGCGCTTTGGGTGCAATTGGATGCCCCAAGACATCTGATCATTCCTACTGTGGCAGGAATGCGACTCGTTTCTGAGCGTGTAGGATTTAGCATAACTGAAATTGAGTTCGACTCCGGTGATTTTCAGTTTTGGGGCACTGTGCTCTATGAAAATGGAGAGCGACTGGATCATTCAAAAATCAATGCCTATCTGAGTGCAGAAGAGCGAAATGCTTTGCAAGAAAAAGCCCTCCGCTACAATAGGGAGGGCAAAGGTGATCAAGCTTGTTTTTATTTGATCAAACAAGATTAAATTTTGAAAAGGGCATCGAAAAAGCCCATTGTTTCTCCTTTTTTCTTGAATATCAGCATCGGTAACAGCTTGTTATAGCTGATGAGCTTTTCGGCGGTGCTTCCTAAAAGAATAGCCGCTGATTTCGTCCTTCCTCTTGATCCCAGAAGAATGAGATCGGCGTCGATCTTTTTCGCAAATTCGGTAATCTGAACGGCGATGTTTCTTCCGTCATTTAGGACCATTTCACATTCCAAGTCTGTCTTTTCATGCTTGCTGACGAATCTTTTGAAATCCTTCTTCGCATTTTCTTTCATGATCTCTGAAAATTCTTCAAAGGATTTTCCGGTTTTGGAATAGCCATGAGGTACATCAAAGACGTGCATTGGGACAAGTTCTGCATTTACGTTCGTAGCGATCTGCTCTCCAAATTCATAAAACATATGGTTGTGGGAAGAAAAATCGGTCAGCATCAGGATTTTCTTAGGGAGTTTCACCATTCTCTTTTCCTGGAGTAGGAGAATCGAGCAGGGGGCTTTTTTAGCCACACCATCTGCGAGTACGCCATGACCTGGGAGATCTTCTTTTCTTCCCATGATGATCACGTCGGCATCTTTCAGCTTTGCCCAGCGTAAGAAGGTATCCAGTGGATGACTTCCTTCTTCTACGAATACCTCCGTTTCTACCTCTGCAGGGAAAGAATGTTCTTTGAGCTTATTGTTGATGATGGCCTCGATCGATTCATCAGTAGGCGCGATGAGATCAGGATATTGGGAGAGGATCTCTTGTGGGATTTCCAGATTTTTGGAGACATGGACAAAGTAGCACTTTTCAATTCCGAGGAATTTTGCAAATACCGCTACTTTTTTGATCAGGATATCGTCCATTTCGGTTAGGTCTAAGCCTACCATTGCCTTGGAAAAGTACTTCATAAGGTGGGTTTTAAATCTGCTATAAGTTAAAAGATAGATTGGGTAAAGCGAATTGTTTTTTGCGATTTGAGCGCTCGAGGATGATTTTGGGTAATTTTATAGTGATGAAAATAATTCAGAAGTATTTCTTGGCTCTGATTCCGCCCGATCCCATCATTTCAAAATCTCATGAAATCAAGGAGGAAATACGGAAAAAGTTTGGGTTGAAGTATGCATTGAAATCTCCTCCTCACATCACTCTGAAAATGCCTTTTTCATATAATGAGGCAAAGGAAGATCAATTGACAGATCGACTCAGTGAGTTTTTGGTCAATCAGAAGTCCTTTTCCGTCGGCATTTCCGGAATAGGGACTTTTGGTCAGCGGGTGATTTTTCAGGGGATTAGGACCAATCCTGAATTACTTGAACTTCAGAAAAATCTCAAATCCTTTTGTAAAAGAGAGCTCCTCTTGGTAGATGAATTAAGTGACCGCAACTACCATCCACATTTGACTTTGGCTTTTAAAGATCTTAAGCCAAGCAAGTTTGATGGGGTGTTGGAGCTGGTCAAAGACTTACAATTTGATGCCGAATTTAAAGTAGATAGGATGGCTATTTTGAAAAAGAATGAGGGTAAATGGCAAATACAAAAAGAGCTGTTTTTTGGTATAAACGGGTAAATTATTGGTGATAACCTACCACTCAAGCTAAATATTCCATTTTTTATCAAAAAAAAATCTCCTTTAGAAAATTTGGTGATTCTGATTCACACTTCAAATTCATTCTTTTAGGCTAAAAATTGCTGTGTTAGTATTCAGAAGAAAAAACTGTTTTTTTTCCATCAATTAACAAATTGTTAAGGAAAGTGAATAAACAGCTGATTTTTTTTGGAGGGATAAAAATTTGAGTTTCTCCTATCTAGAATAAATCACGTTAGAAAATTAAAAACTTAAAATTATATTTTGAATATTAGGACTTGGTATCAAAGATGTCCTGAAGGTGGGCCATGTCGGCAGGTCTTCCATTTTTTATAAAATTTAAATCGATAAATAAGAAATAAAATTTGGTTTTGAGCCTGCTCTCTCATCAAGTTAGGGTTTGTTTCTCTTGCGCTTTTAGGTTGATATTGGCTTGATTAAAAGTTAAAAAGTCTAAATAATCGACCTATGAAGAAAGTTTTATTAGGTTTTGCTTTGAGTTTTCTGACCATTGTGTCAGTGCTCGCGCAAACTAAAACGATCACTGGTAGGGTTACTTCTTCCGAAGAGCCGGAGGGCGTCCCTGGTGCCAGTGTGGTTGTGAAAGGTACCACCCAAGGTACAGTGACCAATTTGGATGGAACTTATTCCATCTCAGTTCCCTCTGATGCCAGTGCATTGGTATTCAGTTTTGTGGGTTATTTGACCAAAGAGGTCAGCATCGGATCTGCTACCACCATCAATGTGCAGTTGGACCCGGATGTGAAATTGCTAAGTGAAATCGTAGTGACCGGATATGGTACTCAGGAAAGAAGAGAAATCACAGGTTCGGTAGCTTCAATCAACAACGGCTCGATCGAAAATCTCGTTGCTCCATCCTTCGATTCCCAATTGGCAGGTAGAGCGGCTGGTGTTTCCGTTACCGTTCCGAGTGGTATTTTGGGCTCGAGACCCATCATTCGTATCCGTGGAGTCAACTCACTTTCAGGGGGTGCGGATCCATTGATCGTGATCGATGGCGTACCGGTAGTGGATTCTGATCGATCCGGTGCAGTTGCCTCCAACCCATTGGCTAACATCAACCCTGCGGATATAGAATCTTATGAGGTTTTGAAGGATGGTTCTGCTACTGCGATTTACGGTTCAAGAGCCGCAAATGGGGTGATTTTGATTACGACCAAAAGAGGAAAATCCGGAAAAGCGCAAGTTAACTATAACAGCAGCTTTGGTATCAATGAAGCCGTAGCGCAGTTTGACCTGCTGAACGGGGATGAATGGGTAACAATTGCCAACGAAAAAAGAGCAAATGTAAACGCATCTCCATTGGCAAATCCTGGTGTGAACACGGATTGGCAAGATGCTGTCTTGAGATCGGGCAATACGCAGCAGCACAACCTTTCGATCTCCGGCGGTTCTGAGTCCACCAAGTATTTCTTCTCTCTCGGTTTCACCGACCAGGAGTCTGTGGTAAAAACCAATGACCTGAAGCGATATGCTTTCAGATCAAATATCGATCATTCCATCTCTAAGAAAGTAAGAATCGGAAAAAGCCTTTCTTATGCGTACACAGAGATTACGGGTCTGAACAATGGTGCAAACTCACTTTCAGGAGCGATTTACAACGCGACCAGAGCATTGCCAAATGTCCCTATCTACGATCCGGCAAATATTGCCTTCGGTGGATTCAACATTACGGCTAATGGTGCTACCACCGGTTTCGGTGCAAACCTTGCCGGTCCGGACAACAACATTCCGAACATTGCCTATGTCCTGGCAAATAACTTCTACAGAAACAGAAATCACCGAATTTTAGGCAATGCTTATGCTGAGGTTGACCTTGCAAGAGGCTTGACCGCAAGAACACAAATCGGTATCGACGTGACCTTGGCGGATGACTTTACCACCCTAAGCCCTAAGCATGGTGACGGTAGAAGCTCCAACGGTTCGGTGACGATGGCATTTAATCCGGCTACCCGATGGAACTGGCAGAACACGTTGAACTATCAGACCATTTTGGCGGAAAATCACAGCATCAATGTCACTGCAGGGGTTGAATATCAGTACACCAATTTCTACAACTTCAGTGCTTCCGGTACGGACTTCTCGGATGAGTTTTTCAGATTGAGAAACTTGATCTCCAACTCTTACAACAACCAGTTTTCTGGTGGTGGATTCCAGGAGCAGGGTTTTGACTCCTACTTCGCGAGATTCAACTATGGCTACAAAGGCAAATACTTATTGTCTTTCGCAGTAAGAAATGACGGTATCTCTCAGCTGGCTACCGAAAATAGAAGAGGTACATTCCCAGGTGGATCGATCGGATGGAGAGTTTCTGACGAATCGTTCTTCACTTCTACCTTGATCAAAGACTTGAAAGTAAGAGCATCTTACGCAGAAGTAGGAAACGTGAGCTTACCAGGCGGTTCTTTCCCTTATGCAGGTGGATTTGGTCCTGTGCAGGCTGCTGCCGGTGCAGGTATTGGATATACCAACGTGGCCAACGTGGCTTTGCAGTGGGAGACTTCCAAAAAGTTCAACGTAGGTCTTGACATGACTATCGGTAAGGTGACTGTATCTGCGGATTACTTCAAAAACAACGTAGACGGTATCGTATTGAATGCACCGACTGCTCCTTCTTTGGGTATTCCAAACAACACCATCAGCCAAAACGTGGGCGCCATGTTTAACGAGGGTGTGGAATTCCGTGCCTTGTCAAACGTCATCAACAATGGTAAATTCTCCTGGAACACTGATTTCAACTTTACCTGGATCCGCAATGAGGTGACCAACTTGGTACAGCCTCTGACCGGTACGTACAACAGAACGGAAGTAGGCGGACCTATTGCACAGCTTTACGGATTTAAGTGGGCGGGTGTCAACCCTGCCAACGGTAACGCGATGTACTACAGCGGGGACAACATCGTGCAGCTTGTAGGAGCAGCCACTTGGAGAGCATTTGATCCTGCTAATCCATCCAATGTAGCCACAGCAGGTACAGCACCTACTCAATTCTTCTTAGGTAATACACTTCCTAAGTATCAGGGTGGCTGGTCAAACAGCTTCACTTATGGAAATTTTGATGCGGAAATCTTCATCAGATATTCTGGTGGCAACTACATCATGAACGAATCCCTAAGAGGGTTGCTTGGCCTGGGATTCTCCAACAACCACAGAGAAATCCTAAACAGATGGACGGAAAGCGGTCAGGTGACCGATGTGCCTAGACTCTATGCCGGCCGTGATGCCAACACCTGGCAGACCGCTGCTTCCAACAGCAGATTTGTAGAAAAAGGTGACTTTGTGAGAGTTCAAAACATGGTAGTCGGCTACAGAGTGCCAGCTGCTACGCTGAACAATGCATTCAACGGTGCAATCAGATCAGCAAGATTCTTTGCTCAGGTACAGAATCCTTTGATCTTCACCAAGTACTCCGGAATCGATCCTGAATCCAACCAATTCGGTGGTCAATTGAACTTCGGAATCGACTGGAACGTGGCTCCGATCATCAGAACTTGGTCTGTGGGCCTTAATGTTGGATTCTAATTTTCAATCCTAAAATCGATCAAACATGAAAACAATATTTTCAACTAAAGTAAAGTCAGTTTTGGTGGCTTTGGCAATGGTAGGCGTGACGTCTTCCTGCGAAGTGACTGATCTGCAGCCAGCGAATATTATTCCGGATGCGGAAGCTTTTGCCGATGGGAACAGGGTTAATGCAGCCGTGTTGGGTATCTATGAAGCTGCTCAGCGAGGGTTTTATCTAGGGTCAGTACAGCGAGGCTATCCGTTTGGTGCGGCTTCTGTGCAGCAGGGTGATATGAGAGGTGAAGACATGTACAACGACCAGTTGTTTTATGAAATCACTTACATTAACGGATTCAACCCACAGACTGCTAACAACAATGGTCAGTGGATCTCTCTCTACAGAATGATCAACCGTGCCAATATCGTGATCGAAAACCTAGACGGTGCGCTGTCAAAAGGTGCAATCACACAGGCTGTAAGAGATCAGTTTTTGGGGGAGGCCCTTTTCTTGAGAGCTTTGGCTCATCATGAGTTGGTAGTTTATTTCTCCAGACCTTATTCTGATGATCCTAATGCACCGGGCATCCCTTACAGAACCTTTGCCATCAATGACGTATCTAAGGTAGGTCCAGGTGAAGCAGTAGGAAGAGGTACTGTGCAAAGTGTGTATGATCAGCTTTTGGCGGATTTGAATCAGGCAGAGAGCCTTATGGGCAATGGATCCAGCCCTTTCCGTGCCAACAAGGGTTCAGCGATCGCCTTGAAAGCCAGAGTGCTTTTGCACATGGAAAGATGGGCTGATGTACTGACGGAGTTCAACAAAATCTCCAGCCGCTATGCGGTGACTGCCAATCCATTGGCTCCATTCAGAAGTGGTGGTACCAGCACAGACAACGTGTTTTCTTTCCAAAATACGCAGGCTTCTAACCCGGGTGTAAACGGTGCGCTTGCCAACATGTATGGCAACCCTAACTTGGGTGCTCGTGGTCTGGTAAAAATCAGCCCATTGATCTGGAGAGCAACTTGGTGGCATCCGGAAGATACCCGAAGAAGTGTAAGAGGTGCTACAGATGGCTTTGTAAGTCAAGGGCCTTTGGGAATCTTTACCAACAAGTACACCGATGCAGTGACGTTTTCTGATCCTTCCATCGTGATCCGTTTTGCCGAGATCGTACTTGCAGCGGCTGAAGCCAATGCAAGATTGGGCAATACCCAGGCAGCGGTGACTTTGCTCAACTCGGTAAGAAGCCGTGCGCTTCCTGCTTCAGTTCCGGCTTACACCACTGCTGATTTTGCAAATGCAGATGCCTTGATCGATGCCATCATCCGTGAGACGAGAATTGAATTCCTTGCAGAAGGCAGAAGATTCCCGAACATTCACCGCTTGGCAGGGGAAGGTAGAATGCCGGGTATCCCGGCCAAAGCTACTTCCAGATCCATCACCGGTCTAAACTTCTACACGACCAATGTGAATATCCCGACCGATCACTCCTTGCCGTACTCCAGCCATTTGTTTATCTGGCCGATTCCATTGGAAGAGATCTTGACCAACACCTCTGCCCCTATTGCGCAGAATCCAGGATATTAATTCTCATAAAAAGTTATAAAGTGAAAAGTCCGGCTCCCATGAGTCGGACTTTTTTAGTTTTTGGGAAATGTCTGTTAAATGTCCTGTTCTGGGAGCAGTGAGAATCCATTTTTTAGGGGACTTTTGTGAAAAGTAAAAGCCTATGAGCCTGGGTGAAATCGTCAGATCGGAACGAATTAAAAAAGGGTGGACCCAAGAAGACCTTGCGGTAAGGATCCATACCACTTCCAAAACGATCCAGCGGATCGAATCCGGAAAAGTCAAACCCAGATCCTACACCTTGCTTTCACTGGCGCAGGTGCTGGACATCCCTCTCGACCGATTGACTCCAAAGGAGCAAGTAGATCTTCAGGAAGAAAAATTTCCCATTGTTCCCAGGATACTCCTCCATCTCTCTGCCCTTCTGCTTTTGATTCTTCCCACGTATTTGCTTTGGATTTGGGTGAAACGCCAATTTCCCGGTCTCAAAAAGGAGGTCCTGCAGGTAGTTAACTTTCAGATCAATGTACTCGCGGTGATGATTCCCTGTGGATTTTTGGCTTTTCTGTTTTTTCCTGTGTTGATTTTAGCCGGGATGGGATTGTTTACTTGGGTGATGGTAGGGGTCAATGTGGTCCGGATTTTACTGGAAGAGAACTCTTCTTACCCTGTCGGGGTGGAGATTTTCAAGGATAGGTCAGAAAGCTAAACCCTTCAATCCCTTACCTTTAATCAATGTAGCCTCCATCGTCATGTCCAAGCTCGAAAACACCATCAACAGAGATCTTTTATTGAGAGAAAACCTCGCCCTTCAGCGGACCATTCTCGCCAATCAGACCACGTTTTTATCCTTTCTCAGGACGTCCATGTACTTTTTGGTCGCTGGATTAAGCATCAAAAACCTCCTGCAGGTGGAGGGAAGTATCTATTACCAAGTCCTTTTTTATACCATTTCTGCGGGGATTTTGATCTTTGGAACAGTCAATTACTTGCGTCACAAGCGAAAAATCGAAGAGTCCAAAATCCATGTGGGGAATTATAAGCTGGAGTATGAGAAGGAGGGGTGAGTAGGAGGTTTGGATTGGGAATAGAGGGTGAAAAAGAATGCCCTACTAGTAAAAAGTGAACACCTAAAGATATTCCATAGCCCGAAAAGGAAAAACATAACCCAAAAGAATGGGCAAAAAAAATCCCCCGAGGATGGTCGGGGGATTTGCGATTATAATTCAAATTAATTAGGACAAGAAAGTCCGGCAACTTCTGGAGCTAGCTCGACACCATTGGCATCTTTTACAGACCATTCTCCAGTGATGATTCCACCAGAGTTGGCAGAGTTCCATTTCACGTTTACAATGACAGTTTCGCAAGCACCAACAGATCCTTCTACTGTAATTACTCTGTTAGAGCTGCCACCCGGAGTTCTTTGTTCAGTTGTAGTTGTACCTCCTGTCACGGTTACTACTGCATCAGCACCAGTAAAGTTGGTCAAACCACCTTGAATTTTAAAGTAGCTAACGCCATCTTCAGATCCAAAGACAAAATTAGCCTCACGAGCTGTTCCGCAAGAAACTGCTTCACCTGAGAATTCATTGCCTTTGATATCGCAGCCACCGCATTCAATAACCTGTACAGTCGAGGTTGTTGAAGAAACACTTCCCTGATATCTAAAGGATGGTGTAGATCTTACATATTGAGCGGAGTAAGTATAATTACCAGCATTTTCGGTAGGGACATTATATGTAACTGAACGAACAGTAGAGGTTACAGCTTCAGATGCAACTACTTCATTGCTTGAATTCAAGATTTGAATAAATCCTCCTGTAAGGGTTTCAGCTGAAGTAGTAACAGTCGCGGTGAGGGTAAATGCATCAGCTCCTACGCAAATTGGTTCGGTAGTTCCAGCAGAAAGGGTAGTGGTAGTACAAATTCCTACAAGGTTATAAGAAGTAGCAAATTGAGCTCTGTTACCGCCCCCCCCTCCAGAAGTGTTGTTTCTAAAAACATTTATTGCGGCTGTAATTGTATTACCAGCTGCCCATGAAGAATTTAAGGGAACAGAATGGGTATAAGTTGAGACAGCTTGATCATTGACAACAAACACACCATCAATTTGTATGAATTGAACGGTAGTGTTTTCAGTGTTAAATTTATAAATCAAGTGAGTAGGGGTATTGTATACATCCACTTTAACTTTTTTCGCGGGTGCCGTTATATCAAATACGTGCTCATAAGATCTAACAAACCAAGTAGATTGATCAGTGGTAATACAAGATGTACTGTGGGCATCGTCAGTATAGGTTCTTGCATTTTCCCCATTCATTCCAAAAGGACTCAGGTTGAATCCCGCCTTAGCTGAAGCTTGCTCATTCATCAAGTCAGCCGTTTCATACATGCCTGTCTGGCTGCAGGCGCCAAGAATCAACCCCGCCAGGGCCAATCCCAAAAGATTTGATTTAAAAGTTTTCATAGTGCGTTTGGTGTATTTTAAAACAATATAAATGCATTTCATTTTCATAAAAAAGCATTTCATAAAATATTTTTATCAAAAAATGTAATAAAATGACCTTTTGTACAAACAAAAGGTCATTTGAAGAATAAGAAAACCTGAATGATTGGCATTTGCCACCCTTTTTTAAAGCCTATCCTGTACTTGGTTGATTTGAAGGGATTTGCCTATGCTGTTTCTCCTTCATCACCAATATTTCTTCCTTTTCCCTAAACATTTTCCTTCAAAAACCGGATCTTACCTTGTCTCATCACCACCTTAAGGAAATGAAAACAGCTTTGATTGTGGGTTCCGGAATAGCCGGAATAGCCGCATCTATCAGAATGGCCCTGAAGGGTTATCGGGTCGAGGTCTTCGAGGCCAATGCCTACCCGGGAGGAAAGCTCTCGGAGATCGAGATTCAAGGCTACCGATTTGATGCCGGACCCTCCCTTTTTACGCTGCCTGATCAGGTGGAGGAGCTGTTTAGACTGGCAGGAAAAGACCCTAAGGAGCACTTTGAGTACCAGAAGCTGGACGTGGCCTGCCATTATTTCTGGGAAGATGGAAGTACCATCAAGGCGTGGGCTGATCCGAATCGCTTTGCCGAAGAGGTGGAGACCCAATTGGGCGAACCGGCAGTGAATATCCGACAGGCATTGAAGCGTTCGGCATTTATCTATGATCATCTGGCGCCCCTGTTTATGCATCGCTCCCTGCATCAGTTGGGAACTTGGATAGGTCCACAGGCCCTGAAGTCCTATCTGAAGATGGGAAAGCTAGGCATCTTCTCTACCATGAACAAGGCAAATGAGGAGCTTTTTGCGCAGCCTAAACTGGTGCAACTTTTTAACAGGTATGCAACTTACAACGGCTCGGACCCCTTCCAGACTCCCGCCACGCTGAATATCATTCCTCACCTGGAGTTTAATATCGGTGCCTTTTTTCCCAAAAAGGGCATGCACGACATCACTCTCAGCCTCTATCGCTTGGCGCTTTCACTGGGTGTGAACTACCACTTCAATGCTCCCGTGGAGGAAATCTTGGTGGAAAATGGGAAAGCTATTGGCCTCCGGGTGAAAGGGGAGCGTGTTACCGGAGATGTGGTGATCAATAACATGGACATGGTTAACGCCTACAAGACCATCCTGAAAAAACAAAAGCAGCCCAAAAAGCTGCTCGAGCAGCCCAAGTCCAGTTCGGCTCTGATTTTCTATTGGGGGATCAAAAAAGTGTTTCCTGAGTTGGATCTTCATAACATTCTCTTTTCGGACGATTACAAAACCGAGTTTGAGCATATTTTCAAAAAGGGAAGTATCTACCAGGACCCTACAGTCTATATCAATATCACCTCGGTGTACAAGGAGGATGATGCACCAGCGGGATGTATGAATTGGTTTACCATGATCAATGTGCCCAACAATCAGGGTCAGGATTGGGATCAGCTTATCGAGGAAGCAAGAAAAAACATCATTGCCAAGGTCAACCGAATCCTTAAGACCGATCTGGAACCTTTGATCGAAGTGGAGGAAATCCTTGAGCCGCGTTCCATTGAATCCAAAACCTCCTCAGCTCAAGGGGCACTCTACGGTAATAGTAGCAACAATCGTTTTGCAGCATTTCTCCGCCACGCCAACTATTCCTCCGATATCAAAAACCTGTACTTCTGCGGAGGCAGTGTGCACCCCGGGGGAGGCATTCCGCTGTCTTTGTTATCGGCAAAGATTATGACGGAGTTTGTTGAAAAGTAGTGAAGTGGTCAGTCTCAGTGATCAGAGACTGTTTACTGATCATTGAACACTGATCTCTAGACTAAAAAAGCCATCCAAAACTGCTTCTGGATGGCTTTTTTTTGTTTTAGTACCTAGATCAGATCACGCGCTCGTATTGGTTGAAGAAGAAGCTGCCTTCGATAGCGGCATTTTCGTCAGAGTCGGATCCGTGTACCGCGTTGGCTTCGATGGATTTTGCGAAGATTTTTCTGATGGTTCCTTCCGCAGCATTTGCCGGATTGGTAGCACCGATAAGCGTACGGAAATCTTCTACGGCATTATCCTTTTCCAAGATAGCAGCTACAATAGGTCCAGAGGACATGTACTTGCATAGGTCAGCGTAAAATGGTCTTTCGCTGTGCACCGCGTAAAACTTTCCTGCCAGTTCTTGAGTCAATCGGGTAGCTTTCATGGCCACGATTTTAAAGCCTGCTTCTTCGATCATTTTCAGGATTGCGCCTGAGTTTCCGGCTTCAAAAGCATCCGGCTTGATCATGGTGAATGTTCTGTTTCCTGCCATGGGTTTGGGATTTGCATTGGTTTATTTCGGGCGCAAAAATAGGAGTTTTCGTTTTAGTATCTCCTATGCCCTCCAGAAATATCCGCTAGATGCTTCATTATCAGGAATCTTGATACTTTGGGAATTCTGGAAAATTTCCTGACATTTGCACCCTACTGGAGCCAGATGTGCCGCTGATTTGATCTAATGGAAGCTTTAGCTACGTTTAAAAAAGAACTTTCCTCCCCCAAGAATATTTTCATTACCACCCACGTGAAGCCGGATGCGGACGCGTTGGGTTCTTCTCTGGGGCTTGCCAATTACCTGATTAAGAAAGGCCATAAGGTGACAGTAGTTACCCCTACAGATTATCCCTATTTTTTGACTTGGATGAAAGGCAACGATGAGGTCTTGGATTTTTCCAAACCTTCGGAAAAGGCTCAAGCACAATCCAGACTGGAGGAAGCGGATATGATCTTTTGCCTTGACTTTTCGGTATTAAATCGGGTAAACGAATTGGGGGAATTGATCCGGAAGTCAAAAGCCTTTGTGGTCAATATCGATCATCATCAAGACCCTGAAGACTTTGCACATTTCAGATACTGGAGTACCAAAGCCGCCGCGACCTGCGAGTTAGTATATGAACTCATTGTCGAATTAGGCGATGAATCGCTCATTGATAAAGACATCGCAGAGTGTCTTTACGCAGGGATTATGACCGATACAGGTGGCTTTAGGCATCCAAACACCACAAAAAATGTCCATTTGGTGGTTGCCGAATTACTGGACAAAGGAGCCGATTCATCCCAAATCGCCAACCTCATCTATGATTCCAATTCAGTAAACAGGCTGAAGTTTATAGGATTTGCTATCACCAGACGGCTAGTGGTCAGGGAAGATCTTCACACAGCGTACTTTGTCATCAGTAAAAAAGATCTTAAAAAATATCAAAGCCAAACCGGCGACACCGAAGGTTTGGTGAATTATGCCCTATCTTTGGATGGGATCAAGCTTGCGGCCTTGTTTTCAGAGCGAGAAGATGGAATTAAAATCTCCTTCCGATCCAGCAGCGATGTAGCAGTCAATAAATTTGCTGCGTCTCACTTCAACGGAGGAGGACATAAAAATGCTGCCGGAGGAAAATCTGCTCAAACGCTAAAAGAAACAGTCGAGCGTTTTGAATCATTGGTCGAACAGTGCCAAGTGGAGCTATTTCACTCAGACCCTGTCGTGGCAGATTAAATCCCTTGAGAAACCAAAATTGAAATACACTTACTCCTTTATGAAAAATTACAAAAGCCTAGTGGCGCTCTTTGCACTTCTTACCGGTGCAAGTACCATGTCTTCTTGTCAGAAAACCAAAGTGACAGAAAAAGACGCAATCGAATACACTTATGTAAAAGAAGGTTCTGAAAAGGCGACCAACGGCGACTTTCTGCTTTACAACTTGGAAATTTCCACTGCTTCAGATTCTGTAATCTACAGCACACTTACCCAGCCATTCCCAGGCTACCTGATGGCCAATGATTCCATCACCGCTCAAAACGGGATGGATGAAATTTTCCTTAGTCTAAGAATTGGTGATTCAATCACTTTTGAAGCTCCGGCAAAAATTGTATTCAGCGGAAATCAGCCGGCTCCTATCAAAGAAGATGATGTCATCAAAGTGAAATTGGGTGCTTATGCAGTCAAAACAGAAGCAGAGATGCAGGCCTTTTACGAGGAGGTGATGAAAAAAGAGCAAGAAAAAAGCGCTGAAAGAGCCAAGGCTCTGTTAGTGGAAGAAGCCAAGACCATCGATGCTTATGTGGCTGAGAAGGGTCTTACTGCTCAAAAAACTTCCAATGGCCTTTACTACGTGATCGAAAAAGAAGGAACAGGTGAGGCTACTACACCGGGTACGACTATGTATGTCAATTATGCGGGATACCTCTTGGACGGAACGCTGTTTGACACGTCTTTCCCTGAGATTGCCAAGGCAAATAACATGTTCAGTGAAGAGCGCCCTTATGAGCCACTTCCCGTGAATGTCGGAATGGGTCAAGTAATCCCAGGATGGGACGAAGGGCTTTTGCTTCTTAAAAAAGGGTCTAAGGCTAAATTCATCATTCCTTCACCACTTGCTTATGGAGAAAATGGTGCCGGAGCCTTGATTCCTGCCAACTCCATTTTGGTGTTTGACGTAGAGGTTACTGACGTTCAGAAATAAATCTGAAATACATTCAATAAACTAAACCAGAACATATGAACTCCAGATTATTCGCTTTTTTCCTACTTCTGGTCGGAGCAATCTCAGTTGTTTCTTGCATAGACCCTGATCAGACACAGGAAGTCATCTTGGAAAGAGATAAAGAAGCCATTGAAAAGTATCTTCAGGCAAATCCGATCACCAGTGTGAAGCAATATTCCGAGCCGATAGAAGGATTTTATATGTTCTGGCAAGTATCTGCCAAGCCCGAGCGCAATGCGCTCCTAAGAGGAGATACCGTACGGGTCAATTATACCGGAAGGACACTCGATAAAAGGGTTTTCGATTCTTCCATTGAGCAAGTGGCTAAAGACAACGGGATTTTCGTTTCCACAAGAAATTACCAGCCGCTCAAATTTCCGGTAGGCCTTGGATTCACCATCACTGGGTTTGAATTTGCCATCTCGATGATGCATCCCGGTGAAAAAGCAACAGTTATTTTCCCTTCCAGACTGGGATATGGGTCTCAGGCAAATGGTACCATCCCGGCCAATTCTCCTTTGATCTTTGAACTTGACCTTATTGATGTCAAAAAGGGACCAAACTCCAATCCATGATGCGCAATTTACTTCCTCTCGCAGTTCTCTTTTTCATGACGCTAATGTCCTGTGAGACGACAAATCCTTTTGATCGTGGCCCAGTCTATGATGCCGCTGGAAACCTGGAGATTGATCGTAAAAAAATTGCAGGCTATTTGGATACTGCTAAAATAGACAGTCTCTATCGAATACATGACCCGAGCGGAGTGGTGGTCATTGTTCAAAAAGAAGGGGTAGGATCTCGCCCAACTTCCAACACGGTAGTATATACTGACTATACTGGTAAACTAATGGAGCTAGGAACGGTCTTCGATACCTCCATAGAAAGTGTAGCAAGAGCGAATAATATCTGGGTGGAAGGAAGGGTTTATAAACCTTTCAGTTTCCTTTTGGGAGCTGGAGGAGTGATCAATGGTTGGGATCTTGGATTTAGAAGGTTAAGACCTGCATCTAAGGCAGTATTGATTATTCCTTCTCCTGAGGGCTATAGAAGCCAAAATAACAATGATAAAATTCCGCCAAATTCCGTTTTGGTATTCCAAGTGGATTTCTTGGGAATCGACTAATCAAAGGGCCTAGTGCCCTTTTTTTAGTTTTATAGGAAAAAATGGGGGTACACTTTTTTGATAATCTAAGTAGGCGGAACCGTATTTTCTCAAAAGATTCTTTTCCTCAAAATAAATCCCAAAAGGGAGATAAACTGCCAGACAACTCAAATGAATCAATGAACCTACTGAACCTGACACTAAGCAATATCCTACAAAAATGAGAACCATGCCCAGGTAAAGTGGATGCCTCACCAAGGAATAAATACCACGGATGATCAATTTCTCGGAGGCATCAGGGCCTTTGCCGGAAAGTCCAAAAAAGGAAGAAAACGAGATTTCTTTAAAGGAGCGAGAGGCCAACACAACCCCCAAAGTCGCCAGCATATAACCTGCATAGCTCAAATAGGGACTGCCTTCAATGAATGGTTGATTAGGTAAAAAAAGAGCTTGAATCAGGATTCCTAGGAAAAATACGACAGAAAATAAGGTGTAGAATAATCTATACCATTTCATCTCTTGGGGCCATTTTGCCTCCAAAAATCTTTTTAACTTGCCAGAGGCGAGCGCGGTATGTAGGGAATAGAATAAGACCCAACTGAGAATCATTAAGAGATTAGCCATAACCCAAAACTAAACCCAAGACTTTAGATTTTTATGAAAATTGGAATAATCCGCGAGGGAAAAGTACCCCCTGATGCACGGGTACCATTTACACCTTTGCAGCTCAAAGAGATTTCTGAAAAGTATGGTGCCGCACTGACTTTTTTGGTGGAATCCAGCCCTTTCCGATGCTATTCAGATGAGGAATTCCGAGCTCAGGGGATAGCTGTTGTGGATGATATTTCTCAGGCAGATTACCTCTTTGGGGTAAAGGAAGTCCCGATAGACCAACTGAAAGCAGGCAAGACCTATTTTTTCTTTTCCCATACCATCAAAAAGCAGATCAAAAACAGGGCTTTGCTCAAAAGTGTCCTCAGCAAAGACATCCGCTTAATTGATTACGAAGTGTTGAAGGATGAACAGGGTGAGCGTGTGGTAGCCTTTGGTCGATGGGCTGGAATCGTAGGAGCTTACAATGCTTTTTTGACCTATGGAAAAAAGACTGGGCTCTATGATTTACGACGTGCCTCAGCGTGTAGAGATTTGGATGATTTGAAAGATGAGCTAAAAAAAGTAACACTTCCACCAGTTAAGATCGTGGTGACGGGACAGGGACGAGTAGGCAAAGGAGCCCTGGAAATCCTTCAAATTCTCGGAATTGCCAGAGTAGATGCGCACGAGTTTTTGCATAGCTATTTTGAGGAACCTGTATTTGTGGTCTTGTCTTCGGGAGATTTTAATCGCCGAAAGTCGGATGGTGGATTTGACAGAGAGGAGTTTTATGCAAACCCGGAATTGTATGAAAGCCATTTTTTAAAATTTGCGGAGGCCGGTGAAATTCTCATTGCCGCAGCCTATTGGAATCCCGGTGCTCCCAGGCTTTTTGAGTTGGAGGATATTAATTCCCCCGACTTTTCCATTTCCGTGATTGCTGACATTACCTGTGATGTGGGTGGTTCTATTCCTACTACCTTTCGGGCATCTACCATTCTTGAACCTATTTACGATGTAGATCGGGAGACAGGGACAGAGTTGCCGGCTTTTGGTAAGCAGACCAGTATCTCGGTGATGGCCATCGATAATTTGCCTTGCGAACTTCCCAGAGAGTCCAGCGCGGAATTTGGAAAGCAATTGATGAAATGGGTCATTCCTGCACTTTTCGAAGAAAATTCACCTATTCTTGAGCGTGCGACTATTGCTCGGGATGGAGATTTAACCTTGGAATACATGTATTTAAGTGATTTCGTTACAGAAGAAGACCAACAAAAAAACCATGAATAATTTCAATCGATTTTTGGAATCCACCCTATTGAAACCTACCATGACTGACAGGGAAGTGGATGTGCTGGTTAGAGATGCGATCGAGGAGCAGTTTGTTGGGATATGTGTACCACCTTTTTGGGTAAAAAAAGTAAAAAGAGACCTTGAAGGCCAGGATATTCAAGTGGTCACGGTGATCGGGTTTCCCTTTGGCTTTGAAGATACAGCCACCAAAGTTGCAGAGACCAAAGAGGCCATCAAAAACGGAGCAGATGAATTGGATTTGGTTTGGTCCCAGACGGCTTTTCATTCGGGGATGAGCTGGCCAAAGATAGAGATCGCGCAAATCGCCAAAATTTGCCACGAAGAAGAACGAATTCTCAAAGTCATCATTGAAACAGCCTATCTCAACTCAGACCAAATCCGTGAGGCTTGTCTGATTTGTCAGGATGCAGGAGCTGATTATGTGAAAACTTCCACGGGTTATGCTCCTACAGGCGCTAAAGTGGAAGATATTGCCTGGATGCGGGAAGTGCTTCCGTCGGCAGTTGGAATCAAAGCCAGTGGAGGGATCAAAACCCTTGATTTTGCCTTGGATTTGATCAAAGCAGGTGCTGACCGAATAGGTACCAGCAGTGCAAAAGCACTCATGGAGGCTTGGCGAAATGCCAATCTTTAGTCTCTGCTGAAGTAAATCAGCAGGAATGGAATAATGAAAAAGGTCAGTAAGATATAAGCAAATCCCACTATCCTATTTTGGACAGAAGTCTTTCCCATGTAATTGGCAATCCAGACCGGGATTCTTCTCACCTCAGGGAAAGGCAAAAAAATCAAAGCTCCCAAACTATTGAATAGGATGTGTACGATAGCCAAAGCGATGGCCGCCTCCGTTTTGTAAATGGATGCGATGACGGCTGTGATAGTGGTTCCTATATTGGCTCCGATGATAAAGGGGAAAGCTTTGGTAAGAGTCACTTTTTTATTTGCGACCAGAGGGACGACCAGTGAGGTGGTCACTGTACTGGATTGGACTGCAGCAGTGAAGAAAATGCCATAGAAGAAAGAGAGGCCCGTTTTCTGAAAAATCACCTTATTGATATCTTCAAAAGAGTCCTTGACAAAAGACCGGTACATCGCTGTAGAAAGAACCTTGATGGCAAAAAACACCAAAAAGACAGAAAGTAACATGGTCACAAATGGGATATTGATCTGATCCACGATCCAGTCAGTTAGTGTCCTGGTAAACATCCGATTGTAGATAATTGGACCTTCAAAGGAATTATCAGAAGCAAATAAACCAGCAATTTTGCCTGCAATACCGGAAAGGAACCCGAAGTAAATTTCCATAGGGAAAAGAATAACCACAGACAGGATATTGAAAATGTCATGGGAAATTCCTGCTGAAAGAGCCCTCCGAAATGCCTTCTTGTCCATGATATAGGAAAAAGATACCAATGTCGAAGTGAGTGTTGTCCCAATATTGGCACCCAACACGATGGGAACGGCCTGTTGCAAGGTAAGATTGCCGGAGGCGACAATAGCCACCACGCTGGCTGTAACTGTCGAGCTACTTTGAATAAGAGCCGTGACTAGTAATCCGATAAAAAGGCTGATGAAGGGATTTTTAGTGGCCTGAAGGATTTCCAATGCAACACCGCTATTGATCCGGCCCATCGCCACAGTCAATAAATCTATTGCAAAAATGAAAAGCAACAGTGCCAAAAAAACCTGGGCATACCTCAGGAGGTGTTTATTTCCGGATGGTTTTTGCTCCTCCAAGAGTTCCATTTAGGTTATGCTGTCAGAATTTTTAGGATTGAAAGTGAGAGATACTTCCAAATTTTAAACAGAATTTTAGGCAAAAGTTGAAATTTTTTTGCGAAAAGCAATCCAAAATGAGGGTTACAAAGAAGGTTTTGTCCTTAGTTAACAATTTGTTAACATAGCTTGCCGATTATCTTCTTTAATTTTGCCCAAGATATCTCATCACCTTCCAACACTATGGCTAAAAAGAAGCCCATTGATCAAAATATCAATCAAGAAAAGTTATCGAAAAAGACCTACTCCATTTTCGATTTTACGAGAAATGAAAAGCCTTTTTTGATTACAATCATAATTCTGACAGCAATTGCTGGATTGGTTACTCCCTACACCTATGCTGCGATGTGGTTTGGTTTTGCTTTGGCAGCCTATTCAGCCATAGCCAACGACAGTATTCAGACCATAGGCACGTTTATCGCATCCAACAACAACCGCCCTTGGTGGATCCTCTGGTTATTTATGGGAGTGATTTGGGTAGGTACGGTTACCTATAGCTGGGTAACTTTTTCCGGCGATGTAAGCTACGAGCGACTCAGTGTGCCGGGCTTGGAAAAAGCTCCTGAGAGTTTTGTATTTCTTCAACTGGCGGCCCCGATTGTCCTGTTGATTCTTACCAGAATGCGAATGCCGGTTTCAACCACTTTTTTGCTTTTGAATGTCTTCACGTACAAAGCCGGTACCATCCTGGACGTCATGTTCAAAAGTTTTGTCGGCTACCTTTTGGCATTTGTAATGGCGATTGTCGTTTGGTTTATTTTGGAACGCTTTGTAAAAAACTATCTAAAGGGCCAAGCCAAACCTTACTGGATGGTTTTGCAGTGGATCACCTCAGGTGTACTATGGTCAGTCTGGATCATGCAGGATGCGGCTAACATTGCCGTATTTCTTCCTAGACAATTAGACACTTTTGAATTTTCAGTATACGCGGGATTTGTATTCTTGGGACTCGGTTTTCTCTTTTATCTGAAAGGAGATAAAATTCAGGAAATTGTCACGGAGAAATCCAATGTGACAGATGTCAGAGCAGCCACTATTGTGGACTTGGTCTATGCAGTCATTCTTTTCTATTTCAAAATGTACAATAAAGTGCCGATGAGTACCACATGGGTATTTATTGGATTGTTGGCGGGTAGAGAATTGGCCATAGCTATTGGAAAGCATGGAAAAGCTAAGCGAAAAAATGCATGGCTTGTTCGGGCGTTTCGACTTGCAAGGAAAGATATTTTCAAGGCATTGATCGGTTTGATTGTGTCATTGATCCTGGCAGTCATCATCAACAAGGGAGTAAGGGAAGAAATCTTTGCCATGTTCCAATAAGAGATTTACCATTTTGGAAATTTTCACCCACGAGTATTTCATGAATGAGGCCTTAAAGCAGGCCAAATTCGCCTTCGAAGAAGGAGAAATACCCGTGGGTGCTGTCATTGTATCCAAAAACAAAGTGATCGCGAGGGCTTTCAACCAAACCGAAAAGCTCACGGACGTTACGGCCCATGCGGAAATTTTGGCGATTACTGCAGCGGCCAATTTTTTAGGGGCTAAGTACCTTACCGATTGCAGACTCTATGTCACCCTAGAGCCCTGCCCCATGTGCGCAGGGGCGCTCTATTGGTCGCAAATCGGGGAGATTTATTTTGCAGCATCTGACCCAAAGAGAGGTTTCCATCAATGCAATCCGGAAATGCTTCATCCTAAAACCAAGGTCTTTTCCGGGTTGATGGCCAAAGAATCCGAGCAATTGATGCTGGATTTTTTCAAAAAACTCCGGGAATAAGTCTTTTTTACAAAATCAGAACCTTTTTTGGCAAAGTCTGGTTGAGTTGGCGTAGTTTGTAAAAATAACCTTAACTAATCTTCAACTTAAACCTCATACTAATGGCTTTTGAACTCCCTTCCCTCCCTTATGCTTTTGATGCATTAGAGCCACATTTTGATGCCAGAACCATGGAAATCCATCACGGCAAGCATCACAATGCCTATGTGACCAATCTCAACAATGCGATAGCCGGTACCGACTTGGAAGGCAAATCTCTTGAAGAATTGATGAAAGTGGCAGGTTCTAACACAGCCGTAAGAAACAACGGTGGAGGTCATTGGAATCATAGTATGTTTTGGCAGATTCTTTCTCCAACTGGCGGTGGAGTCCCTACAGGCGAATTGGCAGCTGCAATTGATGCCAAGTTTGGCTCATTTGATGCTTTCAAAGAAACATTCAACAAAGCAGCTGCTACCCGTTTTGGTTCAGGATGGGCTTGGTTGTGCGTGGATGCCAAAAAAGAACTTTGCGTATGCTCTTCACCAAATCAGGACAATCCTTTGATGGATGTGGCAGAGTGCCCAGGTACTCCTATCATGGGTCTTGACGTATGGGAACATGCCTATTACCTACATTATCAAAACAGAAGACCTGATTATATCGCAGCCTTCTGGAATGTGATCAACTGGGATGAAGTGAGCAAGCGATACGCAGCTGCGAAATAATCCTTCCAAATAGAATTTATCGTAAGCCTAGGTCAAAAGCCTAGGCTTTTTTGTGTCCCAAACCGAAAATAAAACTGTACGATATTGGTACAGCTTTTTACCTGACAAATTTGAAAACCTCAATTTTTAGCATTTTTAGCCACTTTTTGTGCCTTGGCACTTCATTTTCCTAAGGGATGGATAGCACATGATTCAACATTAAAATGAAAACGACCAACTTATTTTTCCTAGCCATCTTTTTTTACCTGCTGGGAATAAGCAATCTGGCTGCATCTCCAAAAGAGTTAGCCAAAATCTCCGGGAAAATCGCCGACCAGAAAGGGCAGCCAGTTCCCTTTGCCAATGTGGCTTTGATCTCCCTCGATGGAGGCCTGATAGATGGAGCTGTCTCCGATGAAGAGGGAAACTTCTTGATCGAATCCGTCAAGACGGCCAAGGTGAGACTAGTCATCTCTTCCATTGGTTATAAGACGTTCTCTTCGGAGGAATTTGATCTCGCACCGGGCCTTGAAAAGAATTTCGGTGGTCTGACTGTAGAGGATGAAATGACCGGATTGGATGAGGTCACTGTGAAAGCTTCCCGTCCGGAAATCATCATTGAGCCGGACAAAACCATCGTGAATGTAGAGGGAACTGTCATGGCGGAGGGGGCTAATGCCTTAGACGTCATTGGGAGATCTCCGGGAATATTTGTGGATTCAGAGGGAAACATCAACCTCAATGGACGCTCAGGAGCTACTGTCATGATCAATGACCGACCTACCTACATGAGTGCGGTTGATTTGGCTAACTTCCTCCGATCCATGCCGGCCGATAATATCAAGAGTATCGAAGTCATCAATAATCCATCTGCCCGATTTGATGCAGAAGGTGCAGCAGGGGTGATCAACATTCAGCTCAAAAAGAATAATGTCGATGGGGTTTTTGGCAATATCCAATTGGGGGGTCAATACAATGGTCTTTGGGCACCTACTGTAGGAGCGACTCTCAATGTGAAAAAAAGTAAACTGTCTGCCAACGGGACACTCAATTACAATGAGTTTGCCAATTACAATGATCTGGAGATTAACCGAAATTTTACCACTACTCAAGGACTCTCCAATTTCTTTCAAGACTCTCGGATTACTTCCAGGTATAAGACTCCATCATTCAATGGATCGGCCAATTATGAAATCAATAAAAATCAAAACCTCGGTCTGAATATCCAGGCTTCTTCTACCTCGGACGTGACGACTAATCAATCCGAGACGGTAGTATCAAATCCGGGCATAGTTGAAAAAAGCTTTATTGGTTCTGTAAATGATTCTGGGGGTAAAAGACAGCGGCTCTTTACCAATCTCCATTATGACGCAAAATTGGATACACTGGGTTCCAAAATATCCGCAGATGTGGATTTTACCATCATGGACTCGGAAAGCGAGGCCATCCTGAGCAACAATTACTGGACTGGGGTAGACCCAAGTCTTGGCAATCGGGATAAGGTGCGTACCCTAAACGACATGTATTATACGATCCTGACTTCCAAGGTGGATTTGACCAAGCCTCTCAAAGGAGGAAAAATCTTGGAAGCCGGGGTCAAAGGGAGTTGGGTCGAATCAGACAATGATTTGGATTTGAGCAGAGCGATAGAGGAAGGGCCATTTAACCGTGATCCCAATTCCAATCGATTCATTTATAAGGAAAATGTCTTGGCGGCATACCTGTCGTTGAAAGGAGATTTCAACCCTAAATTGAGCTATCAGGCGGGATTGAGAGGGGAATATTCAGACATTTTGGGCAATTCGATCACCTTAAACCAAGTCAACAAGCAGGAATACTTCAACCTCTTCCCGAGTGTATTTCTACAGCATAAAGTGAGTGACAAGTACCAAATTGTCTACAATGCCAACCGAAGAATCACACGGCCAAATTATCGCTTGCTCAATCCGTTCATTTATTACATCGATCCGCTTACCTCAGAGCAAGGCAATCCCAATCTGAGGCCTCAGTATTCGACCAATTTTGAAATGAACCATGTGGTCAAAGGAGCCTATCAGTTTACCCTAGGATACAGTGTGACAGCGGATGCCTTTATGCAGGTCTTTGAGCAAAATCAGGAAGAAAGGAGTACCACTACTTTCACGGATAATTTTGACAAAACCAAAAATGCCAACTTCCGGGCTATCATTCCGGTGGAAATCCAAAAATGGTGGAATACCTCCAACATGGTCCAGGCAAATTACAACCAGTTTAAATCCCAATTGGGGCAAGATTTTCTGGATGTAGAGCAGATTTCGTATATGATCCGATCTCAGCAAAACTTCAACTTGCCAAAAGGCTTCAAAATGGAAGTAGTCGGGATGTATCTCAGTCCACAGATTTGGGGACAAGGTATGATCAAAGGATTTGCCTGGGTGGACGCGGGGGTGACCAAGTCCATCATGAAGGATAAAATGTCCCTTTCTGTCAATGGTACTGACTTATTCCGCAGTCAGGTGATCCGAGCCAAAGTCGATTTTGCCGATATCGATACCAGCTTTAGACAGTATAGGAGCAATCAAGGGGTGAGAGTTACTTTGAGATATAATTTTGCCAAAGGAGAAAGCTTCAGAGTACGATCCAGCTCCGGAAGTACTGAAGAACGCAACCGATTGGATTAATCCCTGAGCTTTTCCATAGTTGATCTGCCCCAAAAAGCGACAGGGTTTTTGGGGCAGATCAAATTCATGGGAATGGCTTTTTCTTTTCCCTCAAAAATCCTGAAGTTTATCCCATGCAACTTTGGGATTTTCATACCCATCAATCTGGTAAAGAATGCGCTATATTCAACCATCTAGCGCCTTTTTCATGGACTTCCTCACCTTGCTCGATGGGAATACATCCTTGGTATTTAGATCTTCATTGGGAGCAAAAACTCATTCAGATTCAAGCGGCTTCCCAAACATCAGACCAGGTAGTTGCCATTGGAGAAGCTGGATTTGATCGGATCAAAGGGCCGGAAATTTCTCTGCAAAAAGGAGCTTTTTATGCCCAAGCGAGATGGGCAAGCGCATTGGATATTCCGCTCATTTTGCATTGTGTCAAGGGACATGACCTTCTTTTGGAATATCTCAAATCAGAAAAAAATCCTCCTGCTATCATTTGGCATGGCTGGAACCAAAAGCCTGAATTGGCCAAGCAGTTGTTGTCCTTTCCGGTTTATTTTTCATTTGGAAAGCATTTGCTCCAAGAACACAGCAATGCAACAGAATGGCTGAAAGGGTGTCCAATTGACCGGCTCTTTTTCGAAACAGATGATTCAGGTTTGGAAATCGATTCGATTTATCGGGCAGCTTCCCTAATTTTGCGCCTTCCTGTGGAAAAGCTGGCCAGACAGGCCGTTTTCAACTGGAATACCATCTCCAAAAGAAAAATCAGATGAGTGAATTTGCTTGGTTGAGCCGTACCGAATTGATAGTCGGTCGCGAAGGATTGGAAAAGTTGGCTTCCAAACATGTCTTGGTAGTCGGTCTTGGTGGGGTCGGCTCTTTTGCCGCCGAATTTATTGCGAGATCAGGGATAGGTACGATGACCATCATTGATGGAGATACCGTCGATATTTCCAATGTCAACCGACAGCTTCCCGCTACCCAGCTTAATGTCGGTCAATCCAAAGCTGAATGGATGGAACAGCGCCTCCTGGCCATTAATCCAAGTCTCAAGATTACTGCCATCCGTCAGTTTCTCAATCCACATGAAATGACCGCATTGCTTGAGCACAATGAATTTGATTATGTGGTGGATTGCATTGATAGTTTTACTCCAAAAATGCACCTGATCGAAGGGGCAAAAAATCGTGGGTTCAAGCTGGTGAGTTCCATGGGTGCTGGTGGAAAGGTAGATCCCACACAAATTAAGGTTGTCAATTTTGAGGATACCTACCAATGCAAATTGGCCAAAATGCTCCGCAAACGACTCAAGAGAAGAGCTATCTACGGAGGATTCAAGGCTGTATTCAGTACCGAAGAGGTGATTAAGGAAAGCTTGATGCTCACAGATGGTCGCAATTTCAAAAAGTCGGCTTACGGAACCATGTCTTTCCTCCCAGCGGCTTTTGGCTGTGCCTGTGCAGCTACGGTGATCAATGATCTCTTGGCTTCCTGATCATTGAAAGTGATATAGGAAAATCAATACGCCGGCGAAAGCCGGTTTTTTTTGATCCTTGATTTCAAGTTTTACATCAACTTCTGCTTTCACCGTTCCTCTGAGATTTGCTACATTTTTTAAAGAAGCAACCAGTCGCACTTCACTGTCAACGGTCACAGCCTGAGCAAACCGAAGGTTCTCAATGCCATAGTTGATCATCATTTTCAGGTTTTTGACCTGCACAATTTGCTCCCATAGGTAGGGCACGATGCTTAGCGTAAGGTAGCCATGAGCGATTGTGTTGCCAAAAGAACCTTCTGCTTTGGCTCGTTCCGGGTCACAATGGATCCACTGATGGTCGAGAGTAGCATCGGCAAATAGATTGATTTGATTCTGAGTAATCCGAAAGTAATCCGAAGCGCCAAGCTCCAGACCATTGTATTTTTCAAAATCTTCGAAGCTTCCGATGGTGATGGGGTTCATAGGGAATGGGTTAATATTGGATTGCAAATCTAAATGAAATCGCAAAATCTTATGGGTATTTCGTTTTATCTAACTTTTTTCGAGGATTAACCAAAAGCAAAGATCAGCTACGTCAATGTCAAAATTCCCATTTTTTTCTAGCAAATTGTACAAATTAAAACCACCCCTTAATTCATCCTTATGAAAGTCATCCGCTGGATTGGAAAGTTGATCTGGAAGATTTCCCTTTGGTTTTTTGGCCTATCGATCGGTCTGGTGATTTTGTATCGTTTTGTTCCTGTACCTGTCACTCCTTTGATGGTCATCCGATTGGTCGAGCAGGCCTTTGATCCAAAAAAGGATGTAAGGCTGTACAAAGACTGGGTGTCCATAGATGAAATGTCTAGGCATGCCCCACAGGCGGTCTATGCTGCTGAGGATCAAAAATTCATGGATCATAATGGATTCGACATTGAGGCAATGGAAAAAGCTTGGGAAAACAATAAGAAGGGAAAGCGAATTAAAGGTGCAAGTACCATTACTCAACAGACCGTGAAGAATGTGTTTCTGTGGCCATCGAGGAGCTATGTGAGAAAGGGATTGGAAGCCTATTTCACGGTCTTGGTTGAATTAATCTGGTCCAAAGAGCGGATCATGGAAGTCTACCTCAATGTAATCGAAATGGGAAATGGCATCTATGGGATCGAAGCAGCATCACAGACTTTTTTCAATAAGAGTGCTTCCAAACTTTCTCAAAGCCAGGCAGCACTGATAGCGGCAGTACTTCCCAACCCAAGACGTTGGAGTCCAGCCAAACCAACGGGCTATATCAGAGGCCGTCAAGCGTGGATTGTAAGGCAAATGAACAACCTTGAATCGTTGGGATTTGGCAAATAAAAATGGATTATTCCTGTTAAAATATAACTATTCCGATGTTGAAATAAATTAATGATTTGTAAATGGCCTCCGTATTTTTTAGATGACTGATATACTAAACCTCACCAAAGATTATTCTAAAAATCATGATGGCTTAGGTTCTTCTTGGATAGGTTTTGATGCAGTTGAGCGATAGGTAAGATTTTTAAAAATGCCTTTAATTTCCGCGGAAATGAGGGTTAAAAAACGCAAGAAAAATTTATCCACAATTTCAATTATTTATCCACACTTTTCCACATTGATCAATTATATCAATGAAAATCAGTGATTTATGAATTAAAATTTCTTCTGATTTTGTGGATAATTGAAGTTAAGTGCAAAAAAAATAATCTAAATGAAAGTACAAAAGTGGATAATTTAAAAATCCGAATATTCTTCTTTTTGGTAGATTAATCTTGTTTTTGACGGATCAATCTTTTACGGTAAGTACTGAATATTCTTGCTTTTGATACAAATCCCAAATACCTATTATCCTCGATTACAGGCAGATTCCAAGCTCCGGATTTTTCAAATTTCTCCATTGCAGATTGCATATTTTCAGTTGAGAATAGGATTTCCGGAGGACTATGCATCAGTTGACGGATTAGGACAGTTTTTTGCTTTTCCTGATCAAACATGATATCTCTGATATCATCTAAGGTCACAATTCCCACTAGGCTTTTATCATCGTCCACTACTGGGAAAATATTCCGTTTCGAGATTTTCACCAAATCAATCAAATCCCCCAAATGTGCCTCAGGATGTATGGGAAGAAGGTCTCGTTCGATGACTTGGGTGATACTGATGGTATCTAGCAGTTCTTGATCCTTACTTTCAGGGAGATGTTTTCCCTGAGCTTTTAATTGCAGGGTATAAATACTGTCTTTTTGAAGAGAAGTCTTGGCAATGAAAGAGATGGCTGAAACAAACATTAATGGAACAAAAAGTTCGTAGCCACCTGTAAGTTCTGCAATGAGAAATATCGCCGAAAGCGGGGCATGCTGTACACCCGCCATTACTCCACACATCGCTACAAGGGTAAAATGAGCCAAAGGGAGCGGGATATGAAACCCTAGCATGTTTTTGGAAAATGCAAAAACAAAACCTGTAAGTCCCCCCACATAGAGCGATGGGGCAAAAATCCCTCCACTACCTCCTGCTCCGATGGTAATGGCAGATGCGATGGGCTTTAGCAAGATGATCAACACCAAAAAAGCCAAAATGATCACCGGATTTTCTATCGAAGAGAAAAACGGACTCTTATCCAAGACCGCTGCAGAATTTCCGTCAATCAATGTATTTAAGGTTTGATACCCTTCCCCGTAGATAGGTGGGAAAAAGAATATGATAAATCCTAAAAATGCACCTCCATAAGTGATCCGCATCCATTGATCTCCGATGTCATCCATGATTTTTTCGGTAGACCGCACCATTTTGCTAAAGTATAATGAGACCAAACCGCAGATAATCCCAAGCAATAAGTAATAGGGCATATGAGCCGCTTCAAAGCTTTCTTTTAGATTAAAATTAAAGAGGGCTTCTTCTCCAATAAAAATCATTGAGGTAATTGATCCTGTCACAGAGGCGATCAGCAGGGGAATAAAGCTCGCTGTGCTGATTTCCATAAGGATAACTTCTATCGCAAAAATCACTGCACCTATAGGAGCTCCAAAGATGGCTGAAATAGCGCCTGCAGCCCCACATCCTATTAGCAAAGTTCTCTTTTTTGCATTTAGGTGCATCAGTAATCCTACATTTGATCCGATAGCAGAGCCAGTCATGACCATGGGGGCTTCCAAACCCACCGAACCGCCAAATCCCACGGTCAATGCTGAAGTGATGACTCGACTGTACATTTTTACTCTTGGGATTAGGCTAGAGTTTTTGGAGATGATAAAGAGAACATCAGGTATGCCGTGTCCTCCGATGTCCTTAAGTACAAATTTACCGATCAAAAAAGCAGTCGAAATGCCAATGAGTGGATAAATGATATACATGAAGTTGGCATACTCCGTGTAAAAATCTTCTGTCAAAAAATCCTGAATTCCATGCACAGCTGTTTTTAAAAGCACTGCGGCAATTCCTGAGAATATACCAATCAACCCACTCAATATAAGAATGAATGTCTGATTGCTCATGTGTCTGAGCCTCCAGATAAGCAATCGGGTGATTAGATCTGTCTTTCCCAAAGTATAAAAAAGAGGGGTGTTGGATTTACATGAGAATATACACAAGCTGAGGATTTATTCCAGCAATTCTCTATCAAGAGCAAGGAGTGATTTCAGCACCAGGTTTACAGCATCGATGTAAAACTCCGGTTGGATGTTTTGAAATTCATCGCTTGGCTTGTGGTAATCTGCATGGTCTTCTACTCCGAAATAGAGATGAGGCACTTTCTTCTCAAAGAATGCACCATGGTCGGATGATCTTGTCCAGTCATCAGGACCTGTCCCTGGCACATCATGACCAAAAAGCATTTTTGGATTTGAACCTGCTGCTACATTTTCCAGTATGCTTTTGAATCTTGGATAATAATGGGTGCCTGAGACATACAACTCGTTTTTATCGCTTCGGGAAAGCATATCCATGTTCAGGTTGAGTTGGATTTGCTCTAAGGGATAGGGAAAATCATTTACCAGTGCGCGGGCTCCACGAAGCCCCATCTCTTCTGCATCCAGTGCCACGAAAAGGATACCATGGTGAGGACGGTTTTTTGAAAAGTATTCTGCCAAAACCAATAATGCGGCTGTTCCCGAAGCATTGTCATCAGCACCATTGTAAATTGAATCTCCCTTGGCATCTGGTCTTCCGATGCCCACGTGATCATAATGAGCGGTGACGACAATGACTTTTTTTGACTTACTCCCCGGGATAAAGGCTACCAAATTGGCCGCATTGTCATAGGTCTTTTGCTCCCGTGGGTTGGAAAAAGAAAATCGCTGGATAAAATCAGGATACAAAGGCTCGACTAATTCTAAGCCAGTAAGCTCCTTGAGGATGTAATTTTGTGCATGGATACTTCCCTCGCTTTGTGGCTTTCTTCCAGCCAGCTTGTCAGACGATAAGTACTCGATATGTTTGATTAATTTCTTTGCATCTATTTCTTGACTAAAAGCACTCAAGTGAATGCCAACAAGCAGAATTAATATGATTAATTTGTGTGGATTCTTATTCATCTGCATAGCTATTGGACGTTATGTATATTCGTAAAATTACTGACCTATTGGTCATCACCTCAGGGATTTCATGAAATATATCTCCACCATTCTCTTTTTTCTTGGGTTTTCGGGTTTCACTTGGAGTCAGGGTAATTTGCCTAACACTTTTTTCGAAGGGAAATCCGTTGTTGTAGTTTCCACAGATCCAGGTGCGAGGCCTGCTATGACTTGGCAAGTTTTGGCAGATAGCATCCATCCTTATTTGGTGGAGGCTGGAGCAGATCCTGTGGCCTACTTTGAATTGGAGCAAGTTGCACTTTCTGAGGCAAGGCAGGCAGACTATGCCAAGGCTTTTCTTCAGCGTAAGGTTCAAAACATCATTTTGGTGACTAGGCAAAAAGAGAAGCTGAGTGTTCACATAGGCCCCTTTTCCGGAGATGGAAAAATTATTGCTTCGCCGGCACTGTATGGGGTCACTGGAAAAGATTGGAAGGATGCAGGAAGTTTACTGATTCAAGCGGGTAAAAACAAAAAATCAAGTAATCTCTTAGTCATTGATGTGGCTGAATTTCCCCAGATCAGCTCTCAGGAGACAGCTCAGTCAGTCCAGCGATTTTTGCCAAGAAATCCTCTGAATCTCGAAGTTTTCAAATTGGGTATTCCACTCGAAGGATCATCGGCTGAAACAGGAGCCATGAGCTTTTTCAGATATGATCTGTTTGGTAAATCAGAAGCAGCGATCCTTGCCGAGCAAGCGACTCAAAAAACTCAGATTCAGGCTATTTTCGAGGCAATTTATCCGTATCAGATCGCATGGCTTACTGAAACAAAAACTACTCAACAGTTGATTGCAGATCGAGTCCAGTTTCAATTGGTTAAAGTAGAGGGTAGACAGGCGGATTTGATGAAAAGTATGGGGCTGAATCCACTGGAGGGAGAAGAGGGGGCAAAAACTGTGGTCAAATATTACATCCGATTTCTCGTCAGAGATGAGCTTTACATAGGTCCGGAATGGGATGCGGATACGGATTGGAAGGTTGCTTTAACCAGGTTTTTAGAAAACCTCAAAAAATAAGCCTCCAATTTGGAGGCTTGATATCGTTGATCGAGTAGGCACTTAGTATCAATACAACTCTTTATTTAGAAATGGAATCAAAGCTAGGATGATGGCTTGCCTGTAATATTCCTCTCTGTTGATGACTCCTTGAGTAAGGATCCCTACCGAGCCACCTTGTTGCTTGGAATTTTCGGTATTGAAGACTAAGTCGTCAGCTTTTCCCAGTTCCATACCTTCCTTGATTAGTTTTTCCACAGCGATAGGCAGGTAAAATGTTCCTGTTTTAGCCTGACTCGTTTTCCCCGAATCATGTAGAATGTAGATCCATGCAAAAGCATACATTCCTTTTTCGTCTTCATCGACACCACCTTCAATTCCCACCCAAAAGTTAGCTTCAGGGAAAATCTCTCTGGAATTGTGGGCTCGATTTTTTGCACCCAAAAGGGTTTCTCTTTCTCCAAAAGGCTGCTCGGGTACTCCTGAGGAGGCATTGATACCTTCTACCAAGAATGAGCTGTTGAATGCTCTGGTAAAGGCATCTTCCGTACAGGAGATTTTTACCGGATTTTTACTTCCGACCAAGATCAGTTTCTTGTCGGTTGGGCGGAAATTTTCTCTTCTTTTAAAACTCATAACTAAGCCAGGCTTATGCCTTAGGCCATATTGGTAAATACCTGGTTGACATCGTCGTCTTCTTCCAGACGATCGATGAGTTTGTTGATGATTTCTTCTTGCTCTTCGGTGAGCTCCGTCAGTGTACTCGGGAATCGCTGAAAATCTGCAGAAATCACTTCAATTCCACGATCTTCCAGGGCTTTTTGCATGGTACCGAAGTCTTCAAATTCAGTGTAGGCAAAAATTTCACCTTCGTTTTCCGCAATTTCAGTCAGTCCGAAATCGATGAGCTCAAGTTCAAGCTCATCCAAATCATAGTTAGCTTTTGCAAAACGGAACACAGCCTTTCGGTCAAACATAAAGCTTACTGATCCGGAAGTGCCTAGAGATCCACCTGCTTTGGTAAAATATGAGCGCACATTAGCCACGGTACGATTGGTATTGTCTGTGGATGTCTCCACGATGATGGCAATTCCAAATGGTCCATAGCCTTCATATACTACTTCTTCGTAATCTTTTTCATCCTTATTGGAAGCCCGTTTGATAGCCGCTTCGATACGGTCTTTGGGCATTTGGGCACCTTTGGCGTTTTGGATAACGGTCCTAAGCTTGGCATTGCTGATTGGGTCAGGACCACCGGACTTGACCGCCATCACGATTTCTTTACCCAATCGGGTAAATACTTTGGACATTTTGTCCCAACGCTTGAATTTTCTCTCTTTTCGGAATTCAAATGCTCTTCCCATGGATTTGCTCGTTTGTGGTGGGCAAAAATAGCAATTTCTTTCACTTAGCCGAATCGCATTTCTTTAAGTGATTTGCTGGGATTCTTTCTGAAAACTTGGTCATACCAATGAATATTCCGTGTAAAGGAGAAAACTTTTCCCATGTCGACTTCCCCATCTCAAGCCATCCCAAATCTGCCCAAGTTGGGTCTTCCAAAAGTAGTGATCGTTGGTGCCGGTTTTGCCGGATTAAAACTAGCCAGAAGTCTGAGAAATAAGCCGTTTCAGGTAATCCTCTTGGACAAAAACAATTTCCATCAATTCCAGCCTCTTTTCTACCAGGTGGCTACTGCCGGATTGGAGCCCAGTGCTATTTCCTTTCCATTGAGGAAGATATTCCACAATACCAAAAATGTGAGTTTCCGCATGGCTGAGGTACTTCGAGTCGATAAAGAAAGCAAAGTACTTTTCACGGATATAGGATTTATCGAATACGATTACCTGGTATTGGCTATGGGTGCCGATACCAATTATTTTGGGTCAAAGAATATTGAAAATTTCTCTTCTCCCATGAAGACCGTTTCGGAAGCCCTGTATATCCGCAACAAAATTATCTCCAACTACGAGCGCGCCATCAATATCGAAAAGATGGAAAACCGGAAGTCTCTCATGAATGTCGTTATCGTGGGAGGTGGCCCGACTGGGGTAGAATTGGCAGGAGCTATGGCTGAGTTGCGGAACAATGTATTTCCCAAAGACTACCCTGAGCTAAGCTTTAAAAACATGAAGGTCGTGCTAATCGAGGCAGGCCCAAATCTCCTTGGAGCCATGTCACCAGAAGCTCAGAAAAAGGCGATGGATTATTTGATCAAGTTGGGAGTGGAGATTCATGTCAGTACCAGAGTATTGGATTACGACGGTCAGGCCGTAACCTTGGAAGGAAAAGAATCCATTCAGACTCAAACACTGCTTTGGGCTGCGGGAATCAAACCCAATCGAATTGATGGTTTGGGTGATGAGTTTTATTCTGGAAATGGGAGACTTTTGGTAGATGAGTACAATAAGCTCAAGGACACTGAAGGAATTTTTGTGCTTGGGGACCAATCTCTGATGCCGGGAGGAATGTATCCAAAAGGTCATCCTCAAGTGGCGCAGGTGGCACTTCAGCAGGCGCGCAATCTCGCTGAAAACCTGAAAAATTTGTCGAAGGGTACGTCTATGATTCCTTTTTCATACAAAGATCTTGGCTCAATGGCGACTATTGGAAGAAAATTGGCAGTAGTCGATCTTCCATTTTTGAAGTTTCAGGGAACTTTGGCTTGGATGACTTGGCTGTTTGTGCATTTGATGGCCATTTTGGGAGTCAAAAACAAACTTTTCATATTTCTGGATTGGTCGTGGAATTACCTGAGTTTTGACCCTAGCCTCAGGCTTTTGATCAGACCAAAATATGTGAGGGTGTCTGAACGAAAGGAATTGATTGAGGCAAAAACTTCGGTTTAAGATTCCTTAACAGATTGGTTTGAGGATTGATTTAAACCTGAACCTATGCTCTTGGTCTAATCTGCAAACAAACCAAAACAACTATGAAACAATGGATGATTGGGGCAGCAGTACTGACCATGATGAGTCTGGGAGTAGCTGCCCAAGATCAAAGAAAAATGCCAAGCCCTGAAGACCGTGCTCAGCGAATGACCGAAAAGATGGCTTCGGAATTAAAATTATCTGAGGAGCAAAAGCAGAAAGTCCTCGCAATTAACCTGGAGCACGCAAAAAATCGCGCTGCAGAAATGGAAAAGCAACGAGCTGAGATGGAAGCAAGAAAAGCTGAAATGAAAGCTCAAGAGGAGAAAATCAAAGAAGTCCTTACCGAGGAGCAGAGGAAGCAATGGGAAGAAATCAAGGTGGACCGTCAGTCAGGAAGAAGACCCGGAGGGATGGTGGAAAACAGAAGAGATTTTGAATCACGGCATCGACCCCATCGAGGCGGAGGTAGATAAACTAAGAAAGCCCCGCATCACGGGGCTTTCTATATCGCAGGTGGGTCAACTAAACAGGGTACTATTGATGGTCAGTGTAAGCCCAATGGGTTTACGCTGACTTTAACCCGCGATTTGCTCTTCTACCTCAAAGAATGAAGCATCCTTCATCGGTAGTGTCGATGATCCCATCAGGAATTCATCTACTTTGACAGCAGCTTCCCGGCCTTCGGAAATTGCCCATACGACCAAAGATTGGCCTCTGCGCATGTCTCCTGCCAGGAAAACCTTCGGGTTTGTACTCTGGAAATTTTTTGATTTTGGGAGGCTGTTTTCTAATGTATCTACTCCAAAAGCCTGTAAGAGTCCATTTTGAGCAGGTCCCATATAGCCAATGGCAATAAATGCCAAGTCACAAGGTACTGTACGTTCAGTGCCTGGGATTTCTTCGAAAGTCATCCGTCCGCCTTTCTCCTTCCACTCAATATCCACTAGGGTCAAGCCAGTAACTTCTCCTGCCTCATTTCCCACAAATTCTTTGGTGAGGATGGAAAACATCCGCTCGGCACCTTCTTCATGCGAACTGGATGTTCTGAGCGTCATCGGCCACTCCGGCCAAGGGTTTAGCGTATTTCGCTGTTTCGGAGGCTTTGGTAGCAATTCCAATTGCGTGATAGATGCAGCGCCATGGCGATTGGATGTACCGATACAATCACTTCCGGTATCTCCACCTCCGATGACGATGACGTGTTTTCCTTTGGCTGAAATCGGATTTTCACCCAGTTCACCTCCGATGACCTGATTCTGTCTTCCCAAGAATTCCATGGCAAAATGAACTCCTTTGAGTTTATCGCCTTTGATATTCAACGCTCTGGGTTGCTGAGCTCCGGTAGAAAGTACGACCGCATCGTAATTTTGAAGGATGGAGTCCGCTTTGATGCTCGTTCCAATTTCAGTTTTGGTGGAGAAGATCACCCCTTCTTGCCGCATCAATTCAATCCGACGATCAATCACCCATTTTTCCAATTTGAAATCTGGAATACCATATCGAAGCAAGCCTCCGACTTTCGCATCCTTTTCAAAAAGGGTTACTTCGTGACCTGCTTGATTCAGTTGGTCTGCAGCAGCTAGACCGGCAGGACCCGAGCCGATGACCGCTACTTTTTTCCCTGTACGGGAAGCAGGTGGATTGGCAGTGATTAGGCCTAATTCATAAGCTTTCTCTGCAATGCTCTTTTCGATCAGCTCGATTGCTACAGGATCTTTATTGATGCCGAGTACGCAGCTAGCTTCGCAAGGAGCTGGGCAAATTCGACCGGTAAATTCCGGGAAATTGTTGGTGCTGCGAAGAATGTTGATGGCTTGAGCCCACTCTTTGTTGTACACTGCATCATTGAATTCCGGAATCACATTACCCAAAGGGCAGCCGTTGTGGCAAAATGGAACTCCGCAATCCATGCACCGAGCAGCCTGGTGATTGAGTTTTTCCCCAGAAAATGGCTCGTATATTTCTCTGTAATCGCCGATTCGCTCTTTTGGATCGCGGCTTACAGGTGTTTCTCTTTTAAATTGGATAAATCCGTCTTTCGCTCCCATCTTACACCAATGATTTAGCTTGTTCTTTTGCTCTTTTTTCCAAAACTGCCTTGTAATCTCTTGGGATTACTTTGATGAATTTCTGTTTGGCAGTTTCCCATTCGTCTAGGAATTTTTGTCCCAAACCACTGTTGGTCAGCTTGACATGACGCTTGAGATAGGCTTTGATCGTGGCAAAATCTTCCTCTTCGAGTAGATCAATGTCCACCATTTCGGTATTGATCTCCGTGATGTAGTCCTTGAGAATGTAGGCGATTCCCCCGCTCATACCTGCGGCAAAGTTTCTACCTATTTCACCGAGGTTGATCACAAGTCCACCGGTCATGTATTCACAGCCATGATCTCCGATTCCTTCGATGACGGTTTTGACGCCTGAGTTTCGTACGCAGAATCGTTCTCCGCCTTTTCCGTTGATATAAGCTTCACCCGATGTAGCTCCATAGAAGGCCACATTGCCGATGATGATGTTTTCCTCAGGCACAAATCGCGCATTGCGGCTTGGATAGATGATGAGACGACCTCCGGAAAGACCCTTTCCGAAGTAGTCATTGGCTTCACCTTCCAGTTCAAAGTTGACTCCTTTGGCCAAGAAACCGCCAAAAGTCTGACCAGCCGAACCGTTGAATTTAAAGTGAATGGTGTCTTCTGGTAATCCCACTCCTCCGTAGATTTTTGAAATCTCATTGGAGAGCATAGCCCCCACGGATCGGTCGGTATTTTTGATCTGGAAGTTGCCTTGTACTTGGATAGCCTGCTCCAGTGCTGGTGTGGCTGCTTTGATCAGTTGTCTGTCGAGTACATTTTGTAACTCAAATTCCTGATCGATTTGCTTGTGGATACCCACATGATCAGGCACTTCCACTTTATGGAAAATTGGAGAAAGGTCGATTTTATCCCATTTCCAATGATTGAGATGTCCAGTAGACTGAAGTACTTGGCTTTGGCCGACCATCTCATCAATAGTTCGGAAGCCGAGAGAAGCCATAATTTCACGAAGATCCTGAACAAGGAATTTGAAGTAATTCACCACGTGCTCAGGGTCGCCTGTGAATAATTTTCTCAAGTCTGGATCTTGTGTAGCGATGCCGACAGGGCAGGTATTCAGGTGACACTTACGCATCATGATGCAACCTTCCACTACCAATGCACCCGTAGCGATACCCCATTCCTCTGCGCCCAATAGGGTAGCAATAGCCAGGTCACGACCTGTTCGGAGTTGTCCGTCTGTCTGAAGGACCACACGGCTTCTGAGGTTGTTTTTTACCAAGGTCTGATGAGCTTCCGAAAGACCAAGCTCCCAAGGAAGCCCTGCATGTCGGATTGAGCTGAGTGGTGAAGCTCCGGTTCCACCGTCTGCACCCGCGATCAAGATCACGTCGGCAGCAGCTTTGGCAACACCCGCAGCTACAGTTCCGACTCCCGCTTGAGACACCAGTTTCACATTGATTCTGGCTTTACGATTGGCATTTTTCAAATCGAAGATCAGCTGCGCCAAGTCTTCGATCGAATAAATGTCGTGATGTGGAGGCGGTGAAATCAATCCTACTCCTGGAGTAGAATGTCTTACTCGTCCGATCCACTCATCTACTTTATGTCCAGGTAGCTGACCACCTTCACCGGGTTTTGCACCCTGAGCCATTTTGATCTGAAGCTCGGCAGCGTTGGTCAGGTAGTGGGAAGTCACCCCAAAACGGCCAGAAGCAACTTGCTTGATGGCTGAGCGTTCCCAGTCTCCGTTTGGCTTTTTCTCATATCTGATCTCGTCTTCTCCACCCTCGCCAGAGTTGCTTTTTGCACCGATTCGGTTCATGGCAATGGCCAAAGTGGTGTGTGCTTCATGAGAGATCGATCCAAAGGACATTGCACCAGTGGCAAATCGTCTCATGATTTTTTCGGCAGGCTCCACCTCATCGAGAGGTACACTGATTTGTTTTTTGAATTCAAAAAGTCCCCTCAGTGTCAACGCATCCTTAGTTTGCTCATTGATTTTGGCAGCAAACTTTTTATACATCTCGTAATCACCCAGTCGGGTTGATTTCTGAAGTAAATGGATGGTCTCAGGGTTAAACATGTGTTTTTCCCCTCTTCGCTTCCACTGATAGACTCCTCCTGTTTCGAGTACAGGTGAATGCGTCTCATAAGCTGCTCTATGTCGGATCAATACTTCTTCTGCCAATTCATCAAAAGAGATCCCGCTAATTCGGGATACGGTGCCTTTGAAACAACGGTCCATCACTTCAGGACCCAATCCAATTGCCTCGAAAATCTGAGCTCCTTGGTAAGATTGAAGCGTTGAAATCCCCATTTTGGAAAGAACCTTTAGAAGGCCTTTTCCGATGGCGTCTTGATAATTGGCAAATAGGGTTTTTTCGTCTTTTACTTTGCTCAGTTGGCCTTTTTTGAAGAGATCCAATAAGGATTCTAAAGCCAAATAAGGATTGATAGCCGATACACCATATCCAATCGCTGTGGCAAAATGGTGAACTTCTCTGATGTCAGCGGATTCCAATACCAATCCGGCTCTCGTCCTGATTTTTTTCTTTACCAAATGTTGGTGAACAGCTCCTATGGCAAGTAAGGAAGGAATGGGAGCATGGTTTTCAGAACTGTTGCGATCTGAAATGATCAATACATTTTTTCCTTCATTCAGGATGGCTTCCTCCGCTTCCAAACAAAGCTTGTCCAAAGCTTCCAACAATCTGCCTGGCTTGTGATCTGCTACAAAGTGGCCAAACAGTCTTTTGGACCTGTAGCCGAGATGTCCCATTCTAGTGATTTTTTCTAGATCCTCATTGAGAAGAACAGGCTGGGAAATATGGATTTGCTTGGTATGCTGAGGGCTTTCTTCCAAGATATTGTGTCCTTCACCGATTCGGGTGAAAAGTGACATCACCAAGCGTTCTCGGATTGGATCAATAGGAGGGTTACTTACCTGAGCAAAGAGCTGCTTGAAGTAATTGGAAATGTGCTGGCTTTGCTTGGACAATACGGCCAATGGCGTATCTGCACCCATGGAGCCCACTGCCTCATAGCCGGTATCTCCCATTGGTGCAAGAATGACTTTCAGTTCTTCGGAAGTATATCCAAAGACCGTCTGACTCTTTTGAATTTGCTCGGTAGAATAAGGATGAGAAAGTTCTTCCGGATCGGGTACAAATCGGAGCTTGGTCCGTTGCTCATTGACCCATTTTTCATAAGGTTGTCGTCGGCAGATTTCTCCTTTTACTTCTTCGTCAAAGAGTACACGTCCTTTTTCCAAATCTGCCCATAGCATTCTACCTGGGCTGATACGACCTTTTTCAGTGATGGTAGCCTCCCTGATCGGCAGTGCACCTGCTTCAGAAGAAAGGATTAGTCGGTTGTCTTTTGTGATAAAATATCTGAGTGGTCGGAGTCCATTTCGATCAAGAGTCGCACCTACTGATTTACCGTCTGTGAATAAAAGGGCGGCAGGACCATCCCAAGGTTCTACTAATGATGCGTGAAACTTGTAGAAAGCCTTCCTGTCGCGATCCATTACTTCATTATCCTGCCAAGCTTCAGGAACAAGCATCATCATGGCATGGGGAAGTGAACGACCGCTTAGGGTCAACAGTTCCACCATGGCATCGAGGTTCGCTGAGTCTGAGTTCATCTTATTGGTGATGGGCATCAGTTTGGCCAACTCCTCATCCGTGAAAAACTTGGACTTCATCAAGGCCTCCTTGGACTTCATTTTGTTGAGGTTACCTCGTATGGTGTTGATTTCCCCGTTATGAGAGAGGAATCGGAAAGGCTGAGCCAATCTCCAGTTTGGAAAGGTATTGGTTGAAAATCTGGAGTGAACGATCGCGAAGGCTGACTCAATCCGTGGATTTTGAAGGTCTTTATAAAAAGCCAAAACCTGATCAGTTCTCAATTGCCCCTTATATATAAGAGTGAGTGAGCTGAGGCTGGCGAAATAAAAAGAATGATTTACTCCTGGAATCTCCGAGTTTATCTTAGAGGTGGCGTAGTTTCTGAGCACATATAGCTTTCTCTCCAAATCAATTCCGGTAAGTCTTTTTTTATGACTTACGAATAGTTGCTCAATATTTGGCATTACGTCCAGCGCGCCTGATCCAGGGACTGTTTCATCCACGGGGACTTCTCGATATCCAATAAGTTCAAAATCCAGCTCCTCGATCAATTGGTTTAGGAGGGCTTTTGATCTCTTGTAAAGCTGTTTGTTTTTGGGAAAGAAAGTCATCCCTACCCCATAAAAACCGGGTTCGGGTAAGTTGATTTCAGTACGGGCGGTTACATCCTTTAGAAACTGGTGTGGCACCTGAATGGATATGCCTGCTCCGTCTCCTGTCTTGGGATCCGAACCGCGGCCACCACGGTGCTCCATGTTGCTCAGCATGTATAAGGCATCGCTGATAGTTTCGTGAGTGGGTGTATTACTCAAGTCAACCACCGCGCCAATACCGCAGGAGTCATGCTCAAACTCCGATCGATATAAACCTTGTTGCATTCTAGTTAGTATTTAATAGGTTTAAAATTTCCAAAAATTACAAAAAAAAAATCTTTTGTTAAAATTACGGCAATGAAGTGGCTATTTTAATGCCGTATTATTTATAAAAAACAACTTACTTGATTTTTTTGGAAATTATAAATCTGATTTTTTTTGAAGTTAAAATCTGAAAAATATATTTTTTTGATCGAATGTTGGTTGTTATTCTAGCTTATTTGGTCAAAAAATATGTTCAAATTAATAAAAATGGTTTTTTTGAAAAATTGAAAAAAAAATTTCGAATTTTTTATTTTTCAGAAAATCTACTCACGACTTCTGAACGGATGTTTTAAATGAAAAAAAGAAATAAAATTCTGTAAATTTTCTATTTCACAGAATAAAAAAATTCAACAATTTAGTCGGTAAAGGGTGTTGAGCTGTCTTTTTCCCCAGATTTCAAGTGTACTTTCACCTTTTTGATTTTTCTGGAATCAACTGCCAAAACTGTGAATTCGAAGTTTTCAAACGGTATCTTGGTTCCATTTTTAGGTAATTTGGAGTTGAGTTCCAGTAGCAGACCACCAAGGGATTCGCTTTCTCCTTTTACCTCTTCAAAAATCTGCGGATCTAATTCCAGCTTTTTACAGAAGTCATTCAATGAAACTTTTCCTTCAAAAATAAAGGTGTCGGAATCAATCTCCTGAAAAAAGATGGTATCTGTATCATCAAACTCGTCATTGATTTCCCCAATGATCTCTTCTATTAAATCTTCTAAAGTGACCAACCCTGACGTGCCTCCATACTCATCCACCACGATGGCCATGTGGACCCGCATCTTTTGGAAGTCCTTTAATAAGGAGTCCACCTTTTTATTTTCTGGGACGAAAAAGCTTTTTCTAATAAGTGATTTCCAGTCAAATGTTTCGTCTTTATCAATGTGTGGTAAAAGGTCTTTGATGTAAAGAATACCCAGAATATTGTCAATGGTCTCTTCAAATACAGGGATTCTAGAATAACCACTCTTATTTATTTTATCCATGAGTTCATGGAAATCAATTTCGGCATCGACCGCGGTGATTTCCATACGGCTTTTCATCACTTGCCTTACGCTGAGAGTACCAAAATTTACGATGCCTTTCAGAATTTCCTTTTCCTCTTCAGGTGTATCCTCCGTAGTAAGTTCCAATGCTTGATTGAGTTCATCCACAGAAAGGGAGTAACCCTTTTGTTGGATTCTTTTTTCAATGATATTGCTGAAAGCCATCAAAAATGCTGACACAGGTTTTAATGCAGAATTAAAAAAACTGATATATGGGGCAAGATTGAGTGCAAAACCAATTTTGGCTTGGTTTGCATAGACCTTGGGTACGATTTCTCCAAAGAAAACGATGGCAAAGGTCACGCCCACCGTTTGAATGAGCACCACCACTATTCCGGTAGCGTTCATTCCAAAAATACTCCAGGAAACAAAGGTTGTCAGGGTGACTATTGCGATATTGATGAGGTTATTCAGAATTAAAATAGTACTGAGGAGCCTTTTGGGGGATGAGACCAATTTGTTGATTAATCTTCCTTTTTCCGGGTTGGTTTCGCTGATTTCTCCGAGATCTTCTTTGGTAAGAGAAAAAAAAGCAACCTCTGAGCCGGAAACCAAAGCTGAACCTATCAATAAAAAAATAAGCGCTAATCCATTTAATAGAATATAGCTAAATGTTATCTCAGGGACTTGAGCAATAAGAAAATAACTCGGGTAGGGGTCGTCCATTAGTGTTGATATTGGTGGGACAAATTTAACAAATCCCTTTTACCAAAGGGAAAAGGGATTTGAAGTGATTGTTAAAATGGCAAATCGTCGTCTGCGTCATCCAAAGAGATATCAGGGCCTCCACCCGAACTCATGGAAGTAGTCGGTTTTGAACTAGGAGAAGATGTATCCGATTGTGGCGGGGAGGGATTTGCATTGCCCATTCCATCGGGCCTTCCTCCTACCATGGTGAAGCTTAAGACTCTAATTTTGGTTTTTTTTCGATTCTGGCCTTGCTCATCTGTCCACTTGTCAGATTTGATTTTACCTTCAACATAGATTTGTGATCCTTTCTTCAGGTATTTCTCAGCGATTTTTGCTTGCTGATCCCAAAGTTCCAAATCATGCCATTCGGTTTGTTCCACTCTGTTTCCATTTCGGTCATTGTATGCCTCCGTGGTTGCAAGGCTTAGATTGGCGACTACTTTGTCTCCCTCAAGATACTTCACCTCTGGGTCGGCTCCCAGATTTCCCAATAAAATTACTTTGTTTACTCCTGCCATAGCTGTAAGTTTTGTGTGAAAAAAAATTGTGAAATTGAAATTACTCAAATACCCTGATCGTTCAAAAAATTCACAATCAATTTAGGTTTGGCTAAATGCTCTATTTCATTTTCATTCACCAGCAAGTAGCCTTCTTTTTTGCACCATTCTGAAAGCTCAGAATACTTTTCTGCCGGGATTTCCATTTTTGAAAAACTTGCATCCAGTCGTTGATGTGACAAAATGTGTCGATATTTTTTAGATAATGGCTTCGGTTTTTCTTTTCCTTCAAATGGCAAAAGCACGGATTCCAAAAGAGGGAAATCATAAAGTCCGGTCCATATATCTCCTGCGCCCCTTTTTTTCCATACCCAATGATCTCCGCATTGGATGACTAGGTAGTCTAGCTTTCTTTCTTTAACCTTTGTTTTGTTGATTTTTACCGGTAATTGACCCACTAAGTCATTTTTAAAGGCAAAACAAGTGACTTGGAGAGGACAGTTTTCGCATGCTGGATTTTTAGGAATGCACTGTCTTGCTCCAAAGTCCATCATGGCCTGATTAAACTCCGCAGGGGCTTTTTCCGGAATAAGTTGGTTGGCTAGTTTTTCAAACTCTTTTTTTGCTCTCCCACTAGCTATATCTGTGTCGATACCGAAGTATCGGGCTAATACACGGAATACGTTCCCATCAACAACGGCCTTTACTTCACCAAATGCGAAACTCGATATTGCAGCTGCTGTGTAGCTGCCTACCCCTTTTAGCTTGATAAGTGATTCATAACTGGATGGAAATCTTCCTCCCAAGTCATTCCAAATGGACTTTGCGCAAGAGTGCAGATTTCTGGCGCGGCTATAATAACCAAGTCCTTGCCAAAGTCGGAGGACTTCAGATTCTGATGCCAATGCCAAGTCTTTTACTGTCGGAAAGGTTTGGGTAAAAGCATAATAATAAGGTAAACCCTGCGCCACTCTGGTTTGCTGCAAAATGATTTCGGAAAGCCAGATTTTGTATGGATCAGAGGTTTCTCTCCAAGGTAATTCTCGAGGATTTTCTCTATACCAAGAAATAATTTGATTTGAAAAAGCTTGATTTTCAGACTTTTTACTGTTCATAAGGGTGAATATTTCTGCATACAAACCAAGGGAATTTTTTTGAATATGTTTTTTAATTGCGTCGGTTCTCGTACATTTGCAGTCCCAAAAACACTTGGTTAATAGGTTGTTAAGCTTATTTCGTAATTTCTAAATTAAAATCACTGTGACAAAAGCAGAAGTAATCACCAAGATTTCCGACAAAACCGGAATCCAGAAGGATGATGTGACACAAGCCATCGAGGCGTTCTTCAAAGTCGTAAAGGACTCCATGGCAGAAGGAGAAAACATCTACGTAAGAGGTTTTGGCAGCTTTATCAATAAGAAAAGAGCTAAGAAAATCGCCCGTAATATCTCTAAGAATACGGCTATCGTGATCGACGAGCACTATATTCCGGCTTTCAAGCCTTCCAAGGTGTTTGTAGAGAAAATCAAAAACAGCAAAAAAATCAAACAATTGGCTCCTCAGGATTAATTCTGAGCAGACTTTAGTATGAAAAAATCTCAGCTCATTCTTGTTGCAGTAGGAATAGTCTCAATCATAGTATTATTCTCACTCCCTAAAGTGGTGGTAGATAATGATGCGACGGCAGCAAAGGTTGAGGAATCAGGTGATCAATCTGGCCCTTCCTCGGATGTCATTTCCGAATCTCACGAGAATGAGCTTTCTTCTGAAAATAGAAATCAGGCTGATCGATTGATTCAAAACTTTCTCAGTGCTCCTACTAATGAAGAGAAAGTGGCTGCTGCTCAGACCTTAGCAGGAATATATAAAGAAGAGGGTTTATTTGACAGTGCCGCATATTATTGGGATCAGGTAGCACTAACTTCGCCTGATAATTTATCCTTCGCAGAAGAAGCTGGGAAAGCAAGCTATGAAGCGTTTTCTTTTGCATTGGATAAAAAGAAGGTTGAAGCACTGGCCGACAAAACCAGAAAATATCTCAGTAAGGTTTTGGAAAAAGATCCAAACCGATTGGACTTGAAAACAAAAATTGCGATGACCTATGTGTCTTCAGCTAATCCAATGCAAGGGATTACCATGCTTCGGGAAGTTCTCGAAAAGGATCCCCAAAATGAGGATGGGCTGTTTAACATGGGAATCCTTTCAATGCAATCCGGTCAATATAAAAAAGCTGCTGAGCGATTTGAGGAATTGATTAAATATCATCCACAGAATGTTCAGGGTCAATTTTATCTGGCAGTTAGCTATTTTAAGTCCAATGAAAAAAACAAAGCGAAAGCACAGTTTGAGTCGGTAAAGAAAATTACTCAAGATCCAATGATCATCAGTAGTGTTCAAAGCTATCTCGACAAGCTATAAATTATTCTAAACACTTTAAATTCAAAAGACTATGCCTTGCGGTAAGAAAAGAAAAAGACATAAGATCGCGACTCACAAGCGTAAAAAGAGACTTAGAAAAAACAGACATAAGAAGAAGTAATACACTTCTTCTTTTCCTGTTTTTACACAACACGTTCATTTACATATTATAAGACGAAAATTTGAGTACGGAATTGTTAATCGATTCTGCTCAAAACGGGAGTCGAATTGCCTTACTGCAGGAAAAGCAGCTGGTTGAACTGCATTCCGAAGGAATGGACAATCAGTTTAAAGTAGGAGACATTTACTTGGGCACGGTCCGAAAGATCGTCAATGGACTCAATGCTGCGTTCATTGACGTTGGGTATGAGAAAGATGCCTTTCTTCATTACCAGGACCTTGGCCCGAATGTCAATAGTCTGTTGAAGTTTACCAAAATGGTACGCAACAACAACTATACTAACTACATGCTGAAGGGTTTCGAGAATGAACCTGAAATAGATAAAGTCGGTAAAATCGACAAAACTCTAGCCAAGACCACTCAGGTGTTGGTTCAGGTAGTCAAAGAACCTATTTCCACCAAAGGCCCTCGATTATCCTGTGAGCTCTCTCTACCCGGACGCTACTTGGTGCTCGTACCTTTCTCGGATACTGTCAATGTATCCAAAAAAATTCGAAGCAGCGAAGAGCGCAAAAGGCTACTCAGACTCATCAATTCGATCAAACCTGCCAACTTCGGAGTAATCATCCGAACGGTGGCCGAAGGACAGTCCGTGACGGAACTTGATAAAGACCTTCGAAATCTTCTCACCAATTGGGAAGAAGGAATGAAGAAATTGCTGAAAGCCAAAAGCCGGGACAAAATCATCGGAGAGATGAGCATGGCTTCCTCACTAGTGAGAGACCTGCTCAATGAATCATTCGACGCAATCACCGTAGAAGAAGAGTCAACTTACGATCAGATCCGTTCCTACATCAGGTCTATAGCACCTGAAAAAGAAAAAATTGTCAAGCTTTACAACGGTAAAGTCAAGCTATTTGAAAGTTTTGGAATCGAAAAGCAAATCAAAAGCTTGTTTGGACAGACCGTCAGTCTTCCTCAGGGAGGCTACGTTATCATTGAGCACACAGAAGCCCTGCATGTCATCGACGTCAACAGTGGCAACAAGTCCAACCAAGAAAGTGACCAGGAATCTACAGCATTGAAAACTAACCTGGTCGCTGCTAAAGAAATTGCCAGACAGCTCCGTCTCCGAGACATGGGAGGCATCATTGTGGTCGATTTTATCGACATGAAAAAGGCCGAAAATAAGAAGGCTATCTATGATGCAATGATGCTGGAGATGAAATCTGATAGGTCCAAGCATACCGTCTTGCCTCTGAGCAAATTTGGGCTCATGCAAATCACCCGGCAGCGTGTTCGCCCTGAAGTCAACATTGTGACCAAGGAAACCTGCCCCGCTTGTAACGGTACCGGCAAAATTCAAGCTTCCATTTTGGTGGCTGATAAGTTGGAGCATGACCTGGAGCATATCGCTACGATCCAAAACGTGGACAAAATCCACATCGGGCTGCACCCCTATCTGCATGCGTATTTTACTACAGGCCTGATTAGCCGGAGAGTAAAATGGTTTTTCAAGTACTTCAAATGGATAAGACTGATCAAAGATTCTTCCCTACCCGTGACGGAATACAGATTCCAAGATGAATCTGGAGAAGAAATCGAACTACAAGTAAAAAGCGAGACTGAGTAAGTCTCGCTTTTTTTATTCCTGTATCTTTTGAAAGTGTGGATTAGGAGGTAAAAAGCCCCCATCCATCATCGTACTTTTCAGCAGAACCGAAGTCTTTTACCCAATCCACAAATAGAACTCGAAATTCATCAATTGCTTCGCGAAGCAGCTGCAAATGTTCCTCTGCATGAGTCTCTTCCATGGCAAGTTGATACGTCATGGAGCGTAGGTGTTTTGCATGTACCTTCATAATGGTAGCATTTTCCATTTTCAAGATGTAGCTGTCAACACTCTCTGCTCCGGCAAATTTGGCACTCATAGCAGAGGCATCTTCCATCATCATGCCCCCGTATAGTTCTTTTCTGGCTTCGTCAAGACTCCCCACCAAAGCATGAGTGAGAGAAACGATCTCCATAGATTTTTTCATCAGAGGATGAGAGTAAATTTGATCCCGCATGGATTTGGGGTCAAATTCATTCTCATCATCCCAGTCAGGTTCTTGGTTAAAATCGTCCCACATACAAAAACTCAGTTAAAAAAAGAGATTGTTTAAATAGCTCAGAATGGAAGCTTGTCCTCTTCACTTTCGGAATAAAACACATCTTCAGGAGGCCCAACTGTACTTCCCCCTACTTGAGATCGGTCTACTTTATATGCTTTCACTTCAGTGTACCAGCGTCCATTGTATTCCCTACTCTCCACATCAATTCCAAGTGTGACCTGTTCGCCAACTTTCAATCCGAATTGATCGATTTTGTCTCCCCAAATAGATACGCATACTTTTTTAGGATATTGTCCGCCAGTTTCAAGGATGTATTCTTGCTTTCTCCAAGAGTTGCCGCTTTTTGAACTTCCACTTACTTCAGGAAGCTGATTGATTACTTTTCCGCTTAAATCCATTATGCTGATTATTTCAATGTATAATCACGAAGGTAATCAATGAGATTTATTTTGGCTGATTTTAGGAGTGCCAAAAAAGAGGTTTTTGGCCCTTTTTTTGGTCTAAGTTGATGTGAAAAACGATTTGGCAATTTATTTTCATGCGTTTCAAAAACAATTTGATGTTAGGTGTAATTTTTCAAAATTTCATTTTGAATTTTCCTTAACACTTGATTTTGCTAATAAAATCAGGTTAGATTTAGTGTTTCCAAAAGAAATTACCGATCGAGTTTAAATTTTCTTCTCACCTAAATAGATACTATGGCTTAGACTTTTACGTTGTACTTAAACCAACTTAAGATGAGTAAGCGATTGGGTCCTGAGGACGGTGAGTTAATAGCTCAATATAGAAATGGCAGTGAGGCTGCTTTTGATCTTTTAGTAGATCGGTATCAAAGTAAAGTATACACCACAATTTTTCTGATCGTGAAGGATCAGGAAATCGCTGAGGATTTACTTCAGGATGTGTTTGTCAAAGTGATTCAAACTTTGAATTCGGACAAGTATAATGAAGAGGGCAAATTTCAGCCTTGGCTAATGAGGATTGCGCATAATCTGGCGATTGACCACTTCCGGAAAGCAAAGAGGTATCCAACAATTATCTTGGAGGATGGCACCAATCTGCTCAATTCCATGAAGTTTGCTGAAGATTCCATCGAGGAAATCCGTGTGAAGGAGGAAACTCTTGACATGGTCAAAAAGCTGATTGAAGAACTGCCTGAAGCTCAAAAAGAAGTTTTGATTATGAGGCATTATCTGGATATGAGTTTTCAGGAAATCGCCGATCAGACTGGTGTGAGTATAAACACTGCCCTAGGCAGAATGCGCTATGCGCTGATTCACCTCAGGAAAAAGATGAAACAATTAACTGTTGCCTATGATAAAATCTTTTACCCCAAATGACCTGGTGAGATATATCTATCAGGAAATGCCGGAGGTAGAACAAGAACTCTTGATGCAAGCCTTGCACAACGATGACGATTTGATGCAAGAATATGTAGAAATGCTGAGCACGCTGGAGTTTTTGGAGCAGGTCAACCTGCAGCCTTCCGAAAAAGTAGTGAATGCCATAAAGAAAATGGCTCATTCTACGGGACTTCAAAAAGTCTGACGAAATTTGGTAATCCCGCTCATTTGAGCGGGATTTTCGTTTCTATAATTCCCCCAAAAAAGATTTAGCCTGTCTCAATAGGGCAGCATTGGTATCTGCAGCAAACCCATGGCCCTGGTTGGGAACACGAATGAATTGATGACGGATCTGAACATTTTTTAGTGCGGTTTCCAACTTTTCACTTTGAGAGATGGGCACGACTTGGTCAGTTTCTCCGTGAAAAAAGATGATAGGGGGGTCTTCCGAACTCGCAAAATTCACCGGGCTGGCGTTTTGATAATTTGCGGGGACAGTCAGGGGTGTGCCTCCCATGATCTCTGTAAGCCCCAAGGTGGTAAGGTTATTGAACCCAAAGAGACTGGTTAGATCAGTCGGCGGGAAAAATGCGATTAATCCCTTGATGTCAGACTCTTTGTTTTTAAGCCCGTGAAGCAAAGCTAGGTGTCCTCCTGCACTTGCACCGCTCAAAATGATCTTTTCTGATATATTCCACTCTTTCAGCTTACTCCTTATAAATTGGAGTGCAGCTTTAACATCCTCCTCTTGAGCCGGGAATCTATTTTGTTTACTGACGAAATCAAACAATCTGTAATTGAATGAAATCATGGCAAATCCAGGGAAAGATTGTTCAACCAAAGGCTTGACTTGTAAAAATTCGCTCTTATCCCCATCTATCCAGGCACCCCCATGGATGTAAATAAGTAAGGGCGTTTTTTCCGAAGATCTTCCCTCTGGTAGGAAAACATCCATCTTTTGCCTTGTGTCCGAGCCATAAGGGACATTTGAAATCTCTAGAGCCGGAAGAACATCAGGATTTTTTTCCTGATCAATTGCACAAGAGAAAAGGAAAACTGAAGAAATAAATAGAATTAAAAATGAACGGATAAAAAGTATGCTTTGCTTCATAATCAGAACCATTTAATAAGAGAAGAGATAATTTGTTTCGCTTTTATACCATAAGGAGGTCGCAGAAGAGAGACATTATTGTAGCCAACACGCTGCTTTAATACCCCTTTTTCATTACTGAATGCCAAAAAGCCATGGTAGCCATGAGCTTTTCCGATTCCGCTGTTGTTTACGCCTCCAAATGGTAATTCGTTATGAAGGAAGTGAAGTACACAATCATTGATGACCATATTGCCGGAACTAGTCTCATCCATCACTTTTTTAGAATGAGATGAGTTGGTTCCAAAAAAATAAAGGGCAAGAGGTTTTGGCTGAGAATTGATCAAATCAATAGCTTCTTGAAGGTTATTATATGTAAGGATAGGCAGGATTGGACCAAATATTTCTTCTTTGAATACAGACATTTCAGAACTAATTGCTGTGATTAAAGTAGGCTCAAAATATTTAGATGAAATTTCTGTTTTACCCCCAAAAACGATTTGCCCACCTTTTTCCAAAGCATCATTCAGCATATTTTGAAGTCTCTGAAAGTGTTTTAAGTTGATGATCCTTGCATAATCGGTGCTTTTCTCAATGCCATTAAATGAGGGATCATAATAGCCTTGAATCTGGATTTTTGCCTGCATGATAAATTGATCTTTAATACTATCATGGACCAAAATGTAGTCTGGGGCAATACAAGTTTGCCCACAATTGACAAATTTCCCCCAGATAGTCTTTTGAGCTGCATCTTTAAGATCAGCTGAGCTATCAATGATTACCGGTGATTTTCCTCCCAATTCCAAGGTGACTGAACTTAAATGTTGGGCCGCGGCTTTCATTACGATTTTTCCTACCGTAGGGCTACCTGTAAAAAAAATGTGATCGAAAGGAAGCTTAAGTAATTCAGTAGAAACCTCTACTTCTCCTAAGCAAACAGCGATTTCGTCTTCTTCAAATAGATCCCTAATCAATCTGGCAATGAGTTCAGATGTTTTTGGAGAAAATTCGGAGGGTTTAATAATTGCTGTGCAACCTGCGGCAATTGCAGATACCAATGGGCCGATCGTCAAATTAAAAGGAAAGTTCCATGGAGATATGATGAGAGATCTTCCCTTAGGCTCTACTTGGATCCATGCAGAAGTGCCAATCATAGGTAATGGTGTAGACACTTTCTTTGGAGCCATCCATGATTTCAGATTTTTGATCGCATGGTTTATTTCTGAGGTTACAGGAAAAATCTCATTTAGATCTACCTCAGGAGCAGGTTTGTTGAAATCCTGCCAAAGAGCTTTCCTTATATCTTCCTGATGGGTTTTGATCCATTCTCTTATCTTTTTCAATTTGAGAATCCGCTCTTCATGACTGGATCTCCTCAAAGAAATACTTTTATAAAGTTGATTTTCAAATAATTGAGAGAGTTCCCCCTCAGCTTCTTTTTGGACCATTGATCTCTGTATTTCAAGTTTGTGGCAAATAACAGAAAACCAACTTAGTGATTTTTTGGAAGCTTTTAACCCCATCCCCAAGGGCGTAATGAAATGTCAAAAATTAAAAAGAAGCTGCAGTTTCTAAAGCCTGAAAAAATAGAGTGAATCGCTTTTATAAGGCAATAAAATGGATCTCAATTCTTTTTAATTACATTTCAAATAAAAAAAAATGCATTATGTGCAAAAATTTTTTCAATTCTGCTTGGATATGAAAAACAATAAAATGTATTTTTACAGCAATAAAGTGATAATAAGCTGCTGAAGCTTGACAGGATTATGAAATTAAAGGTTCGGGACCATAAAGGATACCACCTTTTAAGCCTTGAAAAATAGAATCAACCGTCTAGTCAATCTTCAAAAACTTAAAAATTTCCCAATAAGAGGGGTTTTAAATGCTTGAACTCTAAAATTTTAAATAACTGTTGTATGGACTACTTATCCAAATTAGAGAAGTTGCCTCAACCTTCGAGATCAGAAGGATTAAATGAGGTCAGTAGGTGGTCAACATCTGGGCGGTTCCGTTGGCTGATTCTCATGTTGATTTTTCTTGTTGGGGGACTAGGTTCTTTTGACCTTCTTGGTCAAACCACTATTCCCGGTACTATCGTAGGGACTACCCCTCTAGTAATCAATCCAAATTCCCCCCCTGCCTGTCCTCAAAATAACCTTAGAGTTACTGGACTTGAGTTTAGAGATCAAAATGGAAATGTTTTTGATCCTAATAGTTTGGATTTGCCAATAGGAACACCTGTTGTAGGTACTATTTTCGCAACATTTGCAGTAAGCGGAAATGGGTATAATCCTTATATCCAGTATGATTTGGTAATCAATAATCAGTTGTCATCCACAAGAGCCTTGTGTATTATTTCTCAAAATGGGTCAGGCCAAACTGTAAATATTACCAACGGCCAAGTTTTGAGAATTGACAATTTCACTTGGAATTATGGAGATAAGGTAGAGGTTAAGAATTTTTATATGACATGGACTACCGGTAATGCTCGTGCTACAGATACCACATGTTCAGCCTCTCTTGGTAATTCTCAATGCTTTTTCAACGGAACAGGTTTTGTCGTTAATACGCCGCTTGTTGCGAATTTTGATTTTCAAACTTTTTGTGAGAATAGAAATGTTGCTTTCACCAATTTGACCACAGGAGGAGATCCCTTAATAAATGCTACCTATTCATGGAATTTTGGTGATGGAAATTCTTCAACACTAACTAATCCTACTCATACTTATGCATCAGCAGGTATCTACAATGTTACTTTAACTTCTACTAAGTCAGGTGTAGTAAAGACTTATTCTGAGCAGGTGCAGGTAAATAATCCGATTTCATTACAAGTCAATAATCCTTCGACTGTATGTTCTCCTGGTTCTGTTGATTTGACGTTATCTTCGATTACTTCTGGGTCATCGTCAGGTTTAACTTTGAGTTATTGGACCAACGAACTTGCCACCCAGCCTTTAACAAATCCATCTTCTATTTTAGTCTCGGGTACTTATTACATTAAGGCCATTGATCCAATTACTAATTGCCAAGTAATAAAACCTGTAGTTGTAACGATTGAAGATGCTCCTCTAGCGCCTGTGAGCGGTGGAGATAAAGTAGAATGTCAGGAAGGTCCAATCCAGACATTGACAGCGACAGCAACAGTACCAAGCGGCTTCAGCGTGGTATGGTATGATGCTGCAACAGGAGGAAATGTGGTAGCCAATCCGACTTTGAATACAGTAGGGACAGTGACCTACTATGGTGAGGCGGTAAACAACCAGACTCAGTGTAAGAGTTTGACCAGAACAGCGGTAACGCTTACGATTCAGGCAGCACC
>JAGXQZ010000049.1 GCA_018336015.1 Algoriphagus sp. | reverse complement strand
TATTGATTTTTAGTTATGGAACAGACTTTCACGATTCTTTGCCCGACTGATTTTTCGGAATGCTCCTTGAATGCGATCGAATACGCATGCAGGATTGGTGAGAAGTACCAGGCCAATTTGGTGCTTTTTCACGTGCTCAATCGGGAAGATTACCTGAAACTTTCTCCAAGTGATACTGAAGGTAAGTATCAGGAAGAGTTTGTTCTTCAAAAACTTAAGAATCTTCAAAAAACTGTTTTGGAAGAAAGTCTTGCCAAAGGATTAAAGGATTGTCAAGTCGCATTGAAGGAGGGTAAAATTGTCCAAGGTGCCCTGGACTTTGCAGATGAAATCAAGGCAGGATTGATCGTGGTAGGTACAGAAGGGATGAACGAACTGAGAGAAAATATCATTGGAAGCCGATCCAGTCGATTGGTGGAACTTTCAGACAGAGATATTTTGGTGGTGCCCAGAAGAGTTTTCTTCAAAAATCCCAGGAAATTGGTCTTTGCCTCAGATTACTTAGAAGAGGATAAGTTGGCCATCCAAAAAGTGGTAGAATGGGCGACTTTTTTTGATGCCGAAATTGACCTAGTGCATATTTCTTCTTCCCAAAAAGCGATTGAAAAAGCCCTGCATCAGACCATGATCGATGAGATCAAACCTTTTGTCAGGTATGAGAAAATCAATTTCGTGCTGAAATCATTCAGAGATGATCTTGCCCTAGGCTTGGAAAATTACCTTCAAGTGGCCAAAGGTGACATACTCGTGACGCTGAGTAGAAAGAAGAGCTTTTTTGACCAGATTTTCTCTAAAAACCTTTCCAAAAAGATGTCCTATTTTATCAATAAGCCCCTTTGGGTGATTAAGAGTTTTTAGGCTTTTTTCCGCTTAGCAATCCCTTCACAAAACCGGAAAACTCTTTTCTTGCCTCTTCATTACCAAGTACAGACTTCAGCGTTTTCCAAACGTGTCCTACAGTCAGCTTCTTAGGTTCATTCATGGGAGTGAACTTTGGCTGGGGTATTTCAGTGGATTTCTTTTCTCCAATCGCAGGAAGATCATCCTTCTTTTGAGCTGGCTTATAGCCTACAAGTTCATCTGCCTTTTCAAAGCTTCGTTTAGCCCGTTCCTTTTGACCCAATTTTTCCTCAACCAATCCTTTGTTATTAAAAGCAACCGCATCTTCAGGGTCAAGTTCGATGGCCTTTTCATAGTCTTCGATGGCGCCTTGAAAATCTCCCAATCGATCTTTTAAAAATGCCCTACTTGAATAGCGGTAAGGATTGCGGGGATCCAGATTAGCAGCACGGTCAAGCTCGGAAAGCGCTTCTTCATTTCGCCCCATCAAGTGCAAAACCACAGCCCGATCACTGATAAAATCAGTGTTATAGGGTTCCAATTCGGTCAAAAGATCGAAATCGGCCAAGGCCAATTCGCCTTTTCCTAATCTGGTTAGGATTCTGCCGCGATAGAGGTGTAGCTCACTTTTGCCCTTTTCTCTGATAATCAAGTGATCGAAAACAGCGAGCGCTTCTTCAAATTTTCCTTCTTGATAGAGTTGGTAACCAGTATTGAAATCCATTTTCTAAAAGACTTAAGACGCTAGACATAAGATGCAAGACTGAAAATTTCGGATTTCGGAATTTGGATTTAGAATAGGTAATGATGTCGTAAATCGTACTTCGTCAATCGTAATTTACCTGTCTAGCCCGCTGTCTAAACGAGTACACAAAGGTAAACCCCGTTTCTCAAACCAAAGTTTATTTTCCCTCTTTTTGCTTCAAAATCCCTTCGGCTGTTATCTTTAAAGCCAAGAGTAATTCCCCTTATGGCAGTCAGTCCCGAAGCAGTTCTCAAAGACCTCAAAGCGAAGAAGTTTGCTCCCATCTACTTTTTGCAGGGAGATGAACCCTATTTCATTGACTTGATTACCGACTTTATTGAGAAAAATGCCATTCCCGAATTCGAGCGGGGATTCAATCAGTTGGTGCTTTATGGAAAAGATTCTTCTATCAGCACTATCCTGAATAATGCCCGAAAATTTCCAATGATGGCCGAGCGACAATTGGTGGTGGTAAAAGAAGCGCAGAGCATTCCGGATTGGGGAAAAGAGGAGGCTCAAAAACTGCTTATTAGCTACTTAACCAATCCACTTCCGAGTACCATTTTAGTACTTGCTTACAAACATAAAAAGCTGGACGGGAGAAGTTCTTTGAAAAAAGAACTGGAGAAAAAATCGGTTTTTGTAGAGTCTGAGAAAGTCAAAGATTGGAAATTAACCGAGTGGGTAGATGGCTATTTTAGAGAATTGGGCCATCATATTGAGCCAAAGGCCAATCAGTTATTGGCTGATTCGATCGGTAATAATCTGGAAGTCCTGACCAATGAGGTAGGTAAGATGTTGATCAACTTCCCCGAACCCACCAAGTTTACGCCTGATCATATTTCCAAATTCATCGGAATCAATAAGGACTACAACAATTTTGAGTTGTCCAAAGCCATCGGATTCAAAGATGTGGTCAAGGCCAATCAGATCATTCATTATTTTATACAGAATCCCAAGGCTCATCCGGTCATTCCGATTTTTACCTTGCTTTATAATTATTTCAGTAAAATCGCCTTGATACATCGCGCGGGACCTTTGCCCGAAAATCAGCTGGCGAGTGCATTGGGTATTAATCCTTACGGGGTAAAAGAATACATTACCGCTGCCAGAAACTACAAATTGGGCAAGGTAATTGATGTATTCGGATACATCAAAGAGGCAGATCTTCGTTTCAAAGGAGTAGACTCCGGCAGTATGGACGAAGGTGAAATCCTCCGAGAGTTAGTGTACAAGATTTTACACTGATTACCCTAAACCAATTTAATCTACATGAAATACTACCTGGTGCTGCTTGCAGGCCTAGGTTTGAGCGTAGAATCTTTTTCTCAATCTACGCTGTATCAAACCGGCCAACAGCAAGCGTTGGATTACCATTTTGAGCTTTTCGATAAGCAGCTTTTTTCAGCCAGTCTCTATGACAATGCACGCCTTTTGTCTGAATCACTCACCGAAGAGCAGCGGAAGAATGCCCAACTCAATCGTGCCATGTCGGCCCTTCAGTTGGAGAGCCCGGACGGTCCCGGTTTGATGAAGGCTTACATTTTCGATCATGGTAATCATCCGACCGTGGCCACTGCCGGGCTTTACCTAGGTAATCATTTTTTCTATAAAAGAAACTACAAGGAATCGATTGAAGCATTTGGTTTGGTTAATACCAAAGGACTGAATGAAGAAACCAAAGCTGATGTCCTATTCAAGCAAGGCTATGCTTATTTCCAATTGAAAAACTATGGGCAGGCAGCCGGATTCTTTGATCAAGCCAAGACCTTGAATCAGCCTGTCAGTCCGGATGCCTATTACTACAGTGGATTTATTGCGATGGAGCAGGGAAATACTTCCAAAGCTGTAGCTGATTTGCAGGCGGCAGGGAAGTCTTCCTTCTATGCTACCAAAGTTCCCTATCTCTTGACCGCGCTTTATTACCAGCAGGGGGCTTACGATCAGGCGATTACCTACGCAGAGCCATTGTTGGCTTCGAGTCAAAACTTAGATCGAAGGGAAACCATCCATTTGTATTTGGCCGAAGCCTATTACGCCAAGAAAGATTTTGCCAACGCGGCCAAGAATTACGATGCTTTTATCAATGCCAAAAAAGGGACGCTTTCCCGAGAAGAGGTTTACAAGGCTGGCATTTCATTTTTTGAAATCAAAAATTACCAGAGAGCTACAGATTACCTGAAAGTCTCTGCCACTGGAAATGATGAAATCGCTCAGTCCTCAAGTTATTATTTGGGGCATTCTTACATCAAGCTGGACAATTTCGCTTTTGCTTCTACCAGCTTCCAGGCCGCTTCCAAGGTGTCTTTCAACAAGCAAATTCAAGAAGAGGCCTTGTTCAATTTTGCAAAGACCAACTTGCAAAGAGGCAGTTTTCAGATTGCGATCAGCACCTTAGATGAATATTTGGATACCTATCCATCGGGCAGGCATCGCACGGAAGCGGAGACACTTCTTTCTGAAGCATTAATCAATACCAATGATTACTTGCGGGCCATTGAGCAGATGGATAAGATCCGCACGAAGTCGCCAAGAATCCAGTCAGCCTACCAAAAAGTGGCTTTCTATCAGGCGATGGTGTACTACCGGGATCAAAAGTATAAGCAGGCCATTTCTTACTTGGATAAGTCTCAGGGATTTCCTTCAGACAAGGACCTCCTGCTGGAAACTCATTTCTGGAAGGGAGAGGTGCACACCGCTGATGGCAATTTGCCTCAGGCAATTCGATCTTATGAAGCTGCCAAGGCAATGAATCCTGCCAGTAGTCATCCTTTCTTAATCAAAACCCACTTTGGTCTTGGCTATGCCTACTTTAATACGCAACAATATTCAAAGGCCGAAGAGCAATTTCGCTTATATACTGAAAAACTCAGAGGTCGAGATGAGAAGCAAAACTATGACGATGCCTTGCTTAGACTTGGAGATTGTCAGTATGTGCAAAAGAAGTTTGGCGACGCTTCTGCTACTTTCCAAAGAGCTATCACTGAGCGCAACTCAGGAATTGACTATGCTTATTACCGATTGGCGGTGGTCCAAAACTTCCAAAATAGAAATGATGAAGCGCTAGCTCAGTTGGATCGCCTGATCAGTGGATTTTCAAGCAGTTTGTATTTGGAAGATGCGATGTTTCAGCGAGGCCAAATCTACCTGGAAGAGGTCCGCTATGCCGAAGCATCCCGTGCTTTTTCGGATTTGATTACAGGAAGACCAAGCTCACCGTTTGTTCCTTTCGCTTTGGAAGGCAGGGCAGTGGCCAACTTCTCCATGCAGCGATACGATCAGACGATTTCGGATTACAAGTCGATTTTGGACAATCATCCCAATGCGCAAAATGCTGAAACGGCACTGAAAGGTCTTCAAGAAACCCTCGCGCTTCAGGGTAGATCAGCTGAGTTTGGGGATTATGTGGCAAAATACAAAAGCAAAAATCCAGGCTCTGGAAATGTTCAAGGCTTGGAATTTGAGTCTGCCAAGAGTTTGTACATCGATAAAAACTACCCTCAAGCAGCTAGAGCTTTTGAAAATTACCTGAGAAGCTATCCTCAATCTGCACAGAAAGCCGAGGCCTTGTTCTTTGCAGGCGATGCTTTCCTTCAGGCTGGTGATACCGAACGGGCTATCGGCTATTTCAAGCAGCTGGAGCGGGAACCTGCTTCTCCTCAGCGTGTGAGAGCCATGCAGAAGTTGGGTATGATCGAGTTGGAGAGAAAAAATTATCCGGCGGCAATTCCTTATTTGGAGACCGCTTCGCAAAATGCCCGAAACAAGGTGGAAGAAGCTGAAGCGGTGCAAGGATTGATGGTAGCCAATTTTGCTACTCGCAAATATCAGCAATCGATCACTTATGCAGATCGTCTGATGACTTTAGATGGAATCATTCCGGAGTCCACCCCAACCGCTCTTTTGACAAAAGCCAAGGCCCAGCGAGAAATGAATCAAAAGCCTCAGGCTGAAATTACTTTGCAGAACTTGGTCAGAGATCATAAGACCATACAAGGAGCAGAAGGCTTGTATTTGTTGGCCTTCTCTTATCAGGAAAGAGGAGATGTACCAAAGTCAAATGATGCCATTTTTGATTTCTCCGGTCCGTTTGCAGATTACGATTTCTGGTATGGGAAAATGTTTTTGCTATTGGCGGACAACTTCCAAAAGACAGGAGAAACTTTCCAAGCAAAGGCAACACTCGAGTCCATTGTAGAGCGATCTACCAATGCTGAAATCAAGGCGGAAGCCCAGTCCAAACTCAAAAACCTGAACTAAACCAATGAATAGATTAGCGATATCCTTATTGTTTTCAGGCGCTTTTTTGGGAGGCCTGACATCAGCTTTGGCACAAAATCCACAAAGAGGTGCCGTACAGGATCAGGAATTTGTGATCCGAAAAGATCGGGTGTTAACCGTGCCGACTCAGCCTCGATCTTTTGAGCGTCTGCCTGTGTTGCCACAGCCCAAGGGCATGGAGGATTTTAATTATGCCATTACGCCTTATTTCCTTTCTATTCCGGCATTGAAGCTTCAGCCTACGCCTGTTCAGAAAGACTACCGGCAACCCAAGTTGGATTTGTATCCGGGTTTTGTGCGCGCAGGTTATGGCAATTTTGCTTCGCCTTTATTGGAAGCGCGCTACATGTCCACGACTGCTGATCCGCTGAACTATGCGGTAAGATTCAAGCACCAGGGTTTTGGAAAAGGGCCGGCAGGAACTTATGCGGACCTAGCCAAGGAGGCCCATACCAACCTTGGCGGTGATGTCAGTTATTTTCTGGACAAGGCAGAAGTATTTGGTGGATTGAGTTGGGGACAGGATAAGTACTCGTTTTATGGAGAAGATCCTAATTTTAGAATTCCAGACAATGTGGATTTTATCGGGCCTATCGTTGAAAACAACGTCCAAAACAACGTGCAGTTCTCCGCCGGAATCCGCGACATTGAGAAAGTTGGGCCATTTGGTTACGAAGCGAAATTTGGATTTAGAAGCTTCAAAGACAGTTATTTAGTCAGGGAGAATGAAGTTGGGGTACAAGGTGTGAGTAAGTTTAGACCATCCGATGACTGGTCAGGAAAAGTTGGACTCAACTATTCCTCTACCGCTACGGAGGATTTGAACTATGATCTGACCCGTACTTATTTTGCCATCCGACCAGAGGTTTCCTACAACTATGAAGCTTTCCGATTTACGGCAGGATTGAATATTGTCTCTGAAAATGATTCCTTACCTGAGAAAGAGAGTGATTTTCGAATCTTCCCGGTGCTAAAAGCCAGCTACCAATTTGCGGATGAGTTTGGTTTTTACGGAGAGTTTTCCGGTGATGTAAATCGAAATACCTATTTCAGCTTTGTTCGTGAGAATCCATTCCTTGGGCCAAGCACCCAATTACTAAACACGGTGAACAATTACAAAATTGCCGGTGGGATAGAGGGGCAGTTTCAGGAAGTTTTTCATTACCGCGCCGGCGTAGATGTGAGCCGATTTAATAACCTGCATTTCTTCGTGAATTCGATTGCTGACTCTGCACGATTTGAATTGGTTTATGATGATAAGACTACCGTAGTCAATCTCAATGCAGAATTGGGAATGAAGTTTTCTGATGTGTACACCTTGGGTTCTCGATTGGACTTGTACCAATATGACTTAAGCACACAGACCGAAGCGTGGCATAGACCCGTTTGGGCACTTTCGATCAACAATCAGGTGAAGCCATTCGAGAAGCTTTTACTTCAGGCCAATCTGAATTTCATGGGGGGAATCAAGGCAAGAGGGGATGTGAGCGCGGCTGCTATTTTTCCTCCGGACATCGAAGTAGTCAATCTGAAAACCATCGCCGACTTGCAGTTAAAGGCTGATTTTAAGGTCACAGACCGAATCTCCATTTTCGCAGAGGGCAATAACCTGACCAATGGAAAAAATATGCGTTGGTTGAATTATCCTGTTCGTGGCGTTCAGCTGATCGGTGGCGCCAGCTTCAAATTCTGATTATTCAGGGTTTGAGGTTGGGCTTTCCATTCATTTAGGTTAGTTTCGTAGCTTTCCCAGCATCAAGATGTCAGCAAAAGATACCGATACCCGTGAATGGTCAGATCCTAAGGATTATGGGCTGCCTTTTGTAGAAATTACTCCTCTTAAATCTCCACCTGATTCTTTCAAAACAAAGACAGAGGCAAGAGAAGAAGCTGCTATTTCTTCAAGAATTAAGACAGAAAAACCGACCAAGGAGTCAATCTCTGTTGATGAAGTTAAGCCCAAAGTAGAAGCAGCAAAAGCAGTATCCAAGTCTCAAGAAAAGCCTAAATCGAATGCATGGGCTTGGGTGGTAGTGTTGTTGGCTGTTGTAATTTTAGGAGTGATTAGTTGGCAGCTGCAAATGATTAGCAGTAAAGAGGTTCAGGGTGAAGTTTTAGCTGAAAAGCTAGAAGAGAATGCAGCTGTTCAAAAGTCTGTAACTCCATCAGCATCTACACAAACTGAAGTTTCTCCAAGTCCTGTAAATCAAGACTCTATAACATCCATAAATAATTCAAATCCTAATCTTTCTAAACCCGCTGAAACTGGTACAACAATTGCCAATACGGTTTCAGGTAATTTGATTCGAATCGAATCCAAAGCTGAAAAAGTGAGGTATTTCATTGTCGTTTCAAGTTTACCAAATGAGCAATTGGCTTCAGAGATTGCAGCAAAATTTACCGGTAAATCACCGGAGGTTTATCTGATCTCTCCGTATGAATCCAGTCCCAATTTCAGGGTTGCCATTGGTAAGTTTGACACTTGGAAAGCCGCAGCTGACGAAGTCGCTCGAATTAAATCTCAGTATTCTGAAGATTTGTGGATTTTGAACTATTAATATGATCCTTCTCCAAACCCTGACAATTGATTCCCTGTCCACTGCGGACACCATGGCTACTGAAGCCACCAAACAAAACATCGGTCTTTTGGACCTCCTGCTCAAAGGAGGCTATATGATGATTCCGCTTTATTTATTGTTTGTGCTAGCGATTTTCATCTTTATCCAGAAGCTCATCACACTCAACAAAGCTGCAAAAACACCCAGCCATCTAATGGATCAGGTGAAAGTTTTGGTTCAAAGCGGGCAGATTGATAAAGCCAAAATGCTCTGCGTTGGAGAAAATACACCTGTTGCCAATATGATCGCTAAAGGTATTGAACGCATTGGTTCTCCTTTGAAGAATATTGAAGTGTCTATCGAAAACGTAGGGAAAATAGAACTCTATAAGCTTGAGAAAAATCTTGGCCTTTTGGCCACAGTTTCAGGTGCTGCCCCCATGATTGGATTTTTGGGAACGGTAACCGGGATGATTCAGGCTTTTATTTCTATTGCCCAAGAAGAAGGTAATGTGTCTCCTAAATTACTTTCCATGGGTATCTATGAAGCAATGATTACCACAGCTGCGGGTCTGGTGGTCGGTATTATCGCATACTTGGGATATAACTACTTGGTAGCGCAAGTTTCTAAGCTGGTTCATAACATGGAGTATACAACCATTGAGTTTATCGACCTTCTTCAGGATAAATAATCATGGGTCTTCAATCAAAAAATAAGATCGATGCAAGTTTTAGCATGTCCTCCATGACGGACATCATCTTCTTGCTCCTGATTTTCTTCATGCTTACTTCCTCATTTATTACTCCTTCTGGCTTGCCGGTAAACTTACCATCCAGCGAAGCATCGGACATAGTAATGCAGGAGGTGACTGTATCTGTGACAAAAGATCTTCGCTTTTCGGTGAATGACAAAGTCGTGAGCAGGGATCAGATCAAGTCCGAACTTGCCATCCTACTTGAGGGTAAAAAAGGTCAAGTTGTTTTGCACATTGACAAGGAAGTTCCCGTAGAATACTTAGTGGAAATCGGCGGAATCGCGGCTGGTCTTGAGGCCAATGTGTCCATCGCTACCAAACCCTACTAATCATGCAATCCTGGAATGCCGATCAAATAGAAAAAGACAGTAAGAAAAAGTCAGCAATCATTACTGTGATTGTGAATGTCTTGCTTTTGCTTGCTTTCTATTTTATCGTGGTTTGGCGACCACAAATTCCACCTTTGCCAACCTACGGATTAGAACTTAATTTGGGTTTTACTGATGTGGGCTCTGGTAATCGAAATAGCCCCAATGCACCTTCTGAGACCCCATCAGAAAGTGTAGAACAAGCAGCTCCAGGTGAAGTTGCCCAAGCTGTAACTCAGCCGGCCACTCCCGCTCCCGCACCTAAAACTGAGACAGCCAAGCCAAAAACCGCCTCGAAACCAGCAGCCAATCAAGCAGTTACTACCAAACCATCCCCAATCAAGGGAGTGGAAAAAGCAGCGGTGGAAACCAAAAAGCCCGAACCAGTCAAAACTGAACCTACCAAGTCAGTAACCACCCCAGCCAAATCTGAAGCCGAACAAACTACCCAAAAAGCTCCCGAACAGCCTAAAATTGATCAAAGAGCGATTTTTGGAGCAGGTGGTACTTCGGGAAAAAGCTCGACTCCAGCTTCCGGTGGTGCACAAGGTTCTTCCAATGCCAAAGGCGATGAAGGCCGTCCCACCGGGACCGTAGACGGAAGAGCGATCATGGGAGAGGGAAGTGGAAAGGGTACTAATTCAGGAGCAGGATACAGCTTGGATATGGCGGGTTGGGATTTTGCCTCCAGACCTACTATCAATGATCGCGTTTCTACCAGAAATGGACGCATAGTTTTCAAAATTACCGTGGATGATTCAGGACGAGTTGTGCAGGCGGTTCCTTTGGAATACAATGTTTCCAATGATGTTTTGGCTTATTACAGGCAGGTAGTCAATCAGATTAACTTCAAAAAATCCGGTGGCGCAGCCCCTGACTTTTCTACCGGAAGAATCACCTTTGTGATCAAGGTTGATTAATCAGACTTCTTAAAAATAATCCAATTGGTAATTTAATTTCAATCTAGTGGGCTGGAAGACCGATGACCGAAGACCGAAGAAATCTGAGGTTAAACATTTTTTTTATCGGAATCACCTAATGATTTTTGGAAAAGCTGACAAATTCAATTGGTTTTAGGAATGAATTACCAAGAAACGCTCGATTACTTATTTAATGCCCTCCCCATGTTTCAGCGGGTTGGCGCATCAGCTTTTAAGAAAGATCTGAACAATACCCTTGCGCTTTGTTCCCATTTAGGTAATCCTGAGAAAAAATTCAAATCGATCCATGTTGCTGGCACTAATGGCAAAGGTAGTACTTCACATACCTTAGCTGCTATTTTGCAGTCTGCAGGGTATAAAACCGGACTTTACACGTCTCCTCATCTTAAATCCTTTACCGAGCGGGTAAGAATAAACGGTCAGGAGATCACAGAGCAGGCAGTAGTTGATTTTGTAGAAGTCAATAAGTCTTTTCTAGAAGAATTAAAGCCCAGCTTTTTTGAAATGACGGTAGCCTTGGCTTTTTGGTATTTTGCCAAAGAGGAGGTCGATATTGCCATCATCGAAGTGGGAATGGGAGGAAGACTGGATAGTACCAATGTGATTACTCCTGAGCTTTCGGTCATCACTAATATCGGTTGGGATCACATGCAGTTTTTGGGGGATACACTTCCTCTGATTGCCGGAGAAAAGGCAGGAATCATCAAGCCTGATGTCCCTGTGATAATCAGCCAAACACAAGAGGAAACTACCTCTGTATTTCTCAAAAAAGCAATTGAAAATCATGCTCAGATAACCTTCGCTGACCAAAAAATCCAGCTTCAAAAATTAACTTCAGATAATGGTCTTGCCAAGTATGCTGTTTCTGAAAATGGAAAAACATACACCTTGGAGTATGGACTGCAAGGTGATTATCAACTTTATAATCTTCCTGGGATTTTGGAAGCAGTCGACCAACTTCGACGGATGAGTTGGACGATTTCCGAAAATGCTCTTCGAAAAGGATTGAAAGAAGTTGCCCAGCTTACCGGCTTAAAAGGCAGATGGCAGATTTTGGTAGAAAAACCAACTGTCATTGCAGACACAGGCCATAACGAACCCGGAATTCGGGCCATTTTGAGTCAGTTGAAAAGTTATTCTTTTGATCAACTCTGGATGGTCTTGGGGATGGTACAGGACAAGGATATCTCCAAGATTTTGGCATTGCTTCCCAAGGATGCCCAGTATGTATTCTGTCAGGCGGATTTACCTCGTGCCATGCCAGCTGAATTGCTTGCTGAAAAGGCGGCTGAGTATGGTCTGAAAGGAGAAGTGATATCCGAGGTGAACCAAGCGCTTCAATTTGCCCGAAAAAATGCAGGTGCAGATGACCTGATATTTGTGGGAGGAAGTACTTTTGTGGTCGCAGAAATCGAAGACCTCTAAATGAGCAGAAAAAAGCTGGTTCGCTTCGCCCAAAATGAAGCCAATCCCAATGTCATTCAGGCTGGAAAGCCACTTTTTGAAACCATCAAAGGCAACTGGCACGAGGTGCAGTTCCAAAATCAACAGCCACTTGTCGTCGAACTCGCCTGTGGCAGAGGTGAATTTACCGTTGGTTTAGGTAGAGAATACCGAGATCAAAACTTCATCGGCGTGGATATCAAAGGCAGCCGAATTTGGAAGGGGAGTTCGACCGCCACAGCAGAAGGTTTAACTAACGTGGCCTTTCTGAGAACTCAAATCCAAAATTTGGATCAGTTTTTTGCCGAAGGCGAGATCTCCGAGCTTTGGATCACCTTTCCGGATCCTTTTCCTCGTGATGGAGATGAAAAGCGCCGATTGACTTCTCCTAAGTTTCTGGACATGTACAAGCCAATGATAAAGAGTGGCGGCTTGGTACATTTTAAAACAGACAATACCGGACTTTTTGATTACACCTTGGAATTGGTTCAAAGCCGAGCTGACATCGAAGTGTTGGCTTTTACCCATGATTTCTACCAAAGCGAGATGCGAGATGACCATCATGGTATCAAGACTCGATATGAAAAGATTTTTTCTGATAAGGGAGAAAAAATCAAATATCTGAAGTTCAGATTTAGGTGATCCGTTGTCCTGCTTTTCCGAAAGCAGGACTTTGTGTTTAAAGGGATCCTGCTTCTGGAGAAGCAGGGTAAAAGAGGAATTCAAGTTTACTTCACAAAATCAGGATTTCTATAAATAGGATTGGGATAGGAATAAAATCCTTCTCCGGTTTTCTCACCAAGTTTTCCCTGATCAATATAAGTTTTCAAAAGTGAAGCAAATGCCTGAGAAGCAGCATCCGGCATCTTGTGAGTGACATGCCAAGCTGTATCCAACCCTATCGAATCCAATATTCCGAAAGGTCCCATCGGCATATGAAAATTGACCATCCAAGAGCGGTCAATATCCTCGATACTTCCTACTTCGCGGGTTAATAGCTTTCCAGCAGCTCCGATTAAAGCCATCAGCATGGTGTTAAAGATGTAGCCGGGGTTTTCTTTTTTGACAAATACTGGAACTTGATTTAGTTTTCTTCCCAACTCTTCGAGCATCGGAATCATAACTGGATCTGTGCCCGGATGTGGCATGATGTCTACTATTCGGGAATAGAACACATCGTGAAAGTGAAATGCACAAAATTTATCAGGACGGCCGCTTTCCTCCGCAAACATGGAAGGGAGCAAATAAGAAGTATTGGTAGTAAACCAGGTCTTTTCAGGAGCGATCTCACCAAACTGCTTCCAGACTTTTTTCTTGATATCCACTTCTTCGGTTACGCTTTCATTGATGAAATCAGCGTCCTTCACTGCCTCAGAAGGATCAAGTGTAAATTGGATTCTGGAAAAAATCTCCGGGACTTGGCTTTCATTCAATTGTCCCGCTTTGACCAGTTGGCGAAGGATCTTTTCCATAGTTTTTTGGCCGAAATCCAAGGCTTTTTGATGGATGTCATAGACACGGACTTCAAAGCCTGAAATAGCAGATTGGAGAGCAACTCGTGAACCAAGAGTACCTGCGCCAAGGATACAGATTTTATGAATAGGCATATTGTTAGATTTTTTGGGTATGGATAGAGTTTTGAGCCATTTTTCCAGCTGCCTCTACTACATGGATTAAAGCTGCAAATCGTGGATCTTGGGCAAAGCCCTGTGAATAACGTTTGAATATTTGTTGAGCAATCACCGCTACTTTAAACAATCCAAAGGCATAGTAAAAAGTCATCTGATCCATGGATAGACCTGTTTTTTTGTGATAGTAGTTGATGACTTCCTGTCGAGTGAAATTTCCGGGAAGGTGGCTCAGATTAAACATTTTCAGAATTTGTGGATCATTATCCTGAGCCCAATAGGCTAAGGTTGTTCCTAAGTCCATCAGTGGATTTCCTACGGTTGCCATTTCCCAATCCAAAACAGCTTGAATGTCAGTTTTACAATCTCGGCCTAAGACCAGATTATCATACTTAAAGTCATTGTGGATGAAAGAAACGATTTCCTGTTCAGGTAAATTGTTCTTTAGCCAAGCAACTGTCAGCTCCATGTCGGCAAGTTCATGGGTTTTGGCTTTAAAATAACGTTCTGACCATCCTTCTACTTGACGATGGGTGTACCCCTCCGGTTTTCCAAGCTGAATCAAGCCTGAGTCCTCAAGTTCCAAACTGTGCAGTTCAATCAAGCAGTCTAGTGCATTTTTAGACAGCGTTTTGAAATCCTCTTCTTTAAAATCGATACCTATTGGGAGTTTATTTCGAAGGATAAATCCGTCAACAAACTCCATCAGAAAAAACGGAGCGCCAAAAACAGATTCGTCTTCGCAAAACAAGATAGGTTTTGGACTTTTGGAATAGCCAGCATTTTCTAGGCTTTCCAAAATCCGAAACTCTCGGCCCATGTCATGGGCTTTGGCTATTTTTTCTCCGAAAGGAGGTCTTCTTAAGATCAGTTTTTGTTCGGGTGTTTCCACCCAAAAAGTCAAATTAGAATAGCCACTAGAAATTTGGGTAATCGTGATTTGGGATGCGTGACATGAAAAGGCAGTTGCCAAATAAGAGTTGAGGGAATCGAAGTTTAAGTCAGTATTCATTTTCCCGAGTAATTTTTCAAAATACTTCTAGCCAAGGCTGATTTATGCACTTCGTCCGGACCATCATAGATTCTTGCGCCACGCTCGTGTCGGTACCAAAACGAAAGCAATGTATCGTCCGTGATTCCCAAAGCTCCATGGACTTGAATGGCACGGTCGATCACTTTCATGAGGACGTCTGCGACAAAGAATTTAATGGTGGAAATATCCTCCTTTACCGCTTTGGCTCCCAATTCCTGCATTTTCTGTGCAGTATCCATCACCATCAGTCGGCTGGCCTTGATTTCTGCACGACTTTCTGCGATCCAATTTTGGATTGTCTGTTTTTCAGCAAGTGCTTTTCCGGGATCTAGTTGACGTGAAATGGCTCTTTTACACATCAGATCAAAAACCCGCTCACAGATCCCAATCCAACGCATGCAGTGGTGAATTCGACCGGGTCCAAGTCGTTCTTGTGCCAATGCAAATCCTTGTCCTTCTTTTCCGATCAGGTTGGATACTGGTACCCGGCAGTTTTCAAATTTCACCTCTCCGTGAGAAAGGTAATCCTCTCCCGCTTCACCCATAATCGGAATGTTTCGGATCAGTTGATAGCCTGGATTATCCAAAGGAACCAATAGCATACTTGCCCGCTGATAAGGGTTTTCGGCCTCGGGATTGGTTAGAGCCATCACAATGGTGAATTTGGCCCCATCGGCAGCGGTAGTAAACCATTTGTGTCCGTTGATCACATAGTCATTTCCTTCGCGGTGAGCAGTGGTACCCAAATGAACCGGATTACTTCCTGGCATTTCGGGTTCGGTCATGGCAAAGCATGACCGGATTTCACCTTTTTGAAGAGGTTTCAGCCAGGTTGATTGTTGCTCTTCGGTGCCGAAAAGATGGAGCAACTCCATGTTTCCGATATCAGGAGCAGCACAATTGAATACGTAGTGGCCAATCGGACTTTGGCCCAAAATCTCAGAAACCTGAGCAAACTGAACCAGATTCAATCCGACGCCTTCATCCTGTGTGGATAGGTGAGGAGCAAATAGACCAAGCTCTTTTGCTTTCGCTCTAAGTTCATGTAAGATTGGAAGGAAACTTTTAAAAGGCCCCTGAACGACTTTCAGATCAATCGGAAAAAGCTCTTCCTTGACAAACTCACGGTATTTTTCAAGAAGTTGGGGTAAAGCTTCTTGAGGTATATTTTGGGCTGGATGCATTAGGGTAAATTAGATGGTAAAGCCTCCATCGGCGGTAAAGACTCCTCCGGTGGTGTAAGAAGAAGCTGCTGAAGCCAAGAAAAGAGCCATGGCACCGATTTCTTCAGATGTGCCGGCGCGTTTGATCGCAAGCTGTTTCATAATCATGGACATGATTTTTTCATTGGTCCAAAGTGCTTCCGAGAACTTGGTTTGAATCAAGCCGGGACAAATGGCATTGACACGGATTTTGGAGTCGCCCCATTCTTTGGCGAAGACTTTGGTAAGAGAAATTAAGGCAGCTTTGGATACAGAATAAATCCCCAAACCATGCTCGGGAGAGATTCCACCTATACTCGAAATATTGATGACCGAGGCTCCAGATGACTTTCTAAGGTGGGGGTAGCAAAGCCTGCAAAGTTCAAAAGCTGCTTTTACATTGACATTCATGATTTTATCAAATGCTTCAAGACTGGTTTCATGGACTGGACCAAATACCGGATTGGTAGCCGCATTGTTGACGAGAATGTCGATGGTTCCGTATTTTTCAACTGTCTTTTCGACTAAAATGGGTAATTCAGCCATGTTGCCGACATTACAGGCTATGCCTGTAGCTTCATATCCTTTGGATGAAAGCTGTTTGGCCATTTCGTCCAAAGCGTCCTGTTTTCTGCTGCTGATGACTACTTTTGCACCTGCTGCTGCAAAAATTTCAGCGATTGCAAAACCAATTCCTTTGCTTGCACCTGTGATGAGGGCAACTTTTCCTTCCAAAGAAAAAACTGAAGATAAATCCATGAGTTTTGGGTTATATTACTTCCAAAAGATAGGGAAAATTAAGCCAGAGAAACATGCAATTACCCATTGATTTTACCCAAATAGACCAAATAAACTCCAAATGAAAGAACTGATTTTTGATCAAACTGGGCACCCATTAGAAGTGCTCCAACTTAGAGAAAGTGCAGTGCCTAATCCTAAGCCTCACGAAGTCTTGATCCGAGTAAAAGCGAGAAATATTAATCCCTCTGATATCATGTTTGTGCGGGGGATGTATGGCATCACACCAAAATTGCCTAGCAGCGCAGGATTTGAGGCTAGTGGAATTGTGGAGCAGGGTGATGAAACCGGTAAAGTAAAAGCCGGAACCCGAGTGATGTTTACAGCCATCGGGACTTGGAAAGAATTTGTCTGTGTTCCAGCAGCTTTAGTAATTCCTATACCTCCTCAAATGCCGGATGAAGTGGCCTGTCAGGCTTTTGTCAATCCGATGACCGCATACGGCATGATCGAGGAGTCAGGACTTCAAGCAGGAGATTGGTTATTGATCACGGCAGGTGCTTCCGCTTTTGGAAAATTTGCTATTCAAATGGCAAAAGCCAAAGGAATTAAAGTGGCTGCCACAGTCAGACATGATGCTCAAAAAGAAGTTTTAGAAAAACTTGGTGCTGACCTAGTGATCAATACTGAAACAGAAAAAATCCAGAGAGTGGTTCCTGAAAAAACCGAAGGCGGAGTTCATGTGATTTTTGATGCCGTAGGAGGTATGCTAGGCGCAAAAGCGTTGGCATGCCTGAGACCCAAAGGCAAAATGATGGTTTTTGGCGCTTTGGCTTTGGAAAATATGCCCGTAAACAGTGGTTTGCTGATTTTCAAAAACCTGAAAATTGAGGGATTTTGGTTGAGTACATGGATGGAAGAAATGGCGGCAGATGCTCGGATGAAGGCTTTTCAGACCGTTTTTGGCTTTTTGATGAATGAAAATTCTCAGGTGGATATTGAAGCCAAGTTTCCGCTTTCGGACTTTAAAGCCGCTATCGAGGCCTATGAAAGGCCTGGCAGAAACGGAAAAATCCTTTTGCTCAGTGAATAATCGTTCATTTGTTCGGCGAAAACTTCAGGATTAGCCATCTTTGCACTTTAACAAAACAAATTTTACTCCATGAACTGGGAAAAGTTAGATCAGCAGCTTACCGAAATTGTCAAAAAACGAAATGAGCTTAGTCAAATGGACTATAGTGATGATAGCTATGATGATCTGGAAGAAGAATTACATGATCTGGAGGACGACTTCAACGATGCGTATGAAGAAGTACTCGAACCCCAGTTGGAGAAAATTTATGCTAAACTGAAATCTGATACGGATATTTTACTTCCAACTGCCTATTTGGCCAATCAGTACAAGGAAATGCTGCCTGATGCAAAAGGTATCATCACCTATGAAGTGAGCGGTAATCAAGGTGTGCCGATTGAGTCTGATCAACTGGGCAAGGTAGACATGCGAATTGTCCTTGTCCCTAATCCCGCCCGATTTGTATTATTGGTCAATGGAATGCAACTCAAAGAGCTTTGGAAAAGCAGATAAATAAGAGAGGCTGTCTATTGACAGCCTTTCTTGTTTTAGAATAAACTTGCTTGCACAATTTGCGGTTTGCTAGCCTGCACGGTTCCTTTCAGCATATCCTGCATTAATTTAATGAAACCGGGTTGCCAAGATTCAGGACTGATTTTGGTTTCCTTCCCTTCGAATTCTATAGGTCCGCTCATTTTTTCGAAACCGATAATCATACTCCAAATGGTGTAAAAGGTGATTTCAGGCTGTAGTTCTGGACGGATGCTTCCATCCTTGATTCCCTGAGATACCATCTGAATTCCTATTCTAGCAGGTTCGTGGTGGAGTTCCAATAGCTTGTGGAAATGGGTAGAATCCAGGATCAAGGGATCTATCTCATGTCTCAGCTTTGGATTGGTGTACTTTTTCATCACGTCCAAAAAGTGAAGGATGGCTTGATAATAAACCGGTTGCTCTTTGGCAAAAACCCAAATTCGTTGCACCAAATCGGTGATCATTTCCAACCCGTTTTTTCCTTTGGAGCGGAAGGATTCACGAAATTCTTCCTTAAACTGATCAAAGGCCTTTTTGGTCAATGCCATGAACAAATCCTCCTTGTTTTTATAATAGAAATAGGTCAAACCTTTGCTGATTCCTGCCCGCTTGGCCACATCTTCCATGCGAGTGGCATTATATCCTTTGGTAGTGAACAGGGCTACTGCTGAATCTAGAATGAGTTTTTCCTTGTTTTTTTCTCCTGCCATGGGTTTGATAATCTTGGTTGAAAAGTGAACTCAAAGATATTAAATCAAGGTCAAAAAAGCAGTGTTTTTCGAATCGTGTTCAATAAAAAAAGGCCTCAAATTTTGTGATTGAGGCCTTTTTACTGATAGTCAGGAGATTTATTTTACTTCCAGAATGTAATAGTTTTTCTTTCCTTTTTGGATCAAAAGAAACTTGTTCTGTAATAGACTGAAGGTCAATGGAGCATTGGGATCAGCAATTTTTTCCTTGTTGATACTAACGCCACCACCTTGAATCATTTTGCGGGCTTCTCCTTTGGATGGGAAAATTTGAGCTTGGGTTTTTTCACCGAAAAGATCCAATACATTCTCAATCGAGGCGTATTCTTCTTTACTCAATTGCACCTGAGGAACACCTTCAAATACAGCTAAGAATGTTCGCTCGTCCAAGGAAGCTAAGTCCTCTGTAGAGGATTTCCCAAAAAGAATCTCGGAAGCTTTTACCGCCATATCGTAGTCTTCCTGACTGTGGACCATGATGGTCACTTGCTTGGCGATTTCCTTTTGGAGTGTTCTCAAGTGAGGCGCTTGGGCATGTTCAGCTTCCAGGTTTTCGATGGTTTGCTGATCCAAAACGGTAAAAATGCGAATGTATTTGGAGGCATCTTCATCAGAGACGTTCAGCCAAAACTGATAGAAAGCATAAGGAGAAGTCTTCTCCGGATCAAGCCAAACAGAACCACTTTCGGTTTTACCGAATTTAGTACCATCTGCTTTGGTAATCAGGGGAACTGTAAGGGCAAAAGCACTTCCTCCGCCCATTCTGCGGATCAATTCGGTACCTGTGACGATATTTCCCCACTGATCCGAGCCGCCCAATTGGATGGTGCAATTGTTATTTTTCCAAAGATGGTAGAAGTCATAGCCTTGAATCAGTTGGTAGCTGAATTCAGTAAAGGAGAGCCCGTTTCCGTCTTCCAGTCTTCTTTTTACACTGTCTTTGGACATCATGTAGTTGACTGTGATGTGCTTTCCAACATCCCGAATGAAATCCAGAAAAGAAAACTGAGACATCCAGTCGTAGTTGTTGACCAATTCTGCTTTGTTGGAAGTGGCGCCAGAAAAATCCAAAAACTTGGAAAGCTGACCCTGGATACAGGCCACATTGTGATCCAACGTGGCTTTGTCCAAGAGATTTCGCTCAGCAGATTTGAAAGACGGGTCACCAATCATACCGGTAGCGCCACCTACCAAAGCGAATGGCTTATGACCTGCTCTTTGAAAATGGAGCAAAGTCATCACACCCACCAAATGGCCGATGTGAAGGGAATCTGCCGTAGGATCAAAACCCAAATAGGCGGAAGCCATTCCTTTGGCAAGGTGCTCCTCGATCTCTGGGGTCATGTCCTGGAGCATTCCTCTCCATTTCAGCTCTTGTATAAATGAATTCATTGGGAAAAGGTCTTATTTAATTGCCCGCAAATATAGGGTTATCGGGGGAGTATGGAAATTTCAATTTGGATTGAATTTTTGCTTATGTTGCGCAACATTATTGCATTACCACTCTTCAGAAAGCCGCATGATAGTGGCTGATTATTTTGCTTACTTTCGCACAAATCCTTTTAATGTTTATGATAAAACGATTCCTAACTCTGGCTTTAAGTGCTTCTCTTCTTTTAGGAAACGCTACGCAAGCCCAAACAGCTCCTAATTGGCTTCGCTATCCATCCATATCTCCAGACGGAAGCCAGATTGTTTTTACCTACAAGGGCGACCTTTACCTTGTTCCAAGTGCAGGTGGTAAAGCTACTCAACTGACTTATCACGAAGCGCATGACTTTAAGCCTGTTTGGTCACGTGACGGTCAGCAAATCGCCTTTGCTTCCGATCGCTATGGCAATTTTGACGTGTTTGTCATGAGTGCCGGTGGGGGAGAAGCAACTCGACTGACCTATCATTCGACCGATGAGATGCCTTTTGACTTCAGTTCAGATGATCAGAAAGTGATCTTTGGAGCAGCCCGAATTGACTTGGCTGAGCATCGTCAGTACCCGACTGGATCTCAGCCGGAATTGTATCAAGTAAATAGAAAGGGTGGTAGAGTAGACCAAGTTTGGACTATTCCTGCGGAGTATGTCCAAAGCTCCAAGGATGGCTCCAAGATGATCTATCATGATAAAAAAGGCGGTGAAAACGAATGGAGAAAGCATCATCAGTCAGGTATTGCCCGTGACATTTGGATGTATGATGCTCCTAAAAATGAGCATGTGATGCTGACCAAATTTTATGGGGAAGACCGTAATCCGGTTTTTTCACCTGACGAATCAGAAATCTTCTACCTCAGCGAGGCTAATGGCAGCTTTAATATCTATAGCATGCCTATAGGGAACCCTAGCCAAACTCAGGCATTGACTTCATTTAAAAATTTCCCTGTTCGGTTTTTGTCTATAGCAAAAGACGGAATGATGAGTTTCAGCTACGACGGGGAATTGTACACGATGAGAAAAGGTAGTGAACCTAAAAAGGTACAAGTATCCATCGCTACTCAAGCTATTTCAAATCCGGATAATTACATCTCCATCAATGGTGGAGTGAGGGAAATGTCTATTTCTCCTGATGGAAAAGAAATTGCCTTCATTGCGAGAGGAGAGGTTTTTGTCACTTCAGTGGATGGTTCGCTAACTAAACGAATCACGAATACACCTGAGCAAGAACGTTTTGTGGAATTTGCTTCGGATGGAAAGTCGGTGGTCTATGCTTCTGAGCGTGAAGGTAAATGGCAGATTTATAAAAGTTCCAAAGTAAGGTCAGAGGAGCCGTTTTTCTTTGCGGCTACTCTGCTGAAAGAAGAGCCAATGGTAAGTCTGTCAACCGATGCGTATTTGCCTAAATTTTCTCCTGACGGGAAGAAATTAGCTTATGTAGAAGGAAGAAGAAGCCTGAAAGTCATGGATTTGGCTACCAAATCGACTGTGACCTTGATGGGGCCTGACTTGCTTTTTCACATGAGTGACGGCGATCAGTATTTCACTTGGAGTCCGGATAGCAAGTGGCTCCTTGCAAGCTATCGACCGACCATGACCAATTCTGAAGTAGTGCTTTTGGATGCTTCCGGAAAAGAGAAAATGCGAAAACTCACCCAAAGCGGCTATTCCGATGACAATGCCAAGTGGGTAAACGGTGGCAAGCAGATGATCTGGTTTTCCAATCGGGATGGCCTGAGAAGCTATGCTACCAGTGGAAGGATGGAAGAGGATGTTTATGCGTTGTTTTTTGATCAGGCTGCTTGGGACAAGTTTCGATTGACCAAAGATGAATTTGAATTAGTGAAGGAGATTGAAAAGGCCAAAAAGCCTGCTTCGACCGAAGATAAATCCAAATCAGATGTAAAAGCCGATGATAAAAAGGTTGAAACACTGGTTTTCGATTGGGAAGGAATTGAGGATCGAAAGGCCAGATTGACCATTCACTCGTCTAACATGGGAGATGCGGTACTTTCCAAGGACGGGGAGAAACTCTACTACCTTGCCCGATTTGAAAAAGGAATGAACCTTTGGTCAACCAACCTGAGAACCAAAGAGACAAAGCAGGAAATTGCGTTAGATGCAAATTCCGGCCGATTGGTATGGGATAAGGACCAAAAGAATCTATTCCTACTTGCTGATGGAAGTATAGCCAAAATCAACCCGGAAGGAATGAAACGGGAGGCAATCAAGATTGCTGGCGAAATGACGTTTGATAAAAATGCCGAGACAGCGCATCTTTTTGAGCATGTATGGTTGAGGACAAAGGGTATTTTTTACACACCGGATATGCACGGAATTGACTGGAATGCGATCAAACCGGCTTACCAAAAGTATTTGCCTCATATCGGCAATAGCTATGAATTTGCCGAGCTACTCTCTGAAATGATTGGTGAGCTGAATGTGTCTCATGCAGGCGCGAGATTTAGCCGGTCGGTTTCTATGGCCGATGCCACAGGGGCTTTGGGAGTATTCTTTGACTACAAGCATACTGGTAATGGCATTAAGATTACAGAAATCATACCCGGTGGTCCATTGGATAAGTCTGATATCAAAGTTTCTGCAGGAATGATTATCGAGCGAATCGATGGGGAATTAATTACACCAGATTTGGATTTTGCGAGGCTGCTAAATAGAAAGGCAGACAAATTTACCTTGATTGAAGTCTTGGACCCAAAGACAAGTGTCAGAACCCAATACACGGTAAAACCTATATCACTGGGAGCTGAAAATCAATTGCTCTACAAGCGTTGGGTGAAAAAGAATCAAGATGAGGTAGAAAAGCTAAGTGGTGGTAAGTTGGGTTACGTGCATATACCTGGAATGAGTGACGGACCCTACCGAAACGTTTACGAAGACATGCTGGGTAAGTATTATGAAAAGGAAGGCATAGTGGTTGATACCCGATTCAATGGAGGGGGTGACTTGGTGGCTGATTTGGCCATGTTTTTCACAGGTGAGTCGTTTTTGACCTATGCCACAGCAGACAAAGTAGTGGGAGGAGAGCCTACAGCCAGATGGACTAAGCCCACATTGGCGATGTTTAACGAAGCCAACTACTCTGATGGTCATTGCTTTGCCTGTGGCTACACAGATTTGAAGATTGGTAAGACTGTGGGAATGCCGACACCTGGAACCTGTTCTTTTGCAGGATGGGAAAGTCTTCCGGATGGAACCCGTTGGGGCGCTGTGCCGATTTCTGCAAAAAATAAAGCAGGTGAATGGCTCGAAAATAATGAAACCCGTCCTCAGTTTGAGGTGAAAAATATGCCTGGAAATATAGATAAAGGCATAGATCAACAACTCCAAAAAGCAGTGGAAGAACTGCTTAAGGATATCAAATAAAAAAAGAAACCCCGGTCCAAAAGGCCGGGGTTTCTTAATGCTTATCCACTTAAAGTAAATTACTGGTATTGTTTGGTGTTCAGTGATTCATCGTTTTTGAAAAACTGAGTCATCTTAGCAAAAGAGCTTTCGAAATAGCCTTCTAGCATTCTCTTAATGATGAACGTTCTGTATTCATCCTTGGAAACTATTGGAAAATATTCGTGGCTTTTGCCATAAGATTTATGACTTACAAAGCCTTTTCTTTCTAGAATTCTTACAATGGTGGACACCGTATTGTAAGCAGGTTTTGGTTCAGTCATTGGTGTTAGGATATCTTTCACGAAGCCTCGCTCGATATCCCAGAGGATCTGCATTATTTCTTCCTCTGCTCTGGTTAATGGTTTCATAAGGTGTTAAGTTTTAATTCGATAGTAAATTATTCGTTTAGTTTCTTTTTTTCAAAAAATACTCAAAAATATTTTTACCTTTTAGTTGATTTTATTTACTAACCTCTTGATAAACAGTCAAAAAAAGAAAGCTCCTCATTCGAGAAGCTTTCTTTTTTTATTTCACCTAAGAGTTAGGCAGTCCTTAATTTAATTATTCCGGTGGCGTGTAAAAGTTTTACAACCGGATAAGTTGGATCAAATTCATACCACTTTACAGCGAAATTAGGTCTATTTGGGAGCTTATGGTGATTATTTTGAAACAACTCACCGAGCATCAATACATCCAAGAGAAGTGAGTTTTTAGACTGATCATTGTTGTCAAAGTTAGAATAGCCGTATTTATGACCACTCCAATTAACGATCGCGCCATGAACAGGTCCCATCAGGAAATGAATCGGCAAAAGAAAATACATCCACCAATGTGTGCCAGGTAATTCAAAAACCGAAATGCATACCACGTAAAGAGTTACATAAAAAACTCCCCATCCAAGTCTTATGGCCATATTATCTGCAAACTTGTCAAACTTATTCCAGTCAGGGATGTCTTTAGAAAAACGCTCCTCAGGTTTCAATTTGAAGCTGAAGTAGTCATTGTAAATATTCTTGGTCTTCCACATCATAGTAAAGAGGTTCTCGGTATGATGCGGGGAATGGGGATCCTTTGGTGTATCCGAGTAAGCATGATGCATTCGATGAAGAATTGCATAGGCTCTTGGGGAGAGGTAGGAGCTACCTTGCCATATCCAAGTGAAGAAATAGAAGAATTTTTCCCAAAACTTGCTCATCACAAACATTTGGTGAGCAGCATAACGATGAAGGAAGAAACTCTGGCAAAACAGGGAGAAATACCAGTGAAGTAAGAAGAAGATAATGATAATCACTCGGGTAATGGTTTGAATTTAGATACAAAGATAGGTTTTGAGATCCAATATTTTCCTAATTTCCATCTAAGGTATAAAACACTTAAAATATGATTTAAGTCATTTTTACAGTTGTTCATAAAAGTTGGCGTTATGGAGCAAAAAAGAAAAGTTAAATCAATAGTGTCCAAGATATTAGTGGGGGGGATTTCAGTTCTTCTGGCCGATTATTTATTGACCGGGATTAAGGTGGATTCTTGGCTGACAAGTTTCCTTCTGGCTGCGGTCATAATTTTGATAAACCTCACTCTCAAACCATTGATGGTGATTTTAACTTTTCCCATCACCTTAATCTCATTTGGCCTATTTCTATTGGTGATCAATGCACTTGTGATTCTTTTAGCAGCAGAGTTACTTTCAGGATTTACAGTCGATGGATTTGGGTGGGCTTTTGTTTTTTCGATTGTTTTGAGTCTAATAAATGGAATATTCGGAAATAGTCTTGATTCAGATAGCTAAGGTTTTATCTTTCTCCCTTCGATAGGCTTTGGGTTTTCCAATTTTGTGATTTACATAAATAACGGGCCCTTGAGTAGGATTAACTTCTACTATCAAAACAGACTTTTCCTCTTTTTCAAGATCTTCATCGTCGATTTTTACTTCATGGAGAGAGATTGATGCTTTTGGAATACAGAATTCTTCATTGGCAGCTGAGATCATGTACATTTCTTCTTCAGGATCTATACCTATGATCTTGCCTTGGTCAGAAGTACCAATCAGGATAAATCCACCTTCTGAATTTGCCAATGCCGAAATAGTTTTTGCAATTTTTTCTTTAGAAGTAATCTTTAGCTTGAACTCCAAGGACTTGCCTTCTTTCTGCTTTAGCAGTTTATTAACAAATTCATGATCAAATTTTTTTGAAAACATTTTATTACTTTACTTTCTAGGACTATATTAAGTCAGCTTTATACCCTATCAAACTGACTGTAGAGATTTCTTGTTGAATTAAATTTTTAAGACATGCCTTTTACTAATCCTGGATTTGATCCAACTCATATTGAAAACCTCAGGGCCGAATTGAAAAAATCCGGTAAAAATTTCAAAATTATTCCGGATGACGAAAATTCTGAGGAATTTGTAAACTTCTATTTCATTGGAAAGTATGAAGGAAAAGAAGTGATTTATGACGCAGCATTGTACACGTTGAGGCTGCATCATGCGAGTGAGATTTATGAGCTTGCTGAGCATGAAGCCGCTAAAAAGTTTCCCAATTTTAAAGGAATCAATTACGAGGAAGATGAAAACGGAAATATGAAGCCCCTTTCCAGCGAGGAAGAAGAAATAGGATGGTTCATAACAGAGATTATCATGGATTTGGAGGAAGAAGAGGCTGTTAAGGTTCAAGAATTTGTTGACTTGGATACCAATCATGATTTTGGGATAGGTTTGGATGCAGCTTTGAATGTGGAAGAAATCAATGAGAAGGTGGTTGCTAAATTTATTCAAGAATTCAACGATGACACGTTAGTTCTTGATGAAACTTTATATTCATTCCAAACCGAGGAAGATGAAATTTGATATTTTCTAAATTTATTGAAAACATACCTTTGCGGCGTCGGTTTTACTGACGCCTTTTTTATGCTCAAAATCGCCTGGTCACCTACTTACTCGCATCCATTACCCGTAGGACATCGATTTCCTATGGAAAAGTACCTTCTACTTCCGGATCAGCTTCGGTATGAGGGTACAGTGGTTGACTCTAATTTTTTTGAACCAAAGCCAATCGACACAAAGTGGATCTTGAATACGCATGACTCCTTTTATGTTGAGAAACTGCAATCTCTTCAACTTTCAAAATCAGAAATAAGAGCGACAGGGTTTCCATTGAGTCAAGAATTGGTCGAAAGAGAAATACAAATTGCGGGTGGCTCAGTGCAGGCAGCTCTTTTTGCTTTAGAATTTGGTATAGGCATGAATATAGCCGGCGGCACCCATCATGCTTTTTCTAATCGGGGAGAGGGTTTTTGCTTGCTAAACGATATTGCAATCACAACCAACTATTTGATTCAAAATCAATTGGTTAAAAAAGTTTTGGTGGTTGATTTGGACGTACATCAGGGAAATGGCACAGCAGAGCTTTTTCAGGATAGCGTCGATGTATTTACTTTCAGTATGCATGGGGAAAAAAACTATCCCCATCGCAAAGAGACCTCACATTTGGATATTGGACTTCCAGATGGAACGGAGGATAATGCGTATTTGAAAGTTTTGGAAAAAGAGTTGAATAACATATTGAATCGTTTTTCGCCTGACTTTATCATTTATCAATGCGGAGTAGATGTCTTGGATTCAGATCAACTTGGGAGATTGTCCATGACAATAGACGGGGTACATAAAAGGGATAAAATGGTCTTGACTTTGGCCCGAGAAATCAAAGCACCTGTCATGTGTTGTATGGGAGGTGGGTATAGCAAGCACATTAAAGATATTATTGATGCTCATGCGCAGGTTTATAGATTAGCGCAAGACCTCTATTTCTGAGACCAATTTTTAATCAGATAGATCAAAATAAAGGTGATTCTTGCAAAATGAATACTTTATCTATATTTGCGACCTGTCAACTATAATCAAAAAAAAGTGAAAAAAGGATTGAAATTTATCGGAGTACTGGGTTTGGCTTCAGTGCTTTTCTACTCTTGCGGTCAAAAGACCGAATCTGTTGCTTCTGATTCTACATCTGAAGAGCGAGTTGCGGCTGGCGATATGAAAGTAGCCTTCGTTTATACTGATTCCGTCATCAATAAGTATGAGTTCTTCAAAAAGAAATCTGAAGAAATCACCGAAAAGGGTAAAAAATTTGATGCAGATCTTCAATCTAGAGCAAGAGGTTTTGAACAGGAAGTAGCTACTTTCCAGCAAACAGGAGGTAATATGACTCAGAATCAAATTCGTGCAAAACAGGATGAATTGGTTCAGAAAGAGCAAAACCTGATGACTTACAGAAATAACCTAATGCAGGAACTTTCAGTAGATGAGCAAAAGCTTTTAAATGATGTTTATGAGCAAGTTCAAACCTACATGCAAGAATATGCTAAGGAAAACGGTATTGACATCATTCTAAGCTACACCCGTGGCGGAGCCATGTGGTATGCTACAGATGCCATTGACGTCACCCAATCTGTGATCGAAGGATTGAATAAAAAATACAACGCTAATCCTAATGCTGTAACTACTCCAGCCGCAGCAGATAGTACAGCCAAAAAATAATTTCTGATCTATTTCATCATTAAAACCCAGATTTTATCTGGGTTTTTTTATGGGTGAAAAATGGATAATTTTGCGGCTCTATTATCAGAAAGCTGGTTGAATTTTGATGACAGAGGTGGTGAAAGAGAAAAAGCTAATTGAGATGTATCCTTTTGGCTAGACATCGATTAATCATCACAAAGCAATTCTCATAAATAAAAATGTTGAACGAATCCCAAAGCTTTAGCGAGTCTTTTGGGATGCAATAGGGTATAAAAACAAATATAAACTCATGAAAATCACTGAATTTTTAAAACACAATTACAGACATTTCAATGCAGCTGCCTTGATAGATGCAGCAGAGGGCTATAAAACACATCTCAACGAAGGTGGAAAAATGATGGTAACCCTTGCAGGCGCCATGTCAACTGCTGAGTTGGGAATCTCCCTTGCGGAAATGATCCGTCAGGACAAAGTTCAAATCATTTCCTGTACTGGGGCCAATTTGGAAGAAGATGTGTTTAATCTCGTGGCGCACGATTATTATGAGCGAGTGCCAAATTACAGAGAATTGTCTCCTGAGCAAGAGCAAGAGCTTTTGGAAAGACACATGAACCGAGTAACCGATACTTGTATTCCAGAAATGGAAGCTATGCGTCGTATTGAGAATGTGATTCTGGAAGAATGGATGAAAGCAGATGCTGCAGGAGAACGCTATTTTCCTCATGAGTTTTTCTACAAAATTCTTCTTTCCGGAAAATTGGATCAGTCCTTCCAAATTGATCCTAAGAATAGCTGGCTTTTGGAAGCTGCCAAGAAAAACCTTCCGATCATTGTGCCGGGTTGGGAAGATTCAACCCTTGGAAACATGTATGCAGGTCACGTGATCTCTGGCGATGTGAAAAATGTTCATACCGTAAGAAGCGGAATTGAATACATGATTTTTCTAGCAGATTGGTACACTGTCAATGCCACCGAAGAAAGTAAAGTCGGATTTTTCCAGATTGGCGGGGGAATTGCAGGTGATTTCCCTATCTGTGTGGTACCGATGCTACATCAAGATTTACAACGTGATAGCGTTCCACTTTGGGGTTATTTCTGTCAAATCTCTGATTCGACGACTTCTTATGGATCTTATTCAGGAGCTGTTCCAAATGAAAAAATCACTTGGGGCAAGCTAGGGAAAGAAACTCCAAAGTTTATCATCGAATCTGATGCAACCATCGTGGCACCACTCGTGTTTGCCATCGTGTTGGATCAATAAGAATGAAAAAATTGAATCATATTATTTTAAAAGCAAGCAGCGCCATGTTGCTTGCTTTTTGCATTTCTACTACTGAGGCTCAGCAGCTCAAATCACTATCTGGTGCGAATAGCCCAAATGATGATACCAACCCGGTTTGGATTGGAAACAATACCTTGCTTTTCACAAGAGCTTTTCATCCTAAAAACATAGGCGGAAAGACAGATCCTGGCGATATCTGGATGACCAAAAAGGACCAGAATGGAACTTGGACCGAAGCAACACATCGTCCAGACTTGAGTTCGGCAGGATATGATTTGGTTTTAGGATTGGAGGACGTACTCACTCTATTGGTACTCCGAATTGAAAACAACAGCAAAACAATTCAGCAATATTCAAAATTTGGTCAGGAATGGAATTTCCTTCGTATGGTCAACCTGCCGGGACTCAATGAGTTTGAAGAATTGATTTCTGGAAGAGTAGCACATGGCGGAAAACTTCTTTTTTTGGCTGGGAAAAAGCCAGGAGGCTATGGAAATGAAGACATCTACCTCAGCGAAAAGACAGGAGTTATAGATTGGTCAAGTCCGGTTAATCTGGGGATGGTAATTAACGGTTCTGCTCAAGAGATGGGGCCTTATTTTGATCCTGAATCAAATTTACTTTTCTATTCTTCCAGTTCGCATCTAGGTGCTACGGGAAAGGATATTCTGATCGCCAAGAAAATGGGTGAAGCTTGGGATACCTGGAGTAAACCTGAAAAATGGGAGCAGATCAGTACCAAGGGTTCAGAGGCATCCATTACTTTTTTATCTAAAGAGGAAGTAGTATGGACAAGTACTCAAAACAGTGATGGGTATGCTGATTTGATGACTTTTTCCCAGCCCGTCCCTTTGGTAATTCCTTCTGATTTTCAAGTACCTGCTGCACAGCCAAGTGGTGGTCTAGTGAAAGCCACACCTTCAATACAATCGAAGCCAGAATCTTCTGTTCAGGCAATTAGTTCACCGGCACCTAAACAAGTACCTCTGAAATCAGAGTCCTCCGTGACCGATGAAGCAGAAATTCCTGTTTCGTGGTTAGTAATGGACGGCAAGTTGAAAATTGAGGTACCTTTTTCTTTGGTTTGGCAAAAAGGAAATCAGACCATCAGTTTACCTTCTGAAAGTAAAATTTCTGATTTGGAAAAAGCTGGGGTATCCAGCGCTAAAATCTCTTCGAAAGGATACTTTCCGTCTGTACTTTCTTTATCTGATCTAATGAGAAAAGGAAAAACGGTGGTTCTTTTGACGAAAGCAGAAGCAGGCAGTTCGGTTATTCTTAAAGATGTAAACTTCAAAGTGGGCACCGCTGAACTGGAAGGTGAAGTAACCCAAAACACACTTAAAGAAATAGCAGATTTTCTTCTCAATCAGCCAAACTTGGTAGTCAGAATCAATGGACATACAGACAACCTTGGAGATCCAACATTAAGTAAAGAGTTGTCGCTTCAGCGGGCTACTGCAGTGAGAAATTACTTGGTATCAAATGGGGTAAATTTTGAAAAACTTCGAATTTCGGGTTGGGGTGGCTCCAAACCGATTGCCTCAAATGCTACGGAAGCAGGAAGAGCAAAAAACCGTAGGGTTGAGCTCGTAGTCGAAAATTGATGAAATAAAACGGGCTTTCAAATTCTGAAAGCCCGTTCTTGGTTAAAGAGAGTATCCTTCTCGGTATTGTCTTCTTACAAACTGGTTGGCCGGATCGAAATTAGTGATCTTCATATTCGGACCATCCCACACCAATTTGATTCCTCTTCCCGGATAGTCAAATTGATTTTGTGAACCAGCTCTTGGCACTCGGTAATCATAGCTTCGAATGGCAAGATTTCCCATTAACACGGACTCTGTCAACGGGCCTGCTACTGAGAAAGGAGAACTCAATTGATTGAATTCTTTAGAACCATAACCAGCAATGCAAGCCTCGACCCAGTTGTTGTAATGGCCTCTATCCCCCTCCGGTACTCGGTACTCCGTTTTTGGAACTGAAACTTCTTTGGTTCGGGTAGTAGGTAAAAGCTGAGGATTTGCACCATAGGTGGAGCACATCATTTTTCCTTTGGTTCCTTCGATGATGACGCCATTTCCACCGTCACCCATGATTTCATTAGGTCCAAGTTCCTCTGGTCGTGTAGGCTGTATCCCTCCGTCCATCCAGTGAAATACCAAATCTTCCTTGCCTGGACGATCAAATCTGAGGGTAATATGTGAGGAAGGAGGGCAGCTTTCAGGGAAATATCCTCTCTGAAATTCGCCTACATACACAGAACCTACGGAGCATTCAGCCGATTTAGGATACCCCAATCCTAATACTCGAAACGGTGGCTCCATAATATGACAGGCCATATCCCCCAAAGCGCCAGTACCGTAATCCCACCAGCCTCTCCAGTTAAATGGAACCAGGTTGCCAACAAAGTCTTTGTAAGGGGCAGTACCCAACCAAAGATCCCAATCCAAATCTGCCGGAGGTGTGGCTGGAGTGCTAGGCCATTGGATTCCTTGAGGCCAAACAGGTCTGTTGGTCCAAGACCAGACTTTGGTTGCTTCACCAATCAATCCTGCATTATACCATTCAACCATTTGTCGGACTCCATCACCTGATGAACCCTGATTTCCCATTTGGGTGACTACTTTATACTTTTCCGCTGCTTCAGTTAGAACACGTGCTTCGTAAATATCATGTGACATCGGTTTTTGTACATAGACATGCTTCCCCATTTTCATGGCCATCATGGCTTGCACGGCATGCATGTGATCTGGTGTAGATACAGTCACTGCATCTATATTTTTGCCCTCTTTTTCGAGCATGACTCTATAGTCCTTGTAGTAAGCTGCTTTTGCATGGTCTTGTCTTGCTTTGGCAGCACGTGTGTCATCAACATCACAGAGGGCTACAATGTCTGCTTTTCCGCTTCTGAATACTCCACTTACGTCACCATATCCCATGCCTCCAACACCAATTGAAGCTACTCTTAATTTGTCGCTAGGAGCAATGAATCCCGGTCCTCCCAATACATGTCTAGGCACAATATAAAATCCAGCTACTGCCAAGGCTGAGCCTTTCAAAAAACTTCTTCTTGAGTTTTCTTTCTCATTTGGTTTGTTGTTCTCCATGGGTTATTGATCTATGAGATGTAGTACAATATTTGAATCAGTAAGTAATGGCAATTTTTTTGAAAAAAGAATGGGTTTTAGAATTAAACCTCATCATTTCCTTTGAATGGGGATAAGCTCCTTCATACTTTTTTTTCAGAAATATGTTGGATTGATCAGGTTTTTAAAATTTACTGGCGGCAAAGACTTTTATAAAATTTTAGATTAAGTTTGGTCAAAATCGCACCCATGAAAAAAACACTTTGGACTCTGCTAATCGGAAGTTTGTTGGCATTAGCTTCTTGCCAAAAATCTCCCAAATTGACCGAATCAGGATTGGTACCGCTTCCACAGGAAATCACTGATGGTTCCGGAACCTATGATTTGAGCACTTCATCCGGAATCAAACTCATTGGCTCAAGTGAAAAATTGACCCAGTTAGGTGAATTCTTGGCTGGTAAGCTTAGACCTTCTACAGGATTTGAATTGCCGGTTTCTTTTGATGGTGGAGATATCACCTTAGAATTAACCGGATCTGATGCTTCGGAATCCTATGAACTTCAGGTAAGTGAAGACGGAATAAAAATTTCTTCCTCTGGAGAAGCAGGCCTTTTCTACGGGATTCAAACTCTCCTTCAGCTGTTGCCAGTAGAGATTAATCAAGCATCAGTTCAGCAGGTGGATTGGTCAATTCCACAAGGTAACATCAAAGATGCTCCGGCGTACGCATACAGAGGATCGATGCTGGATGTAGCCAGACATTTTATTTCAGTCGAAGATGTAAAATTCTACATCGATCAAATGGCTCAGCTAAAATTAAACTACCTGCATTTGCACTTAACCGATGATCAAGGCTGGAGAATTGAAATTAAATCTTGGCCTAAACTGACGGAAATCGGCGGAAGTACGGAAGTAGGAGGTGGGGATGGTGGTTTCTACACCCAAGAGGAGTACAAAGAAATTGTCGCCTATGCAGCTGAAAGATTTATTACGATAGTTCCCGAAGTGGACATGCCTGGTCATACTAATGCTGCGCTGGCTTCTTATGCTGAATTGAATCCCGGGGTAAATCTTCCAAATGGAAAACTGGACTCTGTCAATAAAGCTCCTCTTGACTACACCATGCCGCTTAAAAATCCACAAGCCTCCGAGCTTTACACCGGTATAGAGGTAGGCTGGAGTACCTTTGCACCCAAGTTGGAACTTACTTATGCTTTTGTGGACAGTGTGGTGAGAGAAATTTCAGAAATCACACCAGGTCCTTATTTCCACATCGGTGGTGATGAATCTCATGTGACTGAAAAAGAGGACTATATCTATTTTGTGGAGCGTGTGCAGGATATCGTATCCAAATATGGAAAGACCAGCATTGGTTGGGATGAAGTGGCGACTGCAAAGCTGCTTCCAGGTAATGTTGCGCAGTTTTGGGCAAAAGAAGAAAACGCCAAGTTGGCAAAAGATCAAGGCAACAAAGTGCTGATGTCCCCAGCCAAAAAGATCTACTTGGACATGCAATATGATAGCACCACACGAATTGGTCTTCATTGGGCTGCTTATGTAGAGTTAGATTCCGCCTACCTATGGGAGCCATCTGAGTATGCTCAAGGGATTGCCAAGGAAAATATTTTGGGAATTGAAGCTCCACTCTGGACCGAAACAGTGACCAACAGAGGGGATATCAGCTATTTGGCTTTTCCAAGGTTAGCCGCCTCAGCAGAAATTTCATGGACTTCGCAGGAAAAACGAAGTTGGGAGGGATTTTCGAAGCGAATTCCTGTTCAGGGAAAACGTTGGGATGCTCAAGGAGTAGAATTTTATAAGTCTCCCAAAATCAAGTGGTAAGTATAAAAACCCGATAGCTGAAACCTATCGGGTTTTTCATTTTTTATGATTATCAGGCAACATTCTTTTCTTCATAATCTTATTCAGTTAATTGAATTCTTGGTTTTAGGAGAAAATGGGCCTATTATCGAATTCAATTATAAAAGCACTACAATCAATCAAGTCTCATGGGAGAATTAATTATTGCCTTTAGTAACTGGATTTGGGGACCTCCGATTTTAGTACTTCTTCTTGGAGGTGGCACCTTTTTTTTCATTCACTCTGGATTTATTCCGTTTACTAAAATGGGCCATGCCATAGGACTTCTCCGTGGTAAATACGATGACGATTTGGCTCCTGGTCAAATCACCTCCCGTCAAGCCTTGTATTCTGCAATTGCATCTACGGTGGGGCTTGGAAATATCTCAGGGGTAGCTATTGCATTGAATATGGGTGGTCCTGGGGCTATTTTTTGGATGTGGATTGCTGCTTTTGTGGGAATGGCTACCAAATTTTACACCTGTAGTTTGGCTATAATGTATAGAGGAACAGACTCTGCCGGAGTGATTCAGGGAGGTCCAATGTATGTAATTGACCATGGAATGGGGAAGAAATGGAAATTCCTTTCCTATGTATTTTGTATTGCGGGTGTGATTGGGCTTTTGGCAATTTTTCAGGCCAATCAATTAACTGCAGTAATCCAAGCGGTATTAATCGAACCTGATACCATGGACGAAACTGTAAGAAACAGGTGGATTATCGGAATAATTATGATGTCTTTGACAGCTGTGGTGATTCTGGGAGGGATTCAACGAATAGCAGCTGTAGCTTCGAAGATGGTCCCATTTATGGTGGGGATTTACTTTTTTACAGTTTTGCTGATTGTATTTAAGTATTATGAAGGAATTCCTGAGATGTTCAAACTTATCCTTGTGGATGCCTTTACCGGAAATGCAGTCATGGGTGGTGCTGTAGGATCAGTAATTATAGTGGGAGCCAGAAGAGCGGCATTTTCCAATGAAGCCGGTATCGGCACAGCACCGATGGTACACGGTCAATCCAAAAATAAGGAGCCAATTCGTGAAGGATTGATTGCCATGTTAGGTCCTTTCATTGATACGGTGATCGTATGTACGTTGACTGCTTTGGCGATATTACTGACAGGCGTATGGCAAACGACAGAAAATGATGGAGTTAAGTTGACATTAGCAGCTTTCGAAATGGGAATTCCTGTGGTGGGTAAGTATTTATTGATGGTATCGGTTTTGGTTTTTGCTCTTTCCACTATGTTTACTTATTCCTATTATGGTCATAAGTGTGCCAATTATCTTTTTGGGGCTGATAAGGCAGATTATTACAATTATTTCTATTTGATCACGATTGTAGTAGGTGCTGTGGCTTCATTGGATGTGGTCGTGAGCTTGGTGGATGGAATGTATGCGGTCATGGCATTTCCAAACATGATTGCAGCGCTTTATTTAGCTCCTAAAGTTCGGGCAGCTACCAAAGATTACTTTTCGAGAATGCAGAAAAAATGAAGTTCCTTGTTTCTCCAAATGCATTCAAAGGGACTTTGACTGCAAGTGAAGCCTCTATTTTGATTGAAAAATCAATTAGGGAAATTTTGCCGGATTCGGGAATTGAATTATTACCTATTGCCGACGGAGGAGATGGAACGTGTGAATTATTGATAGATCATCTGGGACTTGAAAAAGTGAATGTTTGGTCCCTTAATGCAGTTGGCCAACCAATCCAAGGACATTTTGGATGGGATGAAATATCCAAAGTTTCCTATTTGGATGTTTCTACATTTTCCGGTTTGGGAATATTGCAAGACTTCCAAAAGGAGCCACGAACAGCTTCAACCTTTGGAACAGGACTAGCCATTCAACAAGCACTGCTGCTAGGGGCTGAGGAGATTGTTTTAGGTTTAGGAGGGAGTGCTACAATTGATTTCGGAACAGGTATTTTAAGAGCATTGGGATTTCATTTTTTGGATCAAAAGGGAAGGGAATTGCCCATGTTTTCAACTGATTTGATCCCAAAAACCAAGTTTATCCAACTACCAATTAATAAACCGAAAGTAAAATTCACCTGCCTTTGTGATGTGAAAAACACCTTCTTTGGAGAAAGGGGGGCTGTTAGGGTCTTTGGTCCTCAAAAAGGGCTCGACAAGGATGAACTTCTTGATTTTGAATTACAGCATCGACGGCTGGTTGATCTTCTGATTAAAAAAACCGGGAAACCTTGGGAAGACCGATCGGGTTTTGGTGCTGCAGGTGGAATCGCTTTAGGGCTTGATTTCTTTTTTGAAACTAAGCTGGCATATGGTGCCAACTATTTTTTTGAAAAAGTAAAGTTGAAAGAAAAGATAGAATCAGCGGACTGGATAATTACAGGAGAGGGTAGGTATGATGATCAGAGTTCCGAAGGGAAAGCCTGTTATGAACTTCTTCAGATGGCAAAATATAAAGGTAAAAAGATTGCATTGATCTCCTCCGGATCTGAGGCAGAGAATGCAGGATTTGACCTGGTTTTAAAACTACCTGATCTGGATTTTTCTGACCTTTTGTTGAAAAAGAAAGCCTCTGAAAATCTTCAAAGGCTTATAAATTCTTCATTAAAGGAGGGTTTTTTCAATGATTACACCCGTCGGTAATCACCTTTCCAGTTTTTGATTTGAAGTTTGATTTCTTTTGGCGAAAGCCCTTTCTCGATTGATTTTTCCATTAATACTAATAGTTCCTCATCACTTGCAAACCTTAATGAAATGATTTGACCCAATTTCAATTGATTTTCCTTGTCATAAAAAGGTTTCCCCGTCAGATGGAAATAGCGAATCCTCATCTCATTTAAGATCATCCGATTTTGGAGTTTTAGCGCATAAATTCTTGCCAATAATGGCAACAGAGCCAAAATAAGAGCAATAAGTAATTGGTATAAACTTTCAGCGCTACTTTCCGATGTGGTGAAATTTGTACGAGCTATCGTCCAACCTAGGAGAATTAAGGTAAGAGGAGTAACGATGAAATGATGAAAAGGATAATATCGAGCGTGATTTTTGTAATTCTGTGGAGTCATATTTAGTGGATTAAATGAAGTAAAATCAGTGATTTAGAGAACTTGAAATGAAATCAAACTGAATTGTTCGATTTCATTAAGCGGTAGAAGTATTCAGTGTATCCTAGGTAAAAAAAAAGGAGGCTATAGCCTCCTTTTAAAATTTTATAATTAAAGATCAATGATCAGCTTTCTTTTTGTTGAAGGTGTTTTTGGCATCTACTGCAGATAGACCAGCACCAAGACCAACAAGAATACACACAATCAATAGGAACAATTGTGCTCCAAACATGAGTGGTGAACTGAATACATCTAGTAGTATCATGATAAATGAGGTTTTTTAGATTAATGGACGAAGATAATGTCCATCATCCTAAATAGCAAAGACTAATTAAGAGTTGAACATCCACAGATTAATCTAAATCATCGTCAAATTCTTCTTCATCTTCGAAGTCGTCAAAGTCTTCTTCCTCTTCTTCATCGAAGTCCACGAAATTGTCGTCAATTAATTCGTTTTCCTCATCGAGATCATATTCATCTTCGAACTCGTCCTCAAATTCATCCTCTTCCTCGAGATCGTCAAATTCATCGAATTCTTCTTCAAAATCCTCCATAGCTGTCGTTTAAAGGGGTTTTAATGATTGAATAGTACGAAATAAGGCAAAAATTCATTTACACCAATGCAGGTAACTTTAATTTTTTTTCAGAAATAATTTCGTCCAAAATATCTTGTTCTCCTAGCCACTTTTCTCTCAGCAGATTAGCCCACACTTGAAGATAAAAAATGACATCTTCTCTTCGGTTTTTGTTTAACTGATCTCTTTTTTCTTTTTCAATTCTAGAGAGTATGGCTGGATCCGAAAGCCTCTCAAGGTGGCTCAAATCGTCAATTGTCAAACCAAATTCAAGCATTTTGTTCACCATCAAATCCATGGGATATCCACTGGTCGGGCAATAGTCAATCAGTTGTTCATTCCAGTCTCCATGACGCTGCATGGCAAATTGGTGAATTTCTGCTTTGGAAAATTTGGTTAATTCTTGTGCTAGGTTTCCACAGTTACATGCACCCATATGTCCCCATTGGTAAGATGCACCTGACTGTAAGTTAGAGATGGTCCGCTCGATGGCAGCGATCAATTCAGGATTAGGTGTAGCCATTTCTCTGGTTTTTTGTAAATAACCAAAATACAGAAACCTAGGTTTTGTTGAAACAAAAAAAAACTGACCTTTTTTAGATCAGTTGAAGATATTTTTGATGTATTTTTTTATCAAAGGCTTTGATAAGTAGTCTTTGACGATAGCGTATTGACTGGCCTTTGTGATATCTCTTTCATCTACCGAACTACTCAAGATGTAAATTTGTGCTTCTTCGTGATTAGGGTTAAACCTGTCCAAAAAATCCCATCCTGTCATTTCAGGCATATTCAAATCTAAAAATAAATAGTGGGGCTTGATTGACTGAATTTCTTCAAGTGCTCGTTTTGCACTTTGATACTTATAGAACTCGCACGGCTCCTTTACGTTTTTTGAAATCAGTTTTTCAGTTACGAAAGTACTGATTGGATCGTCGTCTATAAGAACAATTGTTAACATCAAAGTGCAAATATGTGCTACTGAAATACATTATAACCTATACAAAAGTAAGGCCTAAATCTTAAAAAGCAAATAGTTTTGATTAAAAATTGTAAAATTTCAAGAAGAAGGTCATTTGGGGTTGAATCGCTGCTTTCCGGTCAATAGATCAAAGAATAATATGAAATCTGAACCCAGGCTATACAGAGGGTATTTGAATGTAGCAGGTTTGTTCTTCTCAAAAAAGAAATGACCCACCCATGCAAATCCATAACCTACCAAAGGAATGCTTGAAATCCAGTAATACTTATTGACAATCAGGGAGATAATTACAATGGCAATTACCAATCCGGTTCCGACAAAATGAAGGATTCTCGAAATAGGGTTTTGGTGTTCTGATAGGTAATAAGGATAAAATTCTTGAATGGAGGTGTATCTTTTTTCCATGATTAATTTTGGGTGGGATGATTGAGATTTACAAATGTTTCTGTTGCACTTTTTAAGGATTTTAGGGCAAGTTTTGGTTTGGACTTGGGATTAGTGACTTCTGTCACTGCTGTAAGGGTCATCAAATACTTATCCTGAACAGGATCAAGAAAATCAAGAATGACCTGAAGCAGTTCATAGTTTGAGGTACTTACTCTTGGGCGATTGTTGAAATTATAGGGATTGAAAAACCAAGGATCGTAGATTCGATAGCCCCAAAATGGATAGGGATTCATGTTATTCACTATCTCCTTTTGTCTTGGATCTTCATTCGAATGGTACCGAATTACCAAATCGGGCTGCTTAGGGTCGTAAATCATTCCAGCTAACTCCAGTTGGGTTTGAAGTTCTGACTTGATCATTTCATCGATTTTTTGATCTGAAAATCCCTGCATTCCCAATTCTTTATTGACGATCACAAAGCTTTTGTAACTTTTGCGAATCGGGATCTCGGTATTCTCTTTGAAAACTTCTATAGAACTGCATGAAAACAGTATTAATCCCGCAACCAAGCATATAGGAAGTCTTAAGTTCATCTTCATGGGAAAATGTAATTTGGGTTCAAATGTTTTGAACAGTTTGAAGTTAATTTTTCTTTCTTAACGAAAAAACAAACCAGTTTAGTCAATATGACTTCCAGTCTAGTTTTGAGATTCTTACTTTTGAAAAAAACTTCCTGATGAGTAGACCTGATTTTGACGATATTTTTATGGAATTGGCGGTTAATCTTGCCAAGCGTTCCCATTGTATTAAAAAGCACGTAGGAGCCGTTTTGACTAAAGACACCAGGATCATCTCGATAGGGTATAATGGACCTCCCGCAGGCACGCACAACTGTGATGTAGAGTTTCCCGAACATGGCTGTGCCCGTGATTCCAAAGGGAGTTGTTCTTTAGCCCTGCATGCAGAGCAGAACGCGATCTTGTATGCCGTAAAAAACAATACTGCTGTGGAAGGTTCTACACTATATGTTACCCTTGCTCCATGCTTAGCTTGTGCCAGAATTATCTTTTCAATGGGAATTTCAAAGGTAGTTTACCTGTTTTCCTATGCTGAGTACAAAGGAATAGGATCAGATGAGGGAGTAGATTTTTTGAAAAAATTTGGGGTTACCGTAGATCGATATTCCAAAAACTTGGAAGTGATAGACCCACTTATTTAAATGAAGTTTACTTCTGGGTTTAACTCTATTCCGAATTGATCCCTTACGGTAGCCCTGACTTGCTCTGATAAGTTTTTTATTTGCTCACCTGTACCTTCCCCATAATTTACTAAAACCAATGCCTGCTTGGCATGAACCCCTACTTCACCCAATCGCTTTCCTTTCCAACCTGATTGTTCGATAAGCCATCCAGCGGGTATTTTGATGCCTTCCGGTACCATATATCCTGGAATAGTAGGATACTTGTTTTTTAAATTTTCGAATTGGCTGACTGGAATCGTAGGATTCTTAAAGAATGAACCTGCATTTCCAAGTTGCTTCGGATCAGGTAGTTTGGATTGACGGATCGCAATTACGGCTTCACTTACTGCCTTAATACTTAATTCTGAAACGCCTTTTTCTTTGAGAACATCTTGGATAGCACCATATTCTACGTGGAATTCAGGGATCTTTAAAAGTTTAAAACAAACTGAGGTGATGATGTATTGATCCTTCGATTCGTGCTTAAATACGCTTTCTCTGTATCCAAATTTGCAGTCAACCGCATCAAAGGTTTCTATTGCTAGGGTATTCCTATTTAAAGCCTTTAGACTGTGAAAGACATCCTTGATTTCAACTCCGTAAGCTCCGATATTCTGCATAGGTGAGGCCCCCACGGTGCCTGGAATTAAAGAGAGGTTTTCAATTCCTGCCCAATTCTTTTCGAGTGAGTATAACACCCATTCGTGCCAAACTACCCCGGCACCGACCTCTACCAACACCTGATTTTCATCCTCGTGGATGACTTCAATTCCTTGCAGTTCCACCTTGATCACCAATCCAAGGATGTCTTTAGTCAGGAGAATATTGCTTCCTCCTCCCAAAATAAAGATGGGTAAATCTCTTTCTTTTGCCCAAATAAGCGCCTCTTTCAACTCATTTATCGTGTGAGCTGCTGTAAAGAATTGTGCTTTTTTATCAATTCCAAAAGTATTGAAGGGTTTCAGCGAAAGGTTTTCTTGTATCTTCATGGGCCAAGGCTTGTCCTGCGAAATAAACAAGATTTTATGCCATTGCGAAATGGATAATTTGATCTCTGAGCGCTGTACATGAAAGAAATCCAAATCAACGGTATTCGGGTCAAACCCGGTCAATCAGTTAATATTGAATTGCCTATTGCCAAACTACCCACGCATACGGTAATTGATCTCCCGATTTTTATTAGATCTTCTAAAAATGAAGGTCCTGTCGTATTGATCAGCGGGGGGGTGCATGGGGACGAAATCAACGGGGTAGTCACAGCGAAAAAGCTCCTGCAAGAATTCGATGATAATTTAGAGTTGAAGCGTGGGACACTGATCATTATTCCCTTAGTCAACATCTATGGTTTTCTTTCCAATAGTAGGACTTTTCCGGATGGTAGGGACTTGAATCGAAGTTTTCCGGGTAGTAAAAAGGGATCCTTGGCATCGAGGATCGCATTTATATTGAGCGAAGAAGTGATCCCATTGATTGATTTTGGAATTGACTTTCATACAGGAGGAAGGATGCTTTCCAATCATCCACAAATCCGGGTGGATTTCAAGGATAAAGTGGGTTTGGAGCTTGCTAAGGCATTTGGAACTCACTATGTAGTCCACTCCAAGCATATCGAAAAATCATTTCGGAAAACAGCCTATAAAAGTCGGAAACACCTCTTGGTCTATGAAGGTGGTGAGTCGATGCGATTGGATAATTATTCCATTGAAGAAGGAATTTCTGGAACCAAACGGCTGCTTCATCACCTGGAAATGATCAATTCACCACAACTTCCACAGTCAACAATTATTCTTAAGGAAAGTGAATGGACCCGAGCCAAAGCTTCCGGGATATTTTCCTGCTTGGTCAAGCTGGGAGACTTTGTGAGAAAAGGAGAATTGCTAGCGCATATTTCTGATCCTTATGGACAAGTGATCGTACCCGTAAAAGCAACGACCAATGGACATGTGATCGGAGTAAACAATAATCCGGTGATCAATGTGGGAGATGCATTGATCCATTTGGGGAAAGAATGAGTTGAACTATGTCATGGAATACTAATGAAAAAGCACCGAATCACTCCGGTGCTTTTCCATTTGAATAAGGTTCAGTTTAGCTAAAATACGCTCTTAAACCATCCAGTTTTTCTACCAATTTGGCCTCAACCTCTCGATACGCTTTCGGGTCGGTAATCGGTGTATTCACGGAGAAATAGTATTTGATTTTTGGCTCGGTACCTGATGGTCTTGCGGATATTTTGCTTCCATCAGCCAAGTAAAACTGCATCACATTGGATTTGTCCATATCCAATTTTTCTACTTGACCAGTTTGGACGTGTGTTACAGTAGAGTTTTTTACATCCACGATTTTCACCACCGCCGAGCCATTCATTTCTTTGGGAGGATTGGTTCTGAAGTCTGCCATCAGCTTCTGAATTTGCTCGGCTCCGTCTTTTCCTTTTTTGGTCACGGAAATAAGTGACTCTTTGTAAAAACCAAATTGGCTGTAAATCTCTGCCAATACCTGAAACACGTTTTTCCCTTGAGTTTTGTAGTAGGCGATGACTTCTGCAACCATTGCGCAGGCGCTGACCCCATCTTTGTCTCTCACAAAATCTCCCACGAGATAGCCATAAGATTCTTCACCACCCCCGATGTAGGTTTCTTTTCCTTCCAAATCACGGATGATGGCTGCAATGTTTTTAAACCCTGTCAATACATTGAAGCATTTCACGCCAAAACCAGCTGCAATCTCATTGATCAATTCAGTGGTCACAATGGTATTTACCATAAACTGTTTACCGTCCAATTTGCCGGCTTCCTTCCAACGAGAGAGCAAGTAATAGGACAGGAGAGTACCGGTTTGGTTACCATTGAGGAGTTCAAATTCTCCCTTTTCATTGGGTACCACAGCTGCATAGCGGTCTCCGTCCGGATCGCAGGCGAGTACCAACTCAGCGCCTACTTTTTTTCCTAATTCGATCGATAGCGTCAAAGCTTCTGCTTCCTCGGGGTTTGGATAAATGACTGTAGGGAAAGTGCCATCCGGTTCAATTTGCTCTTTCACCACGTGGATATTTTCAAAACCAAAAGCCCTTAATGCGGCAGGAACCATTTTGCCGGAGGCGCCATGAATAGGTGAGAAAACAATCGGCATGGATTTTTGAGCTTGGATTTCAGCTTTTGCCAAGCTCAGTCCTTTTACCTTTTCCATATAGATGGCATCAAAGTCCTCTTCGATGTAATGGATCAGGTCATCATTTTTATTCCAGTTGACGAGGTCAAAGGAGGTGATTTTTTGGACTTCCTTGATGATGTTGTTATCGTGAGGGGCCACTACTTGTGCACCGTCTTCCCAATAGGCTTTGTAACCGTTATATTCTTTAGGATTGTGTGAAGCGGTAATCATTACGCCGGATTTGCAACCAAAATGCCTTACCGCGAAAGAAAGCATGGGAGTAGGCCGCATCTCTCTGAAATACATCACTTGTATACCGTTTGCAGTCAATACATCGGCAGTGGTTTTTGCGAAAAGCGTATTGTTGATCCGTGAGTCGTGGGTGATAGCCACTTTGATGACTTCTCCGGGAAAGCATTGCAATAAATAATTGGCCAAGCCTTGAGTAGCCATGCCTACTGTGTAGACATTCATCCGATTGGTGCCAACCCCCATCAATCCGCGAAGTCCGCCTGTGCCAAACTCCAAGTCCTGATAAAAGGAATCAACCAATTCCGTAGGGTTTTCCTTGATTAGTTTTTGAATGGACGCTTTGGTTTCGCTGTCCACATTGCCATCTAGCCAACTTTGGGCTTTGCTTAAGATTGCAGGGTCGATAGAACTCATTTTTTTATAAAAATTACTGTACGGTTCTAAGTTAGATAAAATGTCAAAATATGCTAACCAAGACCCGTAAATGATCTTTTTTTAATTGAAAACGGCCAAATCTATCTATTTAAAGAGGTTTTAATTTTTATTCAGATGGATTAAATCTATTTTGTTCGATCAATTACCCTTGTTCAATCGCATGAATTTCCCCATCGCAGCAAAATTCACCTTTGCTTTGATTTCCTTTTGTGTAGTTGTATTGGCCACTCCAATTCAATTTTCAAAAGGTTTGACTACTACCTCGGTTTCCGCTACAGAAAGTCTTGATCCCATCAAGGTAAGGGAATCCACCACTGAGCTTCATATCCAAGTAGGAGAGCGGCTTTTTGTGTTTGGTAAATCAAAAGGCACTTTGGAAAAAGTGAAAATCGGAATGCATGTGTTAACCTTTGCACAAGTGGCGGGTACAGAAGGCCTGGAAAGTGGCTTCAAAGCTGTGACTTGGAAAAAACTAAAAGACGGATCGATTCAAATTCAATCTTCTTACTCTCCTTGGCCGGCTACGCTTACCTGGACAGTACTCGCCTCGGGACGGCTCAAAATGGAAGCGCGAGGTACGTTTGATTTTCAGGCTTCTTCGACGCTGGGTTTAGGTTTTGATCTTCCTAATTATGAGCTTAAAAATTTAAATTGGAGTGCCAAAGGGCTAGGCACGGGGACTTGGATGGACCACCAAACAGAAAATGAACCTTCAAAGCCATTTTTTCTGCAGGGCATAGAAAAAGTCAATCTGGCTTTTGAATCGGTAGCCTTGTCCATCAGCTCGGATACCCCCAATTTGATTTTAAAAGTAGCAGACCTGAAAAATCATCAAAGTGGGCTTTTACAGTCAGATCTGAGTTTTCTTTTCCAAGCCCCAAGTCAAGGAAATTCCTCCACTGAAATTGAGACACCCTCTGGTGATTCCAATAATAACCTTTACAAACCATTGGAATTAAGTGCCATGATTCTCTGGTTTGATTTTCATTAATTTTCGATCAACCCAAAATTCCAAGCACTATGAAAAAGATTCTTCTTTTACTTTTTGTTTTTGTCAGTCAGGTGAGCTTTTCACAGACTGCTAGGTTGAAAACTCCCTGGACCGATCAGGTTTCCAAGGAGGCGCCACATTCGGAATATCCACGTCCCCAATTGGTCAGGTCTTCCTGGCAAAACCTCAATGGCCCATGGGATTATGCCATTTTACCCAAAGGCAGCCTTCCTGAAATTGGTTTTGCAGGAAAGATCACTGTCCCTTTTCCGGTAGAATCTTATCTGTCAGGCGTCCAGAAAGCAGTCGGTCCTGAGAATGAGCTTTGGTACGAAAAAACAGTTGATCTTACCCTAGACCGAAAAGGCAAGAGGGTTTTGCTGCATTTCGGTGCTTCTGATTGGGAGACCGAAGTGTGGGTAAACGGTACTTCCATAGGTAAGCATTTCGGTGGATTTGACAGCTTCTCTTTTGACATCACTGACCAATTGGCAAAAACCAAAACCCAAAAAATCCGGGTTCGTGTGTGGGACCCAAGTGATTCAGGCCCTCAGCCCCGAGGTAAGCAAGTAAAAGATCCAAAAGGGATTTGGTATACTCCTGTGACCGGAATCTGGCAAACGGTTTGGTTAGAAACGGTACCGGAAAGCTATTTGGCCTCTGTTTATTCCAACACAGATTGGGAAAATGGGACACAAGTCTTTTATCCCCAAGTCACTTCCAGTAAAGAGGGATTAGAGGTAGAGGTTACCTTGAAAGACGGTGCTACCGTAGCGGGTTCTTTTCGAGGAAAAAGCAATGCGCCACTTCCTGTAAAACTCAATGCTCCAAAAGCTTGGTCTCCTGACTCACCGACTTTGTACGATGTGTCAATCAAAGTCTGGGAAGGAAAAAAGCTCATCGAGGAAGTGAAGTCCTATGCGGCTTATCGAGACATCCGAATGGCTAAAACAGCAGATGGATATCAGCGGATGTTTTTGAATGGCAAACCGCTGTTTCATTACGGACCTTTGGATCAAGGCTGGTGGCCAGATGGTTTGTATACTGCCCCGACTGATGAAGCTCTACTTTTTGACATCGAGAAAACCAAAGAAATGGGTTTCAACATGATCCGTAAGCACGTCAAAGTAGAGCCGGCTCGCTGGTATTACCACGCGGATCGTTTGGGCATGCTGGTATGGCAAGATATGCCTAGTGGTGACATGGGCAATAGATGGGAAGTACGCCCTGGTGTCATTCGTGAAGGTGTGGAAAAAGTCAGAACTCCAGAGTCGGAAGCAATCTTCAAAACAGAGTGGAAAGAGATCATCAATGAATTTAGATTTTTCCCATCCATTGTGGTTTGGGTTCCTTTCAATGAAGCATGGGGACAATTCAAAACGGGTGAAATCACTCAAATGACTAGAGACTTGGATGCAACCAGATTGATCAATTCTGCTTCAGGGGGCAATTTTGAAATGGAAGGCTCCACAGTAGTGGGAGATATCCTCGATCTCCATAATTACCCCGATCCGGTAATGCCAGACCCAAAGATTTTTGGAGATAAATCAATCATGGTATTGGGAGAATTTGGAGGCTTGGGATTGCCTTTGGAAGGTCATACTTGGCAGCAAAAGGACAATTGGGGTTATCAGAGTTTTTCTACTGCCGAAGATCTAAAGGCCAGGTATTCTGCTTTAATCGATGATTTGGCAAAATACATTCCTAGAGGATTGGCTGCGGCGGTGTATACCCAAACAACCGATGTGGAGATCGAAACCAACGGACTCATGACCTATGACCGTCAAGTGATCAAGATAGCCCTTGAGGAGTTGAAGAAAATGCATGAGAAGCTGTATAAGTAGAGAGTTGACATTAGACTTTAGACATAAGACATAAGAGTCTAGATACTGGATGGTTAACACTAGAGATCTTTGAAATTAGAAATTTCCAGAGTTTCAAACTTTGGAAAAGTTGGGATTGTCCTCCATACCTTAAAAATTTGAAATTAAAAAGCCGGGCTTGTTACCCGGCATTTTTCATTTTCATAGACCTGGGAGCAAACTCTAACTAGACCTCTAAATTCTTCTGTCTTACATCTTGTGTCTAAAATCTTACATCTATTTTTACAGATTCCCTCTCAACTCTTGCTCTCTTTCAATCGCTTCGAATAGCGCTTTGAAATTGCCTTTTCCAAAAGAGGTAGCTCCTTTTCGCTGGATGATTTCAAAGAAGAGCGTTGGGCGATCTTGGACAGGCTTGGTAAATATTTGTAAAAGATATCCTTCTTCGTCTCGATCCACCAGGATATTCAGCTCCTTAAGCGGCTGCAGGTCCTCATCGATTTGACCTACGCGATCCAACAGGTCGTCGTAATAAGTAGAAGGAACTTCAAGAAATTCCACACCTCTTTTTCTTAATTCACTCACGGTGTGAATGATATTATCTGTAGCGATAGCCATATGCTGCACTCCCGCGCCCCCGTAGAAATCCAAATACTCTTCAATCTGTGATTTCTTCTTTCCTTCGGCAGGTTCATTGATTGGGAATTTGATGTAACCATTTCCATTGGAAACGACTTTCGACATCAGGGCAGAATACTCTGTGGAGATGTCTTTGTCATCAAAGGTGATCAGCAGCTTAAAACCCATCACATTTTCATAAAACTCTACCCAACGATTCATCTCACCCAAGTTTACATTTCCCACACAGTGGTCAATGTATTTCAATCCGATGGAAGTGGATTGGTATGTGCTTTTTCTGGGTTTAAAGCCCGGCAAGAAAATACCATGGTAGTTTTTACGCTCCACAAAGGTGTGAATGGTGTCACCGTAGGTTCTAATGCTGGCCACCTTAACCTCACCATGCGCATCGCTCAGAATGGTTGGTTCTCCGGCTGATTCAGCACCTCTTGAAGTAGTTTCTTTCCAGGATTTTTCGGCATCATCGACCCACAGCGCCAATACTTTTACTCCATCACCATGGGTTTGGATGTGGTGATTGATAGGATGATCAGCGGAAAGGGGAGAGGTGAGGACCAATCGGATTTTATCCTGCTTCAATACATAAGAAGCCCGATCCTTTACGCCGGTCTCAGGTCCTGCATAGGCAATCAACTCAAAACCAAAAGCATATTGGTAAAAAAGCGCACTCTGCTTGGCATTGCCCACATAGAGTTCTACATAATCCGTCCCATTGATGGGCAGAAAGTCTTCAGTCATGATCGTTATGTTTGGGTTTAAATCTGGATCAAAGGTAAAAACAAAGCCAAATATTATTTGGTTTTAAATATTCTTTTTTCAACTTCTTTTAAAAAAAATACCTGAACCAGATTGATGAAAAGTAAAAACATCAATCTGTTCAACTTATTGTTTTACAGTGGTATACGACCTAATACTTCATGTAAACAGGTTACTCTTGGGAATTCGTATTTTTCCATAGCGTAAGCCAAGCCATGATCAAAAAGGCTAAGGCCCAGCTGCCCAAACTGGTGCATACGGCTAGCAGGATTAAAATTAAATACCAAACCAAAGCCAGCCCAAATCCAATCAAAAACTTCCAGGTCCCTGTAAATACTTCATCCTCCACTTTTGGTCTGATCCAAAGCCAGATCCAGTAGAGAGGAAAATGAAAAATCTTCATCATTTTATTGATCAGAGAGGAAGATTCCTTGATCGGGTGGTTGACCTTGCCATGAGTTAAAAAGCCTTCAACTTCCGATTTTGAGGTGAGGTCAACTCGATGATCGAACAGTGTTTGCAAAGTTTCGGGATAGCCCTCGTCAGGCAAATCTACCATCATGGATTTCAAAGCTTTCTCCACGGATTTGGTCAACTTGCCGGATTGGCTGTGAGGCATATCCACGGGAATGGCTTTTCCAAAAGTAATCCTAACGGTACTTCCTGATCGTTTATGCGCACTAAATCCAATACTGACGGGGAAAATAACCGGTTCCAGTTGGGGGAATTTTTCCTTGAGTCCAAAGGCCATCCGGGTAAATCCTTTACTCAGTGGCCTAAGGTTTCTAGTCAGACTATGGCTGCCTTCTGCAAAAATCACCACCGTCCCATTTGCACGTAATACCTCAAAGGTGGCTTCAAAAGTCTGGTGGTTTTGCTGAATGGTCGAGAATCCATCCTTCACCCGATAGACGGGAAGCATACGGATGTAATTCAAGACTTTGGAAATGAAGGGATTGACAAAAACCGCCGCCCGAGTGAGGAACCAAGGTTTCAAATGAGTGTGGGTGGCCAATAAGAGTGGATCGAGCAAGGCATTTTGATGATTTGCCACCAAAATCACGGGACGATTCTCGGGTATATTTTCTTTGCCCTCGACGATGATTTTTTTGAAATAACCATGGAGTGCCACTTTGACCAAAAGCCTCAGAATGGCATTGAATGCGTTTTTCATTTCCTATTTTTCCAAAGACTTGCTACAGTCATACCTGAAATCAAGTGCCAGATTCCCCACCAAGCCGTAATGATAGCCATCCCTCCAAGGCCCTCAAAATAGGTGAAAATTAGCACGAGGCCCAACCCGGAATTTTGAATGCCAGTTTCGATGGTGATGGTTTTGATGTCTGCTAGAGGTAGTTTTCCCACTTTTGCGGTTAGGAAGCCAGCTCCAAGTGCTGCGAAATTATGCATCAACACCCAGAAAAATATCATCCCAATGTATTGGGTGAATAGGTCAAAATTGCCGGAAAAAGCAATAATCACGAATGCAGCAAAAATCAGAATGCTTAGGGGTTTGAGGATTTTGGAGGCTTTTGCTGCAAAATCAGGAAGTTTTTAATGGGTGAGGATACCCAAGATCAAAGGAATTCCCAGGATGATTCCGACAGTGAAAAAGACCTCACTGATATCAAGACTGATTTCCTTAAGAAGTAGCGAGGTTGGGGCATAGAAACCTGCCCAAATCGCAAAATTCAAAGGAGTAAGAAATATGGCCGAAACACTGGAAAAAGCAGTCAAGCTTACGGAGAGCGCTGTATTTCCTTTGGCTAGATTAGTTAGAAAATTGGAAACATTTCCTCCAGGGCAAGCGGCCACGAGAAACATACCCAATGCCACACTTGGCGGTGGATTAAGTAGTGAAATGATCACCCATGTTAATAATGGAAGTACAAAAAACTGAGAAAAAACGCCCAAAAAGGATGCTTTGGGATGCTGGAGCAAGTATTTAAAATCGGCCCACCTTAGATCCAATGACACTCCGTACATAATCAGCGCCAAGGCCAAATTGAGTAAAAGGAGATCTCCTTGAGAGAAATTCAGCCTTACTGTGTCGAGGGGATTTTGGGACATTCTCCGAAAATCAAAGGAATTGCTGAAAAATCAAAATTCTTCCTTAATGCGCAGGTCCTGCTCCGTCAAAAGATTCCAAATTGCTTCACACTTTAAAAAACTAATGGTATACAAATCTTAGCCATTTGTTTCAATTTAAACATGGTTTGGGAGTAGGAGGCAGAATTCCATATTTTATATAACTAAATCATTATAAAATTGGAACGTAAGAATCAAAAAGACCAAACTTGATAAGTTTTAGGTCTTTTTTTTTCCTTCAAAACCCCGAAAGCACGCATCAACCCAACATGGCTGAATCGATTATTACCACTAAAAAACCACATAGTTTGGTGGATTTACAGCGCAAACTTACGTTGTACACCATGTTGCTTGGAGGGATTTTGATGTTGATTTTCGGATTTACCAACCTGTTTACTGAGGTTCCACTTTTTATTGTTCTGATGAAACTGGGTTTATCCATCCCATTTTTCATCGCCTATTTTTTGATCATCAAAAAGCTACCCCATCAATGGATGCTCAATGCCATCTTGGTTTTTTGCTACATCGGTATCGTCATTAACTTCTTTTACAATCAAGGATCGAATGGACCTACGGATTACACCATTTTCCTATTTACGATTGTCATTACAGCCTTGGTCAATGGAGTATTGAAATGGATTTGGCTCACCTTGGTGTTTTTCACATTTGCGGGTTTGTATTTTGCCGAGGTAAATGGCTGGATAGCCATCAATACCGAATATTCTACCCCTTTTGGGGCTTTTTGGGATAATGTACTAGGGTTCTTTTGGATTCTGGTTTTTTGGGTCATGGGACTTTGGATTTTGCTTAAAAACTACAATGCCCAATACAACCTTCTTGTACAGACCAAAAATGAAAAGGAGGAAGCCAATGAAAAACTTGAGCTTCTCAATCAAAAGAAAACCAAGCTCCTTGCGCTGCTATCACATGATTTAAAAAGTCCAATGGCTTCTCTCCAACTTACTTTGGAGCTTTTTGAGATGGGGATTTTGGATCATGGCAATATGGAAACCCTGCTCAAAAACTTAAAGAGGCAAAATATTCACCTGAGCAATGTCCTTAACAATACCTTGAATTGGGTGATGATAGAATTGGGTGAAAAGGATGAGAAAAAGGAGACCACTCACATCCAAGGCTTGACTAAGGAGATTTTTGATACCATGGAAGTGACCGCTTCAGCCAAAAATCTGAATCTTACCTACCAACAGCAAGGCGAAAACCTTATTCTCGACCTTGATCCCAATCCTGTCAAGATCATCCTAAAAAACCTGTTGGACAATGCTATTAAATTTTCGAAAGAAGGAGAAGAGGTCACTTTAGCCCTATCTGCTTCATTGGATTTTTTGGCTTGGGAAGTATCTAATCCCGGCGAAGTCCTTACCGAAAAGACCCAAAGAGACCTCTTTACCTTGATGGTCGAGCCAGGCTATGGTACTCAAAAAGAGAAAGGCTCTGGATTGGGGCTTTCGCTCAGTAAAGAGATTGCAGAATCTATCGGGATGAATCTTTCCTATCGCTACGAAAAAGGGAGGCATTATTTTTCATTAAACAAAGCCCTGTAAGGTTGAATGATACCCTTTGAACGGGTCTAATCAGCTTCATTTTTTTGAAAGGGTAGGTTTTGTTGTACTTTTCAAAACACCAAGTTGAAAATTACCCATGAAAGTCATTCCACGCCTGCCTGCCAGGGATCTTGATCAGACCCGTGAGTTCTTTGAAAAACACCTATTGTTTTCTACTCAAAGTCGGTATCCGGATTACTTGGTCATGAAAAAAGCAGAGGTAGAGCTCCACTTTTTTCATTTTCCTGATCTGGATCCGTTGAGCAACTATGCGATGATTTACCTTCGAATGGTTGAGGGTATCGATTCCTTATATGAGGATTTTCTCCAGCGAGAGGTACCGATTCACCCCAATGGTTCCTTGGAAAACAAGCCTTGGGGAATGAGAGAATTTGCCATTTTGGATCCCAATCACACGCTACTGACTTTTGGTCAGTTGTTGGGTTGAGTTTATTCTTTTGCTTCCACCTTTCCGATTCCGGATATCTCTTTCTTGATCACCTTTGGGTTGCCACTGTAAGTGACTTTTCCGATTCCTTCGACCACCATGGAGAGATTGCCTTCGCAGTGCACATCCATTTTACCGATGCCGGAGCTTTTTACCTCCATTTCTTGAGCGATCAACTGTGAGGCGTCGATATTTCCTATCCCTTCATTTTGAAGAGTCACTTTAGTGGATTTACCTCTGAGAGTCATCTTTCCCACCATATTGAGATCAGCATCCAAATTTTCAGTTTGGAAATCCATCTCAATGTTGCCGACACCTTCGCCAAGGATCTTCACTCTATCCACGATGAAGGTTCCGGTGGTTTGAATATTGCCTACTCCGTCAAACTGGAATTCTTCCAGATTGGAGATGGCGAGGTTAACTTTTAGCTCTTTTTTGTCAAAAAAACCGGTGTTGAATTCTTCCATTTCCAGGATCAACAAATCTCCCTCTTGAGTGACTTTGAGTTTTTCAGCAAGTTCCGGACTTCCATCTATGGTAAGACTTTCCTGGTCGGATTGGGTAAGCTGTAGGTTGAAAACGCCATTGATCTGGAGTCTGGAAACCCCTTCTATATTTTTTTCTTCACTGAATCGGTTGTCGGAACCACTTTCATTCGGGCGGCAAGAGATTAAAGCTAGGCCTGCAAATAGGTAAAGGAAAAATCCTGATTTCATGGTGAGTTGAGTTTTGTTTACAAAATATAAAGTAGAAATATCCGTGCTAATTTTGAAAGTGCAAGATATTCAAGGCTTTAATATTTTGAATTCCTTCAGATTGTATCAAAGTGTACAACAGTGTCCGATTTTGATTCAGGTTTTTCCTTTTTGTGACTTTTGGTCAAAATTCCCATCGGGTGAATACCCCGTAGTTGTCTCTGGCGATTTTGTCTGGGCCATACTGATCAAAGTTGGCGCCCAGACCAAAGCCCAGCGGGCCCTTTTTCAACCCTGCTCTCAAGTAAAGAAAGCTTCTGTTGTGCTGAGATTCGGCTAAGGAATAATTATACACGACCTGTAGCCTGGAATAAAAAGACCAGGTCTCATTGAGCTGTGGCTTGTATTCGTAGAGTCCAAAAAGCTTCACGTCTTTGGATTCGCCCAGCTGGTAGTTGAGCACGGAGATGGCTAGCCACTTTTTGCTGGCATATCCATGGGTCAATCCCAAGGTGGTCCCGAAGCCAGCCACCGAGTTGGCTTCCGCTCCTGCTGCCAAGGAGAAACCCTTTTTGCCTAATGCATAATTGACCTGAAATGGAATCACCATGGAATCTCCGATGCGCTTTTCTTTGGCATAATTCTCAGAAAAAACCGCTATGGTCAAGAGACTGAATTTGCTTTGAGGGGCAAAATTCCGTTTGAAAACCAGCTGAAAATCCAATCGCTCATGGCCAAACATCAATTCCACAGGGGTAGGTGGAGTAGGAGGTCCTTGCGCTTTTACTGGTTGTGAAAATAAGCCCAGAAGGCTGAAAACAGGCAGAAGAAAGCAAATGGTACGGTTTGTAAATATTGGGCTCATTGGTTTGGGAGATAATACCTCAAAAGTAGTACAGCAAGCTTTATCGAAACTTGCTCTAGGGCAAGACTTTCCGCCTACAATTGTGCCTTGAGCCGACTCAAGGTGTAGGGCGTAATGCCCAGATAGGAGGCAATCATCCGACTGGGAATTCGTGTCAAAATCATCGGATACTGCTCCAAGAGCCAGCGTAAGCGATCCAAAGCAGCCATTCCCTGTAAGTCATAAATCCGCTTTTGAGACGTGATGTAGGCATTTTCAAGGATGTTTCGATAGATCTTATTGATCGCTGGAATGCTATCTACCAAGTCAAAAAAGTCCTTTTTGGAGATCTTAAGCACCTCCAATGGCTCGATGGCTTGGAGATTTTCAATAGAAGGTGAAGCTTCGATCAGGCTGGTGAGGTTGGTGCCAAACTTATTCTCAAAAGCGAAGTAACGGGTCAGTTCCATGCCCTCTGCATTCACCTGAAACATTCGGAAACTTCCCTTAGTGACAAAATAATTGTGCTGACACACTTCACCTTCCCGGAGGAGGTACTGGTTGGTTTTGTAGGAGCATGGCTGAAAGCATGCCGCGATCGGTTCAAATTCCTGTTCGGAAAGACCTGTCCTCGCATGCATGTAGCGGTAAAGCAAATCCAATGGGCTCATGGTCAATTTTGGGTATTGGGTTCAAGATACTCAATATTTGTTCGGAACAGGGAAATCCTGTGCATCGCCTGCCCATAAGCGTCAACACATCCTCTTCAAATCCATGTCCCGGGATAAGGCTTACAGACTTTTGCCTAAATGACAGGCTATCCCATCGATCTTATTTTTAAAAATGGATTGTCTTCGATTTATTTGAAATTCAAGACAGATCTCCCTATGAAGACTCTTTTTGTTTTCCTCTTTTCACTAGCATGCATTCAGCTCGCAGCTCAAACCAATCACAGTTCCGCAAACGAAGTCCAATCTCTCTTGGGAGAATTGAGGGAGATTCACACGCCTCAAGGAATTGATATCCTGGAGCAAATTGACCTCAATGGCGCCAAACAGTGGATCAGCATACGGGGAAGAGATAAGGCAAATCCGGTATTGTTGATTCTCCATGGTGGCCCAGCCAGTCCCTTATTGCCAGTGAGTTGGGCATTCCAGACCCCTTGGGAGGAGTTTTTTACGGTAGTCCATTGGGATCAACGAGGAGCCGGCAAAAACTGGGTGTCTTCAGATACTACCTTGTTGGCAGAGCAGCTGAGTTTCCAGACTCTTATCCAGGACGCTTACCTCCTTGTTGACCACCTCAGGGAGCGATTGGATAAAGAAAAGATCTTCCTCATGGGCTACTCTTATGGTTCTTCCTTGGGCGTTCGCATGGCTTCCCGGATTCCTCAAAAGCTCCATGCCTACCTTGGTGTAGGGCAGATGTCCCCCGGAAGTCCTGAAAAAGTGATTTATGATACGGTAATCCAATTAGCTGAATCGTCAGGAAATCAACCTGCAATTGATGAATTGAAATCTCTTGCGCCTTACCCCAATCCTGATGGTTCGACTCCGATCCGAAAAATGCTTGCCGTGCGTAAATGGTCCCGAGTATTTAATGGGGGTTGGTATGGCAAGCCGGATATGAATCTGTATTTTGACTTGCCTTTGCTCTCTCCGGACTACAGCAAAGCGGATGTGGAGAGTCTGGAGCAGAGTACTTCTTGGATTACCCGGAAACTCCTGCCTCGGGGAGCTCAGGCACCTTTTCCAACCGAACTTCAACTTCCCGTTATTTTCATGATGGGGCGGCATGATCTTCACACCCCGTTTTCTTCGGCTGCTGCCTATTTTGAAACCATCCAAGCTCCACAAAAAAAGCTGATTTCCTTTGATTACAGTGGACATATGCCTTTTCTGGAAGAGCAAGGAAAGTTTTTATTGGAGTTGGTGGAGACTGTGCGACCGTATGCAGATCAACTGTCCCATGAAGGGGGCAAATGAGCCTACACTATGAATATCCGCAAGCTTACCGCTAAGCAGGTCATCGGTTCTAAAGATTGCGGATATTCGTTGATTGACCACAGACGACAGTCTAAAGCATCTCTAATCGTACTTCAAACCTTTTCTTAGTTGGGTACTCGTAGAAAAGCGGATAATCATAAAATACAAAATAGGTTTTCTAAGGTTTGTGAAAAGTTTTGGCAAATTAGGATACCGATTACTGAATCCACCGCAAGGATAGTAATCTTTAAGAAACGTCCCTTTCCTAACCAATCACGGATTTCTATTTCTCCAAAACCAAATGCCTGAACCCATTGACTCTCACCATCAGCCAACGACCCTATCGATCAAGGAGCGATTGAAGCTCGATCAACTCCCCAACTGGGTTCATTGGACGGGTTTAGGAGGGACATTTATCGTCTTGTTGCTTTCTCTTTTGGTTTTCCTGATGTTCAAAAATCAACCCGTTTGGGCGGATTGGGTGCCCGCTGAGGAGTTTCTCCATTCGGAATACGGAGAGCGGATCTATCCCGACAGCGTTTTTCGCACTCGGATCAATACCTGGTCCAATATCTTCTACGTCTGCTTCGGGTTTTACGTGATTGGGTTGGCGGTCTATGACTGGAAGCGAAGCTGGTCGCTAGAGCGAGGGTACTTGTGTGCTGCACCGGTCCAAACTTTTCTTTTTGGACTGGCAGGGATTTACCTCGGGTTGGGCAGTGGATTTTTCCATGCTTCTCTGACCCGCTATGGACAACAGTGCGATGTGGGCGGGATGTATGCCACCTTGCTTTGCCTGGCTGGTCTGGCCTTGGGCAGTTGGCTGCCAAAGCTCCGGATACCCAGAACCCGACGAACTCTGTCTAGTTGGCCGCTATTGTCTGTGGTTGTGGTTTTTGCTTCCATCTACTTTACTTATTACAAATGGGAGTATTCCTTTTCAAAAGTGTCTGGCTACCTCAGTGGCCTGCTCTTTGTCTTTGCAGGGGTAAGTGCGTTTACGCCGGGTAAATACCTCCAAATCCGCTGGTTTGTGGCGGGAATCGTTACGTTGGTGTTGGGTTCCTATATCCGGGATTTGGATATCGCAGATCGGTTTAATGGGCCGGATTACCTTATTCAAGGTCATGCCATCTGGCATTTGTTGACTTGCCTGATGTACGTGTGTTTATTTTTTTACTTCAGGTCGGAGGAAAGAGAGGGGTAAAGGTGTTGTGTGAGATTGGCTTGGGATGCCTTATTTCTCCTGAGAAATTGAGGACATCTAAGAAGGAAAACTTCTCAGGCTCCTTAACACTTTTGCGGTGGCAAGGCAGGGTGGGTCATCGGCAGAAAGCCAACTAGTAAAAAAGAGTACTTCCCTATTTTTCCCTGACTTTGAAACAATCCCACACCCAAAGCCCTTTAGGTTACATGTGGACTGTAATTCTTGGCCTGTATTTATACGCTCAACTCAACTCAGATACGATGAAGGAACCCTTGATTTTTGATTTCGGAGAAGGAAAAAACTTCGGTCGCTGGTCCATCATCAATGACGGAGTGATGGGTGGGATGTCTCAGTCCCAAGCCAAACTGGACCAAGATGCGCTGCTCTTTACCGGGGTGGTTTCGCTCCGTAACAACGGAGGATTTGTCTCGCTCCGTGGTGCCCTGGGCGATTACGACCTTTCGGGGTATCGCTTTTGCGAGATCCGGTACAAATCAGACACCGATCGGAAGTTTGAGATTTTGATCGAAAAAGACACCCCCTTTTACCTTCCCAAGTTTCGGGCAAAGTTCGGTTCCAAAACCCAAAATTGGGTCACGCTCACCATTCCCTTGAAAGATCTTGAAATCAGCAGAATGGGAGTTACCATCAGCCAGGGGATCGATCCCAACCAACTCAAAGACATCCAACGGATAGGATTTATACTAGCAGACAAGCAGGAGGGAAGCTTTCAGCTATGGATCGATTACCTCAAGTTTTATTGATTAGGTAATCAGATTTTTCAGGTTCCTATTCCTCCAGATTTACCCCTCCCTTGACCTTCCATTTTTCCGGTCAGCACGATTACCTTGCTGCATTTTTTGATTTTCCCTTATCTTACTCATCGAACCCATTTTGGTGAATCTTTCTTTCCTTGATCAACTCCACCACCTGTGAAACCATCCGTTTTCTTCGCGCTGCTCGCTTTTGCTTTGGGCTTATTTTCCTGCAAAACCAACGAAGCTGGCTTTACCAAAAAAGACATCCGACACAGCCAAAAATTAATCGGTCTGGAGTTTGAAAATGAGCGAATTGACGTGGCATACAACTACCTCAAGGAAAACAAATCAGGGTATGATAGCCTTCGTGCCTATCCTGTTCCCTACGAGACCCTACCTGCAGTCCAGTTTGATCCACGCCCCATGGGGTTTCAATTTCCTGAGAAAAAAGACAATCCCCCTTTCCTGATCCCGGATGAGGTAAGTCTGCCTGCTGATCTTCAGGAGGTCGCTTTTTACACGATTCCGCAGTTGGCTTCGCTGATCAAAAAACGTAAAATCACTTCCGAAGCTTTAACTCGACTCTACCTGGATCGGATCAAGCGCTACGACGGCCAACTCCAAAGTGTGATCACGCTGACGGAAGATCTGGCCCTCAAACAGGCAAAGCGGGCAGATCAGGAGCTCGCCGCGGGTAAGTATCGGGGCATTTTGCATGGGATTCCCTATGGCGTGAAGGACCTCTTGGCTGTTCCCGGATATCCAACCACCTGGGGCGCTGCGCCGTATTCCAACCAAGTAATTGATGCGACGGCCTATGTGGTCAGGCGCTTGGAAGAGGTGGGAGCCGTATTGCTAGGAAAACTCGTTTCGGGTGAACTCGCACGTGGTGATGTCTGGTTTGGGGGCAAAACCAAAAATCCATGGGACCTCACCCAGGGTGCGAGCGGTTCCTCTGCCGGTTCCGGTGCAGCCACCTCCGCAGGGTTGGTGGCCTTTGCCATCGGGACAGAGACCCTCGGCTCCATCACAGCACCCGCCTCTAGATCAGGAGTCACCGGCCTTCGCCCAACTTATGGCCGAATCAGCCGTCAGGGCGCCATGAGCCTCAGCTGGTCCATGGACAAAATCGGCCCACTTGCCCGCTCTGCCGAGGATTGCGAACTGATCTTCAGCCTACTCTATGGCAAAGATCCCCAGGACCCAAGTACCAATGAGGCCCCATTCAATAGGGTGACAAAATCACCTGCGCAACTGAAAGTGGCCTACCTGAAAAAAGACATTGAATCCGACACGACGGAGTGGGGTGCCAATCTGAAAGCCACCTTGGAAGTATTGAAAACGATGGGCGTGGAGCCTACTCCGATTGAATTGCCAGCCAACTTTCCCTATGCTGTCTTTGATATTATTCTCCGAGCCGAAGCGGGCGCTTTCTTTGACGACTTGGTACGGAGTGGAGCCGTAGACTTGCTGACCGAGCAGGACGAAGCCTCTCGAGCCAATTCCCTGAGGCAGTCCCGATTTATCCCTGCGGTCGAGTACCTTCAGGCCAACCGGCAGCGCAGCCTGCTGATCGAGGCCATGCATGCGCTTTTCAAAGACTATGAGGTCATCATCGCTCCCTCCAACCGGGGCAGGCAGCTCTTGATCACCAACCTGACCGGGCATCCTGCGGTCAGTGTGCCCAATGGCTTCGACAAAAAGGGCAGGCCCACCAGTTTAACGCTTTTGGGCAACCTGTATGACGAGGGAAGTATTTTAGCCCTTGCCCGAGCCTATCAGCAGGCGACGGATTTTGAAGAAAAGCATCCACCCTTATTTGCGAAGTAAAGCCTTTAGGCTGAAGTAAACAGAAAGTCAAGGCTGAATGCCTGGTGAACTCAGTTCAAATCCCTTTAAGGAAAGACCTGGTAGGTTTTAGAATCCTGCCCAATCTTTTCTTTTGTTTTTCCAACTAAAGAACTTAACTTAAGCTTACCGTTTTAATTTAATTTTTCACTAAACCTCATTTTTACCATGGAAAACAAAATTTCCATTCAGATCCCTGATGCGGATCTACAGGCTGTCAAAACAGCCCTAGACCAAGTGCAACAGATTCTTGCACCTTATGTGATTGCCCTCACGCCCGAACAGCGGAAGACCATTCCGAAGATGAGTGATGGCACGGAACCTTTCGTCGGAAAGGTGGCAGAGTATGCCGGTAGTAATCCTCAGTTTATGCCCCCTTTTGTCCCAAAAGAAGAATTTGACAAGGACTGGGAAGCGGTGAGCAAGCTCTTGCCTCTGCTAAGGCAATGCACACAGATTGAGGATACGCTGAGTGACACCACCATGCTGGCCGGGTCTGAAGCGTATGTCAGTGCCCTGAGTTATTACAATTCGGTGAAGCAGGCGGCCAAAATGAATGTTCCCGATGCCAAGGCCATTTATGACGACCTGCGCAAGCGGTTTGAAGGTCAGGGCAAACGGCAAAATCTCCCTCCTCAGGACTAAAGAGGACCTGATGCATGACTTGACACTAGCCGGAGACGAACCTCTCCGGCTTTTTTGTGAAGTACAGTGCTAAAGTGTTAGGGTGGGTAAGAAGAAAGGTCCAGTAGATCATAAAATGGGTGACTTCATTCGCTTGAAAAAGCAAGTAATTTGCCTCGGAAACAAACTTTTTCGACAAAGTGTCGAAACTTCTTCCCGATTCGGTAAACCACTTCGAGGATTTGCCGATCTTTTTTACGGATTCGGCGAAATGAGCGAGCAAAACAGCAAACCTGTTTCCCAGATTCGCAAACTTGTTTACAAAACCGACAAACCTTTTCGCCAATCCTTCAAACCGGTTTGATTCCGAAGCGAAAAGGTTCGGAAAAAAGGTGAACTGGGGGACTTGGGAAGGGGTAGAGGGACTTGGCAAGTGGGTAATGGAGGAAATTCAAATTTTTTGGAATATGAAAGGGGAGTTGCAATCTCCACTTAGGCAATTATTCTACTCTGAAATGGTTTTTTGTGGGTTTTTGCTAAATTGAACTAAAGTTTTTAAAAAAATATGGTCAATTTACCTGAGGATAATTTACTCCCTATTCAATTTTTATCTGCAACATTTAAAAAGACTTCAGCTACCTATAAGTATTATTGGTTTCTCTCATTTCTTCAATTGTTGGAAGAAGAAGGATTGAGAATTGAGAAAAGAAGAATTTTTTCTCGGATGTTGTCGAATGCATGGTATACTGTTAATTACTTCAAAGTCTCTTTTGGTAAACAGGACAAGATTCAGGAGACAATTTCTTTTTTCCATCGCGAAAGAGGAATTCCAGTAGACTTAAATCAGAATCAGGTTTGGAATCAAATTCTTTCCTTAAATGATTTAAAATCGATATCTGCACTGTCCCATTTCGATAATCAAGTGCCTCATTGGTTCCTTTCGCCTTGGTTTCCTAACTTGAATAAAAATCAAATCTATTTTTACTCACGTGATCCAAAAAGAAAAAGTCTATACTTTTTGGATCAACATCACATAGAGATTAATCCAGAATGGTTTCAATATCTATTAAAAAACTCAGCCATTCTAAAAAGCTTTTGCTACTGGAATTTGAGTCTCTTTTTACAAAAGCATAATCCTAATGTTCCTGATATTCCAAATAAGCTTATAAAGCCTATCAATAGGAGTAATCTCAACAAAAACAAATTGGAGTTTTGGAATCTCTATTTTGATGAGGTAAATGAGCATAGGTGTATCTATTCCAATATACCGCTTACTAAAGAAAATTATGTTTTAGATCATTTTGTGCCCTATAACTTTGTGTCTCATAATTTAAACTGGAATTTAGTTCCTGCTCATTCTTCTACCAATTCATCAAAAAGTGATAAGCTCCCAAGGCTTGAACAATTATTCGAACCTTTTTTTGATATTCAAAAGAGAAGCTTTGAGATCGTTTTTAAGAAAGCACCAAAATCATGGGTCATTGAGGAATACCTTACTATTTTTCCAACTATTGATGGTCTTCTTGACGAAACCTTGGGAAAGTTGAGGTTTAAGGAAACACTTCAACCATTGATTACCATCGCTCACAATAATGGTTTTGAATATTATGGGCAAGAATGAAAACCAATTTTCTCACCTGACAGCCAAGGATCGGGATTCTCTTTCTTTTCCTGCAAGAATTGTGAAGGAAAGAGGTCTTTTGTTGGGTGAAGTTTTGGATTTTGGATGCGGACTTGGAAAAGACGTTGAGATCTTAGCCAATCATGGAGTAGACATCAAAGGCTATGATAAGCATTATTTTCCCAAATTTCCTGAGCAAAATTTTGATACCATCATTTGCTTTTATGTGCTGAATGTTCTCCTGCCAGATGAACAAGCTTTGGTTTTAATGGAGATTTCCTCTTTACTAAAGCCTTCGGGAAAAGCATATTTCGCGATCAGAAGGGATTTGGTCTATGAAGGGTTCCGAATGCATAAAATTCACCAAAAACCGACATTTCAAACTAATGTCATTTTGCCTTTTCGGTCCATTTTTAAGAATGATACTTGCGAAATTTACGAATACAGACATTACAATCAGGTTGAAAAATTACTCTCAGATTGTCCGTTTTGTAATCCAGAATCCAAAGCGGAATTGATTTTTGAATCAGCTCAAGCTTATTCCATTTTGGATAAATTCCCTGTAAATCCAGGACACGCCTTAATCATTCCCAAAAGGCATGTTTCGGATTACTTTGAATTGAATTTCAAAGAACAGGCTTCCTGCCTGTTTATGCTTAATAAGGTGAAAAAGGAAATCCAAAAGCGTTTCAATCCTGATGGCTTCAACATTGGAATAAATGTCGGAGAAAAAGCTGGACAGACAGTTTTCCATGTTCATATCCATCTGATTCCGAGGTACGCGGGAGATATGGAAAATCCAAGAGGAGGAGTGAGAGGTGTGATTCCGGAGAAGAAAGTGTATTAAATTACCTTTTATGAAAGAAAAGAAAAAAATAAAAGCCTCCGAAGTTCATTGTCCTTATTGCTACAGTAAACTTAAATTTATTCATGAGTTGAGTACAGATTGGTACGGAAACCTAAAATATTATTCCTGTTCGGTTTGTAATGAGAGGCTAGTTTCCCAAAATTCGGCCGAACCTTGCATTGCAGCCCCGAGGTAAGAGAGAAGGTAAATATCCAAATCAAGTCATTCCTTAAATCCATCTTTCTAAAAAGATATAAATTCCGGAGTAAATTGATTCCCATAAGTTTAATTATTGCCCATGCAACCACACGTTCAATATTTTTTGTCTCCTTGCCAATCAACAATTAATAAGGAAAAGGCGATAGTCGATACTTAGGCCAACTCCCTCAAATCCACCGGAACTACCCTCAATACACCTGCCTCAATCATGGTTACTCCATACATAATATCCGTGCTGGCCATGGTGCGCTTGTTGTGTGTCACGATGATAAACTGGCTTTCGGAGCCGCTTCGATTGTGCTTGTGGCTTTGCTAAAATAAGGCTGATTTTCGATTTTCAACTTCTTAATTCAGCCAAATTATTTCGGTGACGAACCAAAGAAGTCATTTGAGTGATCGCGAGTTGGTTGAGGTGGAGTAAGCGTTCGGGTTGATTTAATTGCACAGGTTGTGGTAAATTCCTTTACTATCTGGCAATTAAGCTTATCTGCAGGTGGAAGAAAAAGCTGTTGACCTATCCCAGTTTAGAAAGGAAGTGAGTCTATTAAACTTTTCACTGACTTTTTTTCCAATCTTGAGAAAGCGAACCATTTTTTACCCAAATCCTTTAAAGAAGCACCGAGATGGTAGATTTCTTCCTGATCAATGATCAAAAACCGATCATGGCTTTTTTCAAATACTTTGGCTTCAAATCCTCCATATTGTTCATTGGCCTTTAGAATATCCAAGTCGATTTGTTTGGAGATGGTTTTGGTAAACAAAATGGTTTTGACTCCTTGATTCTTCTTTGATAGGTGAGTTAAGGTAGTTTCATTGATGTAATTGTCAATCAAGATAATGCTAGACTTAGCAGATCGAATGATGCGGGATGTCAACTCGTACGCGTCAAATACCTCTCCTTCAAAAAATACACCTTGATTAGGGATATGCTCCTTGCTTTCCAAGGCCTTAAATATTCTGTCAAATTTTTGGTCGGTTTCCAGTTGTTTGAGTTCAACCTTTTCCAATCTTTTGAACAGAAGTTGATTTTCGGCAGTAATTTTTCGAAGGGCAACAAATGTCTTTATGATTTGGATACTTACACGAATCGCAGTTTCGCTCCTCAAGACCGCTGATAACATGGCTACACCTTGCTCGGTGAAAGCAAAGGGATTGGAAGTGGAGTGTTTGAGTTTATTAAACTGGTCACAATTTGTGACCAGTTCATTTTTTTCTTCCTCAGAAAGTTGGAATCTGAAAGAATCCGGAAATCTTTCCAAATTTCTTTTTACAGCTTGGTTCAGAACTTTGGTGTCTACACAATAAACTTCACCCAAATCCCTGTCAATCATTACTTGTTGGCCTCTTATGGTAAAAATTCGATTTTCTATTTCCTCTTGGGAGATCATTGAGCTTGGTGTCATAAGGGAAAAATGAGGTATAAAAGTGCGATTAGAAGCTCAAAATAAAGCTTTTTGATTAAAAATTTAATCTTCCAAATTCCTTCTGTGCCTAATCAAAGAAGTCATTTGAGTGATCGCGAGTTGGTTGAGGTGGATTAACCGATCGGGTTGGGAGAGACCTTGATGAATCAGCAGGGCATTGGTACTTTCCATGTTGGATAGAACCACGAGTTGCTCAATAGTAGCATAGTCTCTGATGTTTCCGGATTTTTCGGGATTCTGATCTCTCCACTGCTTGGCTGTTTTTCCAAACAAGGCCATGTTCAGTACATCGGCTTCATTGGCATAGATGATAGCGGCTTGAGTTTTGGAGATTGCAGTAGGGATGAGATTTTCTTTGATCGCATCGGTATGGATATAGTAGTTGACTTTGGCTAGGGTTCGTTGGAAGTTCCATTCCAGCTTTAGTCGGTTGTTTTCGTCTTCTTTGAGTCGTTTATATTCTTTAATCAGGTAAATTTTAAAACCAGGACTAATCCACATGCCAAATTCAAAGGCAATATCTATATGTGCATAAGTGCCTCCATATCGCCCTGCAGTTGCTTTTAATCCAATAGCTTTTGTTTTTTCAACCCACTCTTTAACACTGATTTTAAAGCTGTTTAATCCAGCTTGACTTTTAATTGTGGCGAATTCGCCATAATTAAAATCTGGGTTGTTTACTGACTCCCAAATTCCCAAAAACTCTAAAGTATTTCTGTTCCTTAACCAATCGGAGATGAAGAATTCCCCATCCTTAGCCTTTAGCATGTCAGTTAGTGAAATAAATTCACCAGATTTTTCAATTAGAAGGGTAATCTCTGTACCCTGAACCGATATTTTCTTTCCTTTTGCCATAAAAGTGTATTTGGTATAAAAAGTTGATTAATAGCTAAATATAAGGATTGAGCCTCAAGCCTAAAAGAAACAAAGATGCCAACTCGTGGAATGCTAAAGGCTAAACCAAGAACAACGAACTCTGAACCTACTACAGGAATGAGTTTGCTTCGTCATCGTACCTCCTCCTCGCAAAGACGTTACGCCAACTCCCTCAAATCCACCGGAACTACTCTTGACACGCCTGCCTCAATCATGGTTACTCCATACATAATATCCGTGCTGGCCATGGTGCGCTTGTTGTGTGTCACGATGATAAACTGGCTCTCGGAGCTGGTTAAATTGCGCTTATTGCATTACTTAAATAAGGCTCATTTCCAATTTTCAACTTCTTAATTCAGTCAAATCATTTCGGTGACGAACCAAAGAAGTCATTTGAGTGATCGCGAGTTGGTTGATGCGAAATAGGCTTATGGGATTTAATTGGGCTAAAGCCCAGAGGGAATGGGAATCCAAATTTTGGAATGGCCTAAAGGCACATTCCTATTCAATAATGGTCGAAACATCATAATTATTGATAGTGCAGAAAATTTGATTTGTCTCTTGAATTGATTTGCCTCCTGCTTCAGCTGGAGGCATTGAAATGGATGAAAAATCATGCTGGGCTTTAGCCCAATCAACCCTTCAATTTCTGAAAGCCATATTTGGATATAAATTCTTCATATTCTTCCTTAAAAGTCTTTTTCAGATGATGCTCTTCTTGTTTTTTAATATAGTCTCGAACCCTATCTATCTGAGATTCTGATACAGAAACAGCAAAATATTCATCCTGCCATTCGAATTTCTCAGAGGTCAAACCATTTTTATTGATCCAAAAAGAAGACTCACCTTTTAGAAGCTGGACTGTCTTTTCGATGGTTTGATCCACTCCTAGAGAAATCAAACAATGGCAATGATCTGAGTATCCATTGATGAAATCCACGAAAATTTCTTTTTTCTGTGCGTTTTCACGGATATGATTCCAGACTTTTACTCTGAGTTCTTTTGAGTTCAAGTACGGCACCCTGTTTTTGGTACTCCAGACGAGGTGGATGTAAATTTTTACGAATGGCATACTTGAAAAATTGAAGATGAAGAATTTGGGATAAAGCCCGATTAAATACGATTATGATTCAAATGGAATGGCCTAAAGGCCATGTCTATTCACCATTCCAATTCAAAAATCCTATCGAACAATACGATTGGTTGAATTGCCTCCTGCTTCAGCTGGAGGCAACATGGATTCAAACAATCGCTTGGGCTTTAGCCGAAATTTTATCAAATCAAGCCAACTCCCTCAAATCCACCGGAACCACTCTCGATACCCCCGCCTCAATCATGGTTACTCCATACATAATATCCGTGCTGGCCATGGTGCGCTTGTTGTGCGTCACGATGATAAACTGGCTCTCGGAGCTAAACTTCTGGATGATCTGGTTGAACTTGTCGATGTTCGCATCGTCCAGCGGGGCATCCACCTCGTCGAAGATACAGAAGGGGGCCGGCTTCAGCAGGTAGATGGAGAAGAGTAGGGAAGTGGCCGTCAGGGTCTTTTCCCCACCGCTCAGCTGGTTGATGGTCAGGGGACGCTTGCCCTTGGGCTTGGCCATGATCTCGATGGGCGATTCCAGAGGATTGTCCGGATCGACCAAGGTCAGATCGCAGTCGTCCTGCTCGGTAAAGAGGGAGCGGAAGACCTTCACAAAGTTCTCTTTGATCTTGCCAAAGGCATCCAAAAATGTCTCCTTGGCCACCTGATCGATCTCGGAAATGGTGGATAATAGAGATTCCTTGGCCTTGACCAAATCGGCCTTCTGTCCGGTGATAAAGTCGAAACGGATCTTGATCTCGTCGTAGGCTTCCATCGCCATCGGATTGATCGGACCGATTTTTTCCAGTCGCTCTTTTTGCTTGCGCACCAGGTCTCGAAGTTCTTCCTCGGCAAAGTCTGCAAATTCCGGATCGAGGTTCGGATTTTCTTCCATCAGCTGATCGAGGTCGAGCTCAAACTCTACACTCAGTCGCTCCTTCATCCCGCTCATCTTGAGCTTGATCTCGTTGATGGCATTTTGAAGCTCGCTGAGCAGGTGGTCAAATCCTTCCTTGGATTTCTGCAGGCTGCGGATGCGCGTGTCGGTTTCATCGATCAGGCCTCGGGCGCCGTAGTAGTCCTTTTCGGCTTCGGTCACGCCCTGTTCGATGCTTTCTTTTTCGGAATAAAGCTCGATCAGTTCGTCGTCTTTGACTTCATTGTTGTCCAGTAGACTTTTGATCTCAGCATCGAGTTGGGCGAGTTCGGCTTGGGACTTTTCAATCCGCTCTTTGGAGCTTTCGAAAGCATTCTGCTTGAATTCAATCTCCTGTTCCAGGTTGTTCACCCGATTGACTTGCTGGATGTAGGTGATGTTTTCCTGATTGAAGGTTTGGGACTTTTCGGCCAAGCGCTTGTTTTCGGCTTCCACTTCCTCTGTTAGGAGCGCCACCTGCTCCGCCAAACCGTCAAACTGCTCCTTTTCTTCCGCCAATCGGGGCTGAATCGCGGTCAGGCTTTCTTCCAAGGTCGCGATGCGGTCGAGGATATCTTCCCGCTTGTTGGCATTGGAGCTGAGTAGCTCAGCCAATTGCTCCTTTTTGGTTCGGATGGAAACATAGGCCGAATTGAGCTCGTTGATGGCAACTTGGCTTTCTTCCAGTGCTTTTTTGTAGCTGACTTCCTTGAGCTTGAGCAGGTCGCTGAGTTTTTGGTCCAGGTTGCTGCGGGTTGTGCTGACCTTTTTGCCCAGTTCTTTGATTTCCTTGTCGAGCTTTTCCAGGTTTTTGGCACGGCCGATTCGTTTTCCTTCGAAAAGCCCCACGGAACCCCCCGAGATGGAAAACTTACGTTTGGTGTATTTGCCCGTTTCGGAGAGAAACACACATTCCGGATCCGTCGGGAAATCCTTGTAATCTCCCTGCACGAGGTAGACATTGTCTAGGATAAAGTTGATCAGACGACCGTACTTGACATCAAACTCGATGATCTCCGTGGCGGCAATGGCATTGGCGAAAAGCTTGCTTTGGCTGGGCTTGAAGCGCTCAAAATGCTCCAATACAAAGAAATTGGCCTTACCTCTTGCGGCATCACTGAGCAATTGGATCGCTGCTATCGCTTGCGCCTCGGTGTCCACCACGTAATAGTTCATGTAGGACTCGAGGTAGTTTTCTATCGTCACACGATACTTTTCATCGGTGGTGAGCAAGTCGGAGAGGAGGGGAATGTCCTTACCCCAAGAGTCGTTTTTCTTGAGGAATTTGATGGCTTCCGGGAAGCCTTCGAGGTTTTCGACCAGTGATTTGGTCAGGTTGAATTCGTTGGTCTTGGAGTCCAACTTGCGGGAAGATGTGGTCAACTCTTCTCGGATCATTTCGATCACGCGGTTGGTCTCTTCGATCTTCTGATCCTGATCTTCCTGCTTGGATTTAAGGGTGGCGTAGGAGGATTGGGCGGCATCGAGCTGTGCTTTCAGTTCCGCCATTTTATCCTCAAACTCCACCAAATTGGCTTCCTGCGAACTGTCATCTGAGGACGTGCGCTCGAGTTCCTGCTTGAGGGTGCTGAGTTGGATTTGCTTGATTTCGACTTCTTTGCCGAGTTGGTAAACCCGTTCTTTGAGACTTTCGAAACGCAGGGCAACTTCCTTTTGGGACTGTTGCTTTTCGGAAGTCACCAACTTTTGGGAATCGTATTCCTGACGAAGCGAGGACACGACAAATTCTTTTTCTGCGAGGATTTTTTCGGCAGACTCTTTTTCCTGCTGCAAGGAGCGGATAGAAAAGCCTGCACGGTCATTTGACTTTCGGTCATTATCGATTTGCTCGCGTAAAGCTTGGGAGCGGTCCTCGAGAAATCGTAGCCGTTCGTTTTTGATTTTCTTTTCCGACTCGAAGGCTCGGATTTTATTGACGTGCTCGTTGAGTGTTTTTTGTCGGGAGGAAAGGAGCTTTTCCTTATGGATCAACTCGGCTTTGAGTTCGCTGAGTTGGGCCTCCAGGTCAGCGATTTGGGTTTGAACCTGAAGCTTACGGTCGGATTCCTGTGTGATTTTTGAATTGGCTTCAATCAGAGCCTGAGCGTATTGCTCGATGGACTTCTTAGCCAAGTTGATACTCGCCAATCGGTAATCGGCTTTGATCTCAAAGTACTTGGCAGCCTGCTTGGCTTGCTTTTCCAGCGATTTTAAATTCTTATCAATCTCAAACAGCAAGTCCTCAACCCTTGCCAAATCGGCATCGGTATCTTCGAGTTTTCGGAGCGTTTCCCGCTTGCGGTTTTTGAACTTGGAGATACCGGCAGCTTCTTCGAAGAGTTCCCGTCGGGAGTTGTTTTTGTCATTGAGTAACTCTTCAATCATCTTGAGTTCGATGATCGCGTAGGAGTTGGACGTGATCCCCGTGTCCATGAATAGGTTGGTGATGTCCTTCAGGCGACAGGTGACGCCGTTGATTTGGTATTCACTTTCCCCGGTGCGGTAGTAGCGTCGGGTGATGGTGACGTGGGTGTATTCGGTAGGAAGGAGGTTTTTGGTGTTTTCAAAAGTCAGGGAAACCTCGGCCATGTTGGTAGGCTTACGGTTTTTGGTTCCGTTGAAGATGACATTTTCCATCTTGTCGGAGCGCAGCATTCGGGATTTTTGCTCGCCGAGCACCCAACGGATGGCATCGACCACGTTGGATTTGCCACAGCCATTTGGACCCACGACACCGGTGATACCCTTGTCGAAGTGGATGACCATTTTATCCCCAAAACTTTTGAATCCTTTGATTTCCAGTTTGCTAAGCAGCATACTCTTTTTTCCTCGCGATTAAGGTTTCAAAATAGGGGGAAAGGATGGATTTGACAATAATTTGATGAGATATGCTTGTGGGATTTACGAATGACGATTTACGATTTACGACATCTAGAGTAGACTTGACTTTTCTTCGCTATTCATCATTCGATGTTCAGTATTCGAAATTTTAACATTCGAAAGTTTAAGTAAATGTCGAATAACGAATAAAGAAGGCCGAATGATGAACAGTAAAGCGGTCTGAAGACTGCATCCAAAAGGGTCCAAGCCTGCCTTCAGCAGGCAGGTCTGAAGACTTGAACCAATTTAGCAGCAGGCACTTCTGCAGACTTGAACCATTTGAATGTTTCCTAGAAGTTTAATGATTGAAGTTCCTTAGAATGTCGTCATTCGTAAATCGTAACTCGTCCTTACTTCCGATTATCTCGTAACTGTAGGGAGCAATCTTGGGTGTCGTCATTCGTAAATCGTAAATCGTATTTATATTCCCATCGAAATCTTTTTTCCCTTATCTTACCTTCATGGACTTAGGACAGATCATCTACATCATCGCGATTGTGGCGTATTTTATTTACAATGCTTCCAAAAAGAAGAAGTCGGCAGAACCTATGGATTCCGATGAAAATCAGCCTGAAGCACCACCAAAGGGGTTGACTTTTGAAGAATTGCTTAAGGAGATCCGAAATGCCCAGAATCCTCCGGCCCCGGAAGCGCCTCCTGCTCCAAAGCCTCAACCTGTCTTTACTGCACCCGCTCCAACTACTTTTCAGGAACCAAAAACTCAGCCTAAACGACGCTTTGAACCTGTGGAAGAAGTGGATGATGAGGCTAAATTTTACGAGGGAGCTTTTGAATCTTCGGTGAAAAAAAATCCCTACCAAGCTTTAGCCAATAAGACTTTCGTCGAACCTGAGTTTAAGCGCTTCAAATCGCAGGAAATCGCAGCTCCAAAAGTGAATAAATATGCTGAGCTTTTGAAAAACCCAAAGACGGTAAAAGAAGCCATCATCGTGAGTGAGATCTTGAGGCCCAAACATTTTTAAGACCGATCAAAACCTTTTTGATCCGAATTGATTGATTGTTCGTAAGTGCTATCACAAAACCTAACAATCAATCTTTTATGGAAAAGTCAATCCCAACTACCTCAGGAAAGCTTACTGATTCCCGAAGAAAATTTATTGAAAAGGCGGGTCTTGCCGCTGTCATGGGCACCTTCGGAGTTGCCTTTTTTACTTCCTGTTCCTCGACCGATGATGCAGATCCCGGAAATGGGAATAATACCGGAAACCCCGGTCAATCCGGAGGAATCACAGTTTCGGGAAATACCATCCGAATAGACTTAACCATCCAAACTCGACTAGCCAGTTCGGGTGGTTGGCTGTTGATTCAAGATGCCCGCGCCCTGGTCGCTAATATTAATGGTTCCTATGTTGCGATGACTTCGGTGTGTACCCACTCAGGATGCTCGGACAGTTGGTCTTTTGCCAACAGTCGCTTTACCTGTACTTGCCATGGTTCGGTGTTTGACTCAGCTGGTAAAGTTCTTCAAGGTCCAGCGAATGCGCCCTTGGCGTTATTTACTGCAAGCGTAAATGGAACCACGCTAACCGTAACCAAATGATCCGACTGGTTTGTATCTTGTCTTTTCTTTGGAGTTTCTCGGTCCATGCACAAGAATACCAGACTGCCAATGGAAAAGCTACGTTCCTTTCGAAAGCTTCACTCAGCGAGTTTACCGGTGAATCCAAAACGCTAAAAGGCTTGATCGATTTGGATAAAAACCTGGTGGATTTTTTTCTGGACCTCAATACCCTCAAGACGGGAATTACACTCCGGGACAAGCACATGAGGGAGAATTACTTGGAGACGGAAAAGTATCCGTTTGCGGAGTTTACAGGCAAGTTTGAAACGCTACCCAAACTCAACGGAGCTTCTGAGAAAGTGACCGTGAGAGGGAAATTCAAAATCCATGGTGTGGAGCGCGAGATCACCGTCACAGGAAATCTGAAAAAGCTGACCAACGGCAGTCTCGAACTGAAAGCAGCCTGGGTCGTGGCCTTGAACGATTACAAGATCGACATTCCCAAATTGGTCTTTTACGAATTGGCTGCCGAGCAGCAGGTATCTATCGAAGCAATCTTGAATCCCAAAAAATGAAGAAACTGATCACACTTTTATTGGCCTTGGGCTGGAGCGGTTCACTTTTCGCACAGCTGGAGCGCAAACTGGAGGATGAAAATCTACCGGTGGATTTGATCTTTCATGCACCCAGGCATATCAATTTGCTGACGGTAGAGCCTTTGGAGAAGAAATCCATGCACTTTGCCATCATGCACACCTTTGGCACTCTGGATGGTGGTGTTGAAAATCTCTGGGGCTTGGACAATGGGGCAAATATCCAGTTTAGCTTTGAATTTGGGTTGAGTGAAAAATTGTCACTTGGATTTGCCCGGAGCAGCAGGGATAAATTTTACAACTTGTATGGAAGGTATCACTTGCTGGAACAAACTCAGAATGATAAGATTCCTCTATCTGTCAGTGTGGCTGGTGGAATGGGTGCGGTAAGCAATCCCTACCGTTTTTTGGGACCTTTGGAGCGTCCTGATTTCTCGGATCGATTGGCCTATTCTGCGCAGGTGATGTTGGCGAGAAGATTTTCTCCCAAGATCAGTTTCCAACTCAGTCCCATGCTAAGCTATTTTGTGAATCCGCTTGAAATCTATCAGATTGAAGGAGATCAAAACCTGTACTTGGCACTCGGCATGAGCGGTAAGATCAAGGTGACTGACCGATCTTCACTGACGCTACAGTACATTCCCAACCTCAACTCTGAGCTCCGAAGTAATTTCGGGATCGGTTGGGATGTGGAAGCCGGAGGGCATGTGTTTCAGATGTACTTTCTGACTTCTCAGGCACTCAATGAGCAATACCTGTTGGCAGGAGGAAATGGCGTACCGGGGGAGGAATTTCGCTTGGGTTTCAATGTCAATCGAATCTTCGCCATGGGGCAGAAAAAACGGAGTTATTGAGTTGACTTTCTTTCAAAGGACCGGACCCAAATCTGGTCCTTTTCTTTTTCCTCTAGAAGTACAAATTCTGTTGAAAGCCAATTTTCCAAGGCATCCACATCCACCTGTTCTTTGGGATAGGCGTGCTGGTAATAGCGATAGATGATCACAAGGATTCGAGAGGGATTCAGCTGTTGGATCGAATCGATTTTCTCGATGCCTGCCAGTTTAGATTGGGTTATGCTATCCCCCTCAAGAAGGACTTCCTTACTGAAATCAATGAAATTATTGACCAAAATAACTTCCTGATTTTCTGAGTTTATAACCTCTTCTTTGAAGGTACTGAGTAAAGTTGGATAGCTCTTTAGCTTGTGCTGATAGAATATGGAGTACAGTGCAGGAATAGCTAAAATCAGCACGATGAGAAGTGAACGAAAAGGCAATTTCTGAGGAAGAATCAGTAGAAAAAAGGCGGCTTGAAATCCAGCCATTTTGAAGTCACCTTGGAAAAAACTGATGCCAACACCCAGTAGAATCAAGGCCAAAATCATCCTTCGCATTTTTGGATTTGCCTGCCAATTCTCCCATCCAGAGGCGATCAAAAAGCCTAAAATGGGAACTACAATGATTAGGTGTCGGGGATTCAAATAGATGGGATTGTAAAACTCCAAAGTAGAAGTCATCAGCCAAAACCCGATGAGTAGGAGGATTGCTGCGATGGAAAATTCAAGAAACGGGGTTGTCTGTTTTTTCCATTGCCAACTTAGTGCAGGAAAAGCCAGGATTATCCAAAGCCAATAGCCACGCTCCACAAAGGTGAGGATCGGTAGGTAACTGATTCTCCGCAGGATGGACCAAATCCCTTTGTCGGCATAGGTAAACTCAGAGATGTAATGGCCTGCATTGATGGAGGTAATTCGATAGAAAGGATCACCAAACTCAACCCAAAAGTAGCCCAAGTAGCTGGCAGCGAAGAATAGCCCGATACCCAAGATCGAGAGGTAAAAGGAGGTTTTAACTGTTTTGTTTCTTCGGTCAAAATAATACAGTAGGAAAGGCAAGGGGCCTAAAAGCACGATGGTCTCTTTGGTCAAAAAACCAAAAAATAAGCCTGAAACCAACCCTAAAGCAGCCAGAAAGGGTTTTTCATGTCGGTAAACTGCCGAGAAGGGAATTAGTGCCACCCAGAAAACCAGTAAGGAATCTGGATAGACTTTGGTGAGAAAATGGAGGAAGTAAACTTGGGTCGAAAACCACAACACCAGGATCCAAGGATTGGATTTATGTGGTAAGACTTTGAGTAAAAGTGCCAGAGAAGCTAGATAACTAAGTAAAGAAATGAAGGAAATGAGATGTGGTTCAAAACCCAGAAGCCAACCAATTAGGCCCGAAGGCACATACGCTCCCCAGCGGGTGGAAAAGTGATAGGCATTGGCCTCCATGGTACCTTCCCAAAATTTCTTCCCCGCCAGCAAATAATACACGTCATCCGAGAAGGTAATCCCGTCAAATCCAATCAGCCAATACAGAAATAAAAAAGTTGATCCAGCCAAGAGCGCCAAAGATTTGGGATTTCTGTTGCTTAAAAATGTGGCCATGAAGTAAAAATAGGGGAAAGAGTGGTTGGTTCAAGTCAATGTATGATTTATGCCACGAACCTTCCTTCTTTATTCCCCGACAATATGCGTCAAACTATTCGTTAGATTAGCCTGAAGGTTCTACTTTTAGACACTTATCGTCACTACCTATGGCACAATCAGGACAAATCGAACAGCAAAAGATTCTTCGCGTTTTCAAGTTGATCAACCTACTTCAAGGCACAATCGGGAAGCCGGTGCACCGACTTGCAGAGTTACTTGAGACCGATGAACGCACGATTTACCGCTATTTCAAGCTATTGGAAGCGCTTGGGTTTGTTGTCGTTAAGGAATTTAGCAAATACAAAATCCAGGAGCGTCCCGAATATCTTCCAAGCGCATCGACATACAGCACTTTTTCATCGGAAGAGAATCAATGGCTCAAAGGTCTGATTGAAAGTCAAGGCAAGGGCAATCTGTTAAAGGATTCTGTTTTGCAAAAACTCCAACTCAAATCAGAGGTGAAACAAGGATCCGAACAACTATTCCGGGCCAACTTGGGACGTCAAGTAGACTTGATTGGTCAGGGTATTGCAGGGAAAAAGCAGATTTGGTTAAAGGAATATTATTCACTCAGCAGCGATACGGTTTCTGATCGATTGGTGGAACCAGTCGGTTTTACCTCGGATTATGAGCATATCCATGCTTTGGAGGTGGAGAGCAAGACGATGAAAATGTTCAAAATTGAGCGGATAGGTGAAGTCATCCTTGCTTCTGAATCTTGGAAACATGAATCGAAACACCAACTTCCCGAACAAGCGCTATTTGGATTTACTGGCAAAGGAAAATACTCCGTCAAGCTCAAGCTGAGTAAAAAAGCCTATCAACTCATGCTCGAGGAGCATCCCAATGCCCGACCTTTTATGCAGATAAAGAATCGTAATCAATATTATTTCCAGGGCGAAATCCCACATCTACCCGGTTTGGCGAGGTTTATCCTTGGCTTACCCGGTGAAGTCAAAGTGGAAGAAGGAGAGGAAATGAAAGGGTACCTAAAAGAGCAATTGGAAAGAGGAAGCTATTAAAAGGGTCAATTAACAATTAACAATGATCAAATAACAATTAGCAATTAGCAATGATCAATTTTCAATGGACGTAAAATACCCGTGAAAATTGATCATTGAGTTTGGTCATTGAAAATTTTATCCCTGATGTTCGTCTCGTAAGAGGTCATTCACAGTTTTTACCGGATTGAACGTAATGAGGGGAACTTCCACAAACAGGGTATTCCAGCCTGCCATGGCGCCATTCCAAAGTCCAGGCAATTCCAAAGCTTTCAGATCTCTGCCGCTTTTTGACTTTTCGGTAATAAAACCAGTCTGCATATCTCTAAACTCCAAAAGATCAAAAGAACGACCTTGGTAATCTTTGGTACCACAGACCAAATCCACCGGGTTAAAGTGGGTTGAGGCCATCATGTGTGCTTTTGAACTTGGGTCATTTAGGTCGATTTGAGCAGTTTCTAGGATTTGGAGAGACTGTGAGCCGTCTTTTTCCTCAACCCAGAAAGGTCCGCCTCCCGGTTCTCCGGTATTTTTTACCATTCCACATACTCGGATAGGACGATTCAATTTGTCCTTGATGTATCTCGCCAATTCTTCCAAAGATTGCCCGGATTCGGTGGTTGGGATTTTTCCACCCAAGACCTCATGATAAACTTGTGCTGCTTGGGCAACCGATGCATGCGTGATTTCTTGGTCCAAGGCTCGAATGGCATCGAAGATTCTTTCCTGAGCTTCCAAAAGCAATCCACCAATGGCCATTTTGTACTCCTTGGTAGTGGATTTAAGTCGGTCAGGTACGACGTTATCGATGTTTTTGATGAAGATCAAGTCGGCTTTGATGTCATTTAGATTTTCCAAAAGCGCTCCATGTCCGGCAGGGCGAAAGAGCAAGCTGCCATCTTCCTCTTCAAATGGCACATTGTCCATTGTTACCGCGATGGTGTCGGTGGATTTTTTTTGCTGGGAGTATGAAATCTCAAATGCCAAGCCTGTTGCGGCCTTTAGCTCTGGAAGTACCGATTCTACTTCAGCTTTGAATTTTGCTTCGTGTTCGGGGGAAACGGTGAAGTGGATTTTCACTGTGTTTCCTTTGCCTACCGCATATTGTACTCCTTCGATCAGGTGCTCGTGGGCTGGCGTACGGTTTTCGCTGAGATATTTATGAAAGCGAAGCAGGCCTTTGGGCAGGGATCCATACCCCAAACCCTCTTCAGAAAGCAATCCCGCAACGATTTTTTTATAGTCACCGCTAGCTAAGCAGGCTGCTATCCCGCTTCCTTGTGATTGGAGATAAAGGTCTAAATCTTCGAAAAATGCGAATTTTTCAATGTTTTGAATGAACTTCTTGGTGAAACTGCTTTTTTCCAAATCTCCATCACCCTCCAAAAATGAAAACAGATCTTTGAACATGCGCGAGGCAGCTCCTGATGCAGGCACAAATTTTACCACTTCCTTGGAAGCCGCTTTACTTGGGTAAATGTGTAGAAAATGAGTCAGCTCGTCCGAATTGAGAACCTTGATGCCATGATCTGGAGTGGCAGGTCCAAGGATTTTGAGAAAAGGAAATCCGTTTTTAAAGTTTTCAATTTGCTGGGCTACGGTTTCAGGGTTCATGCCCTGATTTTTGACTTTTTCGAAAATAACAGCGTCCATGTCTATAGTAGTTGAAAATGGTTTTCTTCAAGTTAATCGGCTAAACTTAATCCTCAAATGATCCATGCCTAATTCTTTCCAAACTGCTGAAAATGAGCTTAAAAATCCTTTATAATAAATCGAATGGACTGGCCGGGACTTTTTTGAGAAAGCAATGAAACAGATTCATCTGGGAGTTGGAGGATTCTCGGGTACCCCCCAGTAACTCCTGCATCCCGCATCAATAGGAGGAGCTTACCGCCTGATGTCAATTGAATTGTGCCCGGAAAAACGGGATTGGTCGGCATTTCGGGTAAGGTATTTTCCACGAGTTCTTCCAGCTGAATGCCCATTCGGTTGGATAGCTTGGAAAGGTGAAATTCTGTTTTCCTGATTTTTTCTTGCTGATCAGGAGAAAGTAAATTCCAGTCGGGTCCCGGAAAAGCTTTTACTTCAAATTCTTCTAGCCAAGAAGAACTCCAGCGAGGTTTAGCTTGAGCCGGAGATTTGGAAAAGGGTATGAAGCTATCATATTCCAGGATATCACCTTTTTTGAGCATGGATTGTCCGGTGACGGGTAAAAAGAAGCTTCTAGATCCGAGAAAAAGCGGAGTTAGAAATCCTCCTTTGATGCCAAGATAAATTCGGCTTCCCGTAATAAAACCTCCGATTTCTAATATTTCTCCCGCTTGAATCCCAATCAAACTGGGATTTCCTTCCTCTTTGGAATTAACCTTGACAACCGAAGTGGCCCCGGCAATTGAAATCAGGGTAGAGCAATCAAACTGAATCGTAAATCCTGGAGATGAAATCTCAAGCACTGCATCGTTGGGGGAATTTTGCAGGACATGATTGACCCACCTCAAGCTTTTCTGATCCATCACACCCGAAGAAGGTATGCCATAGTGTGATCCAAGAAATCTTCCTTGATCTTGAATGCTGCTTCCCGGTCCGGTTCGCAAAATGAGAGCTGATCCTTTTTCCTTGTTCATGGTTTTTTGAAAAATGAATTAGCATCCGACCAGTTGTTAAATTCTTCCAAGGTGATGGATCTAAACTGGATTTGTTCGCCGGATTTTGCCCACACGGGTGGATTAGACTTTGGGTCAAACAGAGGAATTGGCGTCTGGCCAATGCAATGCCATCCCCCTGGACTTTGACAAGGATAAATTCCTGTCTGAGCACCGCCAATCGCTACGGATCCTGCTGGGACAGAAAGGGAAGGGGTTGCTTTTCTTGGCGAATGGAGCATTTCAGGGAGTCCATTTAAGTAGAAAAATCCAGGTAGAAAGCCAAAAAAGTGGATTCTATAAGTTGATCCCGTGTGGATCGCCATGAGTTGGTCAAGCGTCAATCCTTTGGTTTTACAGAATGCCTCCAAATCAAAAGCCAATGATTCGTGATAGCAAACCGGTATTTCCCAGGTTTTTTCAGGTAGTACCACAGGTACAGGATTGAGATCAGATAGAATTTTTTGAAAATTTAGGTGGTCTGTTTCTTCTTTCCACCTCAAACTGATTCGGGTAAAACCTTGTCTGAACTCAATCAGCTTATCACCAAAATGATGCTCCAGCAGCTGAATGTAGGCAAGCTGCATAGCCAGCAAATCATCTGTCGGAGATTGCTGCCACACCAGTTCTCCAATCTGAGGTGTGAGTTGCAGATAGCGGGGCTTCAAGTCCAATAGGTTTTTCGCAGATTAGGTAAAAAACTTTGTATCCCCGGATTATCTCCGTGGAAGCAAAGCGTATCAGCTTGAATGGGAAGTAGCGTACCGTCAACGGATCGGATACCGTTTTCGAAGAAAATGGATTTGAGGTGCTTTTCTACTTGCGCTTTTTCAGTCAAAAGAGAACCTTGCATACTCCTGGGTGCGAGTTGATAGGTATCTAAATAGGTTCGATCTCCGAAGATTTCGAGTCGATAAGGTAATCCTTTCTTGAGGGAATATTCTTCCATAAAGGAATGAGGAGGAACCAATACAGGAATACCTGGCCAAGTTGACTTTATGAAATCTGTCAGGAAATCAGCCAAAATAGGATCCTTCGCGGCATCGTTGTACAGCGCACCATGAAACTTGATATGATCCATGGAGATTCCGAGAGAGTCAGCGACCTTATTGAAAGCATGAATTTGCTTTTCAAGGCTATTTTTCAATTCAGTTTGATTGATGTTCAGGGAAATTCGGCCAAAGTTTTCCAGATCGGGATAGGAGGGGTGTGCACCTGCTTTTTTCTGAAATTTTTTAGCGAGCTCCAGTGTGGCCCGGATCGATTCTTCCGATCCGAAATGCCCCCCGCAGGCGACGCTGGCTGCATCGATCAGGGGGAAAATAAATTCCTCCCCGGAGATGCCTTCTCCCAGGTCACAGTTGATTTCAGGAAGAGAATGAGGTAATTTTTTCATATTCTTTGGGCTAAAATAGAAAAGTCAATCCATAAAAGTGTGCTTAAGTAAAGATTGAATTGACTCATTTTTTCCTCTTTTTTAACTTGGTGCATTGTTAACTTAAATCTGAAAAACCATGGGAAAAGGAGACATTAAATCCAAAAAAGGTAAAATCAACAGTGGATCATTTGGAGCCAGCCGACCTAAGAAAAAACAGAACAAGCTGGCAAGAAAAATCAAACTGAAACTCGACAAGTAGTAAAAAGTAAGAGGGCTTTCGCCCTCTTTTTTATTGTCATCTTGGTAATTTTTCTACTACACGGCCTGTATCCGGATCCACTACTACGCGAATTGGGCCTCTTGTGGCACTATCCGTGGTTTGAAATATGACCAAGTAATTGCCGTCAACCCAAGCCGAGACCTCAGCTTTTTTCCAGTCACCCACGATAGTGGACTTTTCAGTTGATGACAAAGAATTATAGGCAATTTCACGAAAAACCTCCAATGGATCTTCTGCAGAATCCAGCGAACAGGAAACCAATAATAGGCTGAAAATCAATAGGATTAAGTGATTTAATTTCATTTGGAAATTGTTTAAATGTCTTCTTATCGTAATAGACAATGCTAAGGTAAAAAACGCTACAGATTATTGTAATGTTTGATCCAGCTATTGAGTTGTTTGAAGTCTAATTTTCCTCCGGCTACCTTGAGATGATGCAAAATAGCCAGAGATCTTTTCATCCTGGAATCCGAATTTTTGACCTGAGATACTAAGTAGATCAGGCTTCTTTGTTTTCCCGGTGTCAATTTTCTAAAAAAAGCATTTCCTTCTTCATCCTGATCCAAAAGCACTTGGAATTCCTCCGGTACCTCATGCCCAAACTCGCTAAAATCTCTTTCTAACCTTAGGAAGACAGGAGCCCCTACTTCTAATTGATGTTTTTTTCTAAGGTCTTGATTGATCAATAGGTACCAGCATGATTTAGCCTTGAGCAATGCCATATGATAAGGGCCATCCTCAGCGAGCCACACCAATACTCTTCGGTGGGAATCATCCATCAAAGCTGTGGCAATTTCATCCGGAACTGGGATATGGAAATGCCAGTGGTTGAAATCAAATTTGCTCAATTGAGATTGAAAATTGTAGGTCGACATACTTTTAGAAAATCAATAAATACGAATCAAAAGGATTCAAATCAGATCTTTAACCTTCTAAAATCCTGATAATTACACTGAAATTAACAGAATTTGACAAAATATTCCTCGAAATACACAACCTCAAGTGTATACATCCGTGCACTTAACAGCAGCCAAATCAATTTTGCATGGAACGGTTTAAATACCGGAAACTTTCAGGTTATTATTCACTGATTTAACCACCATAAAACTACCCAAATGAAAACTTCAAAAACAAAACTTGCCTTATGGATAGGAGGTCTAGCTGCCGGAGTCGTAGCTGGTGCTTTGGTCTATCGCAATCGTGAAAAGCTAGGCCCACAAAAGGAAAAGCTTTCAAAGATCTTGGTCCAACTTCAAAAAGCTGGAGAAGAGTTAGGTAAAAAAGTCAAAGTTGCCGGACTTGAAACACTCGAAAGAGGAAAAGCATTGACTCAATCCAATGCTGAAAAAGTAAACTAAACCAACGTTTTCAATAAAGCTTAAAGCCGTAGAAAGTTGTTCTGCGGCTTTTTTCATTTTAGAGGTTTGAGAAAAAATCCTTTTCTTCAAGACAAGAAATCCTCTTTTACAATGACTTTAATTTCAAAGCTACCACATATCGAGACCACCATTTTTACCATCATGTCCAAAATGGCCACTGATGAAGGAGCCATCAATCTATCTCAAGGCTTTCCCGGGTTTGGGTCTGATCCGATTTTGTTGGAAATGGTGGCCAAATACACCCAAGCAGGATATAATCAATATTCTCCCATGTCGGGAATACCTGCATTGAGGAATATTTTGGCGAAGAAAACCCAACTGACACAAGGTTATTTTCCTAATCCTGACCAGGAAGTCACGATAGTTTCTGGTGCTACAGAGGCCATTTTCTGTGCCGTAACCTCGGTAGTAAGATCGGGAGATGAGGTGATTGTTTTGGAGCCTGCCTATGATAGTTATGAGCCAGCTATCACCTTAAATGGTGGTGTTCCGGTATATGTACCCTTGAATCAAGGTGATTTTTCAGTCGATTGGGAGCGGGTCAAGACGGCAATTACTTCGAAAACCAGAGCCATTATGGTCAACTCGCCGCATAATCCGAGTGGGTATGTATGGTCGGTTGAAGATGTCAATCAACTGGCCGAATTGGTGGAGAATACAGGAATTTATGTGATCAGTGATGAGGTTTATGAACATATTACATTTGATAATTGGCAACATATTTCCATCGGTTCACATCCCATTCTTAGAGATCAAACATTCGTGTGTGGTTCTTTTGGAAAGACTTTTCACGTGACAGGCTGGAAAATCGGCTATTGCATCGCCCCTGAAGTCCTGTCCGGGGAATTTCGAAAGATCCACCAATATGTCACCTTTAGTACAGTGACTCCGATTCAGTATGCTTTGGCAGAATACTTAGAGGAACCAGAGCGTTACATGAGTATTCCGGATTTTTATCAAAAGAAACGAGATCTTTTTGCTGAGGGCTTAGCCCAAACTGAGCTCGAGTTTGTGCCTTCCACCGGCAGTTTTTTTCAATTGGTATCCTATGGGCATTTGTCTCAATTACCTGACCGAGTATTGGCGGAACGAATGACCAAAGAATTGAAAGTTGCATGTATCCCGATTTCAGTTTTCTACTCAGACAGGAGAGACGATAAAATCATTCGTTTTTGTTTTGCCAAAGAAGAACGCGAATTGATGGAGGCTTTAAATCGCCTCAAAGGATTGAAAAGCATCATTTATTGAGGAAATAAATTTTAACAATATTATTTCTATATACCCTACCTTATTAATAGGGAAATAAAATTTTCCGTTACATTTGGAATCTCAAACCTAATCAGATTCCAAACCTTAGATGGAAAAGCTAATTATCCGACTACGAACAGAGCCATTTTGGTCCATGTTTTTTGCCTTCGCAGGTGTGATGTTTGTCCTATTGGTGACGCAGACTCTCACCGAATCCATCAAATCCTGGGAGATAGATATGGAGATGTTTCTTTGGTTTTTGTTAGTAGGATTTATAGCACAGAGTATCGATGGGGCATTAGGAATGGCTTATGGAGTGAGTTCCAATTCGATCTTATTGGGTATTGGAATTCCTCCGGCTACTGCATCCGCTTGGGTTCATTTTGCCCAGGTGTTTACTAGTTTGGCTTCTGGAATTTCTCACTGGAAAATGGGTAATGTGGACTGGAAATTGGCCAAAAAACTCTTGATTCCCGGGGTTTTGGGATCAATTATAGGAGCGTATATCCTATCCAGTTTAGATCCTGATTTGGTTAAACCGGTAATTGCCGTTTACCTTTTTGTCATGGGGATTGTCATTCTTAGAAAAGTCAAAAAGAAGCAAGTGCCAAAGTTTGATCGTGAAAGCAAATCAATTCCTGTATTGGCCTCGGCTGGAGGTTTTGCCGATGCGGTAGGCGGCGGAGGTTGGGGACCAATTGTAAACAGTACCTTGTTGAGTAAGGGAAAAATCGCTCGTTATGCCATTGGCACAGGTAACTTTGTGGAGTTTTTTGTTTCGCTAGCCAGTGCTTCGACGTTTTTGTTTTTTGTCAAAGAACTCAGTTTAGCCCCTGTGCTGGGGTTGATTTTGGGAGGAATTGTGGCTGCACCTTTTGCCGCTTACATATGCAGATTGATCAAGCCAAAGTACTTAATGATTGCAGTAGGAATTTTGATTATATTCCTAAGCATACGTACCTTTTATCTCGCCCTCTGATAGCTTCATGAATAGGTTCGCCGCATTACCCCTGATTTTCTTATTATTCATCCAACAAGCAAATGCCCAAGTGACTGAATTTGAAAATTGGAAAAAGGACAGGATAGCCGAATTAACAGGCGAAGACGGTTGGATTAATCTTTCTGGATTGCTTTGGTTGGACGAAAAAAATGCCTACTTGAATGAGATTTCAGATGATAGTTTGATCCTTTCAGGTCAAGCAGGAAAAAGGAATATCGGTACTTTTCAGCTAGTCAATGATTCGGTTTGGTTCTTTTTCAATCCAAAAGTTGCCAAAAAAAGTAACCTTCAATTTCCAGCCAAAACCCTCCAGTACCCTGTTTCATCCTATGCAAAAGGAGGGGTTTATTTTGATCATTGGAAATGGACAGTTATCCAACGAGGGGGACAATATGCGGTTAGGCTGAGGGATTTGACACATCCGGAATTGGGGAAATTTGAAGGAATTCCAGTTTTTGACTATGATCCATCATTCAAAGTAAAAGCATTTTTTGAACCCAAATTCAACGAGACCATGGAAATACCCAATGTCCTTGGTCAGGTGATTGAATGGAAAGTGATGGGGATTTTGAAGTTTGAGATTGGGGATGAAAAGTACCAATTACATGCTCTGGATGAAGCAGGTAAGCTTTTTGTGATCTTTTCTGACGAAACCAGTGGGCAAGAGACCTATCCTACTGGAAGATACCTTTATGTAAGCTATCCGGATAAAACCGGGATGACCGAGATTGATTTTAATTTCTCCTACAATCCTCCTTGTGCATTTACGGCCTTTGCTACCTGTCCTATCCCTCCAAAGGTAAATCGGCTTCCCATAGCATTGAAAGTGGGGGAGAAGGATCCTAAAGGACATTAAAAAAAAGCGGGCCATTTACGACCCGCTTTTTTGTTTATCCCAGTGCTTTGCGGCAAAATTCCAAACACTTCTGTACTTCCTTCACTGCATCTGAACCTTGAGGTACTTGGTACTCCAATTCGATGGTTGCAGGGAATTTGTATTTGTTTTTTTGCATTAGCTTGAGGATATCTCCAATAGGCGTATTTCCGGTGCCCCAAGCCAAGTTACCTTTTCCGTTTGCAGGGGTTTGTCGGTCTTTGGTGTGCATGCTGAGGATGCGGGCATGATGCTTTTCGATCAGAGGAATAAGATCTGTATGTCCTGCTGCGATGTAGTGGCCTGCATCAAGGTTGAGACCGTTTTTTGGGCTTTGAGCTAAGGCAGTATCCCAGAAAGTAAACGTTTCCTGCTCGTGGCCATGGTAGCCGACCGACATACCGTTTTGTTCTCCAAGTTTACCAAGTCTAAGGGTTTGTTCATCGTTGGAGGGATGCTCCAAGGTCACGTGGCTAGCTCCCAAGGCTTTGGCGGCTTTCATTCCGTAAGCCACTTCTAGATCTGAATTGTTTGCTCCAAATGCATTGGGTTTGAAGGCATAGATAGTCACGCCCGCATCTTTGTACATTTTGCGAACCTGCTCAAATTTTTTCATGTCTGCATTTGCTCTCCACTCCGCAACTACTTTGGTGTAGGCAGCACTTTGTGCTTGAAGATCTGCCAATTCTTTCTTTTCATCTTCGGTGAGTGTTTCGCCTCTCCGTTGCTTTCCACCCAATTGGAAGACCCGAGTACGGTTAAAGGTAGGGGTTGGCATTCCTGCAAAACTTTCTGCAGGATCACCCATCAATTCGATGGAAGAGATCCCTGAATCAACGACATACTTCAGTGTAGCCTCGGCACTTTGGTCAGGCATGGATCGAAAAGAATAGGTAATACAGCCGATTTGGACTCCATTGATTAGAGAATCCGGTTTATTAAAGGACTTGATCAGGGCAGGAGCACCTTGGAGCCAAGATGGTGCGGTGACCAATCCGGCAATTCCTAAGGCTGATTTTTGAAGAAATTCGCGACGGTTTTTCATGTGAGTTAGATTGTTTTTTTAGGCCACAGGAAATCTCCCAATTCGCAGAATGATCTCTTGGAAAGATTCATTCACACAGTTTGATTTCATGGTTAATGGGTTTAAAGGTTTAGAAAATGGAAGTTAGAATTTTTTCCGACTAGGCCTCAAAAAATTAATCCAAAGCGGATTGAAATGATTTTTTTGGCAATAATCTACTTTAAGCGAAGGTTATCATCGGATTTTTAACACTTCATTCATCTCTCAAAACCTGCATTGATGGAGGTTTGAAGGTGGGTTTTGCTCTTTTTCTCCGATCTTTCCTCTGGATTTAATTTTCTGATCATGTATAACCGTCATTTACTCAAGCTCACTTTTACATTTTGTATTTTCTTACACGTATCCTTTTTGAGTTTTTCTCAAGAAGGATCATTGCTTTGGAAGATTTCAGGTAACGGACTTTCCAAGGAATCTTACCTGTTTGGTACCATTCACATCATCTGTAAAGAAGATTTTGTGATAAATGATCGAGTGAAAAAAGCTTTTGAAAGCAGCGAAAAGCTTGTGATGGAGCTCGATATGAGTGATCCACAGCTGATGGCCAACATTCAACAGCATTCTTTGAATCCCGGAATGAAAAATATTCAAGGAGAACTTTCAGAAGAAGATGCCAGCATGATGGATGCATTTTTTATGAAAAATTTTGGAGTAGGCCTGGCTCAAATCGGAATTTTGAAACCTTTCGTGCTTTCGTCTATGGCATTGATCAAAACCTTGCCATGTCCAGAGACAGAAAGTTTTGAGGGCTATTTCACCGCTCAAGCTCAAAGCCAAAGTAAACCCATCGAAGGACTGGAAACTGTCGAAATTCAAATGGGAACTTTTGATCAAATACCTGCTAAAGTCCAATTGGATGAATTGGTTAAAATGATCAAAGATGAATCAGGTGCAGAGGAATTTAAGGCTATGGTTACTGCCTACCTGGAGGAAGATATTGAAGCCCTATATCAAACCATGAACCAAGACGGGATGACGAAAGAATACAGAGGCATTATGCTAGACAGTAGAAACAAGGCTTGGATCCCCCAACTTCAAGAGAAAATGGTTAAAGAAAGTGTGTTTGTGGCCGTGGGAAGCGGGCATTTGGCAGGTGAAAATGGGGTGATTTCTTTGCTGAAACATGCGGGATATCAAGTCGAACCTGTCAAATAATCCAAGGATACTCGCTGGACTTATGGGGAAAAAATGGCCATTAGGAAAAACCAAGGTGTATTGGCTTTTGCAGATACTTGGTTGGAGTTCGATCATATTTATCGAAACAGTCAATTACACCTTTTTTATTCATGGCCAATTTGAGTGGGCTTTCTTTCAGCAATTTACCTTTTACTCATTGGTAGGATTGTTTGTTTCGCATGCCTACAAGTCAGTTTTTATCAGGTCTCATGTTTTTGAAAAAAGTCTCTCTAGAATTTGGAGTAAGGCATTTTTTGACACCTTGATGATCGCTTTTTTAATGTCTTTTATGCTTTACCTTCCTTATGCATTTATTGACCCGAGTACTTTACTATCTCAGTCGACTTTAATATCATTTTTGGGTCAGGTTATGAATTTGGGTAGGTATGTTTTGGTATGGATCATTATCTATTACCTGTATCATATTCTAAAGCGCAATGCAGAAATTACCGAGCAAAAGTTGATGTTGGAAAACGTAGCCAAATCAGCGGAATTAGAGCTGTTGAAAATTCAACTTAATCCTCATTTTTTGTTTAATGCCCTCAACAGCATCAAAGCTCTGGTTTTGATCGATCAGGAAAAGTCAAGGGATGCGATCATCAAACTCTCCGAATTGCTGAGATTTTCGCTGAATTATGAAAAAGCGCCCTTGATCAGTATCAATGAAGAGATCAATGAGGTAGTGAAATACTTGGAATTGGAGCAAATCCGATTTGGAAAGCGGCTAGAAGTAGAAATTGTACTACAAGAGGAGACCCTCGATCAAAGGATTCCTCCCGCTATGGTACTGACTTTGGCTGAAAATGCCATCAAACATGGAATTACAAAACTGCCTGATGGCGGAATCATCAAGATTGAAAGTAAAATAAAAGGAGCCCGAATCTGCGTCGAAGTGGTCAACTCAGGCCAATTGGCAGAAAACTTTTCAATGGGTATCGGACTGACCAATCTTCAGAAGAGACTGGAAAATCTATTTCCGGAGAATGCTTCTTTCCACCTCGATAATTTTGGGAATCAACTGGTAAAATCCACTTTAATCTATCCTATCTCATGACAAAGAAACGTGTGTATTTGGTCGATGATGAACTTTTGGCATTGGAAGAGCTCAAGGTTTTATTGGCGCCTTTCGAGGATTTGGAGATCATTGGGGCGAGTGATCGGGTAGATCAGGCCATTCAGGAGTGCAATGAATTGAAGCCTGACTTGATATTCCTGGATATCAATATGCCCGGAAAAGATGGATTTGGGTTTTTGGAAAGTCTGGAAGAGGTCAAAGAAGTCATTTTCGTGACTGCCTATGATCAGTTTGCGATCAAAGCATTTGAGGTCAATGCCTTGGATTACATTCTGAAACCCGTCAATCCCCAGCGATTGGCAGAAGCCATTCAGAGGTTTAGGGCAAAGCAACAGGCCACTCAAAACTCATCCACGGAAGATGGACGCTTGAGTGCCGAGAAGAAGATTTTTATCAAGGATGGGGAAAAATGCCACTTCGTCCAAATCTCGAAGATATACCTCTTGGAAAGCGAGGGCAACTATGTGCGAGTGTACTATGAAAAGCATAAGCCGCTTCTGCATAAATCCCTAACCTATTTGGAGCAAAAGCTTCCTGAAGATCTATTTTTCAGAGCCAACCGTCAATACATGTTCAATCTGGACTTTGTCGAGCAGATCGAACCCTACTTTAACAGCACTCTTTTAATCATTTTAAAATCAGGACATAAAATCGATCTGAGTCAGCGGCAAAGTGCCAAATTTAGGGAGATTACGGGGGTGTAAATGGGATTCAAAATAAAGAAAGAGGCTGTCTCATCATGTGAAGTATAGAATGCCTGAGTTTAGTCGAAGTCCATTTATAGCGTTCTGGACTATAATTCCGCTTCCCTCTTATTGACAGCACTTACTTGAAAGACAACCCCTTTTATAACTTATTTTAAAAACCTACCGCCTTATCGTCCCCTCGAGGATCAGCTCCGCCTTCCAGCTTGCCATCCGGCAAAACCAAAATCGCATCTACTTTGCCAATAATCGGGCTGTTTTTTTCATTGATCAGATAGCCCCTTGATTTCAAAGTGGCAATGAGCGTGGAGTCAAAAGAATCCGGCTCAAAATTGACCAAGTCAGGAAGCCACTGATGGTGAAATCTCGGTGCTTCTACAGCCTGCTGCATTCCCATGTCAAATTCAGCGACGTTCAGGATCGTTTGTAGTACGGAAGTGATGATGGTAGAACCACCCGGAGTGCCGACCACCATCCAGAGTTTGCCTCCTTTTTCGACAATAGTGGGGGTCATGGAACTGAGCATTCGTTTGCCAGGGGCAATGCTATTCGCCTCAGCGCCGATCAGACCAAACATATTGGGAATCCCGGGCTTGGAGCTGAAATCATCCATTTCATTATTCATGAAAAAGCCCAATTCATCGATGTACACTTTCGATCCATAGGCACCATTCAGTGTGGTAGTCACTGAAATGGCATTGCCTTCCGCATCTACAATCGAATAGTGAGTGGTCTCCATGCTCTCAGCAAAAGCAATCTTTCCCTCTGAAATCTCCTCAGATTTAGTGGCTTTTTCAAAAGAGAAATTGCTCATTCTTGACTTTAAATATTCTTTATCAAGCAATTGATCTACAGGTATTTTTACGAAGTCAGGATCGCCCAAATAGAAGTTTCTGTCTGCATAGGCTCTTCGCTCAGCTTCCACCAAAAGTTGGATGTATTCCGGCGAATGGTGGCCGAGTTTTTTCAAATCATGCTGCTCCAACATGGATAAGATCTGAGCCAAAGTGATACCTCCTGAACTGGGAGGGGCCATGGAGATGATTTTCAGATCTCGGTATGGAAATACGATTGGATCTCTCCAAGCGGCATCGTAAGCGGCTAAATCTGCTTCCGTAATGATGCCGCCCTTTTCCTGCATGTGTCGAGCGAGGATTTTAGCTGTTTCGCCTTTATAGAACTCATCTCTTCCGTTTTTGGCAATTCGCTCCAGTGTAGCTGCCAAGATGGGGATTTTGAGGGTGTCGCCTTCTTTGATTTCCTTCGCAAAAAAGGTCTCAGGCCCATTTACTTCCACAAATACTTCCCGATTTCGCTGAAGCCGCTCGGCTTGTGCTTTGGTCACCACAAAACCATTTCGGGCGAGATCAATCACGGGCTGAAGGATTTCGGCAGGTTTCAGCTTTCCGAATTTGGCTTGTGCTTCAAAAATACCGGCAATCGTCCCCGGCACTCCCGAAGCCAAAGCTCCTTTGGTACTCAGGTCTGGAATGACATCCCCATTTTCATCCAAATACATGTCTTTGGAGGCTGCCTGAGGAGCTTTTTCCCGGTAATCTATCGAACCAACGCTTCCATCAGCCATACGATATACCATAAAACCTCCGCCTCCTAAGTTTCCAGCAAAAGGAAAAGCCACGGCCAAAGCCATTTCGGTAGCCATCATTGCATCAAAGGCATTTCCTCCTTTTTTCAGAATTTCCAAACCTATTTGTGAGGCTTCTTCTCTAGCTGAAACCACCATGGCTTTTTCAGCGATAAGGCCGACTTTGGCTGAAGGTGTTGTTTCTTGCTTTCCGCAGGAAAAAACCAGAACGGAAAGGGCGAGGGCAAGGGATACTATTCCTGATTTGTTCATTTCTTCTCTTTCAAAAGGGTGGTGTTAAACAATTTCAAGATACGCTTGTACTCATCTGCCCAGGAACTTGGCTCCACAAACCCATGGTCTTCCACGGGATAAACGGCCATTTCCCAATTGTCTTTTTTGAGTTCGATCAGTCGCTGGGCCAGTCTGACCACATCTTGAAAATGCACATTCACATCCAGCATGCCATGAGCAATCAGGAGGTTTCCTTTTAGTCCTTCGGCAAAATAGATCGGAGAAGAGCGACGGTAAGCGATGGGATCTTCCTCAGGGGTATTCAAAATGTTGGCAGTGTAGCCATGATTGTAATGCGCCCAATCCGTCACCGAGCGAAGTGCTGCCCCGGATTTGAACAGGTCTCCATGATTAAATAGCGCCATCAGCGTGATAAATCCTCCGTAGCTACCCCCATAAATCCCGATTTTTCCAGCGTCAACTCCGTGCTGAGCGATGAGGTATTTGGCGCCATCGACTTGGTCTGAAAGGTCTTTACCTCCCATGTGCCGGTAGATGCCGGTACGCCAATCCCGACCATAACCCGCTGAAGCCCGGTAGTCAATATCCAATACGGTGTAACCCAGATCAGTCAATAGGTTATGAAACATGTATTCTCTGAAATAAGTACTCCACCATTTGTGCGCGTTTTGGAGGTAACCTGCACCGTGGACAAAAATCACAGCAGCTCCATTTTTCTTGCTTGGCTCAGGAAGGTATAGACGTGCCGGAACCTGCGCTCCATCTTGAGCAGCAAATCTGACAATTTGCGGATCTTTCCAAGCATAGGCTTTGAACTCCTCTGTTTGGCCGGAAGTCAATTTTTGAGGAATAGCTCCAACCTTATTTTCTTGAACATAGAGTTCGGTAGGCACATTGGAGTAGGAATGGAGGATGGCCATCTTCTTTTCATCAGGAGAAAGCACCACTGCATTTTCGCCTGTCATGGACGTAAGTTTTTCCATTTTACCGCCCATGATCGGCATTCGGTAAAAATGCCGCTCACCCGGATCGACTTCAGAGGTGGTGAGGTACCATGATTTTTTGTCTTTGGAAATAAATGGATCGAAGACTTCAAATTTTCCAGCTGTAAGCGCTTTCTTTTGACCTGTAGTCACGTCCAAGAGGTATAAATGCGAATATCCAGTCTCCTCAGATTGGAAATAGATGTGCTTGGAATCAGGAAGCCAGCCTAGAGTACCTCCTCCAAACGCGCCACCTATCCCGGGTCCACCCACCCAGGCTTCATCTCGCTGTCTATCTAGGTTTTTCAATTCACCGGTCATTAAATTGACTTCGGCAATCCAGCGATCTTTGTTGTCAAAAGCTCGGGCTTGAATAATCGCCCGTTTGCCATCAGGAGAAAAGTAAGGAGCAGAAAGAGTCAAATCCCGAACTTTTTCTTCCCAAGTCTTTTCAGGGTAATCTTTGACATAATCAGGTAAATCCTTGATGCCTGGAAGATTGGCCGTTTTGACATAATAAACTGTATCCCGCTCCAAGTCATAGATTCCGATTTCAACTTTGTTGGGCTGTGTTCCGACTTTGGGACGTGTATTTATATCTTCCGTGTATCCAGAAGCAGCGGTATAATCGGGCACTTTGGTGTTTTTATTGGATGCAGGACTGAATACAGAAAAAGTCAAAAATCGTGCATCCGGGCTCACCTGCATGTTGGACAGGTTTTTACCTTCGGTGTAGAAAACAAATTCCTGATTCTTGGGCCGGATAGCTTCCCGATAGGCCCGAGTTTGCTGTTGCGCTAATTTTCGCTCATTGACTACTTGAAGCAGCGAGAGGTTTTCGGCTTCGAGAAAAGAAACTTTGGAGGATAGTGAAGCAGCAGTTGCAGCCGGTTTTGGACCATTGACGATGGAAGTGAGTTTGGTGACTTTACCTGTAGTCCGATCCACCAGGAAAACATTTGATCCCGAGATAAAGGAAACCAGGTTTTCATTAGCCAAAAACTGAAGGTTGGTGAAAGATTCAAACCAATCCACTAAGGCAGAGGTGCTTCCTTTCTTTCTGTCCTCCAGGTAAATGGTGTTCTTTTCTTTGTACAGTCTTAAGCTTTGGTCTGAGTTGAAAGTGGAAAGTTCTTTTCTGAGCAGCTTTTCTTCCGGCCAGTGGACTTTTGAAATCTGAGAAGGTTTGGTAAGATCAATTTTATATAGGGAGTCGGCGGGGTCATTTTCGAGATTATACCTGAAAAAAATCTGCTTGCTGTCTTCGCTCCAAGAGTGGGTCGAAGGAAAGGTTCCCATCCACTTTGGGTCTCTCATGATGTAGTCCACAGTAAGTGGAGATTGTGCTTGGACTACTGCAAAAAAGCACAGTAAACCAGGCAGAAATAGAAGTTTCCGGAGCATTTGAATAGGGTGATTGTAGGGTGATATGGGTAATTAGTTCAATTTAGATAGAAAGTCATTCAATTCAGTTTCCAAAATTCCCAATTGATTTTGTAATAGTGAATTAAGGGAATGAGAGCTCTCAAGCTTCTCTTCAATTTCTTCCAGGGTTTTTCTGACTCTCAGTGCGCCAACATAACTCATGGAAGGTTTGGCTTTGTGGCAGCGTTTTTTGATCGTAGCAAAATCCGATACTCCGTAAAAAGTTTCGAGTTCTTTTAAGTCTTTGATGTTGGTATTCAAGATGATTTCAATCATCTCTCTAATCATATCATGGTCGTCATCCCCAAAATACTGATAAATGGCTTTCTCGCTAATCAGTTGATACATAGTGTGATTAAAGTATGGATAAGGTATTAAAAATCCATTCCAAAAAGGAATAAGCTAAATTTATAAACAATTTTCAAAATGCTTTATTTCTATAGATGAGTTTTGAAACCATTCACTTGAAAAACTCATTGCTTAATTTTGCCTTCAGAATCGCTCAAACTCATGCAAAAGAATAAAAAGATCTTTCTGGCCTTGTTTGTCCTCTTTATGCTGATCATCCTTTATGTGAGTTATGATATTTCAAGGAGAACCACATTTCCCGGTTCAAAAGGCAATCTGAAGGAAAGAATATCCAACGAAGTAGAATCTCCCAAAAAATGATCGGTAAGAAAATAGATGTCGATAAGCTCGACCTAGAATTAATGAAGGAAAAGACTACCGAAAATCCCGGTACTTTGCCTTATGCCCATCATTCGGGAAGCGCCATCATCAAGCCTGAGGACCAAGGGAAAATTACCGGTAGGGCCGTGGCAGCCATGCATAGTCAGACTGATATGCAGATGGCTCAAATCTACGAGCAAATGAGGCTTTTGGCAGATCAGGCTAAGAAGATTCAAGCTAGAGTAGAAGTATCTGAGCGGATCTATGGTGCATCAATTGCTTTCGAGCCGCTGATCAATCACCGTTATTTTTTGTACCAGAAGGCAGACGGAACCGACTTCATGAGTATGATTGCTCCGGAGGAATGGGGACGCAAAAAGGATTGGGCAAATTTTGTGGCTGAGGTAAAATTACTTGCAGACCACACTTGGGAAATCCTGAGAGAAAACACCTGAGTAAATGGAACACCTGATGACCCGACAGCTCGACCTGATTCTCAAAGAGGGTGGGGCTGACTACGACTGGCAAAACGAATTGGAAGTGGTGCCAAAATACCTAGACGAAAAAGGCAAAGGATGGCTAAAGGAAATCCTCAACGAATTGGGAGGAAATGGTTCGCTTCCTTTACTGGAAAAGCTAAAATTTGACTTTAAACTTGGTCGGCATCTTATTCTTTGGGACGATGAACTTCATTTTCACCGATATCGCTTGAGTTCTTTAAAATCAGGACTTTATGAAGAATTGAATTTCCCCTTTGCGGAAAGTTACAAGAGACTTTGTCGTACTTACGAAAAAGAAGCCTTGAAAGCCGGAATGCCTCAACGCATTTGGTCGGGTCCGCCGGTGGCTTCCACCTTATTCGGAAAAGCTTCAGATCCCGGAGATTTTTCAGGGAATGGTCCGAGTGGCTGGAAATTGATGGCCTACAATGCTGCTCAAATCGATCTTCAAACCCGTATCCATGGATATAAGCTCATTCGGCTGAATCCTTACGAAACCATCATGACCGGGGGTTCGCTCAAGCGTCTCGATCAGCTTTTGATAAACCCCAAGGAGGAACAGCGGACTATGATATACAATTGGTTGATGAGGAAGTTGGGGTGAGGAAAATTTCGGATTTCAGATTTCGGAGTTTGGAATTCGGACTTTTCGGCAGTCAATATTGAACCTTAATGCCTCTAAGTTTTTAATGATATAAAAAAAGGGACTTCCTTCGAAATCCCTTTTTTATTGGTTATCAGGCAAAAAGCCCAAACATTTCGCGTTCTATTTTTTCCACAATGAATGAAAAATCTGCTTGCCTCTCCACAAAATCTAATTCATTGACATCCACGATCAGCAGCTTCCCTTCCTTGTAATTGGAGATCCAATCCTCGTAGTGTGAGTTGAGATTTTTTAGGTAGTCGATCCGCATGGCAGTTTCATAGGTCCTTCCACGCTTTTCGATTTGTCCAACCAGTTTGGGAATATCGGCTTTGAGGTAAATCAATAGATCCGGAGCCTTAACATGAGAAATCATGGAATCAAATAGACTTCTATAGTTCCAATAATCTCGCTCTGTCAGCAATTTGCTTTTGTAAAGGTTAGCAGCAAAAATATATGCATCCTCATAGATCGTCCGATCTTGGATGGTTGGAATGGTGCTTTCCTGAATTTTCTTGATTTGATTGAAACGGGAATTGAGAAAGTAGACCTGAAGGTGAAATGACCACCGCTTCATGTCTTCATAGAAATCAGGCAAATAGGGATTATCATCCACTGCTTCAAATTCTGCCTTCCACCCATAGTGTTTGGCCAATTTCTCAGTGAGAGTGGTTTTCCCACTCCCGATATTTCCGGATACTGCTAAATGCATGTGTAGAATTTAAATTACTTGGAAAACCTGGAAGCAACTACTAGATCTTTGCTTCCGGGGGTATATCGATAGAATCCTTCGCCTGTTTTCACACCCTTATATCCAGCCTCTACCATGTTGACAAGCAAAGGACAGGGGGCATATTTTGGATTGCCAAATCCATCATGAAGCACCCGCAAAATGGAAAGGCATACATCCAGCCCAATGAAATCTGCCAATTGGAGAGGTCCCATGGGATGGGCCATACCAAGTTTCATCACGGTATCAATTTCTGAAACTCCAGCCACTCCCTCATAAAGCGTGTAAATGGCTTCATTGATCATAGGCATCAGGATTCGATTTGCCACAAATCCCGGATAGTCATTTACTTCCACCGGATCCTTGGAAAGGTTTCTGGAAAGATCCATGATGATCTCTGTGACCTCATCAGAAGTAGCATAGCCTCGAATCACCTCGACTAGCTTCATTACCGGCACAGGATTCATGAAGTGCATTCCGATTACCTGAGTTGGTCGTTTGGTCACAGCGGCGATTTTTGTGATCGAAATAGAAGAGGTATTGGAAGCTAAAATGGCAGGGGCAGGGGCAAATTGATCCAATTGACGGAAGATGTCCAACTTAAGCGCCATATTTTCTGTAGCTGCTTCCACCACCAAATCCGCACTTTCTACTCCTTCCTTCAAGGTTGTGAATGTGCTAATTCTGTTAAGTGCTTGATTTTTATCCTCCTCCGAAATGGCACCTTTAATCACTTGTCTATCCATATTTTTGGAAATGGTGGAAAGTGCTTTTTCCAACTGTCCAACCGAAATATCGACAAGTGAAACTTTATACCCATGTTGGGCAAAGACATGAGCGATACCATTTCCCATGGTGCCCGAACCAATAACAGAGATAGCTTTCATAACTGGTTAATTTCGAGATAAAAACGTGAATATTTGGGTTTATTTTGGCTTTATCAGCCTTTGTTGAGGAATTCAAAGCTACTCTTAAGCCAAGCGAATTCCAATTTCGAACCGATGATTCCTGACTTTGTTTGTCGGATTTTTCTTCTCGTTGGCTGGGATTAATCTTTACCTTTGAGTCGAAAAAATCATCTAGAGTTGATCTTAAGAAATTACTGATGGTCATGCATGATTTTTAAATTTCAACTATTTGGAGAGAACTAATCCCAATCCGCAACTTAGATACTGATGAAAGAACTAGGACTGATCAGCAAACTCTATATCAATCGATTTACTGACTTTGGAGCTTATTTGGCTTTATCTGACGGTGGAGAAGTGCTTTTACCAAAAGGTTACCTCAAAGGTGACGAAAAAGAAGGTGATGAATTGGAGGTATTTGTTTATACCGATAGTGAAGATCGACCTGTTGCAGTTACGGATCGGCCCAAAGCACTTTTGGATGAATTTGCTGTGTTGGAATGTAAAGAGGTGACCAAATTTGGAGCTTTTATGGATTGGGGATTACTTAAGGATCTTTTTGTGCCCAATTCCGAGATGGCTAAGCCTATGACTCCAGGTCAGAAATACTTCATCAGAGTCTGTAAAGATTACAAAACAGAACGATTGATTGGTGTGAGTAAATATCGGGAGTTTATGTATCCAGCTCCTAAAGATTACGAACCCGGGAATTCCTGTGAAGGATTGATTTTTGAAAAAACAGACCTTGGATATAAGGTACTTCTCGAGGATCGCTATGAGGGCCTGATCTATGCCAATGAAGTTTTCCAACCTTTGGAGATAGGAGAAAGGAGAAAACTTTGGGTAAAAAAACGCAGAGATGATGGAAAAATTGATCTTCAAGTCCTACCAATAGGTAAAGTGAAATACGATGAAGGTTCTGAAAAAATCCTCCAATTACTGGAAGAAAAGAGCTTTTTGCCACTTCATGACAAGTCTGATCCCGAAGAAATCAAACGTGTTCTTGGGATGAGCAAAAAACACTTCAAGCAGTGCATTGGTCAATTGTATAAAGCAAGAGAAATACAAATCCTGGAAGATGGAATCAGTCTCTGTCGGGATTAGTCAAGCTTGAGGATATCTGTAGGAGTAACGCAAAGGATTGCCTTATCTCTATAAAGCGCAATTGGAGCTTTTATTAGATAAGGGTAGTTGACGAGAATATTCAGCCAGCCTTCCTGATCCCAATCTTTTCCAGCAATCAATCTCTGGTAATCTGGATGAGCTCGATTAAGGAGGTCTTTGGCCCTGAGATTCAATTTGAGCAATAATTGATCCCATTGGGTAGCGGTAAGCTTTTCATGATTGAGGTCAATTTCATTGACAAAACGAGTCATAGATTTTGCATACGCTTTGGTCAGTTTTTCACCAAGTTGATTGGAGCTGTAGTAGAAATAAAGCTCTGATGGATGAATTTTCATAGCGGGATTGGGTTTAGTGTTTCAGTAAGTTAATGAATTTTACAAAAAATTGAAATTCAATAAGTTGTGAATATTTCTGTTGATCTGGAAAAATTTTCCAAAGAGAGCAAATCGGATTTTCCCTCAAACAAAAAACTTAAGGAGAAACTCAAAAAGACCAAGCCTAAAAATTTGGATGAAACCTTTCATAAGGTTCACGAGGAGGTTTTTTCTGAGATAGACTGTCTTGATTGCGCCAACTGCTGTAAGACTACGAGTCCGATTTTTATACAGACCGACATAGATCGATTGGCCAAAAATTTTCGCATGAAAAGCAGTCAGTTTATCGATGAATATTTACATCGGGATGAGGATGGGGACTATGTCCTTAACTCAGCTCCCTGTCCATTTTTAGGGGCTGACAATAAATGTCTGGTATATGAGGATCGTCCAAAAGCATGCCGCGAATATCCTCACACAGACCGAAAAAACATGTTAGGTATTTTGGATCTAAGTCTCAAAAACACGTTGGTCTGTCCGGCAGTTCTCAAAATTTTTTACGAGATCGGCAAAGATTATAGGAAGTGAAGCAATAGTTTTGCTTTTTTGGCAATCAAACCTAGAAAAATAACTATGAATTCATCGGAGACTCAGTTTCTCGGAGTAGATGTGGGGGGAACTCACTTAAAGATCGGATTAGTCGATAAGGAAGGCAAAATGCTTGACTTCCAGAAAGAAGATACAACCCAATACAGAGAGCATGCAGATGGCTTTGGACCGAATTTCGTCAAAGTGATCGGAAAGTATCTAGAAAAATATCCCTTGGTGTCCAAAGTTGGAATCGGACTTCCAGGCATGATTTCCAAAGACCGCATGACTCCATTGGAGATCCCGGCCATTCCTGATTTGAATAATTTTCCTCTTAAAGCAAGCCTAAAGGAGCGATATCCTCACCACGATTTTTATCTGGAAAATGACGCAGCTGCAGCAGCTATCGGTGAGTTTCATTATGGAAAAGGAGATGTTTCGGACAATTTCCTTTTCATCACGATGGGTACAGGAATTGGAAGCGCTTTGGTGCTGGACGGACAGGTGTTTAAAGGCTCCAGAGGCAATGCCTTGGAAATGGGGCACATGCTTTCCCGAGGAAATGCCGGTTTGGAAACCTTGATAGGGAGAAATGGCATTTTAAGAATTATGGCCAATTTGGTGGCCGCATATCCAGAAAAGGCAGGGGAACTGGTAGGAAAAGAGCTCGGCACTCACTTGCTGGTGGATACTGCCAAGGCTGGAAATGAAGTTTCCCTGATGGTCTTTAAGGAAGTAGCTGAAATCATCAGCGAAGCTATCGTGTCCACTATTCGAATTCTCGATGTGACGGACGTCTATTTTGGTGGTGGAATTTCAGCAGGTTTGGAATTTATGATGCCTACCATCGAATACAACACAAGGAAATACCTCACACCATACTACGTGAAAGACCTGAAACTCAAAAAAGCCACCCTTGAAAACAATGCAGGTACCTTAGGTGCCGCTGCACTTTGCTTTATGGATTCAGGGTTGTAATCGTGACCTCAGATACTTTGCTTAATGCATTCATTCGAAAAAGGACTCTCAGGGGTTCTTTTTCGCTTTTTACCCCTTCGCAATCCGAGCTAGGTTCCAAAAAATAGAAGAAAAAGCTTTGACTTTTGTCTACCAATTCTACTCGGTCAGGACGTCCAAAGGTCTTGATCAAGGATTGATTGTCAGCACCCAGAAAGTTGTTCTTGATTTGCCGTAGCTCTTCCAAATCCTGCATTCTAAGTCCTTTGCATCCATATCGGTCAGCTTTCCAATTTTCCAGATTGATTTTTCCGGCATCGATCGGACCACTGCATGAGTAAAGCGTCAACAAGGTGAATATGAAAATGTAAGTTGATTTACGTAGCATAGGGATAGAATTCTGAAACAAAGATGGAGCGATTTTTTCGTGAAATTAAATTTAAGCGTCCCCAATTCTGTTCATTTGAGGTCTGATATATTAGAAGGTTGATCTTCATGCATTTGGGTGAAAGAGTATTTTTCTCAGTCACCAAATGACTTTTTCTGAACCCACTGCCTGCCGCAAAGGTTTAACCAAATCGGTTATATTAGCACGTTCAATCACTCTATTCATGTACTACAGATTCGGCAAAGCCTTCTATTTCGTCAGTATTCTTGTTTTCATTTTCTTTCTTCTGTACTTCTATTCAGCTATGCCGGACCAGGTCGGTATCAGTATGGATGAAAGTGGCGCCATCAACCGCGATTGGGAAAAAGGCAACTTCTTTTATGGTATGATTACCTTTTTTGTGATACTCAATGCAATCACCTTATATACTCCCAAATCTTTGGAGACCAAGGCCAACAAAAAGATGCATCGGATTTTTCCGATAGGTGATCCTTACCGAGATTATATTCTAGCCTGGTTTTATTCTTTTGGTGGCATCGTCAATTTGAGTTTGGGTATTCTTGCTTTGTATGTGCATGCCATCAACAATCAAGAGGAAATAGGTGCCACTTCTTACAACCTGTGGTTTTTCCTTATGCCTATCCTACTTGTAGTTTGGGTGGTGGCTCTATTTGTTTTACTTGTTGGAAAATTTAAAGCTGTTCAGCGCTCTTAAATCAGAATTATGGCAGAACCAGTAAAATATACCGAAGACAGTATTAAATCCCTGGATTGGCGCGAGCACATCCGTCTTAGACCTGGGATGTACATCGGAAAATTAGGCGATGGTAGTGCACAGGATGACGGAATTTATGTTTTGGTAAAAGAAATCCTGGACAATTCCATCGATGAACACATGATGGGACATGGACGAAACATCGATGTGAAGATTTCGGAGCATAAAGTAGAGGTAAGAGACTACGGTCGGGGCATTCCCTTAGGAAAGGTCATCGACTGTGTATCCAAGATCAATACCGGTGGAAAATATGATTCAGGAGCATTCCAAAAGTCTGTAGGGCTAAACGGTGTCGGTACCAAAGCGGTGAATGCACTATCCGACTTTTTCAAAGTCCAGTCTTTCCGAGACGGAGAAACCAAAATGGCTGAATTTGAAAAAGGTGTTTTGGTCAATGACCCGGCAGTAGAAAAAACATCCGAACGAAATGGAACGCGAGTAACTTTTTCTCCAGATGCTTCTATCTTCAAAAACTACCACTTCATCCCTGAATACCTCGAAAATCAAATCTGGAACTATGCCTACCTCAATGCAGGCCTGACAATCAATTACAACGGGAAGAAGTATTTCTCTGACAAAGGGCTTTATGATCTTCTTTCCAACAAAGTAGATGAGGAAAGCATCCGCTATCCGATCATCCACCTCAAAGGAAATGACATAGAAGTGGCCTTGACCCACTCGGGTAGCTATGGAGAAGAATATTATTCCTTTGTCAATGGACAGTATACTACCCAAGGGGGAACCCACTTGGCGGCTTTCCGAGAGGCTATTGTTAAGACCATTCGAGAGTTTTATAAGAAGGATTACGATGCTTCGGATATCCGCCAGTCAGTAGTAGCAGCCATTGCGGTGAGGGTTCAGGAACCTGTTTTCGAATCACAAACCAAGACCAAACTAGGTTCCCAAAACATCGGGCCTGATGGACCTACGCTCAGGACTTTTGTCAACGACTTCATCAAAACCGAACTTGACAATTACTTACACAAAAATCCTGCTGCTGCTGATGCTCTTTTAAAACGCATCCTTCAGTCAGAAAGAGAACGAAAGGAAATCTCTGGCATTAAAAAGTTGGCAAATGAGCGGGCAAAGAAGGCTAACCTTCACAATAAGAAACTGAGAGACTGCCGGGTGCATTACGATGATCCTAAAGCCGATGAAGACATCAAGAACAAAACGATGCTCTTTATCACGGAAGGGGATTCAGCTTCGGGTTCGATTACCAAAAGCCGAGATGTGCAAACGCAGGCCGTATTTTCTCTGAGAGGAAAGCCACTCAACTGTTTTGGCATGACTAAAAAAGTGGTGTATGAAAATGAGGAATTCAACCTGCTTCAGCACGCCTTGAACATCGAAGACGGCATAGAAAATCTCCGTTTTCGAAAAATCGTCATTGCCACCGATGCTGACGTGGACGGCATGCACATCCGATTGCTCATTATGACCTACTTCCTTCAGTTTTTCCCGGATTTGGTAAAAAACGGGCACCTATTCATCCTGGATACCCCTCTTTTCCGGGTGAGAAACAAAAAGGAAACGATCTACTGCTACTCTGATGAAGAGCGTCAGCGAGCTATCCACAAGCTGGGCAGCAAGCCTGAGATCACCCGGTTCAAAGGATTGGGCGAGATTTCCCCTGAGGAGTTTGGCAAGTTTATCGGGGAGGACATTCGATTGGATCCTATTATTCTAAACAAAGACACTAAAATCTCCGATTTGCTGACTTTCTACATGGGGAAAAATACCCCTGACCGACAAAACTTCATCATCGACAACTTGAGGATTGAAAAAGACTTGGCACTCGATGATCCTAAAAAAACAGAAGAGGAAGAAGAGATTGAGGCGGCTTGATTTTTACAGTTTGATTTAAAAATATTGGTTTGACTAAGTAAATGAGCGACGATACTAACCTGACTGAAGGCAAAGAAGAAAGCTTGCATGATTCCATCCCGGTGACGGGTATGTATAAAGACTGGTTTTTGGATTATGCTTCCTATGTAATCTTGGAGCGGGCGGTTCCGGCCATCGAAGATGGCTTAAAGCCTGTTCAGCGCAGAATCCTTCACGCGATGAAGGAGATGGATGATGGACGATTTAATAAAGTCGCTAACATCATCGGTCAGTCCATGCAATATCACCCTCACGGTGACGCTTCGATTGGTGATGCAATTGTGAACTTAGGTCAAAAAGACCTTCTCATCGAGACCCAGGGCAATTGGGGTGATGTGCGTACCGGTGACGGTGCAGCAGCGGCTCGATACATTGAAGCCCGGCTTTCCAAGTTTGCGCTGGAAGTAGTCTTCAATCCTCAAACGACGGAGTGGCAGCTTTCCTATGATGGAAGAAAACGCGAACCCGTTACATTGCCTGTTAAGTTTCCGCTTTTGCTTGCACAGGGTGTGGAAGGGATTGCGGTAGGTCTTTCTACCAAAATTCTTCCTCACAACTTCCGCGAACTCATAGAAGGCTCTATCGAAATCCTGAAAGGAAATAAGACCAATATTTTGCCTGATTTTCTCACAGGTGGTCTGGCTGATTTTTCTGATTACCAAGAAGGGCTGAGAGGTGGAAAAATCAAGGTAAGAGCCAGAATTGAGGAAGAAGATAGCAAAACTCTTTTGATCAAGGAGATACCTTACGGCACCACGACAGACTCCTTGATTGATTCGATCCTGAAAGCCAATGATAAAGGTAAAATCAAGATCAAAAAGGTGGTGGATAATACGGCCAAAGATGTAGAAATCCAGATCCAATTGGCACCTGGAGTTTCCCCGGATGTGACCATTGATGCCTTATATGCCTTTACGGATTGTGAGGTTTCCATTTCACCAAATGCCTGCGTAATCATCGAGGACAAGCCGGTTTTCCTTACCGTCAACCAAATCCTGGAGTACAACACCAAGCAAACCAAAGAACTCCTTCGAAGGGAATTGGAGATCAGAAAAGGGGAGCTTTTGGAAAAATTGCTCTTTTCCTCTTTGGAGAAGATTTTCATCGAAAACCGAATCTACCGAGATATCGAGGAATGCACCACTTGGGAAGCCGTATTAGAAGCTATAGACAAAGGCCTTGATCCTTACAAACCGGACTTTTACAGAGAAATTACCCAGGAGGATTTAATTCGCCTGACAGAAATTAAAATCAAGCGAATCTCCAAGTTTGATGCATTTAAGGCTGATGAACTGATGAAGCGTCTTCAGGAAGAGCTCAAAGAGGTAAATTACAACCTCAAGCATTTGACCGATTACGCAATTGCTTATTACCAGAATCTGTTGGATAAGTATGGCAAAGGCAGAGAGCGAAAAACTGAAATTCGAGCATTTGACACCATCCAAGCCGCGGTAGTTGCTGCAAACAATGCCAAACTCTATGTCAATCGAGTAGATGGATTTGTTGGTTTTGGATTGAAGAAAGACGAGTTTGTATGCGACTGTTCGGATCTGGACGACATCATTGCCATTCGTAGGGATGGCAAAATGGTGGTGTCCAAAATCCAGGAAAAGCTCTTCATGGGGAAGGATATTTTGTTCGTAGGCGTATTCCGAAAGAATGATGAGCGAATGACCTACAACCTGATCTACTTGGATGGCACTTCTGGCCGATGCATGGTGAAGCGATTCCAGGTAGGAGGGATCACCCGGGATAAGGAATATGATTTGACCAAAGGTACCAAGGGGTCAAAGGTTCTTTATCTGACCGCAAATCCCAATGGTGAAGCTGAAACAATAACTGTGTACTTGACTCAGGGCGCAAAAGCGAGAGTTAAAGTCTTTGACTTTGACTTTGCTGAAATTGAGATCAAAGGAAGAGGTGCCGGAGGAAATATCCTGACCAAATATCCTGTCCGTAAAATCCAGTTTAAGATGGAAGGAAAGTCTACCCTTGGAGGATTGAATGTGTACTATGACCCTTCCGTAGGACGACTGAATACTGATCAGCGAGGAAGACTGATTGGGAATTTCTTGGGTGATGACAAGATTTTGGTTTGCTACAAAAATGGCGATTATGAGTTGACCAGCTTTGAACTCACCAATCGCTACGAATCCAGCGATGTACGGTTAATCCAAAAATTTGACCCGCAGAAAGTGCTTTCAGCAATCTACTTTGACGGAGCTACCAAGACGTTCTTTGTGAAGCGATTCCTAATCGAGACGACCACTATCAATAAGAGATTCAACTTTATCTCAGACCACAAGCAGTCTTACCTCAAGTTGGTTACTACTGACAGTCAAGCTCAAGTGGTGGTGACCGTGACCAAAGGAAAAGAAGAAGAGCAAGTGGAGTATGATTTGGAAATGCTCATCGATGTCAAAGGTTGGAAAGCTATCGGAAACAAGGTCAGTGCCTATCCGGTCAAAGAAATCCAACTGATAGAATCCGAACCTACGAAAGCGGAAGAATCTGATGATGCAGATGAGGCTTCAACTGAATCCGATGATCAATTGGAGATTGGAACTACGATCGACCTCACGCCAAAGAAAGATGATGAAGAACAATTAGGGCTATTTTAATAGCCCTTCTTTTTGAATATGAGAGAGGAAAATACTTCCATCCATTTTGACCAGGGCCTTTTGGAGTATTTGGGCCAATACATCACGGAGCACAAAAAATCAGTGATGGAGCGGGTACTGAGTACGCGAACACGATTCCTTACCGTGGTATTGGAGGATATATTTAAGCCTCACAATGCCAGTGCAGTGATCCGAACCTGCGATTGCTTTGGTCTGCAGGACATCCATGTGATCGAAAAGACCAATCAGTACAAAATCAATCCCTACGTGACTCGAGGCGCATCACAATGGGTGGATTTATACAAGCATTTTCAAGAGGATGGTTCATCCTCAGTGGATGCTTGTTTTGCTGAATTGAGGTCAAAAGGTTATAAAATCCTTGGCACAAGTCCGTCTCCAACATCAATTTCAATCTATGACTTGCAACCTTCAGAAAAGCTGGCGCTTGTTTTCGGAAATGAACACGAAGGCATCAGCGAGGAAGTGAAGCAAAAGGCAGATGGTTTGGTTCACATCCCGATGTTTGGATTTACAGACAGCTTTAACATTTCTGTTTCTGCTTCGATTTTTCTACATGACCTGATCCAAAAAGCTGGAGCTTTTGCACATGCTGATTTTTACTTATCCGAGGATGAAAAAAACCAGCTTCGTATGAAATGGTACCGAGAAATTGTGAAGCATTCCGATATCCATGAAAAAGTATATTGGAAGCAAAAGGCTATCTAACCCCAAATTACTTGTTGAACAGTTCTGAAAATGACCTTTTGGGAGCTTGAGCTTTTTCTCTCTTCGCTTTCTGTCGCTGTCGTTGCTTTTTCTTTTGTTCTTTGCTTTTCACCAAGACTGTGCGAACCGAAAGTCCAACTTGTCCCCGGTAAAATTCCTCTCTTCCGACTAAATTGATGTTGGGCTTATAATCAAGCGAAATCACGGCATTGGCAAGCGTCATTTCCACCCCTGCGATCAAGTCAACTCCCGTGGTTGCGTTTCCATAGGTATGGATGATTTCCTTGGTAGCTGGGTTCTTAACAAAGCTTTCCTCATTTCCAAAGGACAATCCTCCTCCATAGTAGTAATTGAATCGCTTAGAAATGATTGGGTGATGCTTTTGTGCCAAAACAGATAGCGTGGTATTGCGGCTAAAGTCGGTCTGCAGGATTCCTTCTATGGTTACCCTTTCCATCACTCGTTGCTGTAGACTTAAACCTACGGTTCGGTTGATATCCGAATTTCCCAACCTAAGACCTAGTGCAGTACCATAGCGTTGGGCGTTTACTTGAATACCATTTAAAAGAAAACAAATAAAGAAAATAACCAGACTTTTTTGCATCGTGATGTTAGTTGGAAAAGCTGATTTTCAATTATCATTCCAGAATTAGAATCTGGCTGCCGAGGAAGTCAAACTTTTAGTAGTTTAGAATGACTTTCAGAACCTTTCACCCATGAAAAAAATACTCAAAATCACCTTTGTCACACTGACTGCCCTTTTGATAGGATTGATTGGCTTTGGAGCTTATCAATTTCGCGATCGCCATAGCGGGTACGATGTCAACTTAAATTTGAGCGCTGAAGCAGGCATCGTGAATGCAGGCTTTGCCAAAGTAGATATAACTCCAAAGCAGTTCGAAACATGGACCGATGTGGACGGAGATTCAAGGTATAATCCCGAAAAAGGAGATACCTATGAAGACAGCAATGGTAATGGTCAGTTTGATGCCATTTGGCTAGCCGGATTTCATAATTCCAGGCCAGCACAATCGGTATTGGATCCACTTTGGGCCAGAGCCATGGTATTGGAATCAGGCGAACTCAAGATTGCCTTGTGTGTGATTGATATGATCGGCTTTGGGAATGATGAAGTCATTGCAAGTAGAAAATTGATTCAGGAAAGTAATCCTGACTTGGATTATGTGATTATTGCTAGTACACACGTGCACTCCTCTCCTGATTTGATGGGCATGTGGGGACCATCTGACTATTCCAGAGGAGTGAATCCCGATTATCTCAATCAAGTATTGAAGGGTATCCAGCAGGCAGTGAGTGAAGCAGATGCTTCCAGAAGGCCTGCCAAATTCCGATTTGCCGAAGAAAAGGAAAAACTCAAGCCATTGGTAGGGGATACTCGACCTCCTCTGGTTTTTGATGCGTCTCTGAAACTCATGCAGGTTTTGGATGCCGAAAGCGGTCAGACACTTGGGACCCTTATGAACTGGGGAAATCATCCCGAGACGCTTTGGTCCCAAAATATCCAATTGAGTTCTGATTTTCCGGACCCTTGGAGGAACATGGTTGAAGAGGGTATACAAGTAAATGACTCTGTAAAAATTGATGGAGTAGGAGGAGTGGCTATTTTTTTGAATGGAGCTGTAGGCGGATTGATGACCACCTTTCCGGATATGGTCGTGGAAGATCCTTTTACTTTGGAAAAAATCCAGAAGCAATCTCCTGAAAAAATCCAGGCTCAGGGAAAAGCTTTGGCAAAAGCAACCCTGGAAACTCTTCAGGACACCAGCTTGATTACTTACTCCAGTCTTAACCTTGGTCTCAGGGCTAAATCGATAGCCTTGCAAATGGATAATGGATTGTTTCAGTTGGCGGCTTTTTTAGGAATTTTTGATAGAGGATTTATTGGTTGGAAAAAAATCAGATCTGAGGTAGCTGCATGGACCCTTGGGCCTGCCTCGTTTGTCCATGTACCCGGTGAACTCTATCCAGAAATTCTTCATGGCGGAGTGGAATCACCTGATGGAGCAGATTTTGGAATAGATGCAATAGAGGTACCTGCCTTGCAGACAAAGATTCCGGGGCAGTTTAAGTTTTTTGCGGGGATGTCCAATGACATGATCGGTTACATCGTGCCCAAAAGCCAATGGGATGTAAAGCCTCCTTTTACCTATGATTACAAAGATCGACCTTATGGCGAGATCAATTCTCTAGGGCCGGAAACAGCACCAAAAGTTCACTCAGAGGTTTTGCAGATTTTGAGCGAGCTTGAAAGTGGAAAAAAGAAGTAAAAGCAGTTAGTCTAAAAGCAAAAATCCCCTCATTTCGAGGGGATTTTTTTATGCTTCGTGAATGACAATCTTTTCAATTTTATCACCTGCTCGAATGGCATCGATGACCTCCAAACCTTCCACTACCTTTCCAAAACAGGTATGGTTTCTGTCAAGGTGAGCCGTATTTGTTCTACTATGACAGATGAAGAATTGTGAACCTCCAGTATTTCTTCCCGCATGGGCCATGGAAAGCACACCTCTGTCATGGTATTGATTACCTCCATCGAGTTCGCATTTGATTTTGTAACCAGGTCCTCCGGTGCCGTTTCCAATAGGACAACCTCCCTGGATGACAAAATTTGGAATTACCCTGTGAAAAGTTAATCCATCATAAAATCCTTTGTTGGCAAGATCTACGAAGTTTTGAACGGTGCCTGGGGCATCTTTCTCGTAAAACTCCACCTTCATGGTACCTTTTTCGGTAATAATTTCCGCTGTTTTCATATTCAATAAAATTCAGGCTTTGTTAATTTTCATTCTAATGCTGCGCAAAAATAGAAGTTGATCCGGTTTTTCTGAGACATTTAGTAGAAAAGGAAAAGAAATCTCTAATCCTAGGCCACTATAGGCGCCCCTTCTAAAATTTCCTTGGATGCAAAATTCTCATACTTACTAAAATTTGAGACAAACGCCTGCGCTAATTTCTTTGCATGAATGTCATAGGCCTCAGGATCCGACCAAGTGTTCCTTGGACTAAGAATGTCTGCTGGCACATTTGGGCAAATCTTTGGAACTTGAAAACCAAAAATAGGATCAGTATGCATGGGCGCAAAATCCAGTTTCCCTTCTAATGCAGCCGAAATCATCGCTCGGGTATAGGCAAGTTTCATTCTAGAACCTACTCCATAGGGACCACCAGTCCATCCGGTATTGATCAGCCATACATTTACTTCGTTTTTCTCCATTTTTTCACCGAAAAGGCTAGCGTATACGGTAGGGTGTAGCGGTAGAAAAGCCGCCCCAAAACATGCTGAGAAGGTCAATTTGGGTTCAGTAATTCCCATTTCTGTTCCTGCCACCTTTGCAGTATAGCCAGAAATGAAATGATACATGGCTTGACTTTTATTCAGTCTGGAGATGGGGGGAATCACACCAAACGCATCAGCCGTTAAAAAGAAAATGTTCTTGGGAGCACTTCCAATTGAGGGTTCGAGGGAATTAGCAATGTGATGAATAGGGTAGGCCGTCCTTGTATTTTCTGTTACTTCAGTATTGGCATAGTCAACCTCTCTAGTTCCGGGTATGAATCTGGTATTTTCTACAACGGCCCCAAACTTGATCGCGTCAAAGATCTCAGGCTCCTTTTCTCGGGAAAGATCTACCACTTTGGCATAGCAACCGCCCTCAAAATTAAAAACAGCATCCTCCGACCAGCCGTGTTCATCATCACCGATTAAATAACGGTTTGGATCTGCGGAAAGGGTGGTTTTTCCTGTCCCGGAAAGCCCGAAGAAAATAGCTGTGTCACCTTCTTTACCCACATTGGCGGAGCAGTGCATGGAAAGAACACCTTTTTGATGAGGTAAAATAAAATTCAATACAGAGAAAATACCCTTTTTCATCTCTCCGGTGTAGCCCGTACCACCTATTAAAATGATTCGTCTACTTAGGTTGATAATGGAAAAATTAGGGCTTTTCACCCCATCAACAACCGGATCTGCCTCAAAATCAGGAGCACAGATGATCGTAAAATCTTGTTTGAAATCAGACAATTCCTTTTCAGTAGGCCTTAGGAACATGTTGGAGCAAAATAGATTATGCCAAGCCAGAGTATTAATGACTTTAATATTTAGCCGGTAATCTTCATCAGCACCTGCAAAAACATCTCTGACATAAAGGTCCTTTGTTTCCAAATGACGGCTCATTTTTAAGTAAAGGTTTTCAAACTGCTCTTCGGAAATGGGAATATTGATTTCTCCCCACCAAACAGCTGTTGAGGTAAGTTCATCTTTGACGATGTACCGATCTTTTGGAGATCTGCCGGTAAACTTGCCCGTATCTGCCATAAAGGCTCCCGTGGAAGTAAGGCATCCTTCCTTTCGAGCCAATGCCTGCTCAATGAGCTCAGCAGGGGGAAGGTTGAAAAAGATCTTTCGTTCTGATCGGGATTCAAGAAAAGAAAGAATAGAATTTTTGGGTTCCAGAACGGTGTTCTGCATACAGTGTTGGGTTTATATTCTGAAAATTGTCTGCTCAAAATTAAGCAAGTTTTCAAAATTAGAAATCAAAAAAGGTTGGTTTTTTAGCTTTTCAATCGATTTCGTAAAGAATACAGAAAATTATTTGGTAAGCTATTTTGAAAGTATTTTGTATCAAAAATTAGAAAAAAGGAAGCTGCCTAAGAAGTAAAAGGAGGGCTTTCAACTGTTTCATTTTTGCAATCGAGTGACAAAAAAGTTTATCATTGTAAAATAAATTAAACCCAAATTTTCACTCAATTGGAAAATAAAGCAACCTCAGAATTCAGCGGTCCTACCGCTTTTGGACACCCAAAGGGCTTGATGACCCTTTTCTTCACCGAAATGTGGGAACGATTCAGCTATTATGGAATGCGTGCCCTTTTGATTCTATTTATGACCAAAGCTATCGTGGACGGTGGTTTGGGATTTGATGATAAGACGGCCGGCGCTGTGTATGGACTTTATACCATGGGGGTTTACTTGTTAGCCTTGCCTGGGGGATGGTTAGCTGACCGTCTGTTTGGTTTGAAAAAGTCTGTATGGTATGGAGGAATCATCATCGCATTAGGACATTTTATGATGGCCTTGCCAGGCATTCAAACTTGGATTACCGGTGTCTCAGAAGTAAAGGAATCACTCAGCACGTTAGATACCACTTCCTTTTTCCTAGGACTTATTTTGATTGTTTTAGGGACAGGGTTACTTAAGCCTAATATCAGTTCCATTGTTGGTCAGCTCTATCCTGCAGGTAGTTCCAAGCGAGATGCTGGCTTTTCTATATTCTACATGGGTATCAATATCGGTGGATTTATTGCTCCGATTGCCTGTTCGACGGTAGCAGAGTACGATATGCACCTTGGTTTTGGTTTGGCAGGTCTGGGGATGGTATTTGGACTCATTCAGTACAAACTCACAGGCGGTGCCTTGGATGGTTATGGTGAGGCACCAGTGGTGGTGACAGAAATTGAAAAATCCGCTCAGAAGAAGCTTCGGTCCATTACTTCCTTGATTGGATTGATTGGGGCTGCTGTCATAGCCGTTTTGTTTACTGGGGTAATTCCAATTAATGCATCAGCTATTGCCGGAGCATCGGGTTCAGTCATTGCAGTAGTAGCCTTTGGTTATCTGGGGTATGTCATTGCTTTTGGAGGACTTAAGAAAGCTGATAAGAATAAAGTGGGTGTTATTGCGGTGTTGTTCATTTTTTCAGCCATGTTTTGGTCTGGTTTTGAACAGGCCGGTTCTACGCTAAATCTATTTGCAGAAAGATTCACTGATCGCACCATCTTAGGTTGGGATATTCCTACCGGGTATTTTCAGTCGATCAATTCCTTGTTCATTATCATTTTCGCTCCGTTTTTTGCAGCCCTTTGGGTGTGGCTTGGAAGGAAAAACCTCGAACCAAGCTCACCGCTCAAATTCACTTTTGGATTATTGCTGTTGGGTCTAGGTTTTTTTGTCATGTATTTCGCTACTAAAATTGCGGCTTCTGGTGAGCTAGCTGCACCAAGCTGGTTGATCATCACCTATTTGCTCCACACCTTTGGAGAGTTGAGCTTGTCTCCTGTTGGGCTTTCCTTGGTAACCAAATTGGCGCCAAATGGCTACGGAGGTCAGATGATGGGCATCTGGTTCCTTTCTGTAGCGCTAGGCAACCTATTTGCTGGATTGATTGCGGGAGAAGCGAGCGGGGGTTCGGAGGAAGGACTTGCGGCCATGCCTGATCAGTTTATGCTGATTGTCTATACCGTAATTGGATCAGCAGCAGTTTTATTCTTGCTGAAACCCATTCTTAGAAAAATGATGGGAGAGGTACATTAATCCAACTAATAGAATATTCAAAACACCTGTTTGGTCAGTCAAGCAGGTGTTTTTTTTGCTCTTCCCATCAGGAAAAATTAGTTTTCATTCATTTTTAATGGATCAAAAACAATCAGGTGCTTTGTTTGAGAATTGCTCACTTTTCTCATTTTAGGATACATTTCTTATGGTAAAGGAATTATTTCTTCCCACTAAAGAAGTCAAGTCACCTAGTTTAAAATGTAGTCAATAATGAAACTATTTTCTGATTCAGGTAGAGCTTTGGTAGATGGCTGATTTGAAAAAAGCTAGGGTATTAATGTAAATCGAGATGCTGGATAACCATTTCCTAGATCTAGGTCTGGAATTCAAGTGCCGTTCAAAAATTAGATATTATTCATGAAATCAAATCCAATAAAAAAGAGGCTGTTCATTTGAACAGCCTCTTTTGGTTAATGGGAAGAACTCGATCTTAGTTCAAGAACTCATCAAAGGTCAAGCTCACGAAGTACATGGTACCGACTGTTGGGTTACCCCAAGCTTGTCTGTAACCAGTGCTGTTGAATAGGTTTGTTCCGCCTACTTTTACGATGGATTTGAGCGACTTCAGTTTGTAGCTCATTTGAGCATCAAACGTACCGAATGCTGGCATCACAGAAAGCTGCTGTGAAGAAACTGCTGGAGCTACGAAAGAGGACTGCCAAGCAAATTCACCCTGCCATCTGTAAGAGACTGCAAAACCTAGGTTTTTGGCAATTTCTCTGTTTGCAAAGTTGATTACATATCGGTATTCAGGAGTGTTGAAAGAAGGCTGGAAACCTGTTTCAGCCAATTCATCCAAGTTGCTAAGTGTATTGTAAGATACGTTACCACGAATGGAGTAATTCTTTGGAAGCTTGTAATCAGCACCCAAAGCCCAACCCCAAGAGCGGATCACTTCAGTTCTATTGACCGGCATGGAGTACACATTTCGTGTATTTGCAGACAATAGATTCAAACCAAGAGCAGAAGCAGGATTCTGAGGATTGAAGTTTCTATCTTGAATCAATACTTGTCCACCAATAAAGTTTTGGAATTGGTTGAAGTAAACATAAGAGTCGATCAACAATCTGTTGGAGAACAATCCTTTGTAACCGATTTCGTAAGATTTAACCACTTCAGGACGGAAGGTAGTTGGTTGATAGGTGACCAATTTGTCTTTATTGGCAGCTGCAGCATTAGCAGGAACCAATTGAGCAGCAATTGGAGGAACCAATGAAGGAACCAATGCAGCGATTGCAGCAGGTGCATTTTGAGGTAAAATTTGTCCCGCCTGTACTTGCGCTGTTACGATTGCAGTAGCTTGCTGAATTGCCAACTGGGTGGCTTGTTGGATACTTGCTTGATAAACAGGAGAATTTGGCTGTGTAGCTGCCAAAACAGCACCACCAAACTGAGTCACAGTCGCCAGGGTATACACTGGATTTCCAGAGAAGTTATATCGGTCTCTGAACAAAGGCAAACCACCAATTAATCTTGCCTGAGGCGTTACCAAGTCAATGTATTGGTCTTGGGTAGTTGGGATTCGGAAACCTGTTTGGTAAGAAGCTCTGAAGTTGTGATTTCCAGCAGAATATACACCTGAAACTCTCGGAGACCACTGTCCTTCAAAGTTTTCATTTTTGTCATAACGAACAGAGGCTGTCAATTTAAATTTGTCATTAAACAAGCGCTTGGAGCCTTGTGCATATCCACCATATTCTTTGATGGAGAATTCATCACCATTCTCATCAGTAGCGAATAAGGTCTTTTCTGAATTCAATTGGTAGATTCTGTAGTTGGCTCCAATTACGAAATCAGCCCATTTGATATCAGCAAACTGATAAGAACCTTCGAAATGATATAGGTTAGTTTTATCTACGAATTGCGCACCTACACCACTTGCATTTCCAGGGATTGGTCTAGAGGTAACTGCATTTTTGGCAGCTTCAAAAGCAGGAGTCCCAGGAACCAAACGACCCTGATCTGCAAATGCCCTTGCTGCTCCGTGTGCAGTAGCATCATTAGCACCCTGTAACTTAGCTTGAGCAAAGGCTCCGACATACTGAGGGAACCAGGTGGTACTTGGCTTCCAAGCCTCGTTGATACCCTGAGCAGCAATACCCACTGCAAATGCATCACCAGAACGCTCTTGCGTGGTGTAAGCTCTCAAAAACCAGTTGGTACCTTTCAATTCTGCTTTGTACTGGCCCATGTTAAAGTTGGCAATGGAATAACGGTCAGCTCCGGTATAAACCGTAGTACCAAAACCATAATTTCCTTGAAGAATAGCTTCTACTCTGTCAGTGATTCTCCAATGCAATGCAGCATTCAGTTTCAATGATTTGGTGCCATAATCAGCCAGATCAGATTCTCTGTAACCAGTACGAGAAACGAAAGTCTGAGGGATTACACCCAAAGCTGCATTTGGAAGAGCTCCTGCTGCCACCATTTGCTGAGCGATGCTAAACATGTTGACATTGGTCTCATCCCCGTAAATATTCACACCATTGTATGCAGGGTTAGTTGCCAGAGATCCTGTTGCAATTGTAGAACCATTCAACAAAGACTGATCTCTGAAATCATTTGCCTGCCAGTCATCTGCTCTCAAATAGGACATGTTTACTTTGAAGGCAACTTTATCGCTAAATGCTTTAGCATATCTAGCGCTGAAATCATAGAAACCGGTACTTGGATTGGTTCTGCTGCTTTCGTTCATAATACCAGTTCTGACATTCGCAGAAAGACCCTGATATTGGAATGGATTCTTAGAAGTCATTAAGAGAATACCATTGATCGCGTTTGGACCATATAGGGCAGAAGATGCACCAGGAAGCAATTCAACGCTTTCTAGATCAAGCTCAGAAATACCCACAATGTTACCCACAGAGAAGTTTAGACCTGGAGCTTGGTTGTCCATACCATCAATCATCTGCACAGTTCGCACGTTACCGTTGGCATTAAAACCGCGGGTGTTAAACGATTTGAAAGTGAGTGATTGTGTGCTCATTTCTACACCTTTCATGTTGTTTAGAGCATCATAGAAACTTGCTTGAGGTACTTCTCTGATAGCGATAATGTCCATCTTTTCTACAGAGACAGGTGATTTCATGATGCTTTCTTCTACTCGAGAAGCTGAAATCACTACTTCCTGACCCATAATTGAAGATTCTGCCAATTCTACGGAGAGATTTGACATTCCACCAGTTACTTCCACTTCCTTGGAGTTAAAACCAACCATGGAAAATACCAAGGTAAAAGGTGGAGCTTGATTGACATTGAGAGTGAATTTTCCCGAAAGGTCAGTGATGGTTCCGATCACTTTTCCTTTTACGATGATATTTACCCCAACCAGTGTTTCCTTGGTTCCTGCATCAGTAACCGTACCGGAGATGGTGGTCTGGGCTATTGCCATGGTAGTTCCCAAGGAAACTAGCAGCGCAAATGACAACACTGAGCCCCAGATTTTTCTGGTAAAATTTTTCATAGGCTATTTTGTAAGATGTTTGGATGATTAATGAATCGGATATATTTCGACTCAATTATTCGAAATTTATGTTAAAAAGATAATTTTCTATGGCTTGTTTAGAAAAAATGTATGTCTTGCAAAATTTCAATAAGCGGCTCAATTTGGAAACTGAGAAGGTTTTTTGAGATAAATTAAAAAAAATCAAAATCTATTAGCGAAAGCTTAGTTAAGCTCACTTTTCCTTAATAATTCAACAAAATTTGTTTTGATCAATAATTTTAAAAAAACAAAAAGGCCCTAATCAATCTGGGCCTTTTTTAAGTCTAATTTCATTGAATCAAGAATTTTTCTTGTTCTCCTCATTTACATGTTTGACCATTCGATCGCAAAGATCTTTCATTTCTTCAGCCATATATTCGTCACCTGTACTATTCAAAATAGTCTGCGCCATGCCTCCGATAATATCTATGTAAAACCTTTTCATCTCGGCTACTGACATGTCTTCTGTCCAAAGATCAATCCTCAATGTAGAATGATTCAGGTTGTCCCAAACATTCAAACTTATACTTTTTGAAGACTCGAGGCCCTCTGCCTCTTTATCTGAAGCATCCCAAAGAATTGACTTAGGAAGGTTATTCGCATCCAGCTCTACCTGGAATTTGATTTCTGACTTTTTCATGGGTTAGAATTTTATCGGGAAACTGGTTTTCATCTTTTGAGGTTCCCTCATAGGTAATTAATCGAATTTCATTTCTGGTATTTCTCCATCAATCATCAGTTTACCCGCAGTTTTAGCTTGGATTTCTTCAACGCTGATTCCCGGCGCTCTTTCCTTAAGAATGAATCCGCCCTCGGGGGCAATTTCTAAAACCGCAAGGTCTGATACTATTTTTTTTACACATCGGATTCCGGTAATCGGTAAGCCGCAGGTAGGTAGAAGTTTTGATTGGCCATCCTTTGAACAATGCTGCATGGCCACAATAATATTTTTGGCTGAGGCTACCAAATCCATCGCTCCACCCATTCCTTTGACCATTTTTCCCGGGATTTTCCAATTGGCAATGTCGCCGTTTTCTGAAACTTCCATGGCTCCCAAAATTGTCAAATGGACATGTCCACCTCTGATCATGGCAAAAGATTCAGCGGAGTTAAACAATGCCGAACCAGGCACCATCGTAATAGTTTGCTTGCCTGCATTGATCAAATCGGGATCGACTTGGTCTTCACTAGGGAAGGGGCCAATTCCCAAAAGTCCATTTTCAGACTGAAGAACTACGTCTAAGTCGGAGGGAATGTAATTGGCAACTAGGGTAGGGATGCCTATCCCCAGATTTATGTATTGCCCATTTTTCACCTCTTTGGCGATTCTTTGAGCGATTTGTTCTTTGGTTAGCATTTGGGTTGTTCTAAGTTTTAAGACAAAAGACTTAATACATAAGAAAAAATGAGAACTCCAGTTATTTGGAAATGGTCCGCTGTTCGATTCGCTTTTCGTAATCTTTACCTTGGAAGATTCGCTGTACGTAAATTCCCGGTGTGTGAATCTGATTGGGATCCAGCTCCCCCGCAGGTACCAGTTCTTCCACTTCTGCAATGGTGATTTTGCCGGCTGCAGCCATCATAGGATTGAAATTCCTCGCTGTGCCACGAAATATCAAGTTGCCAGCAGTATCGCCTTTCCATGCTTTTACCAAAGAAAAATCAGCCTGAAGCCATCTTTCCATCAAGTAAAATTTACCTTCAAACTCCCTGATTTCCTTTCCATCGGCCACTTCTGTTCCTACACCTGCGGGAGTGAAAAAAGCAGGTATCCCAGCACCTCCGGCTCTTACCCTTTCTGCCAATGTGCCTTGAGGAATAAGTTCGACTTCTAATTCTCCACTAAGCAGTTGTCGCTCAAATTCCGCATTTTCACCCACATAACTTGAAATCATCTTTTTCACCATTCGCTTTTTCAAAAGGAGACCGATGCCAAAATCGTCCACTCCCGCGTTATTGGACACGATGGTTAACTCCTTGATTTCCCTCTCCAAAAGAGCAGAAATACAGTTTTCAGGAATTCCGCTCAATCCAAAGCCTCCCATCATCAGAAAGGCCCCACTTGGAATATCAGCCACAGCTTCCCGAGCGTCTTTGACAGTTTTCGTAATCATTGATTTGGGTTTATAGTATCGATTTGGCCAATTTTTGGTCTTGAACCAGTTGGTTTTTCAAGGCTTCCAGATTTTCGAATTTCCGCTCCTCTCGAATAAATTCTTTGAAGGAGACAGTTACTAGTTTGTTATACAAGTCACCTTGAAAATCAAATAGGTGGGCTTCCACGGTTTTTCTTGTACCGTCTACAGTTGGCCGATTTCCGATATTCAACATGGCTTTGTATAGGACACCTTCCACTTTTACCTCTACGGCATAAACGCCATCATGAGGGATAAGTTTGTAATCGTTTGGAATATGAATGTTGGCGGTGGGGAATCCAATGGATCGACCGATTTGCTGACCTTTAACGACCAAACCGTTAAGCTCATAAAGCCGACCAAGGTAATTGGTGGCAGTTTTGATATCGCCACTCTCCAGTGCCTTTCGGATTTTGGTGCTTGACACCCCAATTTCATCTACATCCTGGCGGGAGATTTCTTCGAGTTCAAAGCCAAATTCCTGCCCATGGGATTTTAAGTATTCAAAACTTCCTTCCCGGTTTTTCCCAAATCTGTGATCGTATCCAATGACCAGCTTTTTGGTATGGATTTTTTCTACCAAAATCTTTCGAATAAACTCTTCAGAGGTCATTTGAGAAAATTCCTGGGTAAAGGGGATGGTAACCAAATGATCAATTCCAAATTGCCTCAAAAGGTTGGCTTTCTCTTCAAAAGTAGAAAGTAGTCTCAGGTGATGTTCGGTAGGGTAAAGTACCAATCTGGGATGTGGCCAAAAAGTAATCAGAACTGTCTCACCCTGAATCGAACGGGCCAGTTCTCGAATCCGCTGAATAATCTTTTGATGACCAAGATGTACACCATCAAACGTCCCTGAGGTTACCACCGCATTGGGTACGGGGAGAAAATCCTCCAATCCTTCATAGATTCTCATGAGGTCGATTTTTTAGTTCTTCAACCAAGGATTGCAATTCACTAGCGTCTTCCAGTTTATATGAACCGATACGGGTTCGGCAGAGTTTTTTGAGATAAGCTCCAACACCCAAGATTTCACCCATGTCTCGAGCTAAACTCCGAATGTAAGTGCCTTTGGAGCAGGAAATTCTAAAATCAATTTCATTCCTTTCAAATCGGGTGATTTCAAACTCACGAACTTCCACTGGCCTAGGTTCCATTTTCACTTCTTTCCCTGCTCTGGCAGATTCGTAAACCCGTTTTCCATCTACTTTGATGGCTGAGTGCATTGGGGGTATCTGCAGAATATTCCCCGTAAGTTTTGCTGCTGCTTCTTGGACTTGGCTGAGGGAGATCGAAGAAGGATCTGAAACCGGTATCACCGGCTTTTCCAGGTCGAATGATTCAGTGGTAGCACCGATAACAAAAGTTCCAGTGTATTCTTTCTCCTGACCCATGAAGGTCTCGATCTGCTTGGTCATTTTGCCTGCACATACGATCAGAAGACCAGTAGCCAATGGATCTAAAGTGCCCGCATGACCTACTTTCTTTATTTTAAGGGCGTTTCGCACTTTTTTGACCACATCAAATGAGGTCCATTCCAGAGGTTTATCGATAAGGAAAACTTCTCCGTAAGCTTCTTGCTGCATGTTTTGTGAGGTTGCTTTTCCAAGAAAAGCGATTGGAATCAGTTCTTCTCTGATTTTGCAAAAATGGCGTAAAACTCAAAAATAAAGCCTACCAATGTCACAATGGGACCTATGGTCAATCCCAAAACTCCATTGCCATGGGGCTCACCGTCCATTCCGATCAAGATAAATCCAAGTACGATAAGCGCCATTCCGATCAGCATTAGTCGGTAGTTTTTCTTGGAAAAGGGAAAAGATGTATTGCTCATGGGTTAATAAAGTTCGTCCAAAGACATGTTTAAATATTTGTTCACAGCGCGCAAAGTACTCAATACAGACAGAATTCCACCGATCAGAATTAAGGCTCCAAAGAGAATTAACATTAATTCAAGGTTTTGAAGCATAGCAAATCCTTCAATATTGGCTTGGGTGTACTGGATCAATGCGTAAAGGATTCCTGATGCAATCAATCCTGCTAGCATTCCAAAAAAGAACGCTCTTACCAAGAATGGCTTTCGGATAAAACCTCTGGTAGCACCCACCAATTGCATGGATCGGATCAAAAAGCGTTGAGAGAAAAGTGCGATTCGAATGGTATTGTTGATCAACATGATCACTGTGATGATCAAAATGAGAATGAAACCTCCCATGACCAGACTGACTTTCAGCAGATTTTTGTTAATAGAATCGACCAAATCTGTCATGTAAGAGACTTCAAACACTCCTGGAATGTCCTGAAGTTCTTTGGCGATTACATCGATTTGCTCTGAGCTTTGGTATTCATCGGATACGGAAAATACAAAGCTGTCTCTCAACGGATTGTCTTCCAAAAACTTGGTAAAGTCTTCTCCTGTATTTTGCACGAAAGTGGCAGCAGCCTCTTCTTCTGAGATAAATCTAAGAGAAGAACTATCGGATTTGATCAGGACAAATGGCCTAGATGCAAGGTCTTTTTGGAGCGAAGCCAATTGATCTTGAGGGAGATTTTTATCCAAAAAAACCTGGATTTCAATATTTTCCCGGATCATCTTGGTCAAAGACTGAGCTTGAATCAAAATGATTCCAAATAAACCCACGATAAAAAGTGAAAGAGTGGTGCTGAATAGCACACTTCCAAATTTGAAATAGCCTAGTGTTTTTTTCTTTCGTGCAGGACTTGCCATGGATTACAAAATTCAATTCAAAATTAGGAAAGCAGATGGGATTTACCCAATCGATGTGCCAGAAAGGATAGGAATGACTTTTTCCCCTGAAATTCCCCAAATCTGATCACCGTCTTTGGGTTCTACTAGAGCTAAGCCGGTGAAGTTTCCGAAACTTGGCAAAATCAAGGTGGAACCGGTTCTGTAAAAACAAGGTATTCTGACGGATTGCCTAGCTTTTCCCCTCAACAATACTCCAGGATGCAGGTGCCCACAAATATTCAACTTGCCATCCAAAGCCTTTTCAAAGGGTTCATGGGAAAGTGCGAACGATTCAATGACCAAAGGTTCCTGATGGATTTTCAATACAGACTGCCGGTAAACAGATGGATGAAGAATGTCATGATTGCCTTTAACCAAGTGAAATTGAGTTTGAGGGAAAGTTTCCAAGAAGGAATTCAGAACCTCCCATTGTTCATTCCAGACACTATGGAAGAGATCGCCCAGAAAGTAGGTATGTCTAGGTTGAATCTCTTGGTGAAGTGTTTTTAGGGTTTTGAAGTCGGCGTCATGAACAGGTTCAGGAATGGGAATCCCTGACTTTCGAAAATGTGCCGCTTTTCCAAAATGCAAGTCTGCTATCAAAAGGATTTCTAATTCCTTGATCCATAACACTTTTTTAGCCAATAACTCCAGTGAAAAGCCCTTGAAAGGTACGGTGACGCTCATTATTACAAACTACTTCTTATTTCTAAGTCAAAAACAATTTCAAAGCTATTCGTATTTAAGCATATCAAACCGATGTTTTCATGAAAATGCGACAATTTACTTCACTGCTTATCACCCTCATCTTTGCTATTCCAGCTCTATCCTTAGCACAAACTGAAAGCGCGATTTTGGGTGTTTGGTACAACACCGAAAAAACGGCTCAAGTCGAAATTCAAAAAAAGGGCTCAGAATTTATTGGAAAAATAGTGTGGCTGAAAGATCCCAATCCACAGGGCAAGCCTGCCACCGATAAAGAAAACTCGGACCCCAAACTGAAAACAAGACCCTTGTTAGGATTGCCACTCCTCACAGGGCTTAAGTATTCTTCAGGGATTTGGAAAGGAGGGCAAATCTATGATCCTCAATCCGGCAAGACCTATTCTTGCGAACTCAAGCTCAAATCACCGGAAATCTTGGAAGTAAAAGGATACCTCGGTTTCTCATTTGTAGGTCGGACTGTCGAATGGACCAAAGTGAAAAAGTAAAAAAAAGCCTGTGGGTTAATCCCACAGGCCTTTATTCTGATAGATCTGAATTTAATTCTCCAAATAAAATGATTTGAGTATGTAGGCCAGCTGCTCAAATTCGATCAGAAAGGCGTCGTGTCCTGCTGTAGAATCGATTTCCTTATACGTTCCTCTTTTCACTTTTTGGCTGATAAACTGTGATTCCTGTGGAAGAAAAAGTATATCAGAATTTACCCCTATAGCCAATACACGGGCTTCAATCTGTGCTAAAGCAGCTTCTACGCCTCCTCTGTTTCTACCCAAATCATGGCTATCCATGGCTTTGGTCAAGGTCCAATAGGAGAGTGCATTGAAGCGGTTGGCCAGTTTTTGACCTTGGTATCTGAGATAGGATGATGATCTAAATCCATCTAGTTTTTCTTCTTGATCACTTTGCTTGATTCTCAAATCAGCTGGAGATCTGTAGCTGAGCATGGCAATGGCACGTGCTGTTTCCAAGCCTTTTTTACCAGCATCTTCCTTCCGATTTCCCCAGGTACAATCAGACTCAATGGCCATCCGCTGGGTTTCGTTGAATCCGATTACCCAAGGAGAGGTTTTGGCTGTAGATGCCAAAATCACGGCATTTTTCAGTTTTTGACCTAAAGTCACTGCCCACTCCAGTGCAACTTGCCCACCTAGTGAACCTCCGATCAGCGTATGGATTTTCTCTAACTCCAGATGAATTCGCAGGGCTTCCAGACTTGCAGCTAAGTCCCTTGGCGTTACTTGGGGAAAGTCATAGAAATAAGCTTCTCCTGTTTCGGGATTGATGCTGAATGGATTTGATGAGCCATAATTGCTTCCCAGAAGATTGGCGCAGATGATGAAATGATTGCCCGGATCAAAGAATTTATCTTCTCCGATCAGTCCACTCCACCATTCTGCAGCTTTTGAATCTCCTGTCAGAGCATGGACCACCCAGATGACATTGGATTTTTCCGGATTGAGCTGACCATAGGTAGTGTAGGCGAGATGAAATTGAGAAAGAATTTCACCTGATTCTAAGGTTAGAGGCTCTTGGGAATGGAAAATTTCCTGCGTCATAGTCAAGTCTGCGAATTCGCTGATAAGGTTCATTGGGGTAATTAGGAGTAATTAGATTTGGTCAAATGCCTGCTGCAAATCAGCCTTGATATCTTCGATGTGTTCGATGCCAAGGGATAATCGAAGCAGGGTAGGAGTCACACCAGCAGCTTTTTGTTCCTCATCGGTGAGTTGCTGATGCGTTGTGGCAGAGGGCTGAATAATCAGCGTCTTGGCATCTCCTACATTCGCTAAGTGAGAAATCAACTGGAGCTTATTGATGAATTGAGAAGTGGATGCTTTATCGCCTTTGATCTCAAAACTCAGCACTCCTCCAAAACCATGTTTAAGGTATTTTTTGGCAGCCTCGTGATAAGGTGAAGAGGTAAGTCCAGGGTAATTTACTTTGGAGACCTTTGGATGAGCTTCCAGCCATTTGGCAATTTCCAAAGCATTGTCCACCGTACGTTGCACTCGAAGGGAAAGTGTCTCGATGCCTTGAAGTAAGAGGAACGAGTTAAATGGGCTAATAGCAGGTCCCAGATCCCGTAGACCTTCTACCCGTGTGCGAATGGCAAAAGCAATATTGGGAAGTCCAAGTGGGTTGTTTTCGCCAAAAACCTCCCAGAAATTCAAGCCATGGTATCCTTCAGATGGCTCTGAGAATTGAGGAAATTTTCCATTACCCCAATTGAAGTTACCTCCGTCTACGATGATACCACCAATGGAAGTTCCGTGTCCGCCGATCCATTTGGTCGCTGAAGCTGTCACAATATTTGCTCCATGAGCGATAGGTTGGCAAAGGAATCCACCCGCACCAAAAGTATTATCTACGACCAAGGGTATTCCATGCTTTTTGGCTAGTGCAGCTACTGATTCAAAATCCGGAATGTTAAACTCAGGATTTCCGATTGTTTCCAGATAGATGGCTTTGGTTTTATTATCAATCAGTTTCTCCAAATCTTCTGCTTTGTCACTTTTGGCAAATCGAGCATCAATCCCTAGGCGCTTAAATGCCACCTTAAACTGATTGTAAGTTCCGCCATACAAGTAAGGAGAGGAGACAAAATTTTCCCCTGCCTGAAGAATGTTGTGCAAGGCCAATAGTTGTGCTGCTTGTCCTGAACTGGTAGCTACTGCTGCCACACCGCCTTCCAAGGCTGCAATTCTTTTTTCAAAAACATCCGTGGTCGGATTCATGATCCGGGTGTAGATGTTTCCAAATTCTTTTAATCCAAACAGATTGGCACCATGCTCGGCAGAGTTGAAAACGTACGATGTGGTCTGATAAATCGGTACAGCCCGCGAATTAGTTGCAGGGTCAGGAGCTTGTCCGGCATGTAGCTGAAGAGTTTCAAAACGATAGTTTGCTGACATAAAATTGAGGTTTAAAGGGTTAAGAATTTATTAGAAAAGAAAGGTTTTGTTAAATCCTGAAAAACACGAAAAGAGCATAGAACCAGAATGATTCAATCTTTCCGATGATCCTGAAGATTTTGATTTTTTGGCTTGAAGCCTAAGAAAGGAGAGGTGGTAAAATTGCCTGTTCATTGCACGAGGAATTTATAGTTCCAAATGAGACCATCTCATTTGGCAGGAATTGGCACCTTGGATTTTCCAGGTTGCCAGAGGGTCTTAGAGCCTGTCTCTCGCCTCTTCTTTATAAATCCTCACACTGGAAAAAAGTGAAAGGATGCTGCAAAGAAAAGCCCCTATTTTTGAAAATCAAATAATAGAGGCTTAAAATCTTTTTTGAATTTTTCTAAAATTGATCGTCTGAATACCTGAATACAGGGTGAATATTCTCAAAATCAGGTAAAATAGTGATTAATTCCTTCACCAATCCATTATCCAAGCCATAAACCCAACCATGAATTTCAGGTGACTGCCGGTCTTTCCAAGCTTTTTGGATGATCGAGGTTTTCAGCAAATCTTGACATTGTTCCAAAATATTTAGCTCTACAAGTCGATTGACTCGGGCATGGTGATCAGGTATAGCATCGATCTCGGATTCATAGGTTTTGTATACTTCTTTGATATTCCTAAGCCACTTGTTGATCAACCCAAAGCTCTGATGTCCTAAAGCTGCTTCCACACCACCACAGCCATAATGGCCGCATACGATGATATGCTCTACCTTGAGCACTTCCACAGCATACTGTAATACTGAGAGCAAATTCAAATCGGTGTGCACTACCATATTTGCGATATTTCGGTGGACGAAAACTTCACCGGGATCGGTGCCCGTGATTTCATTGGCAGGCACACGGCTGTCAGAGCATCCAATCCAAAGAAACTTTGGTCGCTGCTGATGGGCAAGGCGATTGAAAAAGTCCTTATCCACCTGAAGCTTCTCTTCAGACCAAGCTTTGTTTTGTAATAGTAGTTTCTCGTATGGGTTCATTGGACTTTTCTTAAATGATAGGTGTATCCTTCTATGGTGATGGAGATATTTTTGGTATGCGCTGAATCGATGAAATCATTCAAAACTTCTTGAATATCATGATCGATAAAAACCGCTTTTGAAGCATTCAGAATCACATTGCTTCCTGCAGGTATTTGAGTCAATTCCTTCATCAAAGGCGCTTTATTGAGAAAAGAAACATCTTTTTGAAGCTTGACTAAGTAGTTGCCGTTCAGTTCTGTAACGGTGACGGATCGCTGAAAATTGGTTTTCATTACAAAAAACAACCCAACCACCATTCCAATACCAATTCCCACCAACAGGTCTGTCAATAGAATGGCAATTACTGTGAAAATAAATGGTAAAAACTGGTTCCATCCTTTTTCAAATTCATGAATAAAAATCGAAGGTTTGGCAAGTTTATAGCCTACCATAAAAAGCACAGCCGCAAGGCAACTCAAAGGGATTTGGTTCAAAAATCCTGGAATACTCAACACTAAAACCATTAAAAGTACACCATGAAAAATCGCGGAAAGCTTCGTCCGCGCTCCTGAGGCAATATTGGCGGATGTTCTCACGATCACGGCTGTCACCGGTAGTCCACCGATCAATCCCGAAATTGTATTGCCAATTCCTTGAGCGACCAATTCTTTGCTGGAAGGTGTGATCCGCTTGTATGGATCCATTTTGTCGCCTGCTTCTATGGATAGTAAAGTTTCAATGCTTCCAATCACAGCCAATGTCACGGCCACAATCCAAAAAGCTGAATCGGCAATCAACCCAAAGTCGGGAAAAGTGAGAAGTGAAGGAAGTTGACTCAAACTGGTTAAAGAAGGAATTGAGACCAAATGTTCATCCTTCAATAGCCAATCAGGCTGAACCTTAGCGTATAAACTATTCAATAAAATTCCAGATAAAACAGCCCATAATGCTCCCGGTACTGCTCCGAGCAGTTTGTGATTTTTGACTTGAGGTCTTTCAAAAAATATCAAAATGGCTAAAGCGATCAATACAATTGGGATAGCTCCTGGACTGTAATACTGAAATGCATAATAAATCTCTGTGAAGGAATTATGCTTATCCATCTGCTGAAAGGCAAAGTCACCTATGAAGTCCTTGTCATAGCCTAGCGCATGTGGAATCTGCTTCAAAATCAAGATCAATCCAATGGCGGTAAGCATTCCCTTGATGACTGAATGAGGAAAATAGTATCCCAAAACTCCAGCCTTGGCAAAACCTAAAATCAATTGGATCAAGCCTGCCGCCACCAACGCTCCCAGAAAAAGCTCAAATGTTCCCAGACTGGAAATGGAATCCAAAACAATGACAGTCAAGCCTGCAGCAGGACCACTGACTGACACATGAGATTTGGAAAAGGCTCCCACTATTACTCCACCAACTATACCTGCGATTAAACCTGACATAGGAGGAGCGCCACTTGCGATGGCTATACCTAAACAAAGGGGAAGTGCTACCAAAAAGACCACCAAACTGGCCTTAAGATCATAGCGTAAATTGGAACCTAAAAGGCTTTTCATAGAAGTTTACTCTTGCTCTGAAGTTTTTATCATAAAAACATTTTAAGATAAAGGTAAAATTCACAAATGAAAATTAAGATTTCTGCCTTTAGCTAAATTGCTCGAGTTATTTGAGTAATTCTTGAAATGCCCGATCTATTTTCTTGAAATCAAAGTCAGAAAGCTGGGTCGCCATTTTTGATTTTATTGCTGATAAACAAAGGTTTCCAATACTTCCTTCATGGGAATGATTGACTTGACTCTGATCGGGTGCAAATTGACCCGCCTCGATATCCAGGCCCACTTTTTTGTAAGCATCTCGGAAAGGCACACCCTGTAGTACGAGGTCATTCACTACTTCGACTGAAAAGAGATGCTTGTAAAATGAATCTTGAAGGATGTTTTGCTTCACTTTGATTTCTTTAAGCATAAAGGTGCTCATGCTCAGACAGGACTTCAACGTATCAAAAGCAGGAAAAATCTCCTCCTTCAGCAGCTGCATATCCCGATGGTAACCTGTACTCATGTTTGTCAAAAGAAAGCACACAGCAGTCGGCACCGCCTGAATCTGATTGGTTTTTGCCCGGATCAGTTCAAATACATCCGGGTTTTTCTTGTGGGGCATAATGCTGCTTCCTGTAGTCAGATTGTCAGGAAAGGTAATGAACGCAAAATGCTGATTCATAAACAGGCAGACATCCGTAGCCAGTTTGTTGAGCGTTCCGGCGATACCTGCCAAAGCAAAAGCTAGGGTTCTTTCTGTTTTTCCACGGCTGTTTTGGGCATTGATTACATTGTGGTGCAGATCAGCAAATCCCAAAAGCTCGGTGGTTAAAGTTCGATCAAGGGGGAAACTCGACCCATAACCCGCAGCAGAACCCAACGGGTTTTTATTGCTCAGGTCAAATGCTGCCTTCAGCATTCCTAGATCTTCCGTGAGACCTTCCGCAAATGACCCAAACCACAATCCAAAAGAAGATGGCATGGCTAATTGGGTATGGGTATAGCCTGGCATCAAATCGTTTTTGTGCTTTTCTGCCAAGGAAATCAGCAAGTCAAAAAGGGTCTGAGTTTCTTCAAGAATCTCCCGAATGGCAGCCCGGTAATACAGCTTCAGATCCACCAAAACCTGATCATTTCTGCTTCTTCCGCTGTGTAACTTTTTCCCTACCTCTCCATATCGCTCGGTCAATAAAAATTCTACTTGTGAATGAACATCTTCCACACCCGCAGCGATTTGAAACTGACCCTTTTCGATTTCGAAATAGATTTCTTTCAATCCTTTCTGGAGGATCAAATTGTCCTCTTGAGTCAACAGACCAATTTTGGCAAGCATATGCGCATGGGCCATCGATCCTAGAACATCATACGGTGCGAGAAGAATATCAAATTCCGGATCACGACCGATGGTAAATTGTTCGACTTCTTTTTTGCTATCGGTAGCTTTTTGCCAGATTTTCATGATTCAAAGGTTAGCTGAGTGCTGCGTAGTGATTGATAATGGAGATATAACCTTGGATACCGGATTTAATTTCTTCCAGGTAAATGTATTCGTCTGCGGTATGCGAACGGGCCGAGTCTCCTGGGCCGATTTTGACCGAAGGGTAGGGAATCAAGGCTTGGTCCGAGAGGGTAGGGCTGCCAAAGGTCTCCAAGTCCAAAGCATCCGCCACGCGATACATTAAGTGATCATTGGGTAAATGCGAAGATTGAAGACGAAGCGAGCGGGGAGTTAATTCAGCTTTGAGAATATCCCGCAGTTCTTCCAATGCTTCTTCCAACGTATAAGCATCGGTTACTCTGACGTCCAGTACATATTCGCAAAGGTCAGGAACTACGTTGTGCTGCTGCCCGGCTTTAATCACCGTACAAGTGACTTTGGTGCGACCGAGAAATGGGGAGGTTTTGCTGAATTGGAAGTTTCGGATTTCTTCCAAATCCTCCAAAGCCAGATAGATGGCATTGATTCCTTCTTCTCTTGCGGCGTGACCTGCTTTGCCGTGAATTTTGGCATCGACGACAAGTAAACCTTTTTCTGCAACTGCCAATCGCATCTGCGTAGGTTCTCCAACAATGGCCAATTCAGCTTCGGGAAGCTGAGAAATGAGGGAAGCAATACCGTTTTGACCGGAGATTTCTTCTTCCGCAGAAGCTATAATCAACAAGTTGAAGGGTAGGTCTTTTCCTATAAAATGGCAAAAGGTGGCCAAGAGCGACACCAAGGGGCCGCCGGCGTCATTTGACCCGAGGCCAAAAAGCTTCCCGTCTTCTACGATCGGGATAAAGGGATCTTTGGTATAGCCAGAATTCGGCTTGACGGTGTCGTGGTGGGAGTTAAGCCAAACTGTTGGTAAAACAGGATTGTATTCAGATGCAAAAGCCCAAACGTTGTTTCCGCTGCGATGGGTTTCTACTCCTTTTTCCTTTAAAAACTGCTCGATGAGATCACCGGTTTCTTTTTCTTCTTTGGAAAAGGAAGAAGTGGAAATCAACTTTTCCAGAAGATCTACCGCATCATCAAACAATCTTTTCAAATCTTCCATCAGTACAAATCGTATCGTTGACGCTCGATGATGGTTCCGGATTTTTTTCCTTTGGCAGCCAAAAGGAGATTTTCAGCTTTTCCTATCCACACATGATGTACCCCTTTTTTCAAGGCCTCAAAGGCATTGTCCAGCTTGGGAATCATTCCGGAATGAATCACATCTTCCTTTCTCAATTCGGCATAAATATCCTCATTGATCAGTGGGATGATTGAATTTTCATTTTTCTCATCAATCAATACCCCAGCTTTATTGAAGCAAAAGTAAAGGTTGACATGGTGATCTTTTGCCAGACTGGTCGCCAAAGCCGAGGCAATGGAATCTGCGTTAGTATTGAGTAATTGGCCTTTTTTGTCATGGGTAATGGCATTGACCACCGGTTGAAGTCCCGCACTGAGAAGGGTATCCACCAATTCGGTGTTGATCTCCTGAATATCTCCTACAAACCCATAATCAATCCCCTTAACCGGCCGCTTAATTGATCGAATGAGGTTTCCGTCCGCACCGGTCATACCGATGGCATTCACTTTCAAAGCCTGAAGTTTGGCCACAATGTTCTTATTGATCAGACCCGCATAGACCATCGTTACGATGTCCAGGGTATCCTTGTCCGTAATTCGTCGACCATCGACCATTTCCGGCATCACCCCCATACTTTCTCCAAATCGGGAAGCCAACACACCTCCTCCATGAATGAGAATTTTATGCCCGGGAAACTTGGCGAAAAGGGCCAAAAACTCATCCAGCTTCTCCGGGAAGTCGATGACGTTTCCTCCGATTTTGATAATTGAAATCTTCATAGGTTTGGGAGCTAAAAAAGGTTAACCGAGTATTTTGCTGAGTACTGCCTGTGCAGCGTAGATTCTGTTTTCAGCTTGCTTTTGTACCAAAGAGCGGGAGCCGTCTAAGATTTCATCAGAAAGCTCGAGGTTTCTTCTCACCGGTAAGCAATGCATTACCTTACCGTTAGATGCATTTTTAAAGTGATCCTCTGTCAGCATCCAGCGGGAATCTGTGCATAAGATTTTCCCATACTCATTAAAAGCCGACCAGTTTTTAACATACACAAAATCAGCATCCTGAAGGGCTTTGCTTTGATCGTATTCGATGGTAGCACCCGCGGTGAAAGACTCATGGAGTTCGTAGCCTTCGGGATGGGTGATCGTGAGGTCATGTCCCATTCCAAGTGACCATTCGGCAAAGCTGTTGGCCACGGCATGTGGAATAGATTTGATATGAGGCCCCCAGGTAAGAACTACTTTTGGTTTCTTTTTCCCTATCAAATGCTCCTGAATGGTGATCTGATCGGCTAAACTTTGCAAAGGATGTCGGGTAGCCGATTCCAAACTTACCACGGGAATTCCGCTGTATTTGATGAATTGACCAAAGATGAAGTCCGTCATATCTTCTTCTTTGTTGGTCAGAGAAGGAAATGCACGGATCGCTAAAATGTCAAAATAGGAACCCAAGACTCCTGCAGCATCTTTGATATGCTCCACTGTGCCTTTGTTCATGATGGCACCTTCCTGCATCTCTAGGGCCCAACCTTCCTTGTCCATGTTGAGCACCATGGCTTCCATGCCCAGATTTTGGGCAGCGATTTGAGTAGAAACTCGTGTTCTGAGAGAAGGATTGAGGAAAATACAACCGACACGCTTGCCTTGGCCTTTGGCTTGGTCAAGACGTGGATTGGCTTTATAGGCGAGAGCCAAATCGATCAATTCCTGACCTAGCTCTTTGGATTCAAATTGGGTGAAGTACTTCATGTAGTGGGTTGAATTGGCTCCGAGAAACTCAATTGGCTAGAATTTCCTTCAAAGCGGTCAAGAACGAATTTAACTGATTCCATTCGACAGACAAAGGTGGGAGCAGACGTATTGTCTGTTTTCCGGCAGCCGAACCGGTGAACATGTGGTATTTTTTGACCAATTCATTGCGGACAGGACCCGCATCCCGATCTAGGTCAATCCCGATCATCAACCCTTTTCCTCGAACCTCAATGATTCCCGGAATGGTTTTCAATTCCTCGATCAAACGATCTCCTAGCTCCAATGCTTTGGCTTGCAGATTTTCTTGCTCCAAAACCTCCAACACTGCCAATCCCGCCGCGCAAGCCAAATGATTCCCTCCAAAGGTGGTGCCCAACAAGCCATAGCTCGCTTTGAACTCCGGAGCAATCAACAGACCACCGATGGGGAATCCATTGCCCATGCCTTTGGCCATCGTAATCAGGTCAGGCATGATGCCATCGACCCACTGATGGGCAAAGAAACGACCCGTACGGCCATAGCCGGATTGCACCTCATCGAGGATTAATTTGGCTTCGTATTTCTTAGCCAAAGAGGAAATACCACGGAGAAAATCTGGTTCGGGAACCTGAATTCCACCCACCCCTTGAATTCCCTCAATGATGATGCCTGCGATGGTATTGGACTTCAGCGCTTCTTCTACCGCATCGATATCACCCCAAGGAAGGATGTGAAAATCTTCTCGAGCATTGCATGGAGCTACGATTTTCGGATTGTCTGTCAAAGCCACGGCGCCGGAAGTTCGGCCATGGAAAGCGCCTGAAAATGCGATGAAACCAGACTTGCCAGAAGCAAACGAGGCCATTTTAATGGCATTTTCATTGGCTTCTGCCCCTGAGTTGACCAAGAAAAGCTGGTAGTCATGTAGGCAGGAGAGGTGTCCTAGTTTTTGGGCCAACTCTTGCTGAATTGGAATCTCAACTGAGTTGGAGTAAAAAGCGATTTTGTCCAGTTGATCTTTGATTCGCTTCACGTAATGCGGATGCGTATGACCGATGGAAATTACTGCGTGACCTCCATAGAGATCCAAATATTCTTGCCCCTGATCGTCCCAAAGCCGACAGCCTTCTGCGCGTTCAATGGTGACGGGAATGAGGGGATATACGTCGAAAAGATTCATGGGGAATTACGATTTACTGCTTGATTTATTTCGAATTTCGGATGTATGATTTCGGTTGGTCCGAAATCCGAAATCCCATTTCCGAAATCAGAAAGCTATTGATTTAAGATTGAGTCCCAACTTCTCTTCCAGTCCAAAGGCCAAATTGAAGTTTTGCACGGCCTGACCGGAAGCACCTTTGAGCAGGTTGTCAATCGCTGAATAAATGACCAATTGTCCGGCTTCTTTTTGGACAAATAGAATGCACTTATTGGTATTGACTGCTTGCTTCAAGTCGATATCCTGAGTGGACACGAACGTAAAAGCCGCATCCTGATAGAATTCCTGATAAGCTGCCACTGCCTCGGCTTCGGATCCTTCAAAAGGAAAATAAGCCGTGACCCAAATCCCACGAGAGAAATTACCCCGATAAGGCACAAACAAGAGTTCTGACCCAAAGTCAGAATTCAATTGCCTGAATGTCTGCTTGATTTCCTTGAGATGCTGATGGGTGAAAAGCTTGTAAACCGACATGTTGCCTGTTCGGTAGCTGAAATGGGAAGTCTCAGCTAGCTTTTTTCCTGCACCTGTAGAACCTGTTATTCCACTAATGTGTACCTGGTCTTTTATCCAACCTTTAGCTATAGCCGGAGCCAATGCCAATTGAATTCCGGTGGCAAAGCAACCCGGGTTGGCGATTCGCTTGGCGGTTTTGATTTTTGCCGAGTTTACTTCAGGAAGGCCATAAATGAACCCGTGCGATTCATCTCTGAAATCTGTGGAAAGGTCAATGATAACCGTTTCAGGAGAGAAGGGATTTGCTTCCAAAAAGCCTTTGGTCTCTCCATGGGGAAGGCCCAAAAACACTGCATCCACTTCAGAAGGCACTTCGTCGGTAAATACCAAGTCACAATCTCCAATCAAATCCGGATGTGATTCGATGACTTTTTTTCCTTTTTGACTATTGGAGTGGACACATACCAGTTCGACCGCCGGATGATGAACCAATATCCGGAGGAGTTCGCCTCCGGTGTAGCCTGCCGCTCCAATGACCGCTGTTTTGATCTTAGTCATTTCCGCTGTTGACTTTGTGGAAGATGGCAGTTTGGTTACCCAAGATTCGGGTAAATCCTTTCACATCTTCTCCTGTGTAGCCTTTGTTCATTTCTCCATAGCTTCCAAACTTGGAAGACATCAAATCATGCTCGGAATGAATTCCAAGTAAGGTGAAACGGTAAGGCTGAAGCAATACACGAACATCACCGGAAACAAACTCTTGGGTACTTGCCAAGAAAGCCTCCAGATTTCTCATCACCGGATCGAGGTAATGACCTTCATGGAGGTGATTTCCGTAGAATTCAGCCTGCTGATTTTTCCAGAACATCTGCCACTTGGTCAAGGTGTGTTTTTCCAACAACTGATGGGCTTTGATGATGATAATCGGTGCAGCCGCTTCAAATCCTACGCGGCCTTTGATGCCGATGATCGTATCACCCACGTGAATATCCCGACCGATTCCAAAAGGAGCCGCCAATTCCTGAACTTTCAGGATAGCATCCACCGGATTTTCATAGCTTACTCCGTTTACACCTTTCAATTCGCCTTGAGCAAAGGTCAATTTGATTTCTTTTGGCTCGTGTTCAGATACTTGAGTAGGCCAAGCTTCCTCAGGAAGGTATTCGGAAGAGGTCAGGGTTTCTTTTCCTCCTACGGAAGTACCCCAGATTCCTTTGTTGATCGAATAAGCGGCCTTCTCAAAATTCATGGAAACACCATGCTTTTTGAGGTACTCGATTTCTTCCTGACGGGAAAGTTTCAAATCCCGGATAGGTGTGATGATTTCAATATCCGGCACGATGGTTTGAAAAATCATATCAAAACGCACCTGATCATTTCCTGCACCGGTAGATCCGTGGGCTACTGCTTTGGCACCAATGGATTTCGCGTATTCCGCTAAAGATTTAGCCTGAACGATTCGCTCGGCAGAAACAGAAAGGGGATAAGTGGAATTTTTCAGCACATTGCCGAAAACCAAATATTTAATCACGGACTCGTAGTAATAATCTACCACATCCAAAATCGTGAAAGAAGATACGCCGAGCGTTTTTGCGCGCTCTTCGATGGTTTTCAATTCTTGGGAAGAAAATCCTCCTGTATTTACTATGGCTGCATGGACTTCGTAGCCCAGATCTTTGGTCAAATGCAAGGCGCAAAATGTCGTGTCAAGACCTCCGCTGTACGCTAAAACGACTTTTTTCATATTGTCTAGTAGGTTTGTCCCATCACGGGATGAGTAGGTTATAAGAATATACTTTTCAAGGTGTCTTTCGACTTGGTGAGTTTGAGCATGACAAACTTTTTCAATCTGACCCAACGATCAAATAGCTTCAGTTCCTTCTCAAAATCATCTCTCAGTGCAAGATCCTCGGTGTGGTTCTTTTTGGCTTGTGGATCATACAGCATGGCTGTACAGAGACAATTCTGTCGGTTTTTCGACATGAGAATCTCATAATTCACGCAGCTTTGGCAGCCTTTCCAGAATTCTTGGTCATCGGTCAAATCAGAATAGGAAACAGGAATGTAGCCCAATTCGGAGTTGATCTTCATCACGGCTGCACCCGTAGTCAATCCGAAGATTTTGGATTCCGGATATTTTTTACGGCTCAGTTTGAAAACTTCCTGCTTGATTTTTCTTGCCAATCCATACTTTCTGAATTGCGGCGACACAATCAAACCGGAGTTGGCCACAAACTTGCCATGACCCCAAGCTTCAATATAGCAGAATCCTGCCCAAATCCCATCCGAAGTCAAGGCTATGACAGCCTTTCCTTCATCCATTTTGGTTTCGATATAGGCCGGGCTCCGCTTGGCAATACCTGTTCCTCTAGCTTTTGCAGAATTTTCCATTTCAGCTGTAATCTGCTCGGAATACTTCTTATGAGTGGAATCGGCTACAATGATTTTGAAAGAGATTTCTTCCATTGAAATTGCATGAATTGTACTGTCTCCGGAGAGAGCAGGGCTTGTGAATTAAGATTTAGTAAATGGGTTGGTCGGGAGGAGTTTTCCACGTAGGAAAACAATAAAGTACGCAGGGTCAAACCCTAAACGTCTGCCTAGACCTCAACAAAGGAGAAAAATTAACCATAGCTTCAGCTGCCAACGAGAAGTTGACTTGAAAAAAAGAAGGGTTCGCTATGGTGTTGAACTTGATCATGCTTTTGAGGCTGCAAATGTTATACCTCAAAAAAACAATTGCAAGGATTATTTTTTAAAATTCAGGCCTATTTCTTGAAAATTTTGAAATAAAAGCAAAAAAGGCCTTTGTAATTGGTACAAAGGCCTTGCATTTATTTGGGAAATTCTAATTCTAGGAAGCCATTTCCTTGAGTGCCTTGACCAATTGGTCACATTCGGCAATACTAGTGTAGATGTTGGGACTTACTCTCACACCTTTCACCCCGGAGCCATCGATCGGTGCAGTGAAGATTTTGTATTTCTCCAACAGGATTTTACCCATTTCCGCAGGTGTGTATTTTTCCACCCAAACATTTCCAATGCCGCAGCATCGGGCAGGATCTTCCGGAGTGTTTACTTTGATTCCAGGATGGTTTCGGACCTGATCCGACCAATATTTTTGGATAAATCTCAAGCGATCTTCCTTTCTCTTAGCTCCAATGCGGTTTTGAAATTCAATGGAGTCAATCACGGTCAAATCCGTTGCAGCAGGGTGTGTTCCGATATGGTTGAGGTACGCGATGGTTTTTAAATTGAGGTCAAATGGTGCCAAAAGCGGCTGAATTTTGCTGATTTTCTCTTTTTTTACATACAGCATTCCTGCGCCAAGTGGTACACTCAACCACTTATGTAGGCTCGATCCATAGTAGTCACAGTCGAGTTCATGCATGTTAAAAGTGAAATGACCTACTGCATGTGCACCATCCACCATCACTTCCACGCCATACGAATGAGCCATGTCTGCAATTTTTCTCACAGGTAAAATATGCCCGGTAATGTTGACGATATGCGGCACCATCATCAGTTTGGTCTTCGGGGTGATGGCTTTTCGGTAGGCCTCGACCACCTCCTCATCATTTTTGGGGTCCATCGGGATGTCGATTTTTACCGTCTTAATCCCCCAGCGTTTGGAAGCCATCTCAAACATCGTCTGCATGCTTCCATAATCCTGATTGGAAAAAACTGCTTCATCACCGGGCTTCCAAGGATAACCGGAAATAATCAAATCCAACGATTCGGTCGTGTTTCTGGTTAATACCACCTCCTCGGCATCTGCACCAACCAAAGCGGCAAGGGCTGCTGCGGACTTGGCTTTATTTTCAAATTGAACCCCTCGCATGTAGTGGGAAGCCTGAAAATTCACTTCTCGGATGTGAGCGATTTGCTTTTCCAACAATTCTTCGGGGAGAAAGCAATAGTATCCATTTTCGAAGTTGATGTAGTCTCGCTTGATTCGGTAGCCGGCACGGATTTGATCCCAAATGTCATCGGAATTCCAGTCGAGTTGGTCTAGTGAAAAAGGTTTTGCAGCCGCAGGAAAGACACTTCCTCCAATGCCAAAAGCGGCCAAATACTTCAGGAAAGATCGTTTATTCATAGGTGTGGGTGGTTTCAAAGGATGTAGGAAAGTAGCCAAAGGATCACCAAAAAGATCGCCATCCATGTAATCCAAGGCGAGCGCTTGGGGAACTCAAACTGACAGATGGGGCAAACTTTTGCCTTGTCGTCTACTTCCATCGCACAAGAAGGGCATTCTTTGGTTTTCACAGTTTTGGTGAACTCTTTAGGGTGATTTCCGATTTGTGCTTTAAGTAAAGTAAAAATCCAATCAAATGCCATGAGAAAAAAGGTGCCGTAGGTGCAGTGCCTTCTTTTTCTGGTGAATTGAAAAATAGAAACTTATGAAAATCGAGATTTGGTCTGACGTCGTGTGTCCTTTTTGCTACATCGGAAAAAGAAAGATGGAAAAGGCGCTACAGAAATTTCCATTTAAAGAAAAAGTCGAAATCGAGTGGAAGAGCTTTCAATTAAATCCTGATCAGCAAACCAAGCCAGGCGTCAACACCTTGGAGGATCTCTCCCAATCAAAAGGCTGGTCCATGGCGCAAACCAAACAAATCACTTCCCAAGTGGTGGGAATGGCCAAGGCAGAAGGCTTGACCTTTGACTTTGATAAGGCAGTCGTAGCAAATACCAAAAATGCCCATCGCCTGATTCACCTTGCTAAAGAATTTGGAATTCAAGACGCCATGAAAGAGCGATTGCTGAAGGCTTACTTTACCGATGGTCTCAATGTGGATGATACTGATACCTTGATACAGCTTGGAAAAGAAGTTGGGGTGCCTGAGGAAAAAATTAAACCCATGCTTGAATCCAATCAGTATGAAGAAGCTGTTTATCAGGATATTTATGAATCCAGACAAATCGGAGTGAGGGGAGTGCCTTTCTTTGTGTTGGATCGAAAATTCGGCATCTCAGGAGCTCAACCGGATGAGGTATTTGATCAGACTCTGGAAAAGGCTTGGGCGGAATACGCTAAAAATAACCCTGTGCTAGACATTGCTTCCGGAAACGAAGGCGAAAGCTGCGATGTGGATGGGAATTGTTGGTAGTAGCGCGAAGACGGAAGACCGAAGACGGAAGAAAACTTCGGTCTTCGGTCTTCCCACTTCCAGCTTTTTCACCAAACTCCTCTGTGTTTCATTTTTAGGGTATAGACAGATCCCATCGCGGTGATAAACAGGGTGTTTCTGGTTAAGGAACCAAAAGCCACATTAGCGGTCCAGTTTTCAGGAACCGGAATATGTGCGATTTGCTCTCCGTTTCGGTCAAATACGGTGACTCCTTTTCCGGTCAGGTACACATTGCCACGCTCGTCAATGGTCATTCCATCCGATCCCATTTCGCAGAAAAGTGTTTTGTTGGTCAAATACCCGTCTTCCTGAATCTCATATTTCCAGGTTTTTTTGTCTCCGATATCTGCTACATACAGGTATTTGCCATCAGGAGTACCCACTATGCCATTGGGCTGCTTGAGGTCTTCGGCCACTCGGAAAAGTTCGGTTCGATCCGCAGATAAGTAATACACGTGCTGCCCGTCTTGCTGCATATCTTTTGTTCGAATACCCTCCCAATAAGGTCTAGGATAGAGTGGATCCGTGAAGTACAAACCACCTTTTGGTCTTACCCAAACGTCATTTGGACCGTTGAGCTTTTTTCCTCTAAAAGAGGAGACCAACACTGTCTCTTTCCCAGTTTGCTGATCGATTTCCCACAATTCATTGTTCAAGTCAGCCGCAGCGATGAGCTTGCCATCCAACTGAAAATACAAGCCATTGGATCTACCTGCACCTTCTTTAAATAAGGTTACTTGATTTGAATTGGGGTTCCAGCGGTAGATTTTATCATTTGGCTGATCCGTGAAAAATATGTCTCCCTGTCGGTTGACTGCAGGACCTTCCGTGAAACTGAAGCCATCCTTTACTTTTTCCAATTGGGCTCCTTTGGCTACAATACCGCGTTTGTCATCGATTTGAGCTTGCAGCATATTTCCTGCCAAAAGAAGTGCGGACAAAACCACCGCTGATTTGAATAAGTTTTTCATAGGTTATTGGGTGTTATTTTCTATTCATGACAAACACGAGCTTGTTCAACTCAGGACTGTATGCCATTCGGGTAATGTTCTGATGGGTCGAAGATTCGATTTTTCCGAGAGAAAGCCAATCTGAATCTCTCACATTTTTGATAAAGACCTCATTTCCTTTTGCCATCAGCAAATGGTTTTTGTCGATCCAAATCAAATCCTGCGAACCCGAAAGGGTGTATCCAAAGGATTCGGTGGTATTGGTCTTCAGGTTAATTGACTTGATGCTTACTTGATCTCCTTCTGAGCTTGACTTTAAGTCATTTCGGTCTAGGTAGGCGATTTCGGATGTATTTGGGCGTTTTTTGACAGACCTGCCAATATTTTTAGAAATCTCCTGCACATTTCCTTTTCCTCGGGCATAGACCAGTTTGTTGGGTTCGCCTAATACAAACATGGCCGCTTTGTTGTCATACCAGTCGTAATAGCCCACAGGAGCAATGTCATCATACAAAAGCTCAGGCGCTTCACCGATAATCGGATACAGCCAAAGCCGCTGCTTTCCATCCGGCTCTACAACCACAGCCGAAATGTACTGCTTGCAGTCGGTGAGATTGGGGGAATATTCGCTTCGGTCGGGCGTTTTGGACAGGTTGGTAAAATTGCCTGTGCGGAAACTATACAGGATAATGTCATGGTTGCCTTTTTGATCCGCTGCCGAAAAGACCAATTCCGAATCGTTGATGAAATTGGGCTGATTGTCGTATTCCGGTCGGTTGGTGAGGGGTTTTGCAGTGGAAGTAAGGAGTTTGATCTTTCCACCCTTTCCTTCGGTATCGACTACCCAAAGATCAGAAGCAGCCTGAGCCAGAAGGGTTTGACAGATCGCCAAAGAAAGAAAAACAAGAAGAGCTATATTTTTTAACATGAAATAAGATTCTAGGCCAACCAAATTACAAAATGCAGGTTAGAATGAGGTGGAGAAATTACAGTTTTACACCAATTCGGTATTTGATCAACTCAGAAAGAGGCAGGATAACTTAGCTGATCAGGCGGTTTTTTCTTTGGTCCAAAACCCAAGTTTGATCACTGAGATCAATTCATGGAATGTGATTCCTGAAGACCTTCCAAAGGATTTCCCCGCCGAACTGAAGGCATTTTTTACTTTTTACCTTGATAAGGCACAGGAGTATGATGAATCCGATCTCCGATCAGCTCAGGATTTTTTTGAGGAAAATGGAGACCTCTACCTCGCCATGCTTGGCTTTTATTCTCTGCCTTACTGCTATGCCTTTGCTGATGGTGCACAGGTATTGGTTCGGTCCAATCGGATTTTGGATCAGATCGGGGAGAGGCTAGGGGAGACGGCCTCCTTTGTCTTGGAGATCTTTCGCCCGGGGGCGTTTTCCGTACAGGATCAAGCATATTTGGTTTGTGCTAAAGTCCGATTGATCCATGCATTGAGTAGGTATTTCATCCTGACTTATGCTAAAGACTGGGAGTTGGCTTTCGGTCAACCTGTGAATCAAGAAGATATGCTCGGCACCAATCTAGCCTTTAGCCATATCGTATTGAGAGGTTTGGCCAAAATGGGCGCAGCACCTTCGGAAAAAATATACGAATCGGTCTTGAGTTATTGGAAATGGATCGGGGAGCTGATGGGAATTGAGACTCAATTTTGGCCAACTACGACCAAAGAGGCCTTCGAATTGGATAAGCTGATCCGAAAAAGGCATTTGAAATCCTCAGAAGCAGGGCAGCGTTTGGTAAAAGGTCTGCTTCATTTTTATCAAAAAACAATACTCGATCCGGTGCTCAACGCTCAGGCTGAGGGAATTCTTTCCTTTTTTTTAGGTCAAGAGGCATCAGAAGCATTAAATCTAAAACCAGAAATTAAGGTCCCGGGAGAGATCTTGGGTTTGGTGTTTAATTTTGCGGGAAGGAAGAATTTTGGAGGAAAGAAAGGATACAAAGCGCTGAGGAAAAACCTCCATACCCAGCAGCAAGCTCAGTTTGGAAAAGTACTTGAAATTAGACTACCCGAATTAAAGCGTACATAATCGGACACTTTCTTGTACGCAAATCATCCAAGATTTTTACACCATCGCGGAAATCAGGGCATATAGGCCACATTTGCCAGATGGCACCTTTTTCGTACTTTGTCCTGCATGAAGGAAATCACCTCATGGCTTAGACGCACCCCTTTGGAATTGATCTTTTGGATCGGTAGCTTAATTGCCATCTTCACGATCAATCCAGATGCAGGACATCATTTCAGCCTTTGCCCGCTGGATAGCATGGGCTTCAGCTGGTGTCCGGGATGTGGATTGGGACGGTCGATGAGCCTCCTCGCGCGGGGAGAGATTCAGGCTTCCTGGTCCATGCACCCGCTGGCAATGCTGGCCTTTGGTGTGATCCTTCACCGAATTTGGACTTTAATCAAAAACCTAAAAACAACACACAATTATGGCTAATGTATTGAGGCATCTCCCTGAACTGGAAGGTATGGAACTGGGCTACATTCAGGGATTGATGAAAAATATGGACGAGGATCAAGCTTCGCTCTTTGCGCAGGTTTACCGGGCTAGAAGAAAGGATTCTCAGATGATTTTGATCTTGACCTTGCTTGGTTTCTTTGGATTTGCCGGACTACACCGATTTATCCTTGGTCAGGTGGGTTTGGGTATTCTCTACATCCTAACCCTTGGTTTGTGTTTCATCGGTACCATCGTGGACTTGGTCAATTACAAGAGCTTGGCTTATGAGTTTAACATCAAAGTAGCCCATGAGACCATGGCGATGATTTCCAACAATTTCCCAAGTTCCGGAAGCTCAAGCTTCTAAGAACTAGCCTAATTACTTACACCACTAACCAACCTTTGGTTTCGCTCGTCGAGGCCAAAGGTTTTTTTGTTTGTAGATTACTGGTGATAGGGGCCAACAAAAAGCCCTTCCAAAACGGGTCTGGAAGGGCTGAAAACTCTTTAATTAGATGGCTTTTTGAATGTGATCAATAATTCTGGGGAGACTTTTTTAGCTTCCAGACCTTACAAGTTCAACTGAAATTCCGATTCAATCCCCATAGGAACCTCACCGTTTTTGTGCAACAGCGCTTTCATTGTACGTGCTCCGCACGCAACGAAAGCTTAGTTGTTATGGGTAGTTCTTCGTCTTATTTCAAAAAGTTTATAGCTTTTCTTCTGTTGTCAAGCTTTCTGTATTAGTGTCGATATTTTGAGATGCCTTGAACAAAGTTTCTCTATTTTCTATATCTTGTTGCAATTTGTCAATGAAATAAACCAAATAAATTGCAACAACATTAAATCCAACCGTTACCAATTCTTTTTCACTATTTATATTGAATTGAAATTCAGAAAGTGAAAAATTAAAGGTGATTTTAAAATCGTTAGTGTAGTTAATACCAATAGAAAGTATTAGTCCAGCTACAAATTTGAAGGCATATCCCAAAACTGCAAAATTTATAACTTGTAGAGCCTGATTAATTATCGAAAGTTTAAGTCCGCTTTTTATTTGCCCTTTTAATAATTGCTGTCCGCAATAAATAGAGAATGAATAAAGTCCAGCGGCAAGAATAAAAAACAAAATTACAAGTCCAGTGATTGTCACTGTTTGTGCGATTAACCAAATTGTCAGTCCAATGCCAATTATACCACCTGCAATTTGATATATTGCAAGCCCCTTAATTTTAGATTTTATATCGTTATTCAAAATATTCTCCATAAGTATCAAATTTGTTTTGTTGTCTTTTAGCATAACCCATAACGTCAGACCGTAAAAAAACCATTCATTTTTAAATAAAAGCCTATTTCAGAGCCGTTTAGGTGGTTTTGGCGGTTTGGAAACTGAATTGGATTCAAAAATGAATTTGGATTTTCTGTTCTGTTCGTGATCCTAAAGTAGCCCAAAAAACCCGTAGATGGCGCTTTTAGCCCTGATTTTAAGGACAAAGATACCTTTAGATAGTTTGGTTACTAGGTTTGGATTTTTGGCATAAACTATCAAATCCCGGCCCATTAGGCATATCCTGTGACAACCTAAAACCCAACAATGAAAAATCCTGAAGTTTGACGAGTAGTTGTGCAACGGTTACGGCTGTTGTGCGTTCGGTTTTCATTTCTGTTAGGCGAGTTTGACAAAGTTGTCTTCAAGTTTCACGTTAAAGTTTATTTCAGCTTTCAATGCCTTAAACACTTTCAAAATAGTGTCAATTGTCGCACTGTTAGCACTGCTTTCAAGTTTAGAAATTTGAGCTTTTTGAACACCTACAAGTCGTCCAAGTTCTTCTTGTGTTAAGTTTCTTTCTTGTCTGGCTGTTTTAATCATTTTGCCCAAAACGTCCATACGAAGCTCATATTCGTATTCGTCTCGTTCAGTCGTTCCAACTTTGCCGATATACTTGTCTTTCATCTCGGCAAGTGAGTATGTCTTTAATTCTTTGGTTGCCATATGATTACTTTTAATGTTTATTACTAAAATATTTGTCTTTCAGTCTTACGGCCCGGTCAATTTCGTTAGCCGGCACTTTGTCAACTTTCTTTATGAAACCGTGGGTCGCTATTACCAAAGTTTCTTTGTTATCTGTCTTGTCCCAAAATGCAAGAAGTCTAATTTGAAGCCCTGCGAACTTTGTCCGAAACTCCCAAATGTCATTTTGAAGCTTCTTAAAAAGTTTTGGGTCATTTGTTTGTTCAGCAAGGTCAATATTGTAAAAGACTTTCTTTATTGTCTTTGGGTCGAGTTGTGAAATGAACTCGTTTGCTTCTTCTAAAAATTTTGTTTCAAAAAATCTCATTCAATACTGTCTTGTTAAACGTCACAAAGATAATGAAAGTTTCCAAAAATAGAAACAATATTTATCGTGTTTGGTCTGTTGTCGGTTTTCTAAGCTGACACACAACGTGATTCAGCTTGGAGACGGCGGGCATTCGGAGCCGTTCTCTTCCAGCTTACTCCTAACTTCTTAAAGATACTAAACTTTTTATTTACTCTGAACCGCCCGCTGTATCCAAGGTGATGTTATGGCAAGTTTCTTTTTTCACTTTTTTTGATTTTCATAAAATTAAAGGGTTACTGATTTTCCTAGGAATAACACAAGTGAGATAATAAATGTAAGAATTATAAAAATTACTAACGATGGCTTAAGTGAATTGAAAGAAGTACCTATTCGATTTGTTTTTATACCGTAAATCAATAAACCTGAAGAACATATCAAAAGTATAAATCCTGCTAGACCAAAAAGAAGAAGTTTTGAAAGTATATATATACCCAAAATTATAAAAATCACTGAGGCAGAATATCCTCTAAATTTAGTACTATCTGAAAATTCATCTTTGAAATCCATTATGGACATCAGCCAATAGCTAATCGCACCAATAATAATTAATAAAGAACCAATGATAGGATTTTCCATTTTACAACCAAAAGGTGTCCGCTATTATATTTTTATCCCACTTTTACTACCTCTTTTAATCTCCATTTTTCCTAGGAATTACATTTTTAAGTCTGTCTCTTTTCTCTTAATTGAATTCTTTCCTTTTGGTAAAAACAAGCTCAAATAATCCAATAATTTAAATTTTATCAGGATTTTTTTCTTGAATGCTATTTCAAATGTTTTGTTTAAGCTATCGAACTAAACCCCTTTAAAGTCTATGAAAATTTGTAGGTTTTTGAAGTTTTGGTTTTTTTAGAATTTGCCATAACGGTTTCGGGCTTGGCGAAGGTGGCGATTTTCACCACAAATGTTGATGCGGAGAATCAAACTTTGATTAACCAAAAATGTGTCTGCGGAGCACTGAACCGCCACTTTTGCCAAACCCGTGTTACCAGTAGTTTTTCTCATAGTCTGCTGACAATTAGCATTATTATTAGTCCAATTACCGCTGTCGCTGTTATTGCTTTGTCCATACTAATTAATGGTTTACTTTTTATAAAACCATAAGGCAACATTACCAAACCAATGATTACAAAAAAATAAGACCATTTGCTGTCTTTGTCTGTTAATTCAGTTCTTAATTCAATGTCAACGTAGCTATTGCCATTTTTACTAAGACCATAAACATCATTATAGTTATTCCAAAAGGTATTTTCGTTCAAGTCGTCAAGTTCGGATTTTTTCACTTTGAGTTCTACTTTGTCGCCAGCAAGAACATTTGCTTTAAAGGCGTTATGGTCAGTCGCCTTGTATGTCATTGCTGTGATTTTAAATTCACGTTGATATTCTTTGGTTGTCAGTATAATGTCTCTGTAAGTGGTCGATTTGATTTTGTATTCGTCATATTTTGGAGTGTCTTTGAGCGTAACATAAATTGTGCTTAGTTCATTGTCAGGTAATGAATTGTCACGAAGAGCTAAATAAAGAAACAAGAAAACAATTGTCAACGAAGTAGCAATAACAAAAATTCTTGCTCCTTTTGTCGCAGGTTCATAAGGTGTCTTTTTTTCAAAAGCTTTTTGTCTGTCCCGTTTATTTTTTCGTCTTTCTTGTCGGCTCATAAAATTACTGGTAACTCATTTATTTATGCACCTTTGGTACACTAATGCACCCAATTTTCGGCAGATTTGTGCACCTTGAGGTTACAATTATTTTTTTGCCCTTCTTCCTCCGAAATCTTTATCAAAATAGCCCGATTACCTTTCTCCTCCAAATCTTAGTTTACAAGTATGCGCACTTGGCCTGGCAAATGGAAGTCATAGATTTTTATGGTTTCCGCTGCATATTCCTGAAAAAGAAGGAGATCTGTACCGATAGTAGTTTGATTTCTAAGATTTAGAGAAATGTTGAATCTCTAGGATTAACAACCTTCCAAATCTTACCAGTCTCCCGAGTCGGTATGTTCTATTTTTTCTGAGGTAAGATTTATCGCTTCTTTCCCCTTGTCCGATAGGATCAGGTGAAATTGGGATAATAGCTGTCCGGCTTTTTCTAGTTCTTCAAAAGAGGCCTGTGCGATATGAAAAGGCAGTTCGATCAGGTTGTTATCCTTGGAAGAAAAAGGAGGGGAGACCTCCGAATCAAAAAAGTAGGGCCACATCGTTTTGGCACAACTGATCCCCCAAAAATCCATGGGATACTGCGCGGAGTAGGATTGAAGCCGTTCGTTGATTTCTTCAAAAAAACGCGCTGTCTCAGCTAATCTGATACGTGAACCTGCTCTGGATTTTCCTTTGGTTTTCAGGTGTTTGATTTGGGATTTTCCTTGCTTTTGTCGGACCATATAGGCCCGGAAAACCCGATGATCGATCAGTTGACCCTGATGAAAATACCCAACCGCAGCCTGTCCTGCCCGGATCAAGGCCAAGGAAAAATGGGTTTCATGCCGAACGGCCAATCCCTTCTTTTCATCCCACTCGTAAGTCCAAGGCAAGTACATTTTTGCCAGCCACTCATTTTCCCTTTCCAAAACCAACTGATGCTTTTCCTCCTCGTAATTCACGATCCAATGGGACTCCTTAGCTGTAGTAAGGATTTGCTCCGCATCAGATAAGCTTAAAGAAATGGATTGGGGAATGGTCATGTTTGGGAAGCCATTTAGGCTATCTTTGTGCAAAGAAACCGAAAAATCATGCAGGAAGAAATCCAAAAAATCCTCAACCGGATGTGCGACCCAAAAGAAGACGAAGCCTATCACTTTGCGGATAAATTGGGAGCAATGGCGGATGAAGAAACCAAAAATCATCTGATTACGCTCGTGAAAGGAGATAATTGGGAGATTGCTTACCTCGCATGTCGTGCACTATCCAAGACCTCATGGAATGAAGAGTCTTTGGATGCGATTTTTGAGGCAATATTTGATAAAAAGAATAGGTCAGTTCAAGGTGCATTCGCTCAGATTTTAGAGGAATTTGACTTGGCTGAGCGCTTTGTGGACATTTTTAGAGTGTACCTGTTTGGCAATTTTAAGGCATCTACCTTAGCCAAAGATTACTTGGACAGTGTGGAATTTGACATTACCCCGCGTACCATCCGAAAAGCGGAAAAACACTGGAATCATTACTTGCACAACCCTGAAGATGAAGGAAGTCTGATCTTGAAAAAGTCAGAAGTGGAGCCTATGCTTCAGGAGCTGAAAGAATTATTCTCCTGATCGAATACAACATTTGCCATTTTCCTCTGTTTTTAAACTATGAGGAAAGAGGAAGTTATCGATCTGCATTTTGGGTTTTTCAGAGATTTTGGATTTGCCTTTCATCCCCAACATCTTTTGTTTGAAAAGCCATTTACCGAAGGTAACCAGGTAATCTTCGTGCATTATACCGAGTATCCTGATGTTTCTTATTTAGAGTATAAATTGGGAATCAGGAATCATTTGGTGGAGACTATTATTCACAAGTTCCTTCCCACGCTGAGCGATTACGCACAGCGATCTATCACACTAATTCAAGCTCCCGATGCGATTAAGGCGGGCATTCCGAAGAGATTTGTGTTGGATCATGAATTCAATCTAATTGAAGCCATCGAAAAAGGAGAGGAATTTTTTGTCAAACATGGATTTCACTGGCTGGATACGATGTCTGATTCTAAATCTTTAGAATTGGCATTTGAAATACAGCAAGCACAACCATTTCCCAATCAAAATTTTGTTTATCACGCTTTTAGAGGGGTTACTCTAGCCAGATTGTACCACAGGGAAGGATATGAAGAGTTAAGGCAACTATATCTTCACCAAATCAAACAAAAGGAATTGACACCGTTTACCATCGCCTCATTTCTCCAATTGCTTGATTTTTTGGATCATCTCTGAGTTTAAAACCGTTTTTTGACTCCTCGTACCGCTTCGGCACTGATGGGATCTTCTGGCCATTCGTGTTTGGGGTAGCGCCTTTTCAGTTCTTTTTTCACTTCGAAATAGCCATTGGCCCAAAAGCTCTTTAAATCCTGAGTAAGCTGCACCGGTTTGTAACCCGGAGACAGCATTTCGATCAATACCGCCACTTTTCCCTGATTGACTTTGGGCGTGTCGAGTAAGCCGAATAATTCTTGCAGTCGAACGGAAAGCAGGGGAGTAACGCCCTCTTCTTTGTATTCGAGCCTGGTCTGACTGCCCGAAGGAACGGTAATTTTTGAAGGGGCCAAAGATTCCAGAAGTTGTTGCTGCTCAAAAGAAAGGGAATGAAGGAGAATTTGACTCAAGTCCAGTTTTTTGAAATCCTCGTTTTTGGAGATATTTTCCAAATAAGGTTCCAACCATTCCGGTGAGCTTTGACAAAGCGTTTCAACCGACCAATCTGGCCAATTTTGTTCTGGATTCCATTTTTTCAAGGATTGCACCCGGAAAATCAGCTGCAGCACCTCCTCATTCCAATCCAGGAGGAATTGTCCTTCTTCCTGAATTGCCTCAAGAATAGCTTGCTTGGCCAAGGACTTATCAAACTTTTGAAGCGGTCGTGTACCCAAAATGATGGCACCAATCCGGATTTCTGAATGCGCGATCAGTCCCCCTTTTTTTCGATCCCATTCCAAGACTTCCTTGGTCTTGAGCATCGGAGCCAAATCTTTTGGGTTGAGCGGGGCTGCCATCCAGATTTTACCCAAGCCTTCTCGTGCATCTACGTGAGCAACTGCCAGCCAGGACTCATGTGCCAAGTCATCGCGATGACCGATTTGGGCGATTTTCCCATTGGAAAGCTGAAATTGGGCATTGTTTCCCGGACGAGCAGCAGCGATTCGTTCAGGATAGGCATAGGCCAAAAGTAGCCCTGTGGCCCATGGGTCAGCGGGTTTATTTTCGGGCTGAATGTTGAAAAGACGGCGATACTGCGCGGCTACTTTTTCGATTTTTTTGATCCGGGACATGCTGACACCTCGATCACGAAACTTTCTCAAGGCATCAATCCGCAAATTCAAATCCACGCCCGCATCAGCCGGAAGCGGATCTCTTTCCTCCAATACCGCAGCGATATCCGTGGCCAAAGCCAATTGATTCATCCGCTTGGCATAGATCAGCATGTGGGCGATTCGTGGATGAACGGGCAGCTGATGGATTTCCTTCCCATGGTCGGTCAATTTTCCAGCTTCCACCGCATCGATGGCTTCGAGTACTTTTTCAGAAAGTACCAAGGTACCTGCTGGTGGCGGAGTCAGCCAAGTCATGGATCGGATATCTTCTTTACCCCAAGCTTTCATATCGAGCACCAACGAAGTCAAATCAGCCTCCAGAAGCTCAGGAGTCCTGTATTCTGACAACTGCGCTTGGGTGGCTTTCGACCAAAGCCGATAGGAATGACCTGCAGTCAATCGGCCAGCTCGGCCACTTCGCTGATCAGCGGAATCCTTGCTGATGCGATGCAGAACCAATCGGGAAAGTCCTGAACGGGCATCAAATCGATTCGATTTGGCAAAGCCGGAATCTACCACCACTCGGACACCTCCGATGGTCAAGGATGTCTCTGCAATGTCTGTGGAAAGAACGATTTTCCGCTTTCCTGAAGGATGGGGGAGAATAGCGCGATTTTGCTCCGATGGAGAAAGATGCCCAAAAAGTGGAACAATGACGTCCTCAGGAAGAGCTCTTTTGAGGATTTCTTCGGTCTTTTTGATTTCGCCCTGACCGGGCAAAAAGACCAAAAAATCGCCGGTGTGCTTCTTGGTCAAAGGGATGATTTGCCGTGCGGTATCCTCACCGATGGCATATTCGTCCACTTCATTTAAATAATTTATTTCAACAGGATATTGTCTTCCTTGGCTTTGGATCACTTTTGAACCTAACAGCTGAGAAAGCTGCTCTGCGTCTATGGTGGCTGACATCAGCAGAATTCTCAAATCCGGTCGAAGCACTTGCTGTACTTCTCTGGCTAGCGCCAAAGCCACCTCAGAAAAAAGATTGCGTTCGTGGAATTCGTCAAAAATCACCAAACCTACCTCTTCCAAGGCATTGTCCTGATGCATCATTCGGGTGAGAATCCCCTCGGTAATCACTTCCAGTCGGGTTTGGTTGGAGATGGCTGACTCAAATCGGATTCGATAGCCTACTGTTTTTCCGACGTCTTCCCCAAGCATATCAGCCATTCGCTGGGCGATGCTTTTGGTGGCCAGGCGACGAGGCTCCAACATAATGATTTTCTTTCCTTTTAGCCATGGTTCATCCAAAAGTGTCAATGGCAAGAGCGTACTTTTTCCGGCACCTGGAGGGGCTTGAATGATTAAGGAGTTGGATGCTGAAAGGTGTTTTTTGACCTCGGGGATGATTTCTGAAACGGGTAGGTCAAATGAAAAAGGATCAAATTTTGGCATGGTCCACAAAATTACCCACGAGAAGTTACTAATCGAGATTCAGCTTAAAAAAGGCATAAAAAAACCATCGAATTATTTCCGATGGTTTTTTTCAAAGTGGATCTAACACTTAAGAACCGATTTTAGCTGAAGCTTTTGCATATTCCCAACGAATCTCGAAAGAGTCAGGCTTCACTTCATATACGAGTCTTTCTTCCATTGTAGAAGTTTGCTGAGAAGGTACGTTTACCCTTAATGCGTCTTGTTTTGCATCATAGGTATATGCTCCCCATTGCTTGGCCACCTTGTTGAAAATGAAGGTTGACTGACTTTCTCCGGGAATAATAAAGAAGCTGTAAGTACCTGCAGGTAGTTTTTGTCCCTCTATGCTAATGTCTTTGGTAGTAGTAAAGGTGGTTGCATCATCGGCACCAGCTCTCCATACTTGACCCAGTGGCACAAGGTCACCCCAAATTGTTCTGCCTTTGACAGCGGGAGAGGAATATTTGATGGTGATTTTGCTGCCTGCAGCTGTTCCTTCAGCTGTTCTTGCCGGACTTGCTTTTTCCTGAGCAAAAGAAACCACAGACGCCAATAAGGCTAGGGAAAGTGAAAAGAAGATTTTTTTGAAGTTCATGTTAATAAAGGGTTGGTTATAGAAATGATTTAAATTAATTCCATTCTGCTAACTCCTAATTGCAAAACAAAGTTGCAGCGAAATGAAAAAAGCCTTCCGTAAAAATTGGAAGGCTTCGATATCAAAGCTTAGATTCTAACCCAAGCTTGTTTTTTGTTGCTTTCTACAATACGCTCACCGATGATGAGTTCTCTGAGACCATCCGCAAAGGTCGGGAAGCTTGGATTTTCGGGCTGCTTGCCTGTCGCAATGGCCGCATAGACTTCTTTAAACATCTGCTTGGAGGTGTCAGGGAAGCCTTCATTGTGTCCACCGGGGAAGCTGATCAGGGAAGATGCTTCTCTATGGAACAAGGAAGGATCTTTCATCAACTGCTCATTTGCTTTTTCACGCTTACCGATCCACAGTTCGTTTGGTCGCTCTGAATTGAATTCAAAATTAGACTTGGAACCTGCGATTTCGATATTTAACCGGTTTTTACGTCCTGCATTTACTTGTGACACGGTGATAGAACCTTTCGAACCGTTATCAAAACGAAGCATAACCGTCGCATGATCTTCGGTATTGATCGGCACTTCTTGATAGTCATCCATGGTTAGCATTTTACCCGAATAGGTTTCGATCGGCTTCAATGGCTTCAATCGGGTCTTGTGAACCGTAGAGAAATCAGCCATCACTTCGGTGATTTTCAAGCCAGTGACGTATTCGGTAATGTCCAAAAGGTGAGATCCGATATCGGCGATGGCACGGGAGTCGCCGGATTTGTCCGGTTCCAATCTCCAGTTATAGTCAGTCTGAAGGAAAAGCCAATCCTGAAGATAAGAACCCATAATTGAGTACACTTCCCCGAGTTCACCTTTTTCACGCATCACTTTCATCTGACGTACCATCGGGTAGTAGCGTAAGTTGAAGTGAACAGCATTGACCAAGCCGGTGGTACTTGCAATTTTTACAAGTTCTTCAGCTTCATGAATTTTTACTGCCAGAGGTTTTTCACAGATCACATGCTTTTCCGCTTCCATGACCGCCTTGGCTTGGGAGTAGTGGAGAAAGTTTGGCGTACAGATGTGCACTACATCGATATCGGCCTGCTTGAGCATGTCGTCAAAAGTGTATGCTCTTGGGATTCCAAGCATTTTGGCTTTTTCATTAGCCAATTCTTGATTGACTTCAACCAAGGCAACTACTTCGACATTGGGAATTCTTCTCAGGGCTTCAAGGTGCGCCGGACCGATAAATCCGGTACCTACGATAGCCGCTTTGATGGTTTGGGACATAGGTTTAGGGTTTTGTTAAAAAACAGACGGATCGAAGTTAGAAATTTTATCAGCTTAGAAAAATCAATTTAGGACGTAAATAAGCTGCTCAGTGATTCTTACAATTCAATTTCTGAGATAAAATAACCCTTGAGATGACAGTCATGTAAGCCATTAGCAATTCATAACCTTCTTAAAACCAAGTATTCAAAAGCAGGTATTTTCAAAAAAAATTATCCCTAACTTGAAAGTCTTAACAACTTATAACCCATGGCAAACTTTAACCTAAAAATCAACGGCAAGTCCCATACCGTGGATGTCGAAGATGACACCCCGCTTTTGTGGGTACTTCGTGACAGTCTAGGAATGGTCGGAACCAAATTTTCCTGCGGCATTGCACAATGCGGTGCCTGTACGGTTCATTTAGACGGAAAAGCAACTTTCTCCTGTGTGACTCCGATTTCCAGCGTCGGCAATTCTGAAGTGACGACCATCGAAGGCCTTTCGGAAGAAGGTGACCATCCGGTTCAGAAAGCTTGGGAAGAAGTGGATGTAGCCCAATGCGGTTATTGTCAGGCAGGTCAAATCATGACTGCGGCGGCATTTTTGGAGCAAAATCCAAATCCAAGCATGGAAGAAATTGATAACGCGATGAACAGAAATATCTGCCGTTGCGGTACCTATCATAAGATTCGTGAAGCAGTAGCCTTAGCCGCCAAAACCAAATAAGCCATGAAAACAGTCACTAAAGCAAGCAGAAGAGATTTTCTGAAGATAGCCGGTACGACAGCAGGAGGCTTGTTTATCGGGTTCAATTGGTTCAGCTGTGATTCTCCCAAAGTGGAAGTGTTGAGCACAGAAGAGATCCTTTCACAAGCCAAATCCTTTAACAGTTACTTATCCATTTCTCCAACGGGAGATGTGGTGATCTATTCACCTAATCCGGAATTGGGACAAAACATCAAGACATCATTTCCCATGGTCGTGGCCGAGGAGTTGGAGGCGGATTGGGAAAAAGTAAGAGTGGTCCAGGCCAATCTTGATCCTGAAAAATATGACCGTCAACTTACGGGTGGTTCGGGTGCAATGCCTCACAGCTGGGAAAGACTGAGAAAAGCTGGAGCTACAGCCAAGTTTGTTCTAGTGGCAGCAGCAGCTAAAACTTGGAATGTACCTGCTGAGGAAATCACTGTTGAAAAGGGCATTATTTCTCACCCGGGATCTGGCAAAAAGGGCCATTTCGGTGAGTTTGTCACAGAAGCAGCTGCCATGACTGCGCCAGAAGAGGTGACCTTAAAAGACAAAAAGGATTTCAAAATTATTGGCACGCCTGTGAAAAACGTGGATGCCAAGGATATGTATACCGGTAAGCCACTTTATGGGTTAGACTTTCAGAGAGAAGGGATGAAGCATGCGATGATTCAGCGTGCTCCTTTCGGAATGAAAATCAAATCCGTGGATGATTCGGCGGCTAGAGCCGTGTCAGGTGTAACTGATGTTGTGACATTCGGAACCAGTGTTGCGGTGGTTGGAAATACCACTTGGCCGCTTTTGAAAGCCAAAAAACTCCTTAAGGTTGAATACGAACCAGATGGCGCAGTGGAAAGTACAGCCGATCATGATCGTCTATTTGCCGAGCTGTTGGTCAAAGGAAAAGCCGAAACCAAGCGGAAAGATGGAAATGTGGATGTGGCCTTCAAGTCTGCAGCCAAAGTGGTAACTGCAGAATATCAGTGTCCTTTCGTGGCCCATTCTCCTATGGAACCCGAAAACTTCTTTGCTCATGTTCAAGGAGACAAAGTAGAACTGGTCGGACCTACGCAAACTCCGGATCGGGCCAGACAAGAAACTGCAACGCTTTTGGGAATTCCTCCAGAGAATGTAACTGTGGAAATCACTCGATTGGGAGGCGGATTTGGTCGAAGACTTAGAGCAGATTATGTGATTGAAGCAGTGGAAGTTTCCCGTGCGATCAATGCCCCTGTGAAAGTAACATGGAGTAGAGAGGATGAACTGACGGGAGGTGCTTACCGTCCTGCTGTTCGATATCGATTCGAAGCTGCATTGGATGCCAATAATACCCTAATCGGATACAAACTTCGTGGGGTAGGGATGAATGCAGGAAATACCACTCGTGAAAATAACTTCCCATCAGGTGCGGTTGACCATGTGTTGATCGAAAGCATCGAACACAAGTCAAGCATCACGACAAACGCTTGGAGAGCTCCAATTACCAACTTCTTGGCCTTTGCAGAGCAAAGCTTCCTGGATGAAGTCGCTTTGGCAGCAGGAAAAGACCCGGTGGATTTCCGATTGGAATTGCTTAATCGAGCCAAAACCAATCCAGTGGGTGAGTTGGGTTACGATGTGGATCGAATGATCGGAGTGGTAAAAACTGCCGCTGAAAAATCCAATTGGGGAAAGAATCCAAATGTAAAACAAGGCTTCAGTGTGTATTTTTCACACCGTTCGTATGTGGCTCAAGTAGCTGATATCGAAATGCAGGGAAATACCCCAACCTTGAAAAAGATCACAGCTGTAACCGATTGTGGCATGGTGGTCAATCCAACAGGCGCAAACCATCAAGTAAGAGGTGGAATCGTAGATGGCATGGGCCATGCGATGTACACCAACTTGACCTTTGAGAATGGGGTTCCAAAGCAGCGCAACTACGATACTTACCGACTGATCCGAATGAAGGAAGTACCGGAAATCGATACCCATTTTGTCGATTCTGGATTTGATCCGACTGGACTGGGAGAGCCTGCTTTGCCTCCTACGGGCGGAGCGATCGCTAATGCGATCTTTGCCGCAACCGGCAGGAGACTTAGAAGTCAGCCATTTATCGAGCAAAAGGAATTTTCAGATATCAAGTTGGAAATAAAAAGAGCTTAGGATTTGAAATTTGATGCTTAGACTTACTTTGACAAGCTCAGTACAAGTCGCTCAGGACAAAAATAGGAATGCTGCTTCTTCGGAGGCAGCATTTTTTGTATTTCACCATGAAGAAATTAAGGGAATTTAGGTGTTGCGTTATGCTGCTTTCTGAAAAACAGAATTTGCATGCTGCAAAAAAATGATCAACGTTTACAGAAGTATTACCAATCTGTGATCATCTGTGTCTTTTTCTGCGAAAATCTGTGGGAATTTTTATTTCACTTTTCTCTCAAAAGCAGCATTTCACTTTTTTTAGTCAAGTGTAAGGGGCGATGCAGGACTAAATTGATTTAACCACATAGACACATAGAGGCACATAATTTTTGAGGTGATTAGCTTAACTTCTATGTTTTCTATTGTGGCTATGTGGTGGAAAATTTTAAATAGTTGACATTCGTGTTATGCTGCTTTCCAAAAACAACATTTTCCAATTCATAGCGTCAAGTTTCTGGAGGAGCAGGACAAACTCCAAATAATAAAACCTCAATTCCCTCAACGTCCTCAATGGCAAATAAAAAAGACCCGCCAGGATTTCAACACCTAGCAGGTCTATCACTTTAAGTACAATTTCTAAATTAGCCTAATTTCTCTGCCTCAGCTCTCAGAATCTCATTTTCATCTACTTTTCCAGACTCAATAAATTCTGTAATAGCCTGATTTTTAGCCTGACCTTTATTCAATAACACGCCCAAAGCCAGCATCGTGGCTATTCGTGTTCCTGTTTTCTTAGCTGCAGTTGCAAACAAAGGTTCCAATTCCTCATAAGTCACTTCTTCCGCAAATTCCTTGATAGAATTCATGGCTGTTTCCAGCTTTTCGCCAGACAGATTGGTCAATTTCTTCCCAATTTGCTGAATCTCGTTCAAGGCTTTTTTCTTAGCTTGAGGCTGTACCTGAACCTGAGGTTTTGGCTGGTTCTGAACGGGAGCTTGGGTGTTTTGCTTGGCCCAAGTGTCTTTCAAACCTACCGTTTTGTTAAAGACCAACTTTCCATCTTTGGAATCAGGATCGAGGGTAAAATAGCCTAAACGCTGGAATTGGAATTTATCACTCAAAGTCGCATTTGCTAAGAACGGTTCGCAATACGCTTCCTTGATGACATTCAAAGAGTTGGGGTTAATAAACTCCAAAAACCCTTTGTCTTCATGCGAATCGGGTGCCTCATCCAAAAACAAACGGTCATATTCTCTTACCTCAGCTGTGATCGCATGAGCTATCGAAACCCAATGAAGGGTACCTTTTACTTTACGTTCACTAGCTTCTGTTCCACTGCCAGAGCGGGTTTCCGGATCATAGGTACAATGGATTTCGAGAATGTTTCCGGAATCATCCTTCAACACAGATTCACCCTTGATGATGTAAGCACTTTTCAGACGAACTTCATTTCCCAAAGAAAGTCGAAAGAAGTTTTTGCCTCCGTCTTCTTTGAAGTCTTCGCGCTCGATATACAATTCTCTGGAAAATGGCACATCGTGGGTTCCGGAATTTTCCTGTTCCGGATTGTTTTCCAATTGAAAGATCTCGGTTTGGCCTTCAGGATAATTGGTGATCACCAATTTTACCGGATTTAGCACGGCCATCACTCGAGTAGCCGTTTTGTTCAAGTCTTCACGGATACAAAATTCGAGCAAAGAGACGTCTGTTACATTGTCACGCTTGGCAATACCCGCCAAATCGCTGAATTTTCGGATAGAAGTAGGAGTATAACCTCTTCTTCTCAAGCCCGAAATCGTAGGCATTCGTGGATCGTCCCAACCGGAAACAATATTCTTTTGTACCAACTCGAGCAGCTTTCGCTTACTCATCACGGTATAGCTTAGATTTCTTCTCGCAAACTCGCGCTGCTTAGGTCTAAGTTTTTTCGGATCAATAATCTGATCTACATACCAATCATAAAGCTCACGATGCGCCTTAAACTCTAGCGTACATAGAGAATGAGAAACCTGTTCTACGTAATCGGATTCACCATGCGCCCAGTCATACATGGGGTAAATGCACCAGTCATTGCCCGTTCTGTGGTGATGCGCATTAATGATTCGATACATGATCGGATCACGCATGTGCATGTTGGGTGAAGCCATGTCGATTTTGGCTCTCAGCACGTAGCTTCCGGCAGGAAACTCCCCGTTTTTCATTCGGGCAAATAGGTCAAGGCTTTCAGCTATGGGACGATTTCTGAAAGGGCTGTCAGTTCCTGGCGTAGTGGGGGTACCTTTTTGCGCAGCGATCTGCTCAGATGTCTGCTGATCGACATAAGCCTTGTCATCTTTGATCAGCTGAACTGCCCAATCGTGTAGCTGCTGAAAGTAATCTGAAGCATAGCATTCGTTTGCCCAGCGGAAACCCAACCAAGCAATGTCTCGCTTGATCGCATCCACATATTCTTGCTCTTCTTTGGAAGGGTTGGTATCGTCGAATCTCAGGTTTACAGGAGCGTTGTATTTCTCACCCAAACCGAAATTCATGCAAATCGAAGCTGCATGCCCGATGTGCAGGTAGCCGTTTGGTTCGGGCGGGAAACGAAAGCGTAGGTTTTCTTGCGGAAAGCCGTTGGCCAAGTCTTCCTCGATGATATGTTCAATAAAATTCAGTGATTCTTCAGATTCTTTCATAAGGCAATTAAGAGGCCCAAAAATACTTTAATTGGAAGGAAATGCAATCAAAAAGGAGATTTGAGAAGAGAAGCA
>JAGXQZ010000048.1 GCA_018336015.1 Algoriphagus sp. | reverse complement strand
AATCCTGCCAACTTGGAAGCCGAGATGGTGATGGCATCAATGTCCGAAACACCGGCAATGGCGCTGGAAATCAGGGTTCCACTTTGCCCCAGATTTTCATGGGCATAGGTTACCAATAGAATGATGAGGGTGTAAATAATTCCAAAAACCAATGCGCTTTTTAGATCCAATGGTTTTTTAAGCGGAAGATCTGTATCGGTGATTTCTAGGGATTTCTTTTGTTGATAAAGGAAAAAAGTAACCCCTACCGCACTCACAAAAACCAAAGTGATGGGCAGGGCAAGTCTTAGAAATAGCGCTTGGTTGAAAATGAAGGTCCAAATCAGCACCCGAACAAACATGATCGAAGATGCAGCCAAAATTGCTGTGGCGCATTGGGCGGATAGGGAGGGAGCATCTTGGCTTTTCTTCGAAAAAATCCAAGTCACAGCGGTACTGGAAACCAATCCGCCCACTATTCCACTCAACAGGATGCCCCGATTGGCGCCGAGAAATTTGGTAAGGATGTGTCCTGCAAGACCTAATCCGGAAGTCAAAATAACTACCCAACCGATTTCTCTTGGATTGACTACGTCATAAGGTGGATAGCCATACGTTTCATCCGGCAAAAAGGGTAACACCAGCAAGGCAAGGGTGACAAAAAGGAGAAAGTCATAAAGCTCTTCAGGAGTGATTTTTCCTACGATGGCTTTGATCCGAAACTTGGAAGAAAGTACCACTACCAAAATCACGGTGACGATGAGCGAGATTTCGATCAAGCCATTGAGTACTAAGGTGCCCATAATAAAAGCAAAAAGGGAGGTAATCTCCGTGGTCAGTCCACTGTCCCCCTTTTTTGCAGTGATCCAATAGGAAGCGGCATTCAGGATAATCACTCCGAGCAATAGGGCGCCGTAGACCCAAGGAGCCAAGAGATGGTAAAAAATTCCTCCTGTAAATCCCAAAAGCACCAAGATGATGAAGGTTCGGACACCAGAAAATCCGGTAGAATTTTCCTTCATGGCACTAAACTGACGCTCCAGTCCGATCACGGCGCCGATACCGATGGCTACGGCAATCCGAACCAGAAAGTCCCATTGGGATAGGCTAAAGCCGTTTTGATCTATCAGTAATTGATCCAAGCTTTTTTCTTTTTGTGAATTAAGTGAGGTTTATTCCTCCAGAAGGAAAAATTGGACTTCGAGGAAAAGCTTCTTTTTCTTTGACTCGGTTCCTATTTCGGTGTTCAATTCACGCAACATACCGCCGAGTCTCAGCTTTTTCTCAGGCAAATCTGCTGTTTCCTTGGGATGCCCGATGAGGATCGTTTCATGGGTGTATTCTGAGTGAAGTTCGTAGATGACATAGGCCTGTTTGACCGGAACCAGTGCAAAACTTCCCTCTGCACCTACGAGCACAGGCACCACGAGTTCTTCCACATTTTCTTCCGGTTCGGCGATCTTTTTGGGAGTGCCTACCATCGTGACGCTTAGACCTGGTTTGCCCTTTTCAATCATTTGAAGGATAGTGATGTGCACAGGGTGGTATTTTTCATACAATCCAAAGAGCTCCCCGTCCAGGCGGGCTAGGATCTTTTCCCTGCTGTGATTGTCCATTTTGCTGATCGAGAGCACCAGGAATAAGATGAGCTTTTGGGTGTCGTTGTCAGTTTCAGCGATGAGTTCGAGTTCCTCGGGAGATACCACGCCGTCTTTGGCATGGCTGAAGAGATTGTAAAAATGAGCGCCATTGTCAAACTTCGAAATGGCCTCCTGAAAGGATGTAAAGGGATGGATTTCTTTCATCTGTTTATAATTTGATTTTTAACGGTCAGACCTGCCTACCGCAGGCAGGTAGCCTGTCCCGATCTTTTATCGGGAGAATGCCCTGGATAATAATTCCCCTGTGTGATACATTTTCTCATGGGCATTTCATCTGTTTATAATTTGTTTTTTAACTGCCAGATGGAATCTCACTTGGTTTATAATCATTCCTCTGTGTGTCGCTTAGCGTCATGCTCGATTTCATGGGTTTATTTGGGTTGCTGGGTGTAATCTACAGGTAGACTCAAGGTAAGCAGAAACGAGGAGTGTTTTAGTAGTCGAGGGTCGGAAAATATGGCTTTGGATAATTAATGTTCGGGGGAAAGGCTTTTTTGAAGATCTCTGAAAAACGAAGTATGTGACTTTTTTTCTTTGCGACTTTCTGTCTTAGCGAGAGAACTTTTTGAAAAATCAATTTTAACTGGTCTAGGGTTGTTTCCATTGCGCTGGATCCGAATTTCTTTTCTTTTGCGACTTCAGGTGTCCAGCGCTGGTGGCTGCTTTAAATGTTTTTCTACCAAGATTTTGCTCCTACGGAGCAATTCTCCTTATCACAAAAACAACCTATGTGTTTGCTATGTGGTCATTGGGGTCAAGAATTTCAATTCCAGAGATCTTGCTTTTTCTCTTTTTGACGCAAAGCAGTCTGAAGCCTGCCTACCGGACAGGCAGGACTGCATACAAAAAGGTCCAAGCCTTAAGACTTGAACCAATTAGGGAATAGAAAGCAACCTTTTCCAAAGTTTTGAACTTTGGAAAAGGTCTGAGTATACGATTACTTCAGATTCGCTTTGAAAAACGCGATCGTCTTTTCCCAAGCGGCCTTTGCAGCAGCTTCGTCGTAGCGAGGTGTCGTATTGTTGTGGAAACCGTGATTTACCCCCGGATAGTTGATCATCTCATACTTCTTGCCATGGGCTTTTAGTGCTTCTTCGTAGGCCGGCCAACCTGCATTCACGCGCTCGTCGAGTTCGGCATAGATGACCAATAGCGGAGCTTTGATTTTCGGTACATCTTCCACTGCCGGTTGACCACCATAAAAAGGTACCGCAGCTTTCAGGTCGGGAATCCTTACCGCCATGGCATTGGAGATCCAGCCTCCGAAGCAAAAGCCCACCACGCCTACTTTGCCATTGCAATCCGGGTGATTTTTCAGGTATTCGTAGGCAGCGATAAAGTCCTCGAGCATTTCATCGCGATTTCGCTTGGCCTGCATCGTCCGGCCTTCATCATCATTTCCGGGATAGCCGCCCAGCGGGGTCAATGCATCAGGAGCGATGGAAATAAAGCCATCGACCGCACATCTTCTTCCTACGTCTTCGATATAAGGATTGAGTCCGCGATTTTCATGAACCACCACGATTCCCGGGAATTTTCCCTTACCGGCAGGCTTGGAGAGCAAGCCTTTGATCTGTCCGCCACCTTTGGGTGAGTCGTACATCACGTAGTCCGAACTCTGCATGCGTTCGTCGGTAGGTTCGATGGTGCGGGTATTGACATAGTCGGGCATCATGCTGCTCATGAGCGCCGTGACGGTGATGCCTCCGACGGCATAGGCTGATAATTTTTCCACAAAAGTCCTGCGATCCAGTTTGTTATGGCAGTAGTAGTCGTAGAGGTCAAAAGCTTCCTGAGGAATATCCTCTTTGCGTAGTTTTTCCATGATGTGGTTTTGGTTAAGTGACTTTAAGTTATTCAAAATCAGGGAAGCGGAAAGATGCAATTTGAAGAAAGGTGAAAAAAATGATTTAGTGAGGAGGGAGGTGTGGCTATTTTGAGGGAGAAATTCCAACTTTACCGGTCTTGTGTGCCTTTACGAGACTTTACTTTCAACCAAGGAGCATTGAAAATTCTGGGATAGTGCTTCCCGATTGCAAATATGAGGTACGAAACAATCAATGCATTTAGTAAAGTGTGTACCCGATCACTTCACCTCCAGCTTCACGGATTTTGCCATCGATTAACTTCTTCAACTGCAGATTGTCTCTCTTGACCTGCTTCAAAAGTTCTTGTTGCTCATAGGTCATCACAAAGCCATACTCCTTGAGGTCGGACTCAAGCAGTTGGTTGATTTTATAAAAACCATTCAGGCTGTAATCCTTGTAAACGGGATAAAAGCTTTCCAGGAATGCTTCTTTGGTGGTCAGATTCGCCACAGCTGATCTGAAACTTTGATTCACTCGGTCAAATATTTCTTTTACAGCTTTGCCTGTTTCTGCGATCTTGGACTCGAAGGCATTGACTCGCTCTTCTTTTCGGGCGCCCCATGCGATAAATTGATCATCGCCATCTACAGTTCGGATGGTAGCCATGTCATTTTGCACCGGTCCGGCCATTTCAAGAACAAACTCTTCCTCCATCTCCTGCTCCTTGATGTCATAGTAACCATACAGCTTTCCGTTGCTGACCGGGACATAGCGGTGCAGGGGATAGGACGTGATCTGATAGTTTACCGTGGCAAATTCAAAGGGCAGAATGACTTTTCCGGAGGAATCGATGATTCCTGTCTTCTGATTGACATCGACGCAGACGAAGAAACTTCCGTCATTGGCCCCTTGAATGTTGGTGTATTTTGGGGCGACGATGACCTTGCCTTGGTAGTCCATCAGTCCGATGAGTTTGTTTCGTTCGATTCTTAGCCTTCCTTCATCTGAGTAAATGCCCTCGTATCGGTCAGACAGTTGGGCACCGGTGAAGTCGTATAAGGCCTCCAACTTGTCCTCCGTAGTTCCCAAAAAGAGGCCTTTTTCCAGAAAGCCATAGGGATTCACACGGGTAAATACAGGTTCGGCGATCTCTGTATTCGTAGCCAGATCGAGCAATCCATGAAGGACCGTTCCATCGGGGCTGGTTTGCGTCACCTCGTACACCTCCATGGGACTTGATTTCCCATAGAGCTCCCACACCTTGTTGAGGTTGACCTCATTGTTGTAGTAGCTCCGCTGGGCAGAGGTATAGCGGCTACCGGGAACCGGCTGGAGATTACTGTCTACGAGGTAACAATAGGAGTCGAAAAACAGAAAATGAAAGGGCTTTTCGGGATTGCTGATCAACGTTCTGGTTTCAAATGGTTCCTCTGTCAGTGAATTTCCCTTGGAATCAATGTACCAGTACGATTCGTGACCCGAATTAAAAATCATGGCGTAGTCTTGATGTACGCCAACCAAACTGTAAGAATACCGGTCGAGCTCCTTGACCAACTGGCCATTGTAGTAGAGGCTGCTGCTGTTCTTTTTTTCTTCCAGAAGAAATGAGTTGCCCAGCGTGTCCACCGTGGCATAATAACCATCACCATTGCTCAAGATCAAAAAATCCTTTCCTGTATAGCCCATCCTCATTTCTTTGGCAGGCAGTGTTTGAATGGGCTTTCCTTTGTAGAGGACGATGGTTTTGTTTTTTTGATAATCATTGGAAAAGTCGCTTGGATCAACCGGTTTTTGAGCTTTTGTCAAAAAGGGAAGAAGTAAAAGAAGGACGAGAGGGAAGAGCGTTTTCATAATTTTATTCTGGAAAATTGCCGAACTATAAGCTTGAAGTGCCTGATTACCTGATCCAAAGTAAAGTGACGGAATTCATCCTAAAACTTATACGAGTACTCCTCAATGGTGTAAATCAAGGTGTCATCGGTCAGGATGTTGACTTGGAAGAGGTGCCCGGCTTCGTTGTATTTGTTTACAAATTGGACGATTGGTTCCCGCATCTCAAGTAGGTTTCTTTTGTCATCGTAGGTCTTCACGAGTTCATAGGGTTCTCGGGTGACGTTGGTTTTGGAACCAACCTCCAGCCCGTTTTCGAAGTAATATTCGTCCACATTGGGTTCTTCTGCATCGATGTAGAAGGTGACCCGCTTGGTATAGGTTTCTTCTGATTGATAGGAAAATTTCTCCGTGCTCGCTAGGTAGCCGTCCATTTCTCGGATGGTTTTCTCTTTGATTCTTCCCTTGTTGTCGTAGTCAAAATCCACGGTAAAGGTAGCCTGTCCCAGATCCAGACCGGTGATTTTGGCCAGTTGGCCAGAGGAATTGTATTCCAGCTGCTCGGCATAGCGGTAATCTTCATCCTCTTTGACATAGCCGGTCAGGCGTCCATCCGTGTAGGTGAAAGTCTCCGTGGTAAGAGGATAACCCTCGTATTGGGTGGTTTTGGTCTGGAGAATTCCCTCCAGGAAAGTGTAAGTGAGGGTTTTGATCAGAGTTTTATCGCCCGTTACCCGGTTGATTTCAAAGGATTGGATTTGGACTTCCCTGGCTTCAGGTGGGAAATTGAGCTGAGCCGTGGTGTGTGGCTCCTGAGCAAAGGCCAATAGGGAAAAAAGCGCCAGAAGCAGCGTTAGAATTGATTTTTTCATGGAAAAGAAAGAAAGCGGAAGTAGTAAATCGGAAAGAAAAGCGAAATGCCTCACCGGATGATTCAGAGGGTTCAGGTTTTACTGATTTGCACCTGAGCTAGCTGGCTGAGAATAAAGCGCATCGGAGATCAGAAGCATGACTTTGCCCTCCGTCTGTGCGATGGTGAAGCAAGGGAGTTGCTCATCGCTTTGCGTGGCAAAAAAGCTGTAGGTGCCCCATTCGCCAAATTCCACCACCTTGAGCTGGTGCTTGGTGGCGATCAGCTTCAGTTCGGTCACGCAGCGCTCGAGTTCCTCGCGGATTTGGGTCTCATTGCTGGCATTGGGGGAAAATTCGAGGTACACCGATTTTGCTTTTAGGGCTTTGTTGTGGATGACTTTGGCCTCGGCAAATTTCCAGTTTTGCTTGGCCTCGTAGACATCCACTTCCTCATTGGAGTCCAACAGCTCTCCTCTGAACTTGGAAAAGCCACCCTGGGCATTGTCCCAGACTTTTTTGACGGAGGAGGAAAAAGGCTGCTGCGCAATAGAAGTCGCACAAAAAAGAAAAGCGAAAGTGAAAAGGGTAATCTGTTTCATGAATGGCTGAAGTAAGGAAATAAAAGTGTTTTGAAAGGATCGAGTGGAGGCAAGTTAAACGTTCTGAAAAGGTAAATATCCTTTCGGTTAGAATGGAAAGATCATCAACCAAAAAATGCTTTAAATCCAAAAAATACGCCTTTTTCCGTAGGCCTGAGTGGGAAGTTGGGGCTCGTACAAAAGGGTTCAAACCTTTTCCAAAGTATCAAACTTTGGAAAAGGTGGGCTAGAGAATTCGTTTTCGTTTAAACCACAGGTAGATGATCAGCGAAATGGCAGCCATGATGCCAAGTGTGAAAAAATAGCCCATTTCCCAGCTTAGCTCGGGCATGTGCTCAAAGTTCATCCCGTAGATCCCGACTACAAAGGTCAAGGGCAAAAAGAAGGCTGAAAATATGGTCAGCAGCTTCATGACGTCATTGCTCTTTTGGGCATTGACCGAGAGGTAGGTGTGGAGCAAGTTGTTGGCATTTTCCAAGACTTCGTCGTAATTCAAAATCAAACTCACCAGCTGGTCTTTGATGTCCTGCAAGGCTGTTTTGGATGGTTCGTCCACGACAATCTGCTGGATGACCTGTTGGAAGAGGTGCAGGAGTTTTTTGGTGATTCGTGCCTGTGACTTTAAAAAGTAGAGCTCCTTCAGAGAAACTCTGGTGTAGTCCTTCAGGAAAATGATTTTCTCAATTCCGGTAATTTTCTCGTCCAAGTCTTGAAGTGGATGTTCGTAGGTCTGCACCATTTTATGAATCAGATGCAGCAGGATCTCCTCCGGGGTCTGGTACGCTTTGTTGATCGATTCCAAAAAGTCGAATGGTTTGCGATGGATCGTAATGAGCTTCTGATCATTGTAGAAAAAGGCAATTTTATTCGATAGCTCATTGATGGTCGTGGCACCCTGATGAATGGAGGAGGTAAAGGCCCTTAAAATAAGGAAGTTGTAGGTGGGTTGCTTTTCAAACTTGGGCAAGTGACCCGCCTCCAAACTGTCCTTGATTTGGAAGAAGTCCAGTTGATTTTCTTCCGCGATTTGATCCAAACTTGCCTT
>JAGXQZ010000047.1 GCA_018336015.1 Algoriphagus sp. | reverse complement strand
GCATATCTGGCTCCGAATACACCCATCACCCGATCTCCTGGAGTGATGGTCAAGTTTCGGCCAAGGCTTTGGATTTGGGTGTGTTTTCCGATTTCGAGGACTTCAAAAAGTGCTACATCGCCAGCTTTAAAGGGATCATTTTGAGGTAAAGCTTCTTGGCTGATCAAGTGATCAAAAGCAACCGTAGCGCAGGTCATTCCTTTTTTGATGCGATTTTCCATGGGTATTGATAGTTGATGTTTTTAGAATGTGTTTAGAAATTGATGGGTAAAAATCCTTCGCCTCCATTTCCTTTGAGTTGGTAGGAGAGGGATACTCCGATGATATGTTGGTTAGTAAAGGGCCGTTGAATGCGTCCTGTATTCGGATTGAGGACATTGATTTTGTTGGTTTGGGAGAGCACCAGATTGAATTCATGCTGATTCATGTAGTAGATCGAAAGCCGAATGGGGTCAGAGATTTTGAAGTTGAAGTTGGCCATGATTCGGCCTCTGTGCAGTCCGTTGGAAGCTTTGCGGGCGATTTCTTCATTCTGCTCATTGAAATATCGAATGGGAGCTCCGCCGATGTTGTAAAAGAGGGCGTAGGTTAGCGAAGGGGCGACTTTGAGGAAGTCGAGTCTTTTGCGAAAGCCTAATCTGCTGGAATAGATCACTCGGTAATCAAATCGGTTTTCCTGGCGATTGTGTGACTCCAGTTGGATGCTGTTTCGCAATACCAACCGCCTGTCAAGGTTCATTCGATGTGTACCTTCTGCCATTATCCTCCAGGTGGTTTTATTTTCCTGAGGGAGATTCATCCAAGCGGATCCCACTTCAAAGCTCCAATCCTTACTGTATTTATAATTGAGCCGAAGAGTATACCAATTGAAAGAGGTGGAAACAGGTGAATCTGAAAGGTCTAAGGATTTCATGTAGGCACCTCTCAAACCCAAATCTTTGGCTACAGGGAGCCCAATACTATAGCTGTTCCACAGGCGGGTTTCGTATTGACCAAAGGATGGCGTAGGTGCCGTGTGCAAAAAGACTAAAACAAGCACACAGGCAAGTGATCCGATTTTCATAAGGTTGGCTTTTATACTTCTTGGTCGAAGCTGCCTTCCCAGATGTAATCGATTTAGGAGAAAAATTTCAATGATTTATTCATCTTTTTTCGAAAAGAATAAGGCAAAAAAAAGGCGCCAATTTGGCGCCTTTATTCGGGTAGGGTGATTCATTTTACTTACCTCATTTTCAATTCAATCTCGCTGGAAGCTTTGATTTTATCTTCTACCACTCTATAAATTGTGCGGTTGGTGTTTCGGTTGATTAAAAGAACGCCATTGGTCAATTGGGCAGCGTCCAAAGCGGAAGTGCTGATGGAAGAAAACCAGGCTTTTGCGTCTAGTTGAAGTAGGGCAAGCGGATTATTTACCTTGTCCAGGAAGAACAAATCGTCATCATCTTCACCTTCTAGTTCTACTTCAAAGTCAATGTCATCGTCATCATCTCCAAAGAGTTCAAATCGGAAAGGAACTGATCGGCCATCCGTGTAGGTGTAAGTTCCTTCCAACTGGATGGAGGGCTGATTTTTATGATCAATCAAATCGATTTCCACTTCTACCTCCTCATAGTTTCCAGCAGGGATTGCGATAAAGAAGTCTGCATTGGAATCCAGCTCATCGAAGTTTATTTTTTTGATCTCAGGAAACTTGAATTCCATTTCTTTTTCGAATTCTCTTCCAGCTTCATCCACCCCTTCGGTTTCCAATTCAATTTTTTTCACCTGTAAAAAACCCGAATTGATATCCAATCCGGTATTGGCAAGTCTGGCACCACTGTTTCCTGCAGAGGATCTCAGTTTGACACCCATACCGATTTTTACCTCACCGCTTCCCAAAATATCTGGGTTGTTTTCATCAGTGCATGATGAGGCTACCATTCCAAAAGCGGCAATTGCCAAGGCGTAAAATCTGTGCGTAGTTTTCATTGTTGTTTGGATTTGTTTTCCATTGGTAGAAGCTAACGGGAAAAATGTAACCGCCAGTTTGAAAAAAAATAAAAAAACCTTCTCATGAGAAGGTTTTTATCTAATAGTGTGTTGAAAATCAGTTTTTTAATTTCAATATAGAGAGTTTGACCAAATCCATTTTTTCAAAATTATCATGATAAGTATGTTGTTTATCATTCAGTATTTTGTGAATCCGCTCGGATGCGAGGTCTAGTTGACTACTATTGAGATAGACTTTTACCAAGTAATAATCTATCTGATCGGCAAAGTCTGAAGTCTGATTTTTTTGGTTGAAAGCTTCCAAACTTAAAAGGGTTGATTCCGCTTTTTGGAACTCATTCAATTCCAAGTGAGACAAACCTACCAGCAAACTTACCTCTGGATTATTGGTGTCTGATTTTTCCCCAAGGGTTACTACTCCTTGGTAATCTTTTTGGAGGTAAGCTTCCTGAATCACGGTAAGCGTATTTTCAGATGATCGCATGACCGGGATTTGGTAGTCCAATTGATTAGCGGTGATGCTTTCCGGAGACACGCTGATCAGCATAAATGATCCCAATCCCACCAATAGGATGGTCAAAGTGGCTGCAATTCTCTTGGCCCAAACAAAGAAATCGCTCGAACCGCCACTAATTGGCTTCACTTTGGTTTCCTGTTCTCTTTCTGATAAAAACTCAGCTTGAGCTTGTTGAATCATCGTTTTCCAGCCGGCCAATTCGATGGCTTCCCTTGTGATTTTCAAGGCTTCCAGTTCGGATTGAAGAGCCAGATCGGTCTTGATTTCTTCTTCGAGTTGTTTAGCTCTTTCTGCGGGCAGCTCGCCGTGAAGGTAGGCTTCCAATTCTTCCAAGGAATAATTTTCATTCATGACGTAGTGCTTTTTGTAATTGTTCGGAAAGGGATTCGGAAGATTTTACTTGCTCGGTCAGGGATTGGAGACACTTGTATTTTTTATTTCGAAGGACCTGTTCGGAGCTGAAATCCAGCCTTTCGCAGATTTCTTTCATGGGCAGTTCCTCGTAGTAAAACAAGGTCAGCACCTGCTTGCATTTTTCTCCCAGCTTTTCGAAGAGGTCCATGACAAATTTGAGGCTTTCGTTACGGCTGATCTGCTCAGAGATGCCCAGATCGATTTGGTCTTTTTCACCCTCGTAGCGTTCATGGCGGGCCTGAGTACTTTTTCTTTTTCTCAATTCCGTAATCCAGGCATTCTTGCAGATACTGTACAAGAAGGATTTGATCGAGGCTTCTCCTCTGAATTTTTCCTCACGTACCATTTTAACAAATACCAGCATGACTTCCTGAATGACATCCGCCGCATCTTCGGCCAAACCTGAATTAGTCACGATCAAATGTTCCAACATCCCATAATGCTGACTGTAGAGTTGACTAAGGGCCTGATTAGGATCGGTTTTGGATTTGATCTGTTCCAAAATTTCCTGATCAGTCAGGTTTCGGCTAAGCTTCATCGGCTTGTTCGTTTCTTTGTCGAAGATGAATTTGAAAATGTAACCTCCATAGTTAAAAATTTACCTTGGCTTTCCAAAATGAGGTTTTCTTGGTCAGATAAGCAGTTCAGCTTACCTTTAGTTTAGTTTTTGAACCCAGCCATGAAAATCACCAAAGACCTCTACCAAAGCAACCTTGTCCTTCTGACTGATTTCTACCAGCTTACCATGGCGTATGCGTATTGGAAATCGGGAAAAGGAGAACAGGAGGCGGTGTTTAACCTGTTCTTTCGAAAGAATCCTTTTGAGGGGGGCTTTACCTTGGCGGCAGGATTGGACTATGTGGTGGATTTTTGTAAAAATTTCAAATTTGAAGCAGAGGACCTGAGCTACCTGCGAGAGATGAAGCAAAAGGACGGCTCTCCGGTGTTTGAGTCCGGTTTTTTGGACTATCTGAAGGGTTTAAAATTTACCTGTGACATCGATGCGGTGGAGGAAGGTACGGTGGTTTTTCCCAATGCCCCGCTGATTCGGGTCAAAGGCCCTTTGATTCAATGTCAATTGCTGGAAACCCCTCTTTTAAATATCATCAACTTCCAAACGCTGATTGCCACCAAAGCGGCCCGCATCAACTTGGCGGCTCAAGGTGCACCAGTGTTGGAGTTTGGTCTGAGAAGAGCACAGGGGATCGACGGGGCATTGGCTGCCAGTAGGGCCTCTTACATTGGTGGCTGCACTTCCACCAGCAACGTGATGGCAGGAAAGCTTTTTGGTATTCCTGTTTCCGGAACGCATGCCCACAGTTGGATCATGTCTTTTGAAACTGAAATAGAAGCTTTCGAGGCGTATGCCGAAGCATTTCCGGATCAATGTGTCTTTTTGGTGGATACATACGAGACACTTCACGGGGTGAAAAACGCGATCAAAGTGGGGGAGATTTTGCGCAGCAAAGGAAAGGAAATGGTTGGCATTCGTATTGATTCCGGCGACTTGGCCTACTACTCCGTGCAAGCACGTCAGCTACTGGATGAGGCAGGGTTCCCCAATGCCAAAATTGTGGCTTCCAATGATCTCGACGAGCATATCATTTCTTCTCTCAAAACCCAAGATGCCGCCATCGATGTCTGGGGTGTGGGGACCAAGCTCGTTACTGCCTTTGATCAGCCTGCGCTAGGAGCAGTCTATAAATTATCAGCTGTGAAAAACGCGGAAGGTGTGTGGGAACCCAAAGTCAAAATCTCTCAGCAATCACTGAAAATCAACGTTCCGGGAATTCACACGATCAAGCGCTACTTCAGCAACGGCAAAGCCGTAGCGGATATGATCTATTTGGAAGGTCAAGAGATCGACCCAAAAGGAGTCGTGATCATCGATCCCAATGATGCGACCCGGAGAAAGAGACTCATGCCGGCATTTTATAAAGAAGAAGACTTGCTCAAGTCGATCTTCAAGCAAGGTGAATTGGTTTATCAACTTCCTAGTCTTGCTGCGATCCGAGAGCGATCTAATTTGCAGTTGGAAGCATTTGACAAAACCCATAAGCGACTCATCAATCCGCATACGTATCCCGTAGGATTGGAAGAAAATCTGCACCATTTGCGGATGGAGTTGGTGTTAAAGGCAAATAAATTTGAAGATGAAGCATAACTATTCGGATGCCGCACTGATCTTGGTGGATGTGCAACATGATTTTATTCCCGGAGGAGCCTTGGAGGTAAAGGAAGGTGACCAAATCATTCCTTTGATCAATTCTTTTCAGGGAAAGTTTGAGCATGTCATTGCCACTCAGGATTTTCACCCGGCAGATCATGGAAGCTTTGCGTCAAATCATGCTGGAAAAAAAAACTACGATCAAATCGACTTGTTTGGGCTAAACCAGACTTTGTGGCCGGTTCACTGTGTGCAGGGTACTAAAGGGGCGGAATTTCATCCCGATCTCGATCAGGATCGTTGGGAGGCGATTTTTCAAAAAGGGAAAAACCCGGAAGTGGATTCTTATTCTGGTTTTTTTGACAATGCCAGAAGGGGAGACACGGGTTTGGGAGATTACCTGAAGGAAAAAGGAATCCGAAAAGTATTTGTTTGCGGATTGGCTTTGGATTACTGCGTCAAGTTTACCGCTTTGGATGCGCAAAGTCTGGGATTTGAAACCTCTCTCATCACGGATGCTACCCGTGCAGTAAACATAAATCCCGAAGATGGGGCAAAAGCCATCAAAGAAATGGCGGCCGCAGGCATACATATTTTAACCAGCAAAGACCTTTAATCATGTTTGAATACAATTCCGAAAAGCATTATCCCAAAGAGACTGAAAGTCGAGTGGTCATCCGGTTTCAGGATTGTGATCCGCTCCGCCATCTGAATAATGCCAAGTACTTTGATTATTTCTTCAACGCTCGCGAGGATCAGGTTCCCAAATTGTATGGCTTGGAAATCATTGATCTGATTCGAGTGTACAAAGCAGCTTGGGTAGTGTACAATCACAACATCAGCTATGTCAAGCCTGCCATGGTGGGTGAGTGGGTACGGATCATGAGTCGTATTCTTTGGCACAATCACAATACCATCGTGGTGGAATACTACATGACGGACGATTCTAAGACCCAACTGAAAACCGTCTTGTGGTCCACTATGCGCTATGTGACTTTGGCTGAAGGCAAATCCACGGATCACTCCGGTGCGGTGCAAGACTTTCTAAAAGCTACTTCGCTTAACTTGGATTTGACTACCATGGAGATCAGGGATCGGGTCAAGCTGCTGAAAAGTGAACTGGAGAAGGGGAAGTAGAAATATTCTCCAAAAAGACCTGTCAGGTTTTCAAAACCTGACAGGTCTGATATGAAGAGTAATCTCGAATTAATATCCAAACGATTTTCTATTCTCTTTCAAATCCATAATCTCGCTCTACCAAGGCGATTCGGGTTTTGAAGGAAACATACCATTTTTCCCTTCCATACTTCTGAGCGACCAGATGGTCGGTGTGTGCTTTCCAGTTTTTGATGGCTTCGAGGCTTTCCCAATAGGAAATGGTAATTCCTAATCCATTTCGCACGCTTTCATGGCCGAGATAGCCAGGCTGCAGCTCTGCAAGCCGTACCATTTCCTCGGCCATCTCACCATAGCCCTCGTCTATTTCGGTTCGGAGATTGGTGAAAATGACTGCATAATAGGGAGGAGAGGGAGTAGCTGCTATCATTTTTTAGCTAGGTAAGGGTAATATTCCATGTACGCTGCGGTTTGCTCTGCGAGCGCTTTTCCAAAAGTCAATTCGGAAAGATGTAAGGCCAAATCAATGCCCGCCGAAATCCCTGCCGCTGTCCAGATATGCTGATCACTTTGTACAAATCGAAGGTCCCGTTGGGGAACTCCCGAAGGTACGATTTCACGCATGCTGTCAAAAACCTCATGATGGGTGCAATAGGGCTTGTGATCCAAAAATCCTGTTTTTCCTAGAATTCGAGAACCCGAACACACACTCATGGTCCAAGAAGATTGAGAAGTAAGCCTTTTGATGTGGTTTAGGACTTCCTTTCGCTGAATCACCTTTTTGGTGCCGTCACCCCCGGGAATTACCAGATAGTCCAAGTTTTCCAAATCTGCTAATCTAAAGTCAGCTTTGATTTCAAGTCCGTTTTTGGCAATGATCGTTTTTTTATCGGCAGAGGCTACACGGATTTTCAGGAGTTTGTAGCCTGAAAGTTGATTGGCTACAGAGAAAACTTCAAATGGTCCGGCAAAGTCAAGGACCTCCATGTCATTAAAGGCAAAAATTCCCAAGTTTTTCATGATAGATTTTAGAGTGATTGAACTCATTTTGATTGGTCAGTAAAACTATTAAAAAGTCACATTCATGGTTGTTGGTCAACCTTTCTGTTCATATTTACAGTGACTTATTTACAAAATTGTTCAGAGTTTGAATCAATTGCTGATTTTTTGTTAATAAAAATTAAACATATTTATCACTTTGAAAAATTAAATTTATATTTCGAAGTTT
>JAGXQZ010000046.1 GCA_018336015.1 Algoriphagus sp. | reverse complement strand
AACAGTTCTCCTACTTCTCTAGAACCTGGACCCTATCTTTCGTAAACTATCCCTACGGGAGGCAGGCCGGACAACAGGACAACAGGACAACCCGTAGCAGACAACCGAACAACCAAACCACCTTACCTCCAAACTCTTTGCCCCGCATCGCTCTTCTTCTGGATTCCCTGACCGTACCTGCCTGGGTGTACGAGTCTATTTCGAGGGTTATGGCAGAGCAGGAGACGAGTATTGTTTTGGTGGTCATCCCTAGTCAGACCCGAACGAGTGGCAAAAAGTCTCCTTTCCTGTACAGGCTTTACCGTGCGGTGGACAGAAGGCTTTTTCTCCAAACTCCCGACGCTTTTGCCTCCAAAAATCTGAGTGATCTTCCCGGTTGGAGTGTCCCGATGCTCCTGGTGAATCCTCATCAGCGGAAGTTTACCGACGAGTTCAGCGACGGAGATTTGGAGTCCATACGCACTTACCAACCGGATCTGATCATTAGGTTCGGCTTTCGCATTTTAAAGGGGGAAATCCTGACCTTGGCCCCCATGGGGGTATGGTCTTACCACCATGGTGATCCGGGCGTGTATCGAGGCGGCCCACCGGCTTTTTGGGAAGTGATGCGGCGGATGCCCACTACTGGCGTGGCTTTGCTTCAACTCACCGAAAAGCTCGACCAAGGTCCCATCCTTTACCAATCTTGGACCCAAACTGATCCCCTCTCGGTGCAGCGCAATGCCAACAAACTGTTTTGGCTTTCATCCACTTTTTTGCAGCGTGCACTTCGGGAGTTCAGGCAGGATCCTGAGAAATTCAGACAGCTCCTCCCACAAAAAAGCGAGGCTCCACTTTGGACTCCCCCCGGCAATCGGGCAACGATCGGCTTGGTGTGGAGTTTACTGCTTAGGACGGTTTCGAGGAAAATTGCAGAGTGGAGAAAACCAGCTCATTGGGAAATCGGTCGGCTGGCTTTTTCTGAAGAAATGCTTTTTGGTGTACTGCCGGAAGGGCAAGTGGAAAAAATTCATCCTTCGGACAAAGAGCACTACTGGGCAGATCCTTTTCCGGTGAATTACGGGGGGGAAGAGTATGTCTTCGTGGAGGAGTTTGATCGGGTTAAAAATAAAGGAAGCATTTCTTGTGTGATGCCGGATGGCACCAGTCAAGGAGTCTTGGAAGAGGCTTGGCACCTTTCCTATCCCTTCGTTTGGGAAGAAAATGGAGAGATGTTTCTCTTGCCGGAGTCCGCTGAGGCTGGAGTCCTTTACTTATACCAAGCGGAGGCATTTCCGAAGAAGTGGGTGAGGAATTCCGTGTTAGTTGAAGGAGAAGCATACGATCCTACGATTCTGAAAAAGGATGGGCTTTATTGGCTTTTTGTCAACCAAAAGGCCCATTCGGCTTGCTCTCCCTTTGATGAGCTTTTTCTTTATTTCACCGAGGACATTCAGCATCCCCACTGGCAGGCCCATCCCAAGAATCCAATCGTATCGGATGTGAGGTGCTCCCGTCCCGCAGGAAGGATTTTTGAGAAAGCGGGGAAATGGTATCGGCCTGCCCAGGACTCCGGGCTTCGCTATGGGCATCGGATTCAGATTCGCGAGATTCTCGTGCTGACCAAAGAGGAATACCAGGAAGCCACCGTCCATACCATCGAACCTGATGCAGGGACTTTGGGGATACACACGCTTAATTTTGGAGGAAAGGGAGCCTTGCTGGACTTTTATCACCGAAGATGAAATGCCCATGATAAAATGCCTTTAAAACAGGGGAATGATTATCTAGGGCATTCTCCCGATGAAGGATCGGGACAGGCTATCTGACCTTTAAAAATCAAATTATAAACAGATAAAATCGAGTATAACTAAAAAGTCATACACTGGAATGATTATAAGATTTGCGAGATTCCATGTGGCCTTTAAAAATCAAATTATAATCACATGAAAATCGCCCTGCTTATACATCGGCCACAAGCGAGAGGGCAAGAGCTTTTCGCGTCCTTTTTGGGAAATCATTTCCTCGAGTTGGGGCATGAGGTCGTGTTGATTAGTCTGTATTCGGGTGAATTTTCACTTCCATTTCAAGAAAGGCAATTCGCATTGGATGCTAGTTTCCTCAGCCTAAAAAGCCTTAAGAAACTAAGTCAAATCCTTCGCGAGTATCAACCGGATATCATTCAAGCCAATGGGGGAGATACGCTGAAGTTTGCAGTGCTTGCTCGCTTGATTTTTCCTTTTTCGGGCAAACTCCTTTTTAACAATGGGGGAGTAGTGGGCTATTACCTTAGCTCTCCTTGGCAGCGCCTTTTTTACAAGTTCTTGTTGGCAAGGTTGGATGGAGCCGTTTCGGTGAGTGAGTTTTCCAAAAAGGACTTGAGCAATTGGCTTCCTGCAAGGATTCCTCAGGAGGTCATTCCGATAGGGGTTCCTGAGGATCCAGAAGTTGCTATGGTGCCGCAAGTACCTTACCCGGTGTTTGTCCATATTGGGGGATTTACACCCGAAAAAAATCACGAATTTCTCTTTGCTGTTTTTCAGGATTATTTGAAAATAAACAGGCAGGCGCAGCTTTGGTTGATCGGGGAGGGTCCTTTAAGGAAATCAGTTGAGGCTTCTTATTCAAAAAAACTGGGACCATCCATCCGGTTTTTGGGATCGCTTCCGGATCCCTGGTCAGTGATACCTTCCCATGCTATTTTGCTTCTGCCCAGTAAAATTGAGGGAATGCCGGCGGTTATTGCAGAGGCCTTAGGGGCAGAAATTCCCATCATCGCTTCACCTGTGGGAGGGATTCCGGAAATGGCAAATGGCATATCTTCCTGTACCTTGATTTCGCTGGAGGAAAAGGCGGCCTGGGCCAAGGGGATGGACTTTTGGGTAAGCCTTTCACCTGAAGAAAGGAAAAAATTGACCGCCCCCTCCCAGGCGAAGGCTAAGAATAGATTTGGCTTGAAAAGGGCAGCAGTGTCCTTTTTGGAATTTTATCAGCGTCTATGAAATGCCCATGAGAATGGCTTCTCACACAGGGAAACGATTAATCTGGGCATTCCATGTGGCAAATTAAAATCAAATTATAAACACATGAAAATCATCCAACTCATCACCCGTACTCAGCGTAGAGGAGGGGAGATTTTTGCTTCCCAGCTTGCACAAAAGCTGCAGGAAAAGGGGCATGAGGTACTGGTGATTTCGATTTTTGGAGGAGAAGCAAAGCTTCCGTTTGCCGGAAAATTGCTGACCTTGGAATCCAATCCCTCCTGGCGTGGACTTGATCCAAGGGCTTGGAAAAGACTCAATAAGCTCATTGGTGAATTCCAGCCCGATATTGTTCAGGCCAATGCTTCCGAGACCCTGAAGTATGCGGCACTTTCGAAGAAAATTTATGGGTGGAATGCCCCTCTTGTCTATAGAAATGCCAATACGATCAGCAGGTTTTTGGACACGAGGGCCAAGTTACTGGTTAATCGTTGGCTGATGGCAGAGGTGAAGGCAGTGGTTTCGGTTTCAGAAGCTACCCTAAGGGATTTCCAGACGATTTTTGGGGTGAAAAATCAGATTGCTATCCCGATTGGGATTGATGCAGCAGTGATTGCTAATTCCCTTCAAAAAGGAGAAAAACCACTCCTAGATGGGGATTACCTGATTTACATGGGAGGACTGGTTCCTGAAAAAGACCCGTTGGGAATGTTGGAAATGTTTGAAAGGATAAGCAAAGACTTTCCTTCGCTCCAACTGGTTTACTTGGGTTCGGGTGTTTTGGCTGAGGCTTTATCCTTCCAAATCAATCAAAGAGGCTTAGCCGAAAAAGTAAGGATGATTCCCAATCGGGAAAATGTTTTCCCTTTGCTTTTTCATGCCAAAGCTTTGGTCTTACCCTCTCAAATCGAAGGATTGCCGGCTGTAATTCTGGAAGCCATGTATGGTGGTGTTCCCGTGATTGCCTACGGAGTGGGAGGAATTGGAGAGGCAATTCAATCCGGCCAGACGGGGTGGTTGGTTCCCGCAGGAGATAGCCAGGGGTTTCAGGCTGCGATTAAGGAATGTTTGGTTTTATCGGAGGCCGAACTAGAAAGAATCACCTCCTCGGCAAAAAAGTTGGTAGAAGAGAAGTACGAATTACAGGAAATCGTGAAGGCTTTTGAAAATTTTTATGAGCGCTTAATTGAAAATTAATGACCTGAATCTGAAGGACTCAGGTCTGCTCAAAGTGTGCTTGACTGTAGGCAGTCTTCAGACTGCTGAGTAAGCCATACTTCATTCCACAGATGCACAGATTTTCAATTACCCAAGTAAGAATTTTATAATCTATGTGGGTCTAGGTGTCTATGTTTTTTTCTATGTGGTAAAAAAACAGTTCGCATCTAGGAAGTTTTTCCGCCGACGTGAGTGTCTTCACTCACGTTTTTTTTAGACTTGTGTCTGATTGTATGCAGTCCTTCCCTCCGGCAGGAGGGCTTCAGATTGCCCAGAATTGATTTTCATTTCCATTACGCTGGTATCGTGCTGATTTTTCCAAACGATGATCCTTCACCAGCGTATTATCAACGCTTTCTTCATTTACCCCGGGTTGCACCCGGGGCTATTTACAGTTCCACCCTGCCTTTGCCGGCAGGCAGGCCCTTTGGGGTCATATTTACATCGCCTGCTCCGCTTCCGCCAACGTGAGTGTCTTCACTCACGTTTTTTCTTTTTTAGATCGGCTTGGCGCAAGTCTTCAGACCTGCCTGCAGCAGGCAGGCTTGTGCCTGACTGTATGTAGTCTTCAGATTGCCTTGATCTGATTTTCATCTTCGCTGCGCTGGTGCCATGCTGATTTTTCCAAACGATGATCCTACAACAGCGCTGGGCGATCGAACGCAATTATTTTTTCCATGGGTTTCACCCATGGCTATTTATAGTTCGACCCTGCCTTTTCCGGCAGGCAGGCCCTTTCAGGGTCTTTAATCAAGTTGCACAAGTCAGCAACAGTTCTCCTGCTTCTCTAGAACCTGGCCCCTATCTTTCGTAAACCACCCTACCTTAGGCAGGCCGAACAACAAGACAACGCGACAACCATCCCTACGGGAGGCAGGCCGAACAACAAGACAACGCGACAACCATCCCTACGGGAGGCAGGCCCGACAACTTTCACAACCAAACCTCCTAACTCCCGTTCTTCCCCCTCTTAATCACCTCCAAGTAAATCCCCTCCAATTCACTCACCATCCGCTTCATGCTGAATTTTTCAATCACTCGTTCGCGGGCGGCTTGGGCCATTTCTTGCTGAAGGGCCGGATTTTGAAGCAGTTCCAAACAGCATTTTTCCAACTCTTCCCACTCCTCGATTTCAGTGAGATAACCTTGCTTGCCATGTTGGATCACCTCGCCGATTCCTCCGGCACGGGTAGCTACCACCGGCACTTCACAGGACATTGCCTCTAACATGGCAATAGGTAGCCCTTCAAATTCGGAGGTGCTAAGGTAGATATCCATCAGGCTGAGGTAAGGCACCACATTTTTTTGCACGCCTACCCAATGGAAATGGGCGGATTTGCCCGATTTATGGATTTGGGACAGTATTCTTTCCCTCCATTCTCCATCCCCCACGAGTAAAAAGTGAGTTTCAGGACATTTTTCCAAAATCCGAAGGGCAATCTCCACCCATAGCCAAAGTCTCTTTTGAGATCGAAACACCGCTACTTTGCCAATGACTGGGGCACCTTCCGGAATTCCAAGTTGATTGCGTAGGAAAGACGTTTCGGTATTCCTTGCAGCAAAACTCACGTCCTTAGCCTCGCGCAGTACATCCTGATCCTCGATACCTGATCCATGATACGCTAGTCTAAGGTCTAAGGTCTCGTGTCTTATGTCTTGTGTCTTATGTCTTGTGTCTCCTGTCTCCTGTCTTCCGTCTTCCGTCTTCCTTCTCCTAAACACCTCCGTATTCACCCCATTTTGCACCACCTTCACTTTCAGCCGTCCACCTCTACGGTAGGGATCCCAAATGGAGTTGAGTCGCATAGACAAAGCCACCTCATTGGACACTGCGATGGCTACATCCTGAAGTTTAAAGGTCATGCGGTTTCCCAGGTAGGAAATTTTATTGTATCGCTCCCAAGTATTGTGTTCGGTATATACAATGGGAATGGAGAGTTCTTTACCTACAAATCTCGACAGTATACCTGCCCAGGGTAAATGGGCATGGATGAGATCGAATCCTTGCTCCAGCACGAAGCGCTTAACTTTTTTGATCTGGAAAAAGAGCTCGAGATTGCCCGCAGGAAAAAGGTGGGTCTGGATACCGGCTGCTTCCAATTCGTCAAGAATGTTTTGTTCCTGATGGAAAAAATAGAGGCAATGAAATTCAAACCGACTTTGGTCATGGACCATCGCGGTTTCAGGGATCAATTTTTCCGCGCCGCCACGACCAAGGCTTTTGATCAGATGGAGAACTTTAATTCGGTTGGTGTCAGGCATAAAACTCCTGCAAATTGGGGAATAAAAAGTGAAGTCCTTTCGAAATGGATGGAAATGCTAACAAACAG
>JAGXQZ010000045.1 GCA_018336015.1 Algoriphagus sp. | reverse complement strand
CATCGCTCGAGCCATAACTGGTTCGCGCTGGAACGGCTGGGTCTTCTTTGGCCTCAAGAACAAGCGGAGGGCGGCATGAGCAATGAGATCGTCCGCAAGCTTCGCTGCGCCATTTACACTCGCAAATCGTCTGAGGAAGGTCTCGAGCAGGAGTTCAACTCGCTCGATGCTCAACGCGAGGCGTGCGAAGCCTACATTGCTAGCCAGCGATCTGAAGGCTGGGTGCAGGTGCGCGACCAGTATGATGATGGAGGCATCTCGGGCGGCACTCTCGATCGCCCAGCGATCCAGCGCCTGTTGTCAGACATTGAAGATGGGCTGATCGATGTGGTGGTCGTCTACAAAATCGACCGCCTGTCGCGCTCGCTCATGGACTTTGCCAAGCTGGTCGAGGTGTTCGAGCGCAACAACGTCACGTTCGTATCGGTCACCCAGTCGTTCAATACGACCACAAGCATGGGCAGGCTTACACTGAACGTTCTTCTGTCGTTTGCTCAATTTGAGCGCGAGGTGACGGCAGAGCGTATCCGCGACAAATTCCGGGCCAGCCGCGCAAAGGGTATGTACATGGGCGGTGTGCCACCGCTGGGTTATGACGTGAAGGCTCGGAAACTTGTCATCAACAAGTCTGGCGCGGCTAAAATCCAATACATATTCGAGCGGTTCCGGGAGATTGGCTCGGGCACGCATTTGCTGCGTGAGCTCGCAGAGCGAGGGATCACGACCCGTAACGGCAAGCGCATCACCAAGGGTTTCCTTTATCGCGTGCTCAACAACCGGATCTACATTGGCGACGTAGTCCACAAGGGAACCCGGTACCCCGGCGAGCACGAGGCCATCATCAGCACCGAGCTCTGGGATGCCGTTCATTCTATCCTGAAGGAAAGCCCCCGGGTTCGTGGGGGGCGCACACGCGCCAACACTCCTGCCATGCTGAAGGGGCTAATCTGGGGACAGGACGGCGCGGCATTTTCGCCCACGCACACGCTGAAGAACGGTAAGCTCTACCGCTACTATGTGAGTCAGACAGTGCTCCGTAATGGCGCAGGAGCTTGTGAGGTTGGCAGGGTCCCGGCTGCAGAGGTTGAAGCCGCCGTTGTCGAGCGGCTGCGGGCAGCTTTCCGCCAACCTGAACTCATCATTGGCGCGTGGAAGAAGGCTACGCGCAGCACACCGGCTTTGACCGAAGCACAAGCGCGACAGGCTCTGAGAGATCTGGACCCGATGTGGGATGAACTGTTTCCGGCGGAGCAGGCCCGGATTGTACAGCTTATCGTTGATAAAGTTATTGTCGGTAGCGAAGGCCTTGATGTCCGGCTTCGCACCGAAGGCATTGGTGCCCTGGCCCGAGAGTTGTTTGCGCCTGCATTGGAGGAAGCCGCATGAAAACGCCCCAAGAGCCGAAAATTGTCTCCGTCTTCGTACCCTTCAAGCTCACCAAGCGTGGCGGACGCAAGGAAATGATCCTTCCCCCCGCAAACGAGCTGAGCAGGCCGCGGCATGACAACACCGTGCTCAAGGCTTTGGCCCGGGCATTCCGCTGGAAGCGGATGCTCGAAGAAGGCTCATATGCCTCGATCACCGAGCTCGCCGAGAAGGAGAAGATCGGGATGAGCTACCTCACACGCGTGATGCGCATGACACTGCTTGCACCCGACATCATCAATGCGATCCTTGATGGGCGCCAAGGGGACGGGATTGATCTGACCGTTCTAGCGGCCCCATTCCCAACAGAATGGGGGGCTCAGCGGCGGCATTTTGGTTTTACGAACCCGCAGCTTTTGCAATCCTAATCGCAGACTCAAATCGCAGACGTGTCTGCTCTCTAACTCTGGCCAATCCAAACTGTTTAGCCAAATGGCTCAAAATGTCCGGATCGCTCATCCCTTCCGCGACTAGCGGCCACCCCATCAGCATCCAAAAGCGCTGAAGCCTGGCGCAAGATTGCTTCAAAACTTTCGTCGTAAAAAGGCGAAAGAACTGTCTCATCAAGCTGATTGAGAAACGCCTCAGAGGATGTCCGCCATTGATCGAGGGAGTTGAGACCCATTCGATCGAGGGTGGCAATCTCCAAGTATGGGTCAGCTTCGGAACGAGGGCGAGCCTCTATGCAATGGGATGCCTCATCAAGAGACAGCTCCATGGACATTGAAAGCAGCGGATACCTGAGCCGCTGACCTTGCCGAGCTAGCGTTGCGAAACCTATGCCGCAGACCAATTCAACTGGTATTTCGCTAACACCCTCAAGCTGCTGCCTGAGCATGTAAAGCGCATTGTAAAGGCCTATGGTTTTTCTGCGGGCCCCCTCTGTTGTGGACCAAGGCTCCCAAACCAATGCAGTCCAGGCTTCAAGCGCATTTGAGAGCTCGGCCTTCCGATCATATTCGTCCAGTGACACTATGTCGGGTGCATCTTCTTCAGATAGCAAGCCTAGCTGAACCAGGCTGGCCCCCGAAACAGACTGTTTCAGCGTTGGCCGAGATTCCACATCATCACGGATAGAGGCCCAGAGAGCCAATTCAGGATCTTCAGGACTTGGAGGCGCCACCTTGGCTAGGCGATCGACCTTGAGCCAAATGGGATCGGAATCATCACCGCAGTCGAGCGCTACACCGGGAAGCCCGTCTAACTCTTCGAATGAAGACGCAAAACCTTTGTGATTCCGGTAATCAAGTTCGATCTTGAGGCGATCTCTCTCAGTTGCCTCAACGTAATCGATCAGGGCAATCAAGCGACTAACCGGAGAATTTAAAGGCGCAGTCATGTAGGCGTCAGATCCTAAGGGTCAGGAGTGAGTGAATTTGGATACCGGAAAAAGGCGCTCATAGGCGCACACTGATTTTGGATCTGGTCACTGTCCCCCCTACTGCCCCAAGGCGGTCCTCAGAAGAATCGTCCATCATCTTCCTTGCCTTCCATGGAACCTGTCATCTAGAGTCATATGTGTCAACTTTTTGGAAGGTTCCGAAAAGTGATTCGGGGGTGACCGTGGGCGACAGCAAGCCAAGTTTACGATGGGGGGTGGAGCAGAAGCTCCAGTTCATCGAATTCCGCTTGTTCTGGGAAGGCCACGTCAACCGTAGCGACCTGATCGATAAATTTGGGGTGTCGCCTAACCAGGCCTCAGG
>JAGXQZ010000044.1 GCA_018336015.1 Algoriphagus sp. | reverse complement strand
TATCAGATAAAATCACCCTCAAGCTCACCGGAAACGTAGGGGTTAAAGCTCAAATCGACAATCCCAACACGGTATTTTATGGGAATCCGGGAAATGGAAATGCGCCTATCAAAGAAAGTGATATCGTGCTGGAACTCTACCCTACTACCTACACTCCAGTTGAACTTTCTACCGAGTTTAACTTTAAACTCACCAGCAAAGCAAATCTGGTAATTCAGCATGCCTATCAACGCACGATTTTCTTCGAAAGCAATACAATGGGAGCCGGTATTAATCTTAGAATCTGGAATGATTAACCCTTCTTTTCAAAAGCTCTGGAAATTTACCCAAGCTAAGTCGGTTTCGCGATGGGAAAAACTTGGCTTGGGAATCCTAGTCATTGCAGGGATTGGATCCATCCTGCGTATGGCGGAATGGTGGTTTCGGGCCCAACATGTAGGCAATCTATGGCTTTACCTTATCCTATCCTTTGTATTTTGGTATAGTATGGCCCGATTGATCATTAGTTGGGTCAATTATTTGGGAATAAAAAAACCGGTCAAACCTGAAACTCCAAGAGGTTTAAAAGTGGCTATTTTCACCACCAGCTCTCCGGGTGAGCCACTGTCCATGTTTGAAAAGACCTTGGAAGCATGTGCTCAAATCAACTACCCTCATACTACCTATCTTCTGGATGACACCCGAGATCCTGAATTTAGAAAAGTAGCTGAAAAACATGGAGCCGTCTGGCTCGAACTGGTAGGAATTCCGGGTGCAAAAGCAGGGAAAATCAATGCAGCACTTTCCAAAACTGAGGAGGATTTTATACTGGTTTTAGATCCCGATCATATTCCTTTTCCCAATTTCCTGGATGAGGTACTGGGATTTTTCAATGACCCTCAGGTAGGTTATGTTCAAGTTTCACAGGGGTATTACAATCAATATCGATCCTTTACAGCATTGGCTGCTGCAGAGCAGACCTATACGTTTTATGGCCCAACCCAAATGGGTATGCACGGGTACAATTGTGCAGTGGCCATTGGTGCCAACTGCACCTTCAGAAGAAAGGCCTTGGAAACTGCAGGTGGTCATGGCGTAGGATTGGCTGAGGATCTCGTCACTGCTATTCGCATTCACGCAGAAGGTTGGAAATCTATTTATCATCCCGTGATTGTCGCGCGGGGATTGGTGCCTGAGGACTTTGGCTCCTTTTGCAAGCAACAACTGAAATGGGCTCGTGGAGTCCATGAAGTCTTGTTTGATGAAGTCCCACGACTTTTCTCCAAGCTTAGCTTTTGGCAAAAACTTTCCTATCTCACGATTGGCACCTATTATCTGGAAGGATTTACGACGCTGATCTATTTATTGATCCCATTTTTATACTTCTGGACAGGTTTGCTCCCTGCTCAAATGTCATTTTTGGAATTTATTACCTATGGATTTCCTGTTGTAATTTTCTCCTCAGCGATTTACCTCTATGTCCAAAAGTGGCTTTGTGATCCTGATACAGAAAAGGGAATCCATTGGAGGGGAATGATCATGAAATTTGCTTGTTGGCCGGTATTTTTTCTGGGTTTTATTCTTTCACTTTTGAATAAAAAAATCCCCTATATCCCCACAGCCAAGCAAGCTGTCATTGGAAGTATCTCTCCATTTGCAAAACCATTACTAATTCAAATGGCACTTTTCATCTTGACATTAGGGATAGTTTTGTACCAGAGAATCGGAGTACTCAGTGATGTTCAACTCCTCAGCACAGCCGAAATAACTTATGGAATGTTATTTTTCGCCCTGATTCCATTCTTGATGGCATCAGCTGCAATGTATGCAGTTTGGGAATCGGGTAGATTAGACATTGCATCACCTTGGGAGAAAGTAGACATCCTAAACCTATTGAAGACAAAGGAGAATAAGGAAAAATGAAAAAGATCCTCACCCGATTTGCTGTTGTATTTACTGCCATCGTTTTGGGCTTGACCTTGGTCTACCTATTGGCTTTTCTTGGAGATAAATCATCTGGACCAGCGGAAAATTTTCTGAAATCGCTCAATCAGTCGGTTTTCGAATGGGAGGAAGAATATATTCTAAAAAACAAATCCCAGACAAGGGCACAACGATTGGAATGGTTAAGTGCCTCCCTGAGGAATAAGGACTCCCTGCAGCAGCTTGATCAATTTTTATTGGGTGCCTATGACAATCAGGTAGACATTTCCTTTCAGCCAATTATTGATTTGGAAGATTCACTCAGAACTACATTTTCTCTTTTGCATGTTTACACAGCTTGGGGAAGCAAAAAAGAACAAAGGTTTCCCATCGAAAAAGTAAGAACCATCGCTGCCTTGGGATCTATTCCCATGATTACCTGGGAACCTTGGCTCAATGATTTTACCGGAGGTGAAAATGAGGGGATTGCTGCCAATCAGGACCCAAACAAAGGTGGACTTAAGCGAATTACTGAAGGGAAATATGATGCCTACCTGTCTCAGTGGGCCGAAGATGCGAAAAACTCCGGCGTTACCATTTTCCTGAGATTGGGACATGAAATGAACGATCCCTACCGCTACCCTTGGGGACCGCAAAACAACAAGCCCGAGGACTTCATTGCGGCATGGAAACATGTGGTGAGCCTGTTCAGGAGCGCTAAAGCAGAAAATGTGATTTGGGTTTGGGCGCCACATTTGGCTTATGGAGAGTTGAATTCCTTTTATCCCGGAAGTGAATGGGTGGATTGGATTTCTACCGGCACGCTCAATTATGGTACCGTAGCACCCTGGAGCCAATGGTGGAGTTTTGAAGATATTTTCGGAAAGCACTACCCGGAACTTTCACTTTACAAAAAGCCTATTCTAATTGCCGAATTTGGATCATTGGCAGTGGGAGGAAATCGAGCGAATTGGTATGCACAAGCATTGAGAAATTTCAAAACCAACTATCCTCTTGTCAAATCCCTGATCATCTTTCATCATGGAAATGACAATAGCACTACTTACCAAAGCTTGGATTGGAAAATCTCCTCTGATCCAGTTGTCTTGGACTCCATTCGTCCTTTAATCCAACTTATTCAAAAATAATTTTCTAAGGTTTTGGAAAATTAAACAGTGTTTAATTACATTTGAACGTTCAATAGAAAAATGGGGATCAGCGATCGTAAAGAAAGAGAAAAAGAAGAGCTACGCGAGAGAATCCTCGTGGCAGCCAAATCCTTGTTTCTCCAAAAGGGAATCGATAAGACTTCCATCAGAAATATCGCTGATCTGATCGAATACAGTCCTGGGATCATTTACCATTATTTCAGAGATAAGAACGAGATCTTTCATGCGCTGCATCAAGGAGGATTCAGCCAGTTGATGAGCAAAATGAGCGTGCTATCCTCGGTGAGAAATCCATTGGAAAGACTCAAAGCAATGGGAAGTATTTATGTAAGATTTGCAATGGAAAATCCTGACATGTACGATCTTATGTTTATCAAAGAAGCCCCCATCGATCACGTCGCCAACTCCGAGCATGACGATTGGAAAGAAGGCGGCGGCACGTTTAATTACCTCCGATCCACCATTGCAGAATGCATGAGCCAAGGGTATTTCCAGGGTCACGATACGGAGGCACTTTCCTACATGATATGGTCTACTGTCCATGGAATGGTCTCTCTAAACATCAGAAAACGCTGCGAAGTCATTCTGCCTGAGCGGCAGCATACCATCGTGGAGGAAGGATTGGAAGAGTTCTTTAAAATGCTGGATCGAATCTAAAAAAAATTTACCCCATTATTAAACACTGTTTAATTTAAAAACACTGAATAATCATCTATGAAAAAATCCTTGCTAATTCTTTTGGGATACTTGGCTTTTTATCCTTCGACGAGTTACTCTCAGTCTATCTTGGACGGTTACCTCGAAGAAGGAATCAAAAACAATCTGGTCCTCAAGGAAAAAAATCTTGACTTGGAACGAAGTCTCCTCGATCTGAAAGATGCTAAAAGCTACTTTCTGCCTTCCTTGGATTTCAATGGCAATTACACCCTGGCAAGTGGCGGACGAACCATTGATATTCCGATAGGTAATCTGTTGAATCCAGTTTACACTACACTCAACCAACTGACCGGCTCCAGTGCCTTTCCACAGCTGGAAAATGTCTCTGAACAGTTTCTGCCGGATAACTTTTATGATGCTCGATTTCGGGTTTCGATGCCTTTGTATAACCGCGACCTGATGGCTCAAAAGCAAATCCGGGCAAATCAGACCTTGCTTTCCGAATACGAGCTGGCCATCTATCGCGCAAATCTGATTCAGGATATCAAAACCGCCTACTACAACTACTGCATGGCAAGCACCGCGGTGGAAGTAATTGAAAGCAGTAAAAGCTTGGTGGAGCAAAACTTAAAAGTAAATCAATCGCTCCAGGCCAACGGCAAAGCACTTCCGGCTGCTGTTCTTCGTGCAGAAAGTGAAGTAGAAAGCATCGAAGCCATGCTCATCGAGGCCAAAAACCAACAGAAAAACGCGGCCAACTATTTCAATTTCCTGCTCAACCGACCTATGAATACCGAAATCAACAAAGAGGATTTGTCCCAATTCCCTTTGGAGTTGATGAGTGAATCTGGTGAATTTTCCATTCAAGGAAGACCGGAAAGTCTGAGAGTGCAAACGGCCACCTTGATTCAGCAGACTGCCTTGAAAGCAAATCAGAACTTTTGGGTACCGAAGATCAACACCTTTGCTGACTTAGGGTCGCAGGCTTTTGATTGGAGATTTGACAGCCAGTCCAGGTACTTGATTTGGGGGCTAAATCTGAGTGTACCCATCTTCCAAGGCAATCGAAACAGAACCCAGATCCAACGTGCTCAGCTTGGCATTCAATCCCTCCAAAACCAACAGCAACTCCTCGATCAAAAGTTGGAAATGGAATTACAGCTGGCAAAAAATGAATTAATCAGTCAAAAAGCCGCCTTGGAATCTGCCACCAAGAAACTCAGCTCAGCCACTGCGTATTTCAGACTGGTGGAGCGAGGCTACCGAGAAGGAGTCAATTCCCTGATCGAATTCATTGATGCCCGCAATCAACTGACCACCGCATCTCTCCAAAAAAACCTCAGCACCTACAAACTGCTCAAAGCAAACGTCCAACTAGAAAGACAACTCCACTCTGTAACTCCTAAGCCATGAACCATTTTTCAAAAGTAATCTTACTCCTAGTCACAGGCCTAAGTGTAGCCTGCGGCAAAACTGAAACGGAATCTTCACTTCCCCAAAAAGGAGCTGCCATTCCTGTAGAGGTGATTTCCTTGCAACCGGGTTCCTTTTCCTCCGAAATCACCGCCAGCGGCACGTTTACTACCAAAGATGAAACGTTACTTTCCTTCAAAATCGGAGGAGTCATTTCCAAAATTCTTGTAAACGAAGGGGATGCAGTAAAAGCAGGACAAGTCCTTGCCACCCTAGATTTGACTGAAATTCAGGCCGGCCTGACTCAAGCCAAACTAGCCTACGAAAAGGCTCTTAGAGATCAGCAGCGCGTAGAGCGATTATTCAAGGACAGCGTGGCCACCTTGGAGCAGCTGGAAAATTCAAAAACAGGATTGGATATCGCTGCTCAGCAAGTAAAAACAGCCGAGTTTAACCTGAACTATTCACAAATCCGAGCCTCAAAAAGCGGCTTCGTTCTCCGAAAATTCGCTAACGCTGGACAATTGATTGCCTCGGGAGCACCAGTCCTGCAAGTCAATGGGGCACAGGACGATAATTGGATCCTTCAGGCTACAGTGACTGACCAGCAATGGAACCAACTTTCTTTGGGAGACTCTGCCACCATTTATCCAGCTACCAGTGAAACCGGAGTAAGTGGCACCCTCATCCGAAAGAGTCAAGCTGCAGATCCTCAAACAGGCACCTACTGGATCGAAGTCAGTCCTATTTCGAAAAACGGACTTAAACTAGCCGCAGGAATGTTTGGAAAAGTCACCCTCTCTCCTTCTGCCCAAAAAGACGGATGGCAAATCCCTTACCAAGCACTCTTGGATGCTCAGGGGGAAACAGGTTACGTGTTTGTGACTGCAGACGGAAAAACCTGCAAGAAAATCCAAATCAAACTGGGTAAGATCTCTCAAAATACCGTGCAAGTGATTTCTGGCCTGGAAGGCTATACTCAGCTCATCGTGACAGGCAGTGCATATTTGGCAGATGGTTCTACAATCGAAATCAAGAACAAATGAAAATCTCAGATTTTGCTGTAAAGAACTATCAGTTTACACTGGTCATCTTCCTGATGACGGTGGCGGTGGGATTGACCACCTTTCTGAACATGCCGAGAAGCGAGGATCCCGTGATCGATTCTCCGCAGTTTCCCGTGATTGTAATTTATCCCGGTGCCAGCCCCGAAGACATGGAAGAGCTCGTGGTCGATCCATTGGAAGAGGCCATCTATGCACTGGAAAGCATCAAGCGGATCAAAACCGAAATCAAAGACGGGGTAGCCGTAATGGTAGTAGAATACAACTACAATGAAGATGTAGACGAAAAGTATCAAGAACTCGTCAGAGAAGTCAACGCGGTACGCCCTGAGCTACCTGAGAATATCTTCTCCATCAAAATCAACAGGGTCCGACCATCCGATGTGAATGTGCTCCAGATTGCCCTAATCAGCGAAAATGCATCCCGAGAAAGCCTGAAAAAATCAGGGGAATTGCTGCAGGATGAATTGGAAAAAATCACAGAACTGAAAAAGGTGGATTTATTCGGCCTACCTGATCAGCTCGTTCGAGTAGATCTTCGGCTGGAAAAAATTGCTGAAATGAATATTCCGCTCAATGCCATTTTGGGAAGTATCCAAAGCGAACTGAGCAACATTCCCGGTGGGCAGGTAGAAGCAGGCAGCAAATCTTTTAATGTCAAAACCAGCGGTAACTATACTACTAACGAGGAGATTGCCGAAACCATCATTTACAGCTTTCAGGGAAAAAACGTCAAGCTAAAAGATGTAGCAGCTGTTTACGAGGATTTTGAGGAGTCCAAGCATTTGACAAGGTTGAATGGCTATCGGTCGGTTTTTGTGACTGCAGCACTCAAAGAGGGAAATAACATTTCCAAAGTGCAGGAAACCTATCGATCAGCGATTGAAAAAGTTGAGAAACAGCTTCCCGAAAACATCGATTTGGTCGTGGCCTTTGATCAGGCTGACTATGTCAACAGACGCCTGAGTGGTTTGGGAATGGATTTCTTGATCGCCATCGCCTTGGTTTTCATCACCTTGCTCCCGCTAGGTAACAGAGCCTCCATCATTGTGATGATTTCCATTCCCCTTTCCCT
>JAGXQZ010000043.1 GCA_018336015.1 Algoriphagus sp. | reverse complement strand
TGCCGCGTTCGCCCCGGCGGACATTGCCGCCGAGTGACAGGGCCTGGCGGAAGGTGAGCCAGCTCTGGCCGGGAAAGCCGTGCTGGATCACCGCGCCCCATAGGATCAGCACATTGATCCCCGAATAATGCCGCCCGGTCGCGGCGTTTCTCGGCATAGCGAGGGGAGCCTTGACCGAGGCCGATCCCCAGGGCTGCACCCAGGGGAAGCGGCCTGCCTCCAGCTCGGCGATGATCTTGCCGGTGATGTCGTCGTAAAGGCTCACCCGATCCGAGCCGGGGCGTGCGCTGGCGTCTTTCCTGAACATCGCGGTTCTCCGCGACGGGCGCCGGAGACCCTTCTCCAGTCCTCAACCCGTCACGGAAAACCCGGTCTGCACTCTCACTCTAATGGGGGCGTTGCGGGGCTCTCCCCGCAGAAGGGGTGGGCCGAGACCCTGGCTCGGCCGCAGGGGAAGGCCTTCCCCCCTTATCCGGTCTTGTCCCTTCAGAAGGGTTCCTTGAAAAGTGTCAGAAAAGCGCGTATCTTTCTAACAGGAGAAAGACGATGACACGGCTGACCGAACAGATTTTGTCGCATGCGACGGGCTTGCCCGAAGGCGCTCCTGTATCCGCCAAGAGCCTGCTGCACCTCGGAAATCGGGCGGCCGTGGATCAGGCGTTGTCGCGCCTGACGGAGCGCGGGCAGCTCATCCGCGCCGGTCGTGGCGTTTATCTGCGCCCCATCGCCAGCCGGTTCGGTACACGCACGCCTTCGGTCGAGCAGGCTGTCGAGGCCCTTGCCACCCAGAAGGGAGAGATCATCGTCTCGAACGGCGCCGCCGCGGCGAACGCCCTTGGCTTGACGACGCAGGTGCCCGTCCGCTCGGTTTATCTGACCTCCGGGCGAAGTCGAAAGATGCGCCTCGGCAAGCAGGTCGTGGAATTGCGGCACGCACCGCGCTGGCAACTGGCCCTGGCCAACCGGCCGGCAGGGGAGGCCGTGCGGGCGCTGGCCTGGCTCGGCCCGGAAAAGGCAGAGGCCGCGCTCACGACGTTGAAGCGGAAGATGCCGCCCGGCGTGTTCGGCGAACTGGTCGCTGCCGCGCCGCAGCTTCCGACATGGCTCGCGCAAAGCGTCGGAAAGGCGGCGTATGGCTGACGTCTTTCTCCAGCTTTCGGCCGAGGACCGGCGCGACGCGCTAGGCGTCGCGGCAGACCGTTCGGGCCGTCCAACGCATCTCCTCGAAAAGGATGTGTGGGTGGTGTGGGCGCTGGCGACCCTCTACGCCGCGCCGCTCGGCGAGCATCTGGTGTTCAAGGGCGGCACGTCGCTGTCGAAAGCCTATCAGGTCATTCGCCGGTTTTCGGAGGACGTGGATCTGACCTACGACATTCGGGCGATCGCGCCCGATCTGGTCGGGGACAATGGTGAGGGCCTTCCGAGAACCCGCAGCGAGGAAAAGCGCTGGTCCAGCGAGGTCCGTCGACGTTTGCCGGCCTGGGTCGCGGAAACCGTGCAGCCCGTGATCGCGACCGCGCTGGCCGCCGAAGGTCTGGCGGCGGCCATCCGCGTCGAGGGTGATAGGCTCTTCATCGACTATGAGGCGACCTCGGCCGGGTCAGGCTATGTCGCGCCCAGCGTCATGCTGGAGTTCGGCGCCCGCTCGACGGGCGAACCGGCGAGCCTGCGCGATGTCTCCTGCGACGCCGCCGGCCTGATCGACGGACTGGTATTCCCCACGGCGCGGTCGCGCGTCATGCACGCGGAGCGGACCTTCTGGGAGAAGGCGACCGCCATCCACGTTTTCTGCCTCCAGGAGCGGCTGCGCGGCGACCGCTTCGCGCGACACTGGCACGATGTCGTCCGGCTGGATGAAGCCGGCTTCGCGGAAGCTGCTATCGCCGATCGCGAACTGGCCAGCGCTGTCGCCCGGCACAAGTCGATGTTCTTCGCGGAGAAAGCCGCCGACCGCACGCCGATCGACTATGCAGCGGCTGTCAACGGCGGCTTGCAGCTCGTGCCGGTCGGCGACGGCGCGAAGGCACTGAAGGAAGACTATGCCCACATGGTCGAGGATGGGCTGCTCTTCGACGACGCCGAGCCGTTCGAGGCGCTCATGGCGCGATGCGCAGATATAGCCGCGCGCGCGAACAACGCAGCCAAATAGGAAGCTGGGGGATCGGGGGGATATGAGCCAAGTCGCAGAGGAGCGAAAATTCCAGTTTCTACGGAACGGCGATGCCGATCCATCGGAACTTGACTGGAGCAAGGGGATCGAGAGCGCCCGCCAGGCGATTTCCGAGACCATGAACGCCAAGAATATCGCGTTTTTGCTCGGCGCCGGATGTTCCTCTCTGATGAGGGACAAAAAGGAACTCGGCATTGCAACCATGGAGCCCTTGGCCAAGGAGTTTTGCGGGGAAACCCTCGAGGCGCGCGCGGCAGGATTCTACGCTGATCCGCCGGTAGCCGGCGCTGCACCGGCACCATGGCGGCTGACCAAGGTGGAGCTTGACTATCTTGATGCGCTCGGGATCGACCTAGCGAAGGATTACAGCCGTAACCTGGAACGCTTGATGGAGGTGTTATTTGCGCAGCGGTTCGTGCTGCGTCAGAGCAAGAATCCTGATCTTCACCCCTATCGCGATATTCTCGATGGTATCATCAAGAAGGTTCAGGATTTCCTGTGGATCCGTGTCACCCAAGGGGCCTTCGCCACGGAGGGCGACACCACGGTGCGCGATCTCTATGAGCGGTTTTACAAGAAGCTAGTCCTGAGAGATCGGTCCTTGCCCCGGCCGTGGGTGTTCACGACCAACTACGATCATTTCAACGAATTGGCGATGGATCGCTTGGGCATTCCATATGCCAACGGCTTTTCCGGCGTGGTTGAACGCCGCTTCAACCCGGCGATCTTCCGCTATGCCCTGGCCGAGCAGCTCGACGTTGCCAGCCGCAAATGGACCGCTGTCGATGCCTTCGTCTATCTCTGCAAATTGCATGGTTCGGTCACTTGGACCGAGGACGATCATGGGCTGTTCCCGATCAAGGAAGTCTGGCCGCCAGAGTCCACGAACCAGATGCTGATCTATCCGACGCCGGCGAAGCAGAACTCTTCGCTTGGCTCGCCCTATGCCGACCTGTTCCGGGAATTTCAGTCCCGGATCGTGCGAGAGCAGAGCGTTCTCATCACAGCCGGCTACGCATTCGGCGATGAGCACCTGAATAACATCATCTACCAGGCGCTAACGATTCCGACTTTCCGTCTGGTGGTCTTCGCGTCGCCGGATACCGCCGGAGAAATCGCCAAGCTGCGAGCGCTGCGCGATCCGCGCATTTGGATCATTGGAGGTGACGGCCCTGCTGAGGGAAGCAGGGCGCACTACTTCGACATGATCGTCGAGCACTTCATGCCACAGCGCCCCAGCGACAGGATCGATGAGGCCGTTCGCAAGGTGTTATCCGATCTGGCGCCGAACAGGGATGACGAGAAGAAGGATGACGGGGCATGAGCCACGACGATCGCAAGCGCGCGATCGGCAAGGTGGTCTCGGTCGCGGCCGACCGCTTCGTCGTCGAGATGCACGCCGGCACCGACAATTTCACGGTCGTCGGCTTCGATGACGTGCATTATGTGGCGCGGCTGGGGTCATTTTTGATGATCCCGGCGCAGTCGGAATATGTCGTGGTCGAGGTTGTTGGCCTGCGTGAACGCGATGCAAGCACGCCGTCCGAGCGGGGTGATTTCGACCGGGCCGGTTCTTCCAAATATCTGGATGTGGTGCCTGTCGGCATGCTGCCGATGCGTGGCGGCGCGTTCCGTTTCGGCGTGTCCGTTTTCCCGTCCCTCTATGCGGACGCCCTCTATGCGTTGGACGGCGAGCTCGACCGCATCTTCGAGACAGAGGCTGCCGTTGAGCCGTCAGTCGGCCCGGATGGCGGCGCCTGCCAACCCGAGGGGGCCACGCGCTATCGGGTTCTGCCCATCGGCAAGTCGGTGGTGTTCGAGGACTATGACGTCAAAGTCCGTCTGAACGAGTTCTTCGGTGGCCACGTTGCCGTCCTGGGTAACACCGGCAGCGGGAAGTCATGCACGGTTGCGTCGGTCTTGCAGTCTCTTTTCGACAAGCCGGACGAACATCACGCCCGCGGCGCGACGTTTATCGTCTTCGACGTGAACGGCGAGTATCACGAAGCGCTTGCGCCTTTGGCAAAAGACGGCGGCATCGGCGTCCATCGCGTAATCCTTGATGGGACGACAGCCGGCTTTCGGATGCCGCACTGGTTCCTGGAAATGGCAGAATGGGAACTGCTTTTGCAGGCCAGCGAGCGAACGCAACTGCCTGTCCTTCGGACGGCGTTGGGTCTGACAAGTCTCCTCCACGCCAACACGCCAGACGCCCTGGCGTTGCGCGAGCACTTTGTCGCCACTTGCATCATCGAGTGCTTTCGAGGTGCAGATGGTGACTCCCCAGTGTCGAAATTTCAGCGCGTCGTTTCTCTTCTTCAGAAATATCCGACGAACGATCTGAATATGGCGCTGCTGAACCGCTTTAATCCGAATTTTCAGTACGGAAATTTTTCGGGGAACAACCAATCGGCATTTCTGGACGAAGTGAGGAAGAAGCTCCGGGAGGATGCACCCTTACCAGCCTACAGTCGGACGCCATTTTCTTTTGATGAGCTGCACGAGTGTCTCGACTTCGCGATTCTCTATGAGGAGGCTCACGGCAACCGCCAAATCCGAGACTACTGCTCGTCCATGGTCACTCGGCTCAGATCTCTCCAGGAGCGGACGGAATATGCCTTTCTGCGTCACGAAGGCCCCGACGTTGGCGCGGCTGTAAGCGATCTGGAGTTCTTGACCAACATTGTCGGTCTGGAAAGGGCTGCTGGTGAAGCGTTCACCAAACGCAATCAGGTCATTATTATTGACCTGAATTCTGTCGAAGACGAAATCGTTGAACTGGTCAGTGCGGTCATCGCACGCATGCTTTTTCGGTTCCTTCGCCATGCGGAACCAAGAAACCGCTTCCCGATACACCTGCTGCTCGAAGAGGCCCACAGGTATGTCGCCTCTACGCCATCCCGCTTTTCCATCGACGCCACAAAGATATTCGAGCGCATCGCAAAGGAAGGGCGCAAGTACGGCATGTTCGTGATCTTGGCCTCCCAGCGCCCGAGCGAGCTGTCAAAGACGGTTCTCAGCCAGTGCTCCAACTTTCTGGTTCACCGTATCCAGAATCCCGACGATCTCTCCCAAATTCGTCAGATGACACCGTTCATTTCAGAATCGGTCCTGAAACGGTTGCCATCATTGCCTCGGCAGCACGCGCTGGTGTTCGGAACCTCGGTCAATCTCCCGACGACATTCAAAGTGCGGGAGGCATCACCGCGGCCGCGCAGCGACGATACCGCCGTGGTCGATTTGTGGTTCCACGAGGAAGGTCGAGCCGCTGACATTCGCCTCGCGCTCCGCCCGGCCGAGGCCGCTGCTG
>JAGXQZ010000042.1 GCA_018336015.1 Algoriphagus sp. | reverse complement strand
CCTCGAACCCCGAACTCCGAACCCCGAACCCCGAACTCGGAACTCCGAACCCCGAACCCCGAACTCGGAACTCCGAACCCCGAACCCCGAACCTCGAACCCCGAACTCGGAACCCCCAACCCAAAACGTGCACCTCTCGGTTATCCTTCCCAATTATAACTCAGGCCCTCTGCTGGAAAAAACACTCGCCAGCATCTTCGACGCCCCCTGCAGGTTTAGCTTGGAAGTCCTGATCATGGACAACCTTTCTTCTGATAACCCCTTAGCTACCCTCCATCGATTCCCTTCCCATCCCATTCACTTTCACTCGGAGGCTGATCGGGGGATCTATGATGCGATGAACAAAGGAATCCAAAAGGCCAAAGGGAAATGGCTGATCTTTCTCGGCGCAGGCGACGAATTGCTTTTGGAAAGTGTAAATCAGCTGCCGCTCGACTCGGATACCCCCTGCATGATGTATGGAGACGTGTACTTGGTTCAATCTCAGAAAACCTATGACGGCCCATTCGATTTCCTGAAGATGACGGAGAAAAACATTTGTCATCAGGCCATTTTCTATCATGCCCGTGTCTTCCGCCAACTCGGTCTGTTTAACCTTCGCTACCCGATCACGGCAGATTATGTATTCAATTTGACCCTCTTCGGTGCCATGGGACACCGCATTCAATATGTACCGTTGACCATTTCCAGGTTTTTGGGTGGAGGACTGTCAGATACAGGTAGCGACTATGCCTTTCACAAACATAAGTTTAGGATCATCAATCAGGCCGTACTCCAAAGCCCCAACCTCTCCGGATTCTGGGAGTTGATGCGCTATAATTTTATCCATTCCCGCAACTACCTGAAAGCTAGGATAGGGTGAGGAATTCTCAACAACCAATGATCAATTATCAAACTCAAGGGCTTACTGATCTTTACTTGCTCATCCCTAATTACTGAACACTGACTACCAAAATCTTTGCTTTTTAACTCCTTCGAATTTCTGATCTTCCTACCATTGGTCTTCTTGGCCTATTGGTTTGTTTTTCAGAAGAATATCAAACTTCAAAATGTTCTTATGGTACTTTTGGAGCAATAGACACAATAGTAATTGGGTAATGATAACTTGCAATCTGGAATTAAATGAAATGATAAATTCTTCAATTCTCCAATACACTTACCTGAGCAAAAATGGATATGGATCATTTCTAGTGAGGGAGTATAAAGAGATAGCTTTTTCTTAAAAGGCTAATATGAAAATTATAGAAAAAATCCCTTTTTATTTATCTTTTATATTCTTGATAATTTTGGTTGTGTCTTTCAACTTCTATTATCAATATGGAGATGATTTTATCTTTTTAAATTTACTGAGAGAGAAAAATATTTTCGAAGTGATTGTCCATCAGTATATGACTTGGGATGGAAGGCACCTGTCCTTTGCTGGTCTATTTCAAATAATTGGCTTTGCGTATTTGGGCCCTTTTCTAAGTCTTTTTTTGGGTTTAATTGCTTTGGGAATAGGTGTTTGGTATTTATTAAAAACGATAATTGATGATATTCAATATATAGATTTTGTTTCAATTTTTGTATTATTCTTGATTGGTTTATTGCCGTTTTATAAAGATGTTTTATTTTGGCAGACAGGTATCGTTTATCTTTATATTTTTCTTCAATCTACAATAATAATTTTTCTTTATCGAAATAAGAATTTAAAATCGAATATCCTAATCTATATATTTATATTCTTTTTATCCTTGAATTCTCAAAACTTCAATCTTGCAGTTCTTAGCTACCTATGGTGCTTTGATTTATTAAAAGGAGATTTTAATTTTTTTGAAAAGAAAAGAACAATTTATACATTATTAATCTTTCTTGGAACTTTAGTGGTAAGTTTAGCTCCTGGTAATTTTGTTAGGATAGCGAATGGTACAGATTCAATTCCTCAATGGAGTAATGCCTTTATAATGGCAGGAGTTTACTTTAAAGCATTCAATTACTGTAAATATTTGTTTTTTGCTGGGATGTTTGGTGGATTATTTCTTACTGGAAACAATAAAAAACCTTTCAAAGGCGAATTTATTCCATTTTTGACTGCAGCTGTAATGTCGCTTACTCCATTTGTATTATATCCTGATTTAGCAAGAGTTCGAGTTTTTTTCTCACTCGGTGCTTTCCTTTTTTTTGCAGGCATTTTAATTGGAAAGTTAATTATTTATAATTTTAGTAAGCTTAGAGTTTTAGCATCTATTTTTATTTTTGTAGGATTGGTTGTATTTTTTAATCAATTCTTTTTGTTGAAAGAACATTGTTCGGAAATTAAGAAACGAGAGGAATTTTTATTAAGCAATTCTTCTTCGAAGAATTTGATTATTCCAAAGATTTTAAAAAATGAAGCTCTTTTTATAATTCGTTCACCAGATTATGAAAAGGAATGGAAACAGGAATTTTTAGAATACTACCATTTCAGGGTTTATTAGTAAAGCTATTAATCGATGGAATGTTTTGTCTCTTTGATTAGATGCTATTAAAATTTAGGATTTGGTTCTATTATTTCAGAAGAGATATTAGAAGATATATTTTGCTTAGAAAAATTTTGTTATATGGAAAAACTATCCTTGGCCAAAAGATATTTAAACACGAGATTGACTATTTAAAAAATAATGGCCTTGTTATTTTTCCATATGATTTTGAAAAAAAATATAGAAATAAAGAGGTGAAAGTTTATGAAATAGACAATTTTTCATACGTTGATTATTATGGAAAGAAAATGTTTTTTCAAAAGACTCATTCTATTGACCATATAAAATATTATTATAATTCTATTTTAATGGAACAGGATTCAGATTCACCACATAAGTATTGTTCTGATTTGTTTAAAGTTGATGAAAATGATATAGTATTGGATATAGGGGTAGCTGAAGGTAATTTTTCACTGTTCTATTTAGAAAAGGCGAAAAAGATTTTCCTTTTTGAACCGAACAAAAATTGGGTTGAAGCTTTGAAAAAATCTTTCCACCCTTTCTCCAAAGTTGAATTAATTGATAAAGAAGTTTCAGACTATTCCTCTGAATCAAAAATTGCTCTGGATGATTTACAGGAATTGAAAAACCAAAGATTGTTTGTTAAAATTGATGTGGATGGTGCAGAAAGGTCAGTTTTAGCAGGAATGAAAAATTTACTTAATAATGAAGAAAAAATTAAGGTTGCAATCTGTACTTATCATAACCAAGAAGATTCAAGGGAATTTGAATTATTTTTTCAAAATCTTGGATTTCAAACTGAATTTACTCCTGGTTATATGTTATTCTACCATGATAAAAAAATAACGTCGCCTTATTTTAGAAAAGGTGTTTTGCGAGCATGGAAAGTGAATTAAAACTTTTCGCATATTATCTCCCACAATTTCATTCAGTTCCAGAAAATGATGAATGGTGGGGTAATGGATTTACAGAGTGGACTAATGTAAAAAAAGCAAAGCCTTTATTTAAAGGACATCTACAGCCTTTGATTCCTGGAGAGTTGGGGTATTATAATTTGGAAACCACTGAACCCATGCGAATGCAAGCAAAGCTTGCAAAAGATCATGGAATAGATGGTTTTGTCTTTTACCATTACTGGTTTGGAAATGGTAAAACACTTTTGGAAAAACCAATTTTAAATTTTTTGAATGATTCTTCAATTGATATCCAATTTTGCATTTGCTGGGCTAATGAATCTTGGAAGGGTACTTGGCACGGGGCAAAAGGTAGGATGCTTCTTGAGCAGCAATACCTTGGCGTGGAAGATTATGAGGCGCATTTTCAGTTTTTGCTTCCTTTTTTTAAGGATAATAGATGTCTCAAAATTGAGGAGAAGTCAGTTTATCAGGTCTATGTCCCAGAGTCATTGCCAGATTGGGATGTATATAAAAGAACTTTTGAAAATTTAGCGCTTGAAAATGGCTTGGGAGGAATTTATTGGATAGCAGTTAGATCTAGTAATTATTTTGATCCGATCAAGTTTGGGATTCAAGGTATAATTAATTCTAACTTGAAGAATATCAATAAATACCATCAATTAAGTCTTGAAGGGATTTATTATAGATATATTTTAAGTAACCCTATAATTCGTTGGGTTTTTAAATGGCCAAAGAGAATTCCATATTCTGTGGTTAGAAAATGCTTGGAAGATTTTAAAAGTAAATATACCTGTGATTTTTATCCCTTATCAATTCCCAATTGGGATAATACTCCCCGTACAAAAGAAGATGGTACTGTATACATAGGCTGCAGTCCAATAGATTTTCAGGGCCATTTAATAGCTTGCCTTAATCAGCTAAAATCTAATTCAAATACTGATAAAAGAATTGTTTTTATAAAATCTTGGAATGAGTGGGCTGAAGGGAATATTTTGGAACCCGAGAAGAAATTTGGTTTAGGTTATTTAAGAGTGATAAAAGCATTGATAAGTGAGTAATTCTGTCATTAGAGTTCAAAATCTCTCGAAGCGTTATCGCTTAGGCCTGAAAGAAAAACAATCCGATACCCTATTTGGTCAGATAGCCCAAGTTATTCAGTCTCCTTGGAAAAATCTTAAGCAACTACGGGCGCTTAATCGCTTTGGAGTAGAGGACGAGTCCGTTTTTTGGGCCTTGAAAGATGTCTCTTTTGATGTCAAGGAAGGGGAAGTCTTGGGAATCATCGGTAAAAACGGTGCAGGGAAATCCACACTCCTTAAAATCCTTTCTCAAATTACTGAACCCACCTCAGGGAAAATAGAAATCCTTGGCCGGGTAGCCTCTCTTTTGGAAGTAGGAACAGGCTTTCATCCTGAACTTAGTGGTAGAGAAAATATTTATATGAACGGAACGATACTTGGAATGACTCGTAGGGAAATTGATTACAAGCTTGATGAGATTATTGATTTCTCAGGAGTGGAGAAGTTTATAGATACCCCAGTCAAGTTTTATTCCTCTGGGATGAAAGTTCGTTTGGGTTTCTCAGTGGCTGCCCACCTCGATCCTGAGATATTGATCATTGATGAAGTGTTAGCTGTAGGTGATGCTGAGTTTCAAAGGAAGTGTTTAGGTAAAATGGATGAAGTTAGTAAAGGTCAAGGTAGAACTATTTTGTTTGTTAGCCATAATATGGATGCTGTAAAACAAATAGCTCCAAAAAGCCTATTACTCAAGAATGGTAAAATAGAAATGTATAAAGAAACGGATTCGGTTATTTCTACTTACTTACAGAAATCAAAACTCGATTTAAATGATTATCTATTCACCCGGCATACTGATAGGCCTAGCATTGAAAATATTGAGATTTCAACTTCGAATGGTGAAGGGATTCAAATTTTTGGTATGCCATTAAAGATTAAAGTCTTATTAAATTTACCGGTATATATAAATTCTCTTGAAATTTCTTTTCAAATTTTCGATCAATTTAATGAATCTGCTGTCGTTTATAATTGGTTTAGTAGTGCTGATTTTCTTAAACCTCTTATTAATAAGATAGGGAAATTTTCAATTGATATAATTTTACCTAATTTAAGATTATATAAAGGTGATTATTTTTTCAAATTTCATTTATCTGATCCACGAGGTAAAATTGTTTTTGAAAGTATACCTTATTTTTCTCCTTTTGAAGTATTAATGGGAGAATTGTTAAACGAATGGGGTTATCGAAAAAATGTGGGTGTTTATATTGAAAATTGTCAATTTTCGATATCTAGCTTTACTTAAAATAAAATTAGGTAGATTAATTATTTGAATTTAAATAAAATGAAAGATATTGATAATTATATTAGAATTTGGTTTATTGACTTGTCTATTGAGAAAATTCCTTTATCTTTTTTTGTTATTAGACAATCATTATTAAAAGCCGTTGATGTGCTTAAGTCAGAGATTAAAGGCAAGGTAGTAGATCTAGGATGTGGAGTAATGCCTTATAAAGATTATTTAATAAGTTCAAATATCGATAAATATATTGGAATAGATATTGATAATAGTTCTTATCATGGTTTAATTAAACCAGATCTTTTTTGGGATGGATATAATATTCCTATGAAGGATTCTTCATGTGATTATGTGATTGCAACTGAATTTTTAGAACATTATTATAATACTGAACATATCCTATTGGAGATAAAAAGAGTATTAAAAGATGGTGGGAAATTATTTTTTACTGTTCCTTCAGTTTGGCCGATTCATGAAGCGCCTTTTGATTATCATAGATTTACACCATTTTGTTTGGAAGAGCATTTTAAAAAGGCAGAATTCTCTTGTTGGGTGATTAGGCCGTTAGGAGGATTACACACTAGTATTGCTTTAGTATTATCTTTCTGGTTTGAGAAATTTTCTATGAAAAATTTAAAATTTTTGTTTAAACCCTTTTTTTTCTTTATTATAAAATTACTTTTAAAAAGAGAAAAGCCTCATAATCTATTTCAGAATGGTCAATTTTATTCTGGATTGTATGGATTTGTAACAAAATAAAGGTTTGGTGGAACTTTCATTTATTATTCCGTGCTATAATCATGGAAAGTATCTTAGAGAGGCGTTATGTAGTATAAGCGGTATTGATGGAATTCAATATGAAATTATTATTGTAAATGATGGATCTACAGATGTTTTTACTTGCCAGCTTTTAAATGAGCTTGAACATGAGGGCTATAAAGTGGTTCATCAATCAAATATGGGATTGGGAGCTGCTCGAAATGCAGGTATAAACCAAGCTCTAGGAAAATATATTTTTCCTCTTGATTCTGACAATAAGCTAAAGCAGGAATTTATTAATGAGGCTATTGATATTTTAAGAAAAAGATCAGCAGATATAGTATATGGAGATCCTGAATTTTTTGGTGATTTTGATGAGAAAAGGTTGTTTAAGCCTGAGAAATTTGATATTACAAAAATGTTGTTTTACAATTATATTGATGCGTGTGCTTTGTTTAGTAAATCTGTGTGGGAAAAGAATGGTGGATATGAAGTAAATATGCCTTTTCAAGGTAATGAGGATTGGGAATTTTGGATTAATGCTTATAAGAATGGTTTTAATTTTTTATATATAAATAAGCCTTCTTTTTATTATAGAATTCGAATTGATAGTATGATTTCTTCTCTTGAAAATGGATTTAAGTCTAAGCATAATCATATTTTTATAATAAATAAGCATTATGACTTATATTTTCGTACTTATAATGATTTGAGGTATTATAGAAATCGGTATTTATATGAAAAAAGAAGTCCTTTTCGAACTTCTGTTAAGTATTTTATAAAATTCATTAATAATTTATTTTAATTATATTTGGTTTTATATTCCTTTAATAATTAAAAATTTTGAAGCTCTTAGCTTATTATCTTCCTCAATTTTACCCCATTCCAGAAAATGATCTTTGGTGGGAACCTGGATTTACTGAATGGACCAATGTTTCTAAAGCTAAACCACTTTTTAGGGGACACAATCAACCAAGATTTCCTTCGGATCTTGGATATTATGATTTGAGAGTATCTGAAACTAGGGAAGCTCAAGCAGCTTTAGCAAGTGAAAATGGTATATATGGTTTTTGCTATTATAACTATTGGTTTGGAGGTGGAAAAGTCATTTTAGACCGGGTTTCTAAAGAAGTTTTAGATTCTGGTAAACCTGATTTTCCTTTTTGTTTTTGTTGGGCCAATGAATCTTGGAAAGGTGTTTGGTTTGGTTTTGATAACCAAAAAATTTTAATGGAACAGCAGTATTTAGGGGAAGTTGATTATAAGAGATATTTTTATTATTTATTAGATTTTTTCAAAGATGAAAGATATATAAAGGTAGATGGAAAGCCTTTTTTTCAAATTTATAAGGTTGCTGATATTCCTGATTTGACCGTATTCGTTAGTACTTTTAGAGACCTAGCTCTAAAAGAAGGTTTTCCCGGTATTTATCTCGTAGGAGGTATTCCTGCAACAAATTTAACTTGGGATCCTAGAAAATTCAATTTAGATGCAGTGGTAGGTTCAGAATTCTCTGCCATGAGATATTGGAATGAAAATATTATTCGTCCAAAATCTCTATTTTTCCAACATTTAGTAGATCGGTTAAAAAGAAAAATTTTCCCTATTGAAAAAGATTTTGAAAAAAGGAAAAAGCCACTTGTAATTGATTATGAAGATGCAATAGCCCATTTTATTACAGAATTAGATTTTGAATATCCATACTTTCCTGTTTGTATTCATGATTGGGATAATTCGCCTAGATCTACTTCAAGAAGTTTGATTCTCCATAATTCAACTCCAGAATTATTTAGGAAACATTTAAAAAAAGGTCTAGAAAAGGTTAAGCATTTGCCTGAAGCAGAACGTTTTGTTTTTTTAAAATCTTGGAATGAATGGGGAGAAAGTAACGCCTTGGAACCAGATAATAAGTGGGGACATTCCTACTTAAGAGTAATTAAAGAAGAATTAGCATTGAAATAAAAAATGTTAGTTTCTATAATTATTCCTTGCTTTAATTCTGGTCAGTTTGTTCTGGAAGCATTGGGTAGTTGCTTGGATTCTACTTTTAAAGATTTTGAGATTATACTTGTTGATGATGGTTCTTCTGATTTTAGAACTATAGAAGTCCTTAAAGAAATTAGCAGGTATAATTCTGTTAAGCTTATTAAAAAGAAAAATCAAGGGGCTGCATCTGCTAGAAATACCGGAGTAAAGCATTCAAATGGTGAGTTTCTGTTTTTTTTGGACAGTGACAATAAAATTAAATCTGATTATTTAGAAAAAGCTGTTCATGCAATTCAAAGGGATGTTAATATCGGAGTAGTGTATGCCAAGCCCTTTTTCTTCGGATTTGAAGAAAATCAAGAATCCAATCGTTTTGAAGTAAGCGATTTTTCTCTAGACTCATTATTGTCAAGGAATTATGTGGATATGTGTTCCTTGGTTAGAAAAAAGGCATTTTTAGAGGTTGGAGGTTTTGACGAAAACCGTGAGATTTTTTTTGGTGAAGATTGGGATCTTTGGATACGAATGGCCCAAACAGGCTGGGCATTTCATTTATTAAATGAAGTCTTGTTTTATTACCGAATTCGAAAGGGATCCTTGATGGATCAGGTTGATGCCCCAAAAAGGGAGAGCACACTTCGCTATTTGGGAACCAAGCATGGTTTTATTATTCACCAGCGCTATAGACAATACTTTCGGTTGATGGAGAAGATTCAGGCTAAGCCTTTATCTTTTTTCCTTCGAATCATCTATTACAAATATATTTTGAGAAAACCGATTCTTAAGTAATAAAAATTTGCTGCTACTTGTCATCAATCTATTTTACCCTCTGCTCTAATAATTACCTTCCCTTTGCTTTCACTTTAGGGAAGTCTATCAAGGAATTTGAAATCGAGTCAAGGTTTGTGATTGGTCTCGTCGATCACTTAGATCCTCATATCGATTATTCAGTTTGGAAGGAGTTTGAGTTTTTGCCTTGTTTTGATTTGGGCTATCCGGATTTTGAGACCATGCTATTAGGGTACAATATTATCGAGTTCAATACGGCGGTGAAGCCCTTTTACTTTGAATACCTCTTTTCCAAGTATCCTGAAGTAGATCAGATCTACTACCTCGATCCGGATTTGTGCTTTTACCAATCTCCCAAGATCATGGATCAGGAATGTGGAAAGGCCGAAATCCTGCTGACACCCAATCTGATTTACATTACTCCAACACCTAGTACTGGAGAGTTAGCTTCCCTTCGGCATGGGATGTATAATTTGGGTTTTATCGGTTTGAAAAGGGGAGCCGAGTCCTTTCGACTAATTCAATGGTGGAAAGAACGGTTAAAAGAACACTGCCGCATCGACAAGTGTTACGGGATCTTTGTGGACCAAAAATGGATGGATTTGGCCCCTTTGTTTTTTGATCGGATCAAGTCGGTCAAGCTTCCCGGATGGAATATGGCTTGGTGGAACTTCAGCGAGCGAAAACTTCTCCAAACCCCGAAAGGATATGCGGTCAATCAACCCGAGACACCCTTGGTATTTTTTCATTTTAGCGGATTCAAGCCAGAGAGAACTTACTTGACTGAAAGGGTTTTAACTTCAGAATTTAAAGAAGCAGAAAGTAAGGCTTTGAATGATTTGTATGCAGACTATCGATCGCGACTTTTAGCAAATGGATATGATCGACTTTCCAAAGTTAAACCGCTGCTAACTTTTCGTGAAGCTCCCAATTCAGTTTGGAACAGGCTCGGAAGAAAATTCAAGTCCAAGATGAGCAATGCGATTTATCGAATTTTTGGAGTTTAGATGATCAGTATTGTAGTCTGTACCCATAATGGAAGAGATCGATTAGGGGCTTGTCTTCATGCTATTGTTTCTCAAGAAAATCCTCCGGCCTTTGAGTTGATCGTAGTGGATAATGCTTCTACTGATCACACAGGGGATTGGGCTGAGGAGAAACTGAAAACCATTACACCTAAAATTCAATGGAAAGTAATCCATGAGCCAAAGCCAGGCCTTCTATATGCACGCTTGGCAGGTTTACGTGCAGCTCATTTTGAATGGGTGTTGTTTTGTGATGATGACAATATCTTGTTCCCTGATTTTTTGTATCAATCTAGCCAAGTGCTTTCCAAAAATTGGAGAGTAGGAGTATTGGGAAGTCATGGGATTCCTGAATTTTTGGGTCCCAAACCGGATTGGTTTGATCGCTATGCCTCCAGTTATGCGGTAGGCCCACAACTAGGAGGAAATGAAGAAAAAAGACAATTGGTTTTTGTTTATGGAGCGTGCTCAATTTTTCGTAAAAATCCGCTTTTGAATCTGTTTAAGAAGAAATTTAATCCAATCATTTCGGATCGAATAGGAAAGGAATTGATCTCAGGTGGGGATGTCGAATGGTGTTGGCTCATGCAGTTATTAGGCCTCAAAGTCGCTTATTCACCCAAGCTTCTATTTACCCATCAGCTACCGGCCTCCCGATTGACTTGGGACTATTACCTTCAGCTCAAGCGTGGGATTTCTTCTAGTGCAGGCTTGCTTAGCACTTATTCCTATTTTACCTCCTCCTCGGTTCACCCCTTGCTGGGTTTTGTATGGTATTATTCGATTCAGACCCTGAAAGCAGGATTGCTGTATTTGAAGTATCGTGTTCAATGGAAAGGAAATCCCAGCAAACCGGAAGATCAGTTGTCTTATACTATTTTGGAAGCCCAATTTGCTGCCTTTCGTCAACAGCGAGGCCCAGCTTTTACCCACTATCGTCAATTGCTGCGCTATTTTGGAGCCTAAGTTTTCGGTGATTATCCCAACTTACAATCGATCTGCTACCCTGGGTAGAGTGATCCAATCGGTCCTTGGCCAGACGCTACCTGCCTGGGAAATCATTGTAGTGGATGATGGTTCTTTGGATGATACCCGTGAATTGGTGAAAACTTTTCCTCAAGTACGCTATCACTTCCAAGCCAATTCGGGAGTGTGTGCAGCTCGGAATAAAGGTGCAGAAATCGCTACGGGGGATTGGCTGATTTTTTTGGATTCGGATGATGAACTTTTATCGGAAGCTCTGAGTGTTTTTTGGAACCAAGTTCAAGCAAATTCAAACATTACATTCTTTAAATGTGGGTTTTTAATTATTAAAAATACTGGGGCCTTAACTGAAATAAGTCCAAATAAAAGGGTTTATACTGCCCCAATTCCAGCTTCATTTTTTCTATCTAAATCTTTGTTCAATCAAGTCAAAGGTTATAATACAAATATTAGTTATTCAGAAAATACAGAACTTTTCTTAAGGTTATCTTCGTTGGGATTCGAGCCCTTGGTTTTTGATTATATGTCAATGATCTATCATGAATCAGCGATAGGCGGTAGCAAGAATTTGAAAAATATGGATCTTTCTTTAGAACTGATCCTTAAAAGCCATTCAAAGTTTCTTAAGAAAATTGACAATTGGAATCTTTATCAAACCTTGGGGGTGATCCAATTAAGGAGAGGGAGATTTTCTGCTGCAAGATCAACATTAAAAAAGGCTATCTCTTTTCGACCCACACACCTTGCTACCTATCTCCGATTGGCGATTGCATATTTGCCTTTTCTTTCCCGTAGGATATACACCTCATCTTCTTTCACTGCATGACCATAGATATCATTTACGGTACTCGCCCCGAGTTGATTAAGTTGGCGGTGGTTATTCATCATTTGAAAGAAATTTGGGGAAATCAGGTACGGATTATATCCACAGGTCAGCATCAGGAGATGCTACCCAGTTTGGAGGAGTGGTTTGGGATCAGGCCTGGGATTACCCTCAAGGTGATGAAAGAAAGGCAGTCCATCGGGCATTTATCTTCCTCGATTTTGGCTGAACTTTCTACCCTTTATGCTTCGAATCGACCTGATTGGGTGGTTGTCCAGGGGGATACGCAGACGGCATTTGTAGGAGCTCAGGCAGCATTTTACCAAGGCATAAAAGTAGCACATGTGGAGGCAGGACTTCGCACATTTGATAAAAAGGCACCTTTTCCAGAGGAGATCAACCGACAGCTCATCAGCAAGCTGGCTGACCTTCATTTTTGTCCTTCTTCCATTTCCAAGTCTCATCTCTTAAATGAGGGTATATCCGAATCTTCCATTGAGGTGGTCGGCAACACCGTATTGGATGCATTGGCCTTTTCCAAAGAAAAAATTGATTCGCTACAGATCTATCCCAAAGAACTGGAAAGCTACTTTACAGGCGAGCATTCCTCATCACAAATTGTCCTCGTGACTTCCCATCGAAGAGAAAATATTGGAGAAGGGTTGTTTCAAATTGCAGAGGCAATCACGGAATTAGCCGCGTCTAATCCCGAAGTGGTTTTTTTGGTGATGCTTCACCCTAACCCTGCTGTAAAGGAAACCCTGCTCGAAAAACTGGGGAGGAAAACATTTAATGTGAAATTCATTTCTCCATTATCCTATCCGGAATTTTTGGCGCTTTTGAACAGAAGTTATTTTCTATTGACAGACTCGGGAGGCTTGCAGGAAGAGGCACCCAGTTTTGGTAAGCCGGTCTTACTACTCAGAACTCAAACCGAACGTCCGGAAGGTGTGCTAGCAGGTTGTGTCAAAGTGGTGGGTACTGCTAAAAATAATATAGTTCGCGAGTCCCAACTCCTGTTGGATTCTGAAGCGGCTTATCGAGAGATGGTGGTGGATCGAAATCCATTTGGTGACGGCCAGTCCGCACTTCAAATTGCCAAGCGATTGATGAATGAGCAATAAAAGGATCAATGTCTTTTACAGAGGGCCTTTGGAGAGATCCCGATTGGGATTTTTGCTCGAGCTTTTTTCCTCCATGGGGTTGGCTGTAAAGCTGTATTGGTTGTTGCCTCACCCTAAGTATTATAATCCAAATCATCGGGTGTTGGAGCCGTTTATGGATTCTTATCCAGAAGTAACCTTTGAAGTCATTTCGGCCCAATTCACAGAACTTTTTTCCACCCGGCAAAAAGTATCGTCACTACTCCGAAGTTCTCCTAATTCTGTGACTGTCGCCGTGGGGTTTACTGCCCCATTTTTTTTATCCAATGAAGTTGTCGGTCACCAAATCTGGTGCATTAATGGCATCCCTGAAGAATCTTTGCTTCACCGAAATACCCTACTTAAACGATGGGAAGTAATGCTGAAATGGGGGATTATCCGAAGGCTGTATACGCCTGACCTGGTTATTACCGTATCCACCCGAATGAACCGCTATGTTTCTGAAAAATTTAAATCAGTGAAGACGGTCGCCATTCCACTGTGTGTGGACTTAGAGCGATTTACGATGAAGTCGAAATCAGAAAGGAAGTATTTTACCTATTCAGGTTCGGGAGCCCCTTGGCAAAATCTCTCTCAGCTCAGTGAACTTTGGGGAGAACTGTACCGACAGGATTCCTCGATACGGTTTAGAGTGATAAGCAGAGATCCACGATCAAAGATTCTTGGTCAATATTTACCTGAGTATGCCTTGGAGTTTGTAGGAACTTCTGATTTGGATGAATTGGCGGTATTGATGTCTGAGGCAGAAGTTGGCTTTTTGTTGAGAGAAGACACTCTGGTAAATAGAGTTTCATTTCCGACCAAGCTTTCAGAATACTTAGCGTCTGGAGCATGGGCAGTGGTATCCAAGTTAGACTGGGACGCTTCAACTTATATTGAAGGATTTCAAGTTGGAATATTGGTAGATCCATCACTCCCTGTTCAAAAGTTAGCTTCAGCCATTTTAGAACAGAGAGAACAGTTTGCAAAAGACCAAAATTTAGAGGAGAGACTTCAATTAGTGGTAGCCGGTTTGGGTAAATCGCATTGGCTAAAAGTAGGAGGCGAATACTTGAGGGTTTCAGGCTACTTTTCGTCTTAAGCATGGACAAGAATCTTCAAACTTCGGTTGCCATGATTATGGTGACTTTTTCCAGAGAGCACCTTTTGCGAAAAGTCCTATCCCGCATCCAATCCTTCTCTTGGACATACTCCCGATTTGTGATCATTAACAATGCCAGTGAGGACGGTACTTCAGAAGTATTGGAAGAGTTTAGAGAAGGTTTGAATTTGGAAATCATGACGCTACCCGAAAACATCGGGCACGGGGCAGGACTAGCCAAAGGGCTCAGGAGATTGAAGGAAAGCGGAGAAGGCCCCGACTATGTGGTTTTTTTGGAGGATGACAGTTTTCCTCAGTCTGGATACTTGGATTTTTTGAGGCAGACAATTCAAAAGCATTCGTTTTCCTTGATTTCCTCTGGAGGATACCTGGTCCAATTGGGAAAGCGCATTAACCTATTGCCAGAAAAGGATCAGGTAATAAATGCAGATTTTGGTCTGTTTGATGGGGCGATTGCCAAGTTTGGGGATTTGATGCAAGTCGGTTACCCGGTAGAGGATTGGTTTATGATGGTGGATGATTTCGAATATTGTTACCGAATCAGGAATGCCGGCTTTACCATCGGGGTGATGGACAATCCCTATGTCGAGATTTTGCACGAAGGCTGGGCAGGTATAGCCTCTGCTTCGCCACTATGGAGAAGCTATTACCAGTCGAGGAATTTTGTGCTTTTTGTCCGTAGGCATTTGACCTGGTTTACCTTTTGGGATGGGTTAATTTTGAATTCCAAGCGATTAATAGGTGGCTTTTTTGCTAAAGATGGTTGGCAATTAACCAAGTTTAGACTGATGGGCTTTCGGGCAGGACTACAAGGGAAAACGGGTAGATCATTGGATTTAAAAACGTTAAAAGAATTTTGAAACTCCTTTTCACCCAAGATGCCCTAGTCAATGCCGGGGCGGAGCGAAGCCATTTGGAGATCCTGGCTAGGTTTTCGCCGGATACGGAGGCTGCCTTGGTGTATTTTTACCCCAAGCAGGAGTTGAAAAGTGAGTATGAAAAAGCCGGTGTACGGCTTATTTTTTTGGATATTCCGGAGACCTATCATTTTCCTTTGGCCATCTCTCGCTTGGTTCGCTTGATCCGTACCGAGAAACCCGACCTGTTGATTTCCTGTCTCTGGCGTGCAGATATCATCACCCGAATCGCTTCCTGGATCACCGGAGTTCCACTTTTGGGCACTTTGGTGAATGACTCCTACAGTCCCATTGCCTGGAAAGACAAGAAAGGGCTCAAATACAAAGTAGTGTACTGGCTGGATCGCCTGACAGCGGGTATCCCTGTTCATTGGATCGCCAATGCGCAGGCTTTGGCAGATTCCCATGTGAAGACACTCGGTTTGCCAAGGGAAAAGATCACGGTGGTGTATCGGGGTCGACCCGTCATTGCGAGGACGAGGTACAGCCTGCCCCGTACGAATGTCGGGGAGGACGAAGCAATCTTTTCGATAGAAAATTCTTTTAATCAGGAGACTGCTTCGGCTGCTGAAGATTTATCAGAAAAAGCAGGTTCTATAGAAAGCAGCCTCGCAGTGACGGGGGTGACGGGGGACGTCATTGCGAGGGAGGTACGACCGAAGCAATCTTCCTCCGATAAGACTGCTTCGTCTGCTGATGATTTATCGGAAAAGGAAGGTTCTATCGAGAGCAGCCTCGCAGTGACGGGGGTGACGGGGGACGTCATTGCGAGGGAGGTACGACCGAAGCAATCTTCCTCCGATAAGACTGCTTCGGCTGCTGATAATTCTTCGGAAAAAGCTGTTTCTGTAGTGAGCGGCCTCGCAATGATGAGAAACTTCATCTCCTACGGCCGCCTCCTGGAGCGCAAAGGCTTTCAGGATGCCATCCATGCGTTTGCCCAAGTCCTGAAAATCTATCCCGACTGCACCCTGACCATCTTCGGCGAAGGCCCTTTTCGAAAAGAATTGGAAAATCAAATTCAAAATCTCGGCCTTCAAGACTCCGTCTTCCTCCCCGGCAAAATCTCAAATCCGATGGAAATACTTCTATCCGGATACTCTTTACCCACTGATCACTTCTCACTGATCACTGCTAACTATTTCCTCTTCCCATCCTGGTACGAAGGCTTCTCCGGCGCACTCGTCGAAGCCATGATGGCGGGCGTTCCCATCATCGCCTCCGATATTCCGATGAATCTCGAAGCAGTCACCGATGGCAAAACCGCCCTGACGTTCAAAGTAGGTGATCCCCAAGACCTTTTTAGCAAAATGAAAGTTGTCCTGGAGCACCCCGAGCAGATGGCTGCGATGGGTGAGGAGGCTAGGAAAGAGGCGGAAGCCCGTTTTGATATTGAAAAGATCGCGAGGGAGTATGAGGGGGTGGTAAAAAGAATTTCCCCACCCCGACCCTTCCCGCAAGAGCTGCGGGACAGGCTCCCTTGAGGGGAGGGAGAAAGGTCAAATGAAAGGAAGGAGTAAAAGCCTTTTAAGACAAGATTTAACCTGATTGTATGCAGTCTTCGGACTGCCCTTGAACTAGTTGATTTTTTGCCGCAGATGCACAGATTTTCAATTATTCGAAGAGAAAATTTTAAAAAACTATGTGCGGCTATGTGTCTATGTTCTTTTCTATGTGATAAATAAAACACGGTCTTTCCCGTTCCACTGCGCTGGTATCAGGCTGATTTTTCCAAATCATGACCCTACACCAGCGCTTAATCAACGCTTGCTTCTTTAACCCCGGGTTTCACCCGGGGCTATTTACAGTTTGACCCCTTTGGGGTCTTTAATCAGGTGGCGCAAGTCAGCAACAGTTCTCCTGCCCCTTTAGGGTCATATCAAAATAGCAGGATATTTGGCCAAGTAGGCCTTCCTTGAAAATTGTTAATTGAATTTGAAAATTGAAAATTGACAATTGTATAGCTAGGTGTCTATGTTCTTTTCTATGTGATAAAAAAAACACGGTCTTTCCCGTTCCACTGCGCTGGTATCAGGCTGATTTTTCCAAATCATGACCCTACACCAGCGCTTGGCGATCAAACACAATTATTTTTACCATGGGTT
>JAGXQZ010000041.1 GCA_018336015.1 Algoriphagus sp. | reverse complement strand
CAGCGCTACCTGACTGCACGCACCGAGGCAGAAGCCAAAAAATCCACCTGGCTGGGAAGCTTGCTTTATTTACCCGTTTCCTTTGTTTTTTTCTTTATCGGCACGGCCCTTTTTGCCTATTACCAAGCTCAGCCTACCCTGCTACCCGATGGCATCGCACCTGACAAAGTCTTTCCTCATTTCATTGTCAACCAATTGCCGGCAGGAGTGACAGGCCTACTGATCGCTTCCATCTTTGCAGCAGGCATGAGTACGGTCTCCACCAGTATCAACAGTTCGGCAACAGTGATTCTTTCCGATCATTTCAAAAAGTATATCCATCCCAATTCTTCCGAAAAACTTTCCCTTCGCGTACTTCGGCTTTCTTCCCTAGGGATGGGCTTGGCCAGTATTCTGGTAGGCTTGGCCTTCAATGGGGTGACCAGTGCCTTGGATGCTTGGTGGGCACTCTCTTCGATCTTCAGCGGTGGGATATTGGGACTTTTCCTCTTGGGTTTGCTGTCCAAAGCCCAAAAACCTCAAGCAGTACTTGGAGTCATCTTGGGTGTTTTAGTCATCGCTTGGATGAGTCTATCTGTCATCTTGGCCAAAAACGGCATGGATCCTTCCCTCGCCAATCCGCTACATACCAACATGACGATTGTGATGGGTACGGCGGTGGTGTTTTTAGTAGGGTTTGGGTTGGCTTTAATTTGGAAAAAGGATTGATCTAAAAACTCAGATTATTATCCGCTAACCACCCTACTCTCCAAAAAAGGAAGCCATTCTTCCGCTTGTCGCTCGGCATATTCGGAGAGGAAATAGGAAAGGGAGGGTTTGAATGGCTCAGTGCGGAGAACCATGCCGGCTTGCTCGGGAGTTTTGTCTCCTTTGCTCACATTGCAGCGGTTGCAGGCAGTGACGAGATTAGTCCAAGAGGTTTTGCCACCTTTGGAGCGAGGCACCACGTGGTCAATGGTCAGGTGACGTTTGCTGCCGCAGTATTGGCACTCTCCTTTGTCTCTCCGGAAAAGGTTGGCACGATTGAGCAAAACGCCTTTGAAGGGAATGTTTTTGTAATGGGCAAGTCGGATGACAGCAGGGTATTGAAAGCTGCGGGAAACGGTACGGATCTCCAGTGTTTCATAGGTGGAGAGCACATTGGCTTTTTCCAAAAGGACGAGGACGATAGCCTTCTGGACCGGCACCACAGCGACCGGCGAATGATCCAAGTTTAACACCAACACCCTTTTTTCCATACTCCTAACTGATGATCGATCGCGAATCCAAAACGACCTGTTCGCTGGAATTGTTTCTCAAAAAATCCTCCCACTCATCTACGTCAGAAATCTTCATCCGGTGGTCCATCCAGAGAATCTGCTCTGCGCCAAGGTAAAGTCCGTAGTGTGTTTTCTGCCTTTCCAGATCTCTGAAAACAAACAAATCACCCGGCTCCACTTCTTCGGGAGAGACGCTTTTCCCGGGAACCTTTCCCGAAATCCATGAATATCCTCCAATCAAAAAAATCAGTGGAAATGCATGTGCCTCATCCAAACCAAAAATGCTGCGACCGCCAGCCTGAAAAGGAGCATGGAGGTAACGGAGGGCGATTTCTGCGATTTCCTCTCTTGAAGCTTTGGAAGCATGGGGTCGAAAAGTCCCCGTAAAACCGATATGATCCTGCCAATTGAAAAGTTCGAGTTCGGAAAAATGGAGTCGGCTTCCGGGAAGTAGGTAAAGGCTGGCACCGAGGTATTCGATGGCCGCGATTGGGCTCGTGACAATCTGAAAGTCCTGATTGAGAAATTTCTGGTATTCATCGCCGGTGATTTCCTTGATCAGTTTGGCCCAAACCCAGCCACCGATACCGGTATCTTCATGATAAACCCTGAACCACTGCCGATCAGAAGTGAGCCCGTTGATCTGATAGCATTCGCCAAAAAGGAGTTGGGTGACTAGGGCAGAATCAAAAGTGGGATGATGGTAGACAGGCAGCATAGTCTGCCTGCAAATCCCGTAAGCATCAATCAAAGGCCATTCGCTGGAGCTCCCTTTTTGCATCTTTTTCCTTTAGGTCCTGTCGTTTATCGTGGATTTTCTTTCCTCGAGCCAGGGCAATTTCCATTTTGGCTTTGCCTCGGTCATTGATAAATATACGAACCGGAATGATTGCAAGACCCTTTTCCTGGGACTTAGTTTGGAGCTTTTCCAACTCTTTCTTGTTGAGCAGCAACTTTCTGTCTCTCACCGCCTCATGGTTATAGCTAGCCGCCATGCTGTAAGGAGAGATGTGCATCTGACGGATAAAAAGTTCGCCTTCATAAAATACGCAATACGCCTCTGTCAAGGACACTTTCGCCTCCCGGATCGACTTGATCTCGGTACCCTTGAGCATCAGACCAGCCACATAGGTGTCGATGAATTCAAACTCGAAGCTTGCCTTCTTATTTTTGATGTTGACGACCTTTTCGAAACGGTTGGACTTGGTGGACATATTCAGAGTTTCATTTTGGCCAAGGGAGTTACGTCCATTCCGACGAATTCTCCTTTGAGGTACTTGTAGTGGGCAGCCATGGCAATCATGGCGGCATTGTCAGTGCAGTATTCGAATTTAGGGATGTAGAGGTTCCAGCCTTTTCGGTGGGAAAGCTCCGTCAGGGCTGCTCTCAATCCCGAGTTGGCAGAGACGCCTCCTGCGATGGCAATTTCCTTGACTCCATATTGCTTTACAGCCTCCTTGAGCTTGATAAGGAGCATCTCTATCAAGGTATATTGGATACTGGCGCAAAGGTCAGGTAAATTTTGCTCGATAAAATTCGGATTTTCCTGAAGCCGGTCACGGAGGTAATACAGCACGGCAGTTTTGATCCCTGAGAATGAATAATTCAGGCCCGGCATTCGAGTTATCGGAAATGTGAAAGCTTTGGGATTACCCTCTTTGGCGTATTTATCAACCAAAGGCCCACCGGGATACGGTAACCCGAGCAATTTGGCGGTTTTGTCGAAAGCCTCTCCTACGGCATCATCCTGTGTCTCACCGATGACTTCCATATCCAAGTGATCCTTCACCAAAACGAGTTGTGTATGCCCCCCACTGACTGTGAGACAAATGAATGGGAAGCTAGGCTTAGGATCTTCGATAAAATGTGCCAACACATGAGCTTGCATGTGGTTGATGTCAATCAGCGGGATATTCAATGCTCTGGCAAATGCCTTGGCAAAACTCACCCCGACCAGTAGGGACCCCATCAAACCCGGTCCCCGGGTAAAGGCAACCGCAGAAAGCTGCTCTTTGGAGATTCCAGAAGTAGAAATCGCTTCTTGGATGACAGGGATCAAGTTTTCCTGATGGGCACGAGAGGCCAATTCGGGTACTACTCCCCCATATTTTTCGTGGACTGATTGTGTGGCCACAATATTATTGAGTACTTTGCCATTTACTATAATGGAGGCAGAAGTCTCGTCACACGAGGACTCAATTGCTAGTATAGAAATATCGTTGGTACCCATTGGAAAAGAAGCCGAAAGTTAGGGATTTTTTGCACAAAGCTTTCCGAGTGATTCTCTGGGTAGTATTTTCTACCCTGCTTCTTTTGATTGGACTGGGTCTAGCCCTTCAAGTAAATTCGATTCAAAATTGGGCCGTAGACAAAGTAACGGGATATCTCAATGACCGCACGAGCTTCCGTACCGAGATTGGAAATATTCGCATTTCTTGGTGGGATGCACTCACGCTAGAAAATCTCCAAATCTATGATCATCGGGACAGCCTAATGATCGGGGCAGAAAAGGCCTACGCAGATTTTGCGCTTCTTTCCTTGATTCCTCCGGGAGATCCCACCATAGATGCCGTGAGGTTGGAAAAAGCCGAATTAAATCTCATCACTCATTCGGGAGATTCGCTCATAAATATCAACCGATGGGTAAAAGAACTCACACAGGTATTTGGGTCGACCAAACAGAGTACTTCCGCAACCCGTTTTTTCATTTCTTCCATCGAATTGCGTCAGTCGGAATTTGCTTTGCTGGATCTCCGAACCGATCCCATCACGGAGGGATTTGACTACACTCGGCTAGAGTTTAAAGAAGTGACTGCCAATGCGGATAAATTCAGTTTTGTGGGAAGTAAGCTTGGCTTGGACATCAAGTTGCTTTCAGGAATTGAAGGAAATTCAGGGCTAAAAATCCAAGATCTGAAAACTAATCTGACCTATGATCCCAAGTATTTGGAATTGGCAAACCTCAATCTGAAAACCGACAAAAGCCAGATTAAGAACTATCTCCGGATGGATATTACCGGCCCTAAAGGATATTCAGATTTTCTCCATCAGGTAAAACTGACCGCCCGCATGGAGGAAACAAAAATCCATCTCGCTGATCTAAGAATTTTTGCCCCAATGCTCCCTGAGATTGAAACTGAAATATATCTCAGTGGTGAAGTGGCAGGGCCTGTTTCTGAGCTTTCTTCAGAGGAGTTTTTGGTACGAATAGGAGAAAAAACCGCTCTTTTTGGTTCTTTTCTGGTGGATGGTCTGCCAGATATAGACAACACCTATCTCAACCTATCCCTCAAAAACTCAGTCATCTTCGCAGGGGATCTAGCACCATACTTAAGTCCCGAAATCCAAAAAGAGATCAAAAAATTCAACACCATCAGGTTGGATGCGGATTTCGCCGGGGTGCTCAACCGATTCACTACTACGGGGGATTTCCGAACCAACATCGGAAACTTCAGTGGCAGAGTAAATTATGATCTGGTAAAAGGTGTGCCTTCCATCGTATCCCGACTAAAGGTCCAAAATCTGGATTTGGGAATTTTGACTGAGGACAAAGAACTCCTTCAAAAAGTATCATTGGAAGGAAATGTAAACATCAAAGGCTCTTCGGTCGCCACTGCCTTGGTCGATCTCAATGCCAAAATCAGTCAGCTGGGTATCAATCAGTACAATTTCACCAACATCACCACCGATGCTACTTATGGCCTCAACCTATTTCGCGGAAACCTTGCCATTAATGACCCCAACCTAAAAGCACGAGTAAAAGGCTACCTTAATCTGAATGAATCCATCGATTCAGTCAGACTGAATGTTGAATTAGATACGATGTTTTTGGATCGAATCAATTTGATGGATAAAGAGACCTTTTTGAGTGGGGATTTGGACATTGATACTAAAGGAATCACGCTGGATAAGCTGGAGGGAATTGCAAGGTTTAACAACATCAAGGCTGGTTACGAAGGGAGAGAACTGGAAGTGGGAGACTTCTTTTTTCAATCGCTTTTTGCCGGAGGTACACGGACATTGTCCCTCAATTCGGATTATTTGGTAGTCGCAGCATCTGGCCAGTTTAATCTCGAGCAAATGGCCAAAGATTTGGATATTCTTGGAAGGCAATACCTCGCCATTTTGCTGAATGAGGAACAGCCTCAGGCAGATCTCGAAGAAAACTTCTCTGAAACCTACAGTTTGGATCTCAACATTCGGATGAATGACATCAATCCACTGATCCAGCTGTTTCAGCCAGACCTTAGTATTTCCAAAAACACAATTTTGGAAGGTGCCTTTTATCAAACAAAAGAAAATACCGTATTCAACTTTTTCACCTCCATCGACTCGATCAACTATCAGGGAAATCAGGCCTATGGGACCAACATTGACTTCAACACCTCCAAACTCCTAAACTCAAAAGACATTCTTGCGTCTTTCTACGTCTATTCCAAGGAACAGAAGGTTGGCAAAAACTTACGATTTAAAAACCTTGGCTTAGAAGCTATTTGGGACCAAACCAACTTGGATTTATTAATCAGTTTGGATCAGGATTCGACCCAGAGCAAGGCGCGAATCGAAGCCGAAACGAAATTTTCCACTGCAGGCACATTTTTGAAATTCAAGCCATCGCTACTACGAGTACTCAATCGAGAGTGGCAGTTTGACCCTGAAAATCTGGTATCGCTCTCTCAAGGAGAGGTCACCATTGACAAGCTGATTGTATCCAATGAGGAGCAGGAACTAGGGTTGCAAGGTAAGATCAGTCCCAATCCAGAAGAAAATCTAGACATCATCATCAAACAGGTAGAATTGGACCTGCTCAATACGATTACTTCTTTGGATTTTGCAGGAAAAGCCGATGGCAGCTTTCGACTCAGCAACTTGATCAACCAAGCCGAACTGGATGGGACGCTACATATTGAAGGACTAGAAATCAACGATTTCCCAATTGGAGAAATCGATGCTTCCACAACTTTAGGAGCTGAAGACCTAATCTTGAAAGTAGAAAACTATTTCAACGGCCAGAAAAAAATAGACATCGAGGGCACCCTTGGTCTTGCGTATCAAAACTTGGATATGGATGCCCAAATGACCCAAGCCAACCTGGTGATTTTTGAGCCTTTCCTGTCGAAATACATCACAAATCTGGGAGGTACAGTTAGCGGAAATCTGCAACTCCGAGGTACTGTAGAAGTGCCAGAACTTCTCGGAAGTGGACGAATCGATCAAGGAAAACTCCGCATTAATTACCTCAACACTTCCTATCAGATCGATGGAAGCATACTTTTCCGACCGACCCAAATCAGCTTCCAAGACCTGATTTTCAGAGATATCAATGGAAATAGAGCCACATTTACAGGTGGGTTGAATCATCAAGGATTTGAAAACATCTTCTTGGACATCAACTCGAGATTAAGCAATTTTCAAGTGCTCAACACCAGTGCTAGAGACAACGAATTGTTTTACGGGACTGCCTTTGCCAGTGGGACCTTAGGCATACGAGGAAGTACCAGCAACCTGGATGTAATCGCCAGAGCAACCACTCAGGCAAATACCCGAATTTCGATTCCATTGACCAGTTCCAACGAGCAATATCAGGAGGATTTTATCCAAATCATCAACGTACAAGATACCGTCAGAATCAAAGCACTCGCGGAAGAGGTAAACCGATTGGAGATTGAAAACATCCGCTTGAATTTCATAATCGACGTGACTCCGGACGCCTTTGCCGAAATCATCATTGATCCAAAAACAGGAGAAAGTATCCAAGGTAGAGGCAGAGGAGTCTTGAATATGAACATAGACACCCAAGGCAACTTTTCGCTAGCCGGCAATTACGAAATCGTGGAAGGATTGTACAATTTCTCCCTATATAATGTCGTGAAGAAAAAATTTGAGGTACAACCCGGAGGTCGTATTACTTGGTTTGGTGATCCATACACCGGTGTAATGAACCTGAAAGCCTTCTATGAAGAAAGCCTTTCCCTCCAACCTCTCATCAACACCAACAATCCCGCCCAGGAAAACAGTCAGATGAGACGGCGCTTCCCAGTCAAAGTAGTGATGGACCTGCAGGGAGAATTGCTGTCTCCTACCTTCAAATTTGGGTTTGACTTTTCTGAGTTCCCTTCTTCCGGTGATGTGCAAACGACCATTTCAGCCTTCCAAAACAGGGTGGCAGCCGACGAACAGGAAATGAACCGTCAGGTGTTTTCAGTCATCATGACGCGTAATTTTTCACCTGAAGGACAGTTTACCGGTGTTTCTTCGCTTTCCTCCAGTGTAAGTAACCTGCTTTCTTCTCAATTAAATACTGCCTTGGGGCAAGTGGACAAAAATCTCGAGGTAAACATTGACTTGGCCACCTTGGATCAAAATGCATTGGAAAACTTCCAGCTGAGTGTGGCCTATACGTTCCTCGATGGTCGATTGCGAGTATCAAGAGACGGAGGATTTACAGACAATCGGGGCAATGCCAGTGCGGCCTCCATCATCGGAGACTGGCAGGCTGAATACATGATCACCGAGGATGGGGTATATCGTCTGAGGATTTTTAACCGAAACAACTTCAATACCTTCACCTCACTTTCTTTGACCCAAAACGTCCTGTCTTACGGAGCCTCAGTTACCCAAAACGTTTCGTTCAACTCCTTTAGTGAGCTTTTTGCGAAGATTGCAAGAAGGCGTGTCAGCCGTCTTTCTGTGCAGGATTCCGATGACTTTTTGAGAAATGAATATGGAGGCGAAGAAAATTGGACACCGATCACTCCGGAAAATTTCCCTAGACGAGAGCCTGAAAATGATAGTCTTCGGGTAGAAAAAGTACCTGCCAAGGAAGATTGGTAAAACATTTTGTCCTTTCCTGACTTTCTTCAAAAAAGAACCACCATGAAGAAGATCACCCTGTGCTGGTTTCGCAGAGACCTCAGAACAGACGACAATACCGCCCTCTTTTACGCCTTGCAGCAGGAACCTGAGGTACTGCCTCTTTTTATTTTTGACAAAAACATCCTTGACTTACTTGAGGACAAATCCGACGCACGGGTTCAGTTTATCCTCCAAAAGGTCGGCGAACTCAAGTCTTTTTTCGAACAAAAAGGAGGCTCTATGCTGATCAAATACGGCAAACCGGAAGAAGTGTACCCCGAGCTTCTCGGGGAATATGACATCCAAGCTGTGTACACCAACCGAGACTATGAACCCTACGCGAAGAAAAGAGACGGAGGGATCGAAGCCCTATTAAAGGAAAAAAACATCCCCTTCCTCACCTTCAAAGATCAGGTGATTTTTGAGCCGGGAGAAATCCTGAACGGTTCAGGGGAGTTTTACAAAGTATTCACTCCTTTCAGCAAAAACTGGCTGGATAAATTCAAGAAGACCAAAACCCAACCCCTCTCCGAACCCAACTGGAAAAACTTAGCCAAGTCCTCTCCGCTTCCTGAGATTTCCTTGTCAGAAATGGGTTTTTTACCATCTCCAATTGAAATCCCATCAGCAATCGCAGATCAGGATATCATCAGACATTACGATGAAAACCGAAATTTCCCCGCGAAAAAAGGAACCACCCGACTGGGTATCCATCTCAGATTTGGGACGATTTCGGTGAGAAAACTGGCCCTGATCGCCTCCCAACTCAATGAGACCTATCTCAATGAGCTGATCTGGAGGGAATTTTACATGATGATCCTGGCCTATAATCCCCAGGTGGTAGAAAAGGCCTTCAAACCCGCCTATGATCATATTCCTTGGAGAAATAATGAACAGGAATTTAAAGCTTGGTGCGAAGGCAAAACAGGCTTCCCAATCGTGGATGCAGGCATGAGAGAGCTGAACACGACAGGCTTTATGCACAATCGCGTAAGGATGGTTGTGGCCTCTTTTCTCACCAAGCACCTACTCATCGACTGGAGATGGGGTGAAGCCTATTTTGCCAAGAAGCTTTTAGACTTTGAGCTGGCATCCAACAATGGGGGCTGGCAATGGGCTGCTGGCACAGGAACCGATGCCCAACCCTACTTCCGTGTATTTAATCCTGACTCCCAAACTGAGAAATTTGACAAGGACCTGAAGTATATTAAAAATTGGATTCCTGAATTAGGAACAAATTCTTACCCAAAGCCGATTGTAGATCATAAATTTGCCCGCACAAGGGCAATAGACACCTACAAAAAAGCTTTGGAACAATGAATATCGGAGATAGAGTAAGATTACTGCATGGCAAAGAGGAAGGTATCGTCAGAAAAGTATCTTCCGGAGGACGAATAGAAGTAGAAATCGAAGATGGATTCATCATCCCTGCGATCAAGTCAGAAGTGGTCATCATTGCTGAGGCTGAGAAAAGCTACTTTGGTGATGTACCTGCCACGGCGAAAGAATCCGAAGCCCCGCTCCCTATCTCTGCTCCAAAAGATCAAGGTCTCTACTTGGCTTTTCTCCCAATCAATGATCAGAATCTGAGTCTTTACCTGATCAATGACAGCCATCAACCCTACCTGGTACATGCGTCGGAGGTATTTGGGAATAATCACCGAACACTATTTGCAGGTGCACTCAACGGTGGAGAGCATAAAAAAATAGACGATCGGCTGATGAAGGAAATCGATGATTGGCCGGCCTTTTTGCTTCGCTTTATCCCCATCCAAAACAGGCTGGAAAGGGCCATCCCTGCCTTTGAGCGACAGCTGAAGATGAAACCGACCCAATTTTTCAAACACCTGAGCAAAGCGCCGATTTTGGGTAAAAATGTCTACCTCTTTGCCATGGAGCGGACGACCAAAGATCTGGACATCCGAAGTCTCAATGCAGAACTGAGTCAAATCCAACCTGCACCCGAAGCCCCCAAACCCCAAAAACCCGCTCGCTCCATTGACCTTCACATCGAAGTACTTCATCCACAATCCGATAAACTCAGTAATTCTGAAAAAATGAGAATTCAGCTGGAAGCTTTTGAGAAAAATCTCAATCAGGCGATTCTTTCGGGAATGGACGAAATCACCTTCATCCATGGACTGGGAAATGGGGTTTTGAGAAAAGAAATACACAAGCGATTGAGCCAATTAGGAAATATTAAGTACTTTCAGGACACCCAGAAGGACCAGTGGGGATACGGTGCCACACTGGTGAGAATTTCCTAAACTATGCAGGTCAAGACTTCCCCTGTCTTTCAGATTTTCTTACAGCAACACCAAGAGGCAAAAACTCTTTTCCTGGATTTGGGAAAAGAAATCAAGTCCAAAAAAGCCATTCAATTGCTGGGCCACATGGAGTTTTTGGAACTCTACACCGAGCTCCTGACTAAGATCCACTTCGAGGATAAAACGCTAAGTCAAATGCTATTTTCTCCTCTTCAAAAACTCAAAAAGTCACTCAAGAAAATCCAGCATCTCAAGCTGGTCGAAAAAAATCTTAAAGCTAAAGAAAGTGCCTCGGGGCAAAAATTTGAAAGTTTCCGCAGCTACCTCTCGTCCCAAAAGCGGATTATGCAAAAGGAAACGTTTGACTTGGTGGTAGGCAGTTCGCTAAAAACTTGGGAGGAACTATTGGACCGATCCCATCAAGCCAGCAAAGGGATCAAGCCACTTACCATCAGCACAGCAATCCATCAGTTAGTTCAGGAAGAACTGGAATTAGCTACCAATGATGTCAAAAGTCCCATGAGTACCCAGAGCTTCAGAGACTTATTTGAAAGTTTCCGTAAGGTCATCATGTTGGAAAACATCCTCCTTCATTTGGGTTTCAATTCGATTTTTATCCCTCAAATCCACCAAGAGCTTCAATCAGTAAAAAATGGGCTTAAGCCTTGGTACGCCAATCACCTGACTTTTCAGACCATGACCCATTTTCTTTCTGAAAAAGAAGATGTATCCAAAAAGTACCTAGACTGGATTAAAGAACTCAAGGAAGAGAAAAAGAACCTTTCTGCCGAGATCGAAAAACAGGCCTTTGAATTAGTGAGAAAAGTGATTTCCTAGTTTTCGGCAACCTCACCCAAATACAATGCATCAAAAAAGCCCTCCGTTTCGGAAGGGCTTTGCTTTTATATTTTTGCCAGAGCCTGTGCAATGTCATTTTTGAGGTCTTCGGCATCCTCCACACCGACACTCAGTCGGATCAGAGAGTCTACCAAACCTACTTTTTCTCGTTCCTCTTTTGGAATAGAAGCGTGCGTCATGGTAGCAGGATGTCCGCAGAGCGACTCTACCCCTCCAAGGGATTCTGCAAGGGCGAATAGCTCGAGATTTTCCATTACTTTTTTGGCATCCTCCAATTTGTTTCCGACTAGGGTGAATGAAATCATACCTCCATAATCCTTCATTTGCTTCTTTGCAATCTCATGATTAGGGTGATCTTCAAAACCCGGCCAATAAACTTTAGCTACTTTTGGGTGATTTTTGAGGTAAGCGGCGATCGTTTTACCGTTTTGGCTGTGACGTTCCATTCTTAGATGAAGTGTCTTGATGCCTCTTAGCACCAAAAAGCAATCTTGAGGACCCGGAGTAGCACCACAGGCATTTTGAAGAAAAACCAATCGAGAAGCCAATTCATCATCATTCACAACCAAGGCTCCCATGACCACATCCGAATGACCTCCTAGATACTTGGTCACGGAGTGCATGACGATATCAGCCCCAAAATCCAAGGGATTCTGAAGATAGGGAGAGGCAAAGGTATTGTCGACTGCCAGAAGGATTCCATGCTTTTTGGAAAAAGCTGCCATCGCCTTTAGATCGATAATGTTCATCATCGGGTTGGTGGGCGTTTCTACCCAAACCATCTTGGTGCGCTCGTTGACATACTGAGAAAGCTTCTCCGGCTCATTCATCGGCACGAAGTGAAACTTGATCCCATACCGCTCAAAAACTTTGGTAAACAGTCGGTAAGTCCCTCCATACAGGTCGTTGGTAGAAATGATTTCATCGCCGGGATTAAACAGTTTTACCACTGCATCGATGGCACCCAGGCCTGAAGAAAAGCAGATGCCGTGTTTTCCGTTTTCCAGAGCTGCAATGCTGTTTTGAAGCGCCGTTCGGGTAGGGTTGTGGGTTCGGCTGTACTCATATCCCATGTGATCTCCAGGAGATTTTTGCACATAGGTGGAAGTCTGGAAAATCGGAGTCATAATAGCACCTGTGGATGGGTCAGGGCTCACTCCTGCATGAATGGCTTTGGTACCAAATTTCATGTTCAAGTTGGTTATCTTATCGTGGCGATGTATTTATCTGCAGCTAGTCTTTTGTCGAAGGGTGAAAATCCAATCCTAGATGCTAAACTTGCTCTTGCTTTGCTTTCAAAAGCACCCAAAGATGACAAAAAAGGCTAGTATTTTCAAGGTTTTAGTCGAGTACTTCAGGTCCCACCCCAATGCTGTTTTGGGTTGGATTTGGGTGAGTTTGGTTCCACTTTTAGGTTCCTTAGTATTTGCGTCAACCTATTTTTGGGTAGAAAAAATTCATGTACAAAGTATCGCAGATCATTTTCTGCTTACGCTAAGTCTTTCCCTGATTTTGGGATTAGCCCTACTTCCCACCACGCTGACCGCCTTAGCTTGTGGATTTTTCTGGGGCTGGCTGGGATTTCCCGATTTACTGCTTGGTTACATTCTTGCGAATATCTTGGGTTATAGGATTGGAAAAGGACTAAATACTGATTTTTTACCACTTCTTTTCGCCAAAAACCCCAGAATTAAAACACAGATCGAATCCCGAATGGAGCGTCCTGAGGGACTGATTTTTTTTATTCGGATCAGCCCGGTAATCCCTTTTGCTATTTCAAATTTCCTATTTGCAAGTATGGGGATTTCGCTACGAAAAGTCTTACTATTTGGTGTGCCTGGGATGCTTCCACGGACCTTCATCGCCTTCGCTACAGGCATGATTGCTAATTCATTTTTAGGAGCCAAGCAGGCTCTTAACCATCCTTACCAGTGGGGAATTCTGATTTTCCTGCTCTTGATTAGTGGAGTTGGACTGTATCAGAGTTGGAAGAAAGGAAAAGCTTAGCGCAAGAGGTACATTTTGCCATATCCTTTGGTAAAGCCCTTGTCTCCGGCAGTGGGTCGGTGCTCCATGAATTGACCATTTTTCCTCACTAGCACGCGGTACATATACACCCCGTTGGCCAGTTGATCTCCAAACTCATCTCTACCATCCCAAGCATACTCCGTAAGGTTATTTCCGATCCTTATAGGGCCCAACTCGGATTGAAGAATTTCGCGGACCACCCTTCCAGTCACGGTCATAATCTGAATCTTGATCTCATCTGGCACCTCTGATCCTGTCAGTGTAAAGACAAATCTCACTGAAGTACTGAATGGATTGGGATAAGGATAAAAGTTGGTGATCTGAGATTCATTGACCACCTCAAAACTGATTTCGTATGGCTGTGGAGAATCCTCATTGGTGATTCTCAAGGTATAAACACCATCCTCCAGCGGGCCAGGCACAAAAGAAACTCTAAAATTAGATTCTTGAGAGGCAGGTGACCAAGTCAGATTTGGATTAGAGAAATTGATTTTTTTGAACTGGCAGCCATCACAATTTTGACGTAGGAAAAGCTCCATTCCTACGGTATCCTTTTTGTACAACAGGGTCTGATCATTAATCAACTGGGCAGTGATCATGACCGTAGGTGAGACCAAGTCTCCGTCCAAAATGTACACCCCATCAAAATTGACATCCAGCAAGGAACTTGAGTTGTCTTGCTCCACGTCAAACACTACTCCCAGGTCAATGAGATTGTTTCTAAAGGATTGTTCTTGGAGAATTCTCGGATTGGCAAATACCTCCAACGAGGTCTCACCAGCTTTACCAATGGTATTGAAGTCAAGAGAAAAATCCACTTGAGCTCCAGCCTTTACCGGTGCTATTTTTTTACTCAGATTCTCGGTTTTTCGTGTTGGTAAGTGCAGGAGTTTGAAATCCACCCGAATCGAATCGGTAAAATCATAGATCGAGGCATTTCTGAATGCAAATTCGAGTCGGGCTGACTGACCTTCTCTAAGCCTTAGCCTTTCGGCCGGTTTTTTCTGGATCAAGACCCCTTCGGGTACTCCGGTGAAATTCACCTGCCACTTATCCAATTGAGCCGGTGCTGTGGCGTTGGGATCATCCATGGTATATCTCAATCTCAGAAAGGGATACTGCGAAGGATTGATAAAGGAAAGATCCAATTGACTTTCTGTTCTATTGGAAACCAGGATATTTTCTTCCCCATCCTCGGTCACCCCGATTACATCAAAATTGGTGTATTCTTCTTCGTTGATCCAAGTTCTGTTATTTACATTTCTGAAAAACCGCTCCCAAGAGGAAGCAGGCCCAATCCTAGGAGTAAGGATTACTCCATTGGTTAAATAACCATCCAATTCAGTCTCAAAGCTCAATGTTTGCTGTCTAGCAGGCACTTGAAAATTCGGATTCCCAACGATCTCTATAGCTTCCCCTGCACGCATTCCTTTTCTCCCATAAAGAATATAAGGATCTCCTGACTGCAAAGCTCTGAGGGTGGCCTCATTGGCACCAAACGCTCTCAGACTCTGATAAGCTCGATCAGGCCAAGCATCAAAAGTGACATTGCCTACAGAGAAAATAATCACATAATCCCCATCTTTCACTCCCCTGACGTAATCCTGCAAAGTCGTGTTACCAGGTGTAGTGATCCAAGCATTTTGGATACTTTGGATCAACTGAGGCACTCTGCCACAGGCTCTTGAGTCCAGAATATCAAATCCGGGTACGGGAATCGCCAAGTAGGGTAGCAAGGTTTTTTGGTCTATGGCTACCAGTCCAAGGGATCCATTTGGACAAAGTCGGCTATTGGCATTGTTGACATTGTCAATGATCTGAGGGACCTGATTGAGGTAAAACTGTGTATTCCTAAAGGTCAGTGAATCTACACCAGTACCTACCGTAAACACTTCTATTCCTGCTTTTTGCCTTACAAACTTCCAACCTTTATCCAATTCCAGGTTTTCCATTTGGGTTTGTTTCAGTTGGGCTTCCACCCGCTGAGTCCAACCATTGCCGGTATTGGGGATATAAGAAAAACTGGAAACCGTCCATGCATCGGATTCACCTGGAAGGGGATCTTGGTATTTAGTCCTCCAAAAATAGGTTGTGGAATCCGCACCTGTTAAAAGTGTCACAGGCCATTCCACTACCCCAGTTGTGGTAGCTCTCAGTTCTTTTCTAAAGACAGAATTGAATTGAGCTGTTGTATCCAATTGGATAATAATAGTTCGATTATCTCCCACTCGGCCGGGTATCTGAGTGAGAAGTTTGAGTTCCTTTTCTTTGACTATCCCAAAATCCACTGGGTATAAATTGACAGTCCCACTCAATGGAATGAAGGCTGTAAATGCTACTGAATTATTGGCAAAAGTCATTTCTGAGACCTTTCGATCATCATTGATCAGGATGGTGAACACATTTTCCCCTGCTGCTTCCACCTGAAAATTAGGGACTGAAAAAACCAAGGTATCCAGTCTTGAAACAGAAGGTATTTTGATCGGATCATAGGTCAAGATGGTTCCATCGAGGAGTTTGCGCTCCACCCTATATCTGATCGAATCGGTATCGGTGATCCCGATATTTCTCAGGACAAAGCTGAGCTTGAGACTGTCGGAAATCGCTGAAATAGGTGAACCGTCAAAGGTTTCAAGTTTGACTTCTTCCAGTTTGACTGAGTAATCCGGCTTATTAGCAGGGAAAATTCTGGCCGCAGGATCTCCCAGCATGACCATTTGCTCCATGTGAGAATAGTTCAAAGGAGAAGTACCATATGCTGTGACAAAGAACTCTTCGGATTTCCTCTTGATCTCCCCAACAGTCTGGTGAATAGTAGTACTATCAGAAAATGCGTATTTGTAAAAGGCCTCTGAATAACGTCTAAGGATCACGTCCACACCGATAGAGGTATTCGCCATGATATTTGATGCTCCTTTTTGAGGAGTTATCACCCAATCTTCGCCCTGAGTATAAGTAGTGCCATAAGCACTTCCATAGTCACAGCCATTGAATAACATGACGGGATATTTTCCCCGATTGGCATAGCCTAAAGTAGGATCAGACGCAAATCCTATTTCGATATCAATTACGGTGGGCGAACCGTGACCAAAGAAAGTCAGCATAGACCTTCCCTCATTCAAATCACCCGTAATGTCTATGGCTTCAATCACCGAATTGGACCTCTTACGATAGGTGCTCACATTTCCACCTAAAAACGGACCTTCTGCAATTGTCTTGAATCCATTTAGAAAATTAAAATAGCGCTCCAGTTCAAATTCGGAAACTCCACCACTGAGGTGCACCAATTCCTTTTGCCATGGTTCAGATACACCCACCTGGTCTTTCTCTATGGCCTTTTCAAGGTAATCAGCCAACTGCTGTGCAGATTTGGCAGGAATACGACCTACTGCCATGGCCGGTATGGTTGGCTTGGCAGGGTTGATTTCCAAGACATAGACGTTGTCAGAAAAAGGATAGCCTCCCACGGGCACCAAATCCTGAAAATCAAATGCCTGGGGTGCATTACGGTAATAAACTGTCGCGTTGCCCAATCTACCTTGTGAAAAAACAGCTAAAGACCTCGCAGCCAAAAGCAAATGGGTGGGTTTATGTACAGGCCAATAGGCTTTCAAAAACTCATAAAGTGCGACCGGAGATTTTTCTCCATAGGCATACTGATCATAAATCTCCTCCATCCTCACGGTAAGCGTATCATACCCCCCGCCCAATGGTGATGCTCGATGCTCCGCATAGCTTTTCAGGGGATTTTGAAATTTGGAGGTGGGTTTTTCCAAAGCACGGGCTCCCACCAACAGGAAATCTGCTTTTTGAGCAAGGTAATTTCGGAATCGAACAGGAGTAAGCTTTTGGACCGAAGTGACTGCTTTTTCCTGCTGAACCCAAATGGAACTTTCTTTTCCTGTTACTGCCCCTTGAAAAGTCACCGTGGTACCTGATTTGACGACTTGTACTTTTTGCGCTGAAAAAAGATCGCTGACATCATAGGCAACATAATTCTCCTGAGCCTGATTGATAACTACTCGCTGGTTTCCCGCCGGAAAAATCATCACTTGAGAAACAAAATCGCCATTAGAAACCGGTTTTCTGAACTTTATCTTGGCATAGGCGATCGAAATATTGTCAGTTGACTGAGCTCCTTGTGGATTGACCCGGACGACCAAGGTCCCGTTAGGATTAAAGTCGGTCATCTGAAGGGGAAGTGTCAGTTGAGGATAATCAAAATTGAGAAAAGAAGAAGTCGTCAATACTCTTTGATTGGTAGCAAGCGGCCCTGCACTGATGACTGCAGCATGAGGGTTTTCGGATCTCCCAACCAAACCGATTTCCAGAGTTGCCGATCCGGAAGAAAGCAAAGCACCCAAGTTTGAAAAAGTAAGGTCACGAGGTGCACCTTTGGTGATGACGGTTCCCATCCATCCCTGACCTTGGTCATATTCCGACTTGCGAAAACCCAACGTGTATGCAATGCCTAAGGAATATTGGTCAGCCAAGACTTGAAGCTGCTCTGTCTCAAAGGACGTTGCCAAAGGATTAGTAACAGCAGCAGGACCTCGTACCAACATCCGCTTACCGGGTACACCAGGAGTGACTGTCAGAAAAAAGGCAGTGGTATCTGTGTAGGTATTGAAATAAGGATTCGGGATTTTATCGAAATTTCGATAGAGCTTTTTGTCCAATTCCGCATCATTGCGTCTTCCATAAAAATCGATGAAATCAGATGCATCCACTTTTCCATCCGACTCTCCTTCGATATGGATAGCCACTTCCTTTCCCCGGTGAAAAACCCGAATATTCCTGGGATCTAGATTTTGCAGATTAAGACCTGAGGAAGCAAGAACAGCAGGTGTAATTCGATAGATACCGTCTTTGGCGGTAGGAATTTTATAATAAGTCAGCGAATAGTCATACCAAATGGGGTCTTGAGCCTGAACCTGAGTCCCTACTCCAAAAAACAAAAGCAGGCAAACCACCCGAATCAATCTAGTCATTCTTGCCATCCTTTAAATTTTCTAACATCTTCTCCCAACTTTTCTAATCGCACCTTTACACTGAAAACATGTGAATAAGGACTCTCGGAAACGTCACCCAAATCAGATAAGGCGTAATCAATCTGAACTTGTTCAGTTATGCTCACCCCCAACCCTGCACTTGGTAAAAAATCCATCGAGGTATTGCCTTGAAAATCCTTGATTTGCTGAAAATTGCGAACCCCTGCCCGTAAGTAGGCCAAATTCTTAAATCCCAGTTCCAATCCGATTCGTGGGTCGATGCTGACCATCTCTGAAGAAATGAGGGTATTTCTTGGTCCGTCAAAAGTGGCCTCCAAATCCAAAGCAGCCACCATAGAAAAGGTAGAGCCCAGTTTTCTGTCATAGGAAATACTCCCAATCGCTCTTGGGAGAGTCAATTCCACGGTGTTGATAGGGATTTCGTTATTGGTTTGCGCATAGACGGCTCTGACTTGGTCTGCATCATGGGCCCATGCATTGTAAGTAGTGGTGATATCTTTCAGCATCAAGCCAAAAGTCAGTTGCTTGGATCTGTAAATTCCTCCGATATCCAACCCAAATCCCCAGGCCTGGGCAAATTTGCCCACATTGCGATGAATGACTTTGGCATTTGCCCCCAATTTGAGGCGGTCGGAAATGTCTCTCCCAAAACTGAGTAAAAGGGCATAATCCGCTGCATTGAAAAATTGGATATTGTCATAATTCAAAGCCCCATTAGCATCGTATAGAAATCTGGTATCTGGGATATCATCTACTCCAAATCGGATCAGTGATACAGCCACTTGATTTTGATTGCCAAAAGGTGTGGTAAATCCAAGATAGTCGTATTGAGCGATGCCGGCAAAGTACTCGGCATGCATCAACGAAAACTCATACTGATGCCTGATGGAGGTGAGTGCGGCGGGGTTCCAATAGGCTGCCGTGACATCTCTGACAGAAGAAACCTGCGCACCCCCCATGGCCAAAGACCTTGCGCCTACTCCAATATTCAAAAACTCATTGGAGTACTTCGGAGTCAGGCTTTGGGAGTAGACCAGCTGACCCGAAATTCCACTTAGAAATAGGAGAAGGACACCTAAAAATCTCACGCTCGTTGAATTCACAACCACAAATTAATTTAATTTCAAAAATACCCTCAGTATTATCTCTTTTTAATGCATTTACCTGCTCCAAATTGTACATGATCGGACACTTTAGTGTCCTGTAGTTGAACATGAACAAGCAGGTTAAATAGAATCATCAACTAGGCAGTTTGATTTTTTTTTCATGCCTGGCAAAAGCAAAAAGTATCTCAATTTTCAATAGAGCCACATTTCAAACTTCGAAAAGAAAAATACACACTCTTTTTGGCAAGGAATCAGGCAATACAAGGTAGCTTGGTAAAGATTGGTATTACTTTTTCATTTAAGGTCACGAGGGAAAAGCACCATGCCCTTTTCCAACACCTAAAAAACAAGCCACATGAATGTCGCCAACACACAGATACAGATGCGAAAAGGACTCTTGGAGTTTTGCATTCTGCACATCATCTCACGCGGCGAGGTGTACACCTCAGACCTGATCGATGAACTCACCCAAGCCCAAATGATCGTGGTCGAAGGCACCTTGTATCCCTTGCTGAACCGACTCAAATCTGCCGAACTGGTCGCCTATCGATGGGTAGAATCGGAAGCCGGTCCTCCCAGAAAATACTACTCCATTACAGAAGAAGGTAAAAAATTCCTCGCCACGCTCTCAGAAACATGGAATGCCCTCGTCAATTCCACACTTCAAATCACTTCCAAGAATTGATCGGCTAAGACAACACACGCATCATGAAAAAGACTATAAGTATCAACATCAGCGGTATCCTATTCCACATCGAGGAAGATGGATATGACACCCTTAGAAAATACCTAGATGCCATCAACAAGCACTTTTCAGGGTACAAGGACAGCAAAGAAATCATTTCAGATATCGAAAACCGGATCGCTGAAATTTTCCTATCCAATCTCAAAAACAACAAACAAGTCATCACCGCAGAAAACGTGGATAAGCTCATTGAGAAAATGGGGACCATCGCCGATTTCAATGCTGTAGATGAAGAAGTGGAAGAGCCGACAGCAGAATCTGAAAAGGATGATTTCTACAAGTATGTCACCCCACCTAGTCAAGATGGAGGCGGTTACAAAAAACTCATGCGGATGGAGACTAAGAAAATCCTTGGTGGCGTCTGCGCAGGAATCGCCCACTACTTTTCCATTGACCCGCTATGGACACGATTGATTGCCATTCTGCTTTTATTCAGTGGCAACATCAATTTCAGGCCCGATTTTCTGGACATCACCCCCTTTGACAATTTCAGATTCAGCCTGAGCTTTGGCTTTTTCACCCTGATCGCCTACATCGTACTTTGGGTTATCCTTCCGGTATCCTACGAAGTTGTCGAGGACAAAAACATCAAAAAGCTCTTCAGAAATCCGGACGACAAAGTAATCGGTGGGGTATCGAGCGGCTTGTCTGCCTACTTCGGAGTAGAGGCACTTTATGTTCGTTTGGCTTTTGTGATTTTGACCTTCGCCGGAGGCTCAGGCTTATTGATCTACCTGATCCTCTGGATCATCACTCCTGTAGCTAGCTCGATCACGGAGCGAATCAAGATGAAAGGCGGGGAAATCACTCTGGATAGCATTGATTCGACCATAAAAGAAACCATCAATCCCATCCCTCCCCAACCGGAGTCATCTACCAAGAAAATCCTAATGGCACCTTTTCGGATATTGGGCAAAGTGATTGATGCCGTGGGTTCGGCCTTGGGACCTTTGGGCAGATTTATTGCCCACGTAATCAGGGTAGTGTTTGGCCTGATCATTTTCTTCCTTGGATTATGCTTGACCATCGCTCCATTACTTGCCTTGGCAGTATACTTTGGTGTGACTGATGCTGATTACAGAGCATTTTTGGACAATTTCCCAATTGAGCTTTTCACTGACTTAGTACCTGTATGGCTAGTGGTAGCTTCCTTGGGATTGGTTTTCATCCCGGGAATTGTGATCCTGCTTTTAGGCTTGAGTGTATTAGCCCAGAAGAACCTCGTGGGTGGTAGATTTGGATTAGTCGCATTGGCACTTTGGTTACTGTGTATCGGGATTGCCGGTTTCCAGATTCCAAAAATCGTCGCCCAGTTCAAAGAAGAAAACACCCTGGAGACCAATGCTGCACTTCCCGTGAGTTCAGGTGTCTTGATCTTGAAAGCCAATGATATAGAAGATGAAGAGCTTTTCAATAAAGCCAACCTTCGAATAATCGGAGTACAAGACTCGGTAATTTCCTTGAAACAGGAATTCTTTGCTAGAGGGAGATCCAAGCAAGAGGCCTTGGAAAATGCCAAAAAACTTACTTACAACTACTCAGTAATGGATTCAGTCGTAACCTTTGATGAGGGATACGATCTCAGATCGCTGGACAGCTTCCGTGATCAGCGAATCGATCTCACCTTGGAAATACCTTACGATAGACCTTTCATCATGGAAAGGTCCTTACTCGAAATCCTGAGAAACACCATCTACGATAATGGCTATCGTTCTTCTGATGTTCGACCTGAGGCGGTATGGGTATTTAACCAAGCCGGATTGATTTGTCTTACCTGTCCAGGGGAAAAAGGCGACAGAAAATCTTGGGAAGACTATGAGGAAAAAAAGACCGAGCTGGATTCGGCCACCAAAGCCAAAGCAGATAGCCTAACTCGATCCAAATTCACGAATGCCCCTTTCATGAAAAATTAAGCAATATCACCACCTAAAATTCCAAAAGAGGCGCCTAGCGGTGCCTCTTTTTTTGTACCTTCTATTCTAAACCCAAACCTCATGAATATTACAGCCAAATTTTTAGGAGGATCCGGCGTAGTGACCGGTTCCAAATACCTGATTGACCTTGGAGATTTCGAATTTCTGGTGGACTGCGGCCTCTTCCAAGGTCCAAAAGCCTTAAGAGAACTCAACTGGGATAAATTCCCCATGCCGGTGGCGGATCTGGAAGCTATTGTACTGACTCATGCACACCTGGACCACATCGGATACCTTCCCAAACTGGTCAAGCAAGGCTTCAATGGACCGATCTATTGTACAAAAGCCACTGCCGATCTTGCCAAAATTCTTCTGCTCGACTCAGGAAAACTCCAAGAAGAAGAAGCGGAATTTGCTCGCAAAAAAGGATACTCTCGACACGAAGATCCTCAGCCTCTTTACACCATGGAAGATGCTGAATCTGTCTTTCCTCTACTCGTCCCACAGCCATTTGAAACTCCCTTTTCCATCCATCCTGCTGTCACCGTGACCTTCTTTCATGCAGGGCATATCTTGGGTGCTTCCATTGTCAAATTTGTCATCAAAGGAGAACATCAAACCAAAAGACTGGTGTTTTCAGGCGATTTGGGGAGATACAAAGACCCTATTTTGTACCCACCTACCCGAATTCCAAAAGCAGATATTCTATGGATTGAGTCCACTTATGGCGACAGAAAATCACCGGTTCAAAAACCTGAAGAAGACCTCGCCAGAGCTATTCGGGACACTTTTGACCGAGGAGGAATGGTCATTATCCCTGCTTTTGCGGTTGGTAGGACGCAATTGCTCATGTATCATCTCTATCAGTTGATGGAAAAAGGAAAGATCCCCAAAGTCCCGATTTTTGTGGACAGCCCGATGGCCATTGACGCCACTAGACTATACCTGGACTATCATGCAGACCACCGATTAAGTGCCATGCTCGAAGAAGAGCATCATCCATTCAAGCATCCTCAGTTGAGGTATTTTCAAAAGCAAGAACAATCCATGTCACTCAATGACTATAAGGGAAATGCCATCATCGTGTCTGCCAGTGGCATGGCCACTGGAGGGCGAGTGCTGCATCACTTCTTTCACCATTTACCTCATGAAAAAAATGGAGTTATCGTGGTGGGTTACCAAGCAGAAGGCACAAGGGGAAGAAGACTCCTTGAAGGCGAACCTACCTTAAAAATCTATGGACATGACATCCCTGTAAAAGCCAAAATCTATTCTATTGAAGGTCTTTCCGCTCATGCAGACCAAGAGGAATTAATAGATTGGGCAGAAGGATTTTGCGAAAAGCCCAAGTTAACCTTTGTAGTGCATGGCGAAAAGGAAAGCGCAGAGACATTGGCATCCAAGCTTAAAAATGAATTGGGTTGGAATACGGTAATCCCTCAATACCTGGAGTCATTTGTTCTTTTCGAGGGAATTTAAAACCCAACATGAATAAAACCTTGATCGTATCAGCTGGATAAAACAAAACCTCTATCTATCTCATCGCTATGAAAAAAATACTTGCACTGATCTTTTGGGCGGCTTTAGTGGCATCTGTCGCCCAAGCCCAAGAAACTTCACAGGCTTCCTTTCCGGGAGAATTTAAAGTGGTGACCATCGTGGAATCCATCGTACCCATGGGGCTAGGTCGAAGCCGAATCATCGATAGTCAGACCCAAGTCGATGCCAGCCTATTTACGACTCAACGTACGGACGGGAAAACAAGCAGCCAAAAAGAAATAGACCGGGAAGACATCAAAGTCAATGAATTGGAAGAAACCAAATTGCTGAACTTCTTCAGCGCTGCGGGGATCAATTTTCAAAATATTGCCTCCAATGATGCCGTTATTGCCTCCAAAATCAACAGTATGTTGATGCAAGGTTGGAAATTGACATTTGTGACTTCCGGAGTAGAAAGTAACGCAGGAACGGAGGATGGTAAGGGCATTTTCATCACCCGATTGTTTTTCAGCAAGTAAATACCCAGAACTTTCTCAAAATGAAAAAGCCTCGGAAGTTTTACGCTCCAAGGCTTTTGCTAGGCTTAAATATTAAAGCTTAATCTGCTTTTTCTTTCTTTTGAACCGTGATGCTAAGCTCAGTTCCCTCACCAGAGTAATCCGCTGTAATTACATCACCTTCAGACAGGTCTCCTTTCAGAATTTCCTCAGCGATGGCATCCTCCAAGTATTTCTGGATGGCTCGATTCAGAGGACGTGCTCCGTACTGCTGATCGTAACCCTTTTCTGCCAAGAAGTCTTTCGCTTTTTCAGTCAATTCAATTTTGTACCCAAGCTCTGTGATTCTTCTGAACAACTTGCCCAAACTGATGTCGATGATCTTAAAGATATGCTCTTTGGTGAGTGAGTTGAACACGACCACATCGTCCAAACGATTCAGAAATTCTGGACTGAAAGCCTTTTTCAAAGCAGACTGAATGGTAGACTTCATGATGTCGTCCATTCCTTCCTGCTTGGCACGATTGGCAAAACCAATACCCGCACCAAAGTCTTTGAGGTCACGCACCCCGATATTGGACGTCATGATGATGATGGTATTTCTGAAATCCACCCTTCTTCCCAATCCGTCTGTCAGGATTCCATCATCGAGCACCTGAAGAAGAATGTTAAATACATCCGGGTGAGCTTTTTCGATTTCATCAAGCAATACAACGGAGTAGGGCTTTCTTCTTACTTTTTCCGTCAGCTGACCGCCTTCTTCATAGCCCACATAGCCTGGAGGCGCTCCCACCAACCTGGATACAGAGAATTTCTCCATGTATTCAGACATATCGATTCGGATTAAGGAATCTTCTTTGTCAAACAAGTATGTGGCAAGAGTCTTGGCTAGCTCTGTCTTACCTACGCCTGTTGGTCCTAAGAATATAAATGAACCGATTGGCTTTTTAGGATCTTTCAGACCTACTCGAGTACGCTGGATGGCTTTAGTCAGTTTTTTGATCGCTTCTTCCTGACCGATAACCTTTCCTTTCAGCTCTTCACCCATATTGAGCAACTTGTTGCCTTCATTTTGAGCGATTCGCTTGGCAGGGATTCCGGTCATCATGGCGATTACCTCAGCCACATGATCTTCATCTACTGTAAATCGTTTGGATTTACTTTCATCCTCCCATCTGGTTTTGGCAGTTTCCAACTGCTCTAGAAGTTTCTTTTCTTTATCTCTTAGCTGTGCTGCTTCTTCGTATTTCTGGGATTTTACCACACGGTTTTTCTCCGCTTTGATATTTTCCACTTCAGATTCCAGCTTCAGGATTTCCTCAGGTACATGTATATTGTTGATATGCACTCTTGCGCCCGCTTCATCCAAGATATCAATAGCTTTATCCGGAAGGAATCGGTCAGAAATATATCGGTCAGACAATTTCACACAAGCTTCAATGGCTGCAGGAGTGTAGACCACATTGTGGTGATCCTCGTACTTGTCTTTGATGTTGTTCAAAATCTGGATGGTCTCTTCTGGAGAGGTAGCATCCACCATCACCATCTGGAAACGACGGGCTAGCGCACCGTCTTTTTCAATGTATTGACGGTATTCATCGAGTGTGGTGGCTCCGATGCATTGGATTTCTCCACGTGCAAGGGCCGGTTTAAACATATTGGAAGCATCCAAGGAACCTGAAGCTCCGCCGGCACCGACGATGGTATGCAATTCATCGATGAAAAGGATCACATTTGGAGATTTCTCAAGCTCGTTCATCACGGCTTTCATTCGCTCTTCAAACTGACCTCGGTATTTGGTACCTGCGACCAAAGAAGCTAGATCCAGTGTCACCACACGCTTGTTAAACAAAACGCGGGACACTTTTTTCTGAACTATTCTCAGTGCAAGACCTTCAGCAATCGCTGTCTTTCCTACACCGGGTTCACCGATCAGGATCGGGTTGTTTTTCTTTCTTCTGGATAAAATCTGAGCGACGCGTTCGATTTCTTTCTCACGTCCAATAATGGGATCAAGCTTGTCATCTTCTGCCATTTTGGTGAGATCGCGACCGAAGTTATCCAAAACAGGGGTTCTGGATTTTTCTGCGCCCGGCTTGGAAGCAGCACCACCGCCGCCAGGATTAGAAGAACCAAAAAGCTTGGATCCATCGTCATCACCGTCTTCTGCTTCAGCCCTCGCTTTTGGCATAGAACCGGCATCGGACTGCATTTCAAGCATATCCTTGATGGTGTCGTAGCTTACTTCAAACTTATTTAAAATCTGAGTTGCGATATTGTCCTCATCACGCAGGATAGATAGAAGCAAATGCTCGGTACCGATCAGTTGACTTTTAAATATTTTGGCCTCGAGATAGGTTATCTTCAGTACTTTTTCAGACTGTCTGGTCAATGGAATATTGGCCATGTTTTTCACGTTGTGGTTGGCCGTACCTTTTACCGCTCTTTCAATGGCATTGCGGAGTTCATCCAGCGGAATACCAAGCTTCTTAAGAATGGAAACAGCTACACCTTCTCCCTCTCGGATCATACCAAGCAAGAGGTGCTCTGTGCCTATGTAATCATGTCCCAGACGAAGGGCTTCTTCGCGGCTGAGAGAGATCACCTCTTTGACTCTGTTCGAAAATTTTGCTTCCATTTAATTCCTTTCTGATTATCTAATAAATCTGTACGTATGTTACCGAATTTGTTTTAAAAACACAATCCTTTTAACGATTGTTCATGGTTTTTTTAGGGATTGTTTCAGAACCTTTTCTGCCTCAGGGCCTACACAAAACAACAAATCCAATATGCTGAGGTTCGGTTCAAAGTCTAAGCCAAAAAGCTGAGGATATGGGGTGGCCTGATAGTAACTTCTATTGTAAAAAGCGCCTTTGGGCACTATTTGGCCTCTTAAATCAACTATTTCACCGATGGTTTCTTTATTTTCCAAGACAGTGATCTTGACAGGTCGGCGGAGCAATTTGAGACAGATTGTCAGAAGTTGAAGATTCAGGTCCCACAGATTTGAATGCTGCCGCTCCAATATTGGTTGGAAATAGGGAAAAAAGTATTCGAAAAAGGGTGCTTTTCCATAGGCGCTTTGAATCCCACGTAGGTGAATAGCCTGCCACTTTTGCCCATAATCGATTTTAACCTCACGCATTGGGATTCTAGGCCGCCTTCCCTGAATTGGAATACTTAATGTCTCTACCTTGTTTGCCAAAAGAATGCGGGTACGATTGAGGAATGACTGTCGCTGATAGAGATCTTGGGGGAAAAGCAAAAGCTCCTCTGCACCATCAATGGCAGTGAAAAATTCCAAGCTAGGAAGGTAATGTAGGTCGATGGCTACGCGAGTCAAGGGAAAGTGGGGTTCAGGGTTTTTCGGTCAATGGTCAATGTTCTTTATTCAATGTTCGAAATTCAAAAATTTCGAATATTGAACACCGAATGAAGAATATCGAAGTTAAATCTAGCTTCTAGCATCATTCAAAGAATCTCCTCCAACTGCCCCAATCCTTCACGGACTACTACTACTTCATCTCCCGTGCAATCCAAAATAGTAGAAGGCATATTGGATCCGTAGCCTCCATCGATCACGACATCGACCAGGTTTTGGTATTTGTCGAAAATCAATTCCGGATCGGTGCTGTATTCGATGATTTCATCCTCATCCCGGATGGAAGTGGATAGAATGGGTTGACCTAGCTCTTCCACAATCGCCCTCGGAATGCCATGATTAGGCACCCGGATGCCGACCGTTTTTTTATTGCTATGAAGAATCTTAGGGACCTGCGAACTAGCCTCTAAAATAAAAGTGAACGGACCTGGCAGACCTTTTTTCATCATTTTGAAAACCGGCTTGGAGATGATTCGAGTATATTGAGAGATATTACTCAGGTCTGCGCACACAAACGAAAAATTGTGCTTTTTGGGATTGATGCCTTTGATTCGGCAGATTTTCTCCACGGCTTTTTGGTTGGTAATGTCGCAGCCCATCCCATAAACCGTATCCGTGGGATAGATAATTACTCCCCCATTTCTGAGCACTTCCACGATCTGCCGCACTCTTCGCGGATCGGGATTTTCCTCGTACAATCTGATAAATTCAGCCATGGCTTCCCTTTCATTTGGTCATACAAGGTTAACCCATTTTTCTGTCAATTCATGCAAAATCGGAAGATCTGCAGGGGCTAAATCCAAAGAAAAAAGCTGATTTTGGTCATACCAGCCGTATTGAGCATGCTCAGCCAAGTCGATCTTTCCCCCGATCCACTGCGCAACAAATGGGAGTAAACGAATGGTTTTGGTCGGGTAGTCAAATTCAATAGGAGTCAAGGTGGCTGTCACTCGAATGTCAATCGCCAACTCCTCCTTGATTTCCCTGATCAAACAGCTTTCGGGGTCTTCACCTTCCTCCAACTTGCCCCCCGGAAACTCCCATTTACCTGGCAAATCCATAGATTCAGACCGCTGTGCCAAAAGGACTTTTCCGTCCTGAAGGATAATGGCACAGGTGACGGGGATGATTTTCATAAACTTGACAGCTGGAATAAAACTTACCCGCAAAAATAGAAATGCGGCGGAAAAACGGTGGAAATATAACTCGCTTCGCTCATTGAAATAAGGAAACAGAAGACGCTCTCGCTCGATGAAAGTGGATGGGCAGGTCCCGGAAAGTAAGAGACTTATTTCTATTTATTTCCTATTTCCATTTATCTCCTAACTCCATTTATCTCCCATCCCCCTTTATCTCCGATCTCCATTAATTTCCTATTTTTGCCCTCTATGCAACTCGAAAAGCGCAAAAAATTCACGCTGGTTCTGCTGATCGCGATCTCTGTTCTGGCCATTTCAATGACCTTTTACTTCTATCAGGTCTTTTTCAGTCCCAACACCCTGGTGGAATCTGACCAGCCATATACATTGAAAATCCCCACCAACTCGGTCTATAAAAATGTGGTGGACCAGCTCTACAATGAAAAAGTCATAAATGATGCCTTGAGTTTTGGCTTCGTTTCCAAAATATTGGGCTATCAAGAAGCCGTAAAGCCAGGATTGTACAAGATTGATCCCAAAATGAACAACCTGCAGCTGGTACGCATGCTGCGATCAGGGAGACAGACGCCCGTAAGAGTGACTTTCAATAACGTTCGGACCAAAACAGATTTAGCCGAAAAAATCACTACCAACCTAGAGGTGACCAAAGAACAATTTTTGGAGTTGATTCAGGATTCTGTGTATATCCGCAAGTTTGATTTTGAAGAAGAGACGGTCATGAGCATGTTCATCCCAAACACTTACGAATTCTGGTGGAACACCAGTGCGGAGGAGCTCTTTGACCGGATGCACAAGGAATATGTAACCTTTTGGACAGAGGAGCGAAAGAAGAAAGCACAGGCTATGGGTCTAAGCCAAAAAGAAGTCAGCACACTGGCTTCCATCGTACAGGCAGAAAGCCAAAAAGCTGATGAAAGACCAAAAATCGCCGGTGTTTACCTTAACAGACTTCGCATTGGCATGCCTCTCCAAGCTGACCCTACGTTGGTATTTGCAGCAGGAGATTTTACCATCAAGCGACTTACGGGAGTTCATATGGCCATAGACAGCCCTTACAATACCTACAAATACGCCGGACTTCCTCCAGGTCCGATCAACTTGCCTGACATCAACTCCCTCGATGCCGTACTGAATGCCGAGCAGCACAAGTACATGTATTTCTGTGCTAAGGAGGATTTCTCGGGTTACCATACCTTTGCTGTCACCTACAACGAGCACATCAACAACGCGCGCAGGTACCAACGCGCACTCAATGCTGCCAAAATTTTCTGATATGTTTCAAGCCGAAACCCAAATTCGAGTTCGCTATGCTGAAACAGACCAAATGGGCTACGTCTATTATGGCAACTATGCCATGTATTTTGAGGTAGCACGGGTGGAAGCGATGCGTTCGGCGGGATTTTCTTATCGGGAAATGGAGGAAAATGGCGTAATGATGCCTGTTTTGGAAAGCCACTTTCGCTACCTAAAGCCGGGAAAATACGATGAACTGCTTACCATCAAAACCCTCATCCCTGAACTCCCGGGAGTCAGAATACTTTTTGAATATCAAGTCATGAATGAATCAGGGGAAGTAATTACGGAAGGTTGGACCACCTTGGCATTTTTGAAAAAAGACTCCCACACCCCCACCCGACCACCGGGAAATTTGCTAGCTTTATTAAAACCATTTTTTAACTAAACACCAATCTGACGTGGTCAAGGAGAAAATCTTCAAATGGAGAATCAGGATACAGCTAAAAGCCAGGCATCTGAAAAGAATCCATTTTGGGAGCCCTGAAAAAAACCTGTATGATGTAAGTCGGATTTTTATCCAGCAGCTCAAAAAAGATGACATCAACGAGCGGGCGGGATCCATGGCTTTCAGCTACACCATCGCTCTTTTTCCGCTTTTGCTCTTTTTGCTCAACCTAGTGCCTTACATGCAGGACCTATTTCCGGTAGTTACCACCGAAAACATCCTGTCTTTTGTCCAAAGCATCATGCCCGAGGACATTTACCAAAATATCGAAACCACACTCATGGACATTGTATCCAAGCCGAGACAAAGTTTGCTTTCGTTTGGATTTTTCTTTGCACTATTTGCCTCGACACAGGGGGTAGTTTCCATGATGGCATCGTTTAATTCTGTCTACAAGACGAAGGAAAACCGTGGATTTTTTGTCACTCGATTAATTGCCATTTCCATTGTAGTGGCCTTGGTATTGACGATCATTGCAGCAAGCACGGTAATGATTTTTGGCAGCCTATTTATCGGCAGACTGGACGAGCTGCATCTGTTCAACAGCAGCTTTATGATCTTTTTGTTCAATACGCTGAAGTTCCTCATCCTGCTCACGGTCTTTTATATCACCTCAGCCTTTATCTTTCGATTTGCACCCGCGATTCACGACAAGTGGCATTTTTTCTCCACTGGTGCCCAATTGGCAGGACTGCTGATCACCTTGGCGTTTTATGGATTTATTTTTTACCTCGAAAACTTCGCCAGTTACAACAAGCTTTATGGCTCCATCGGGACAGTGATCGCGCTGATGCTATGGCTTTACCTGACCTCGATCATAGTATTGGTCTGCTTTGAAGTCAATGTGAGTTTTGATCTTGCGGAGGAAAAGCAAAAGGAGCGGGAAAGGCGTAGAAAAGTACTGACTATGGAATCCGATGTAAATTAATACCAGAAAAATCAGGCACTTAGAAGAAAAAATCACGTGGCTCTTGTCAAAAAAGGGGAAAGCATATACTTTTGCACACCTGATCGAAAAAATCACACGCACAGAGGAGTGGCAGAGTGGTCGATCGCGGCGGTCTTGAAAACCGTTGTACCGAGAGGTACCGGGGGTTCGAATCCCTCCTCCTCTGCAAGACAAAACCCTAACTATCTGAAATATTGAGAGTTAGGGTTTATTTTTTGAATTTAGTAGCGAATTTAGTAGCGAATCTATCTGATTTTTGAATTGATACTTCTAAGTACCGTTCCGATGTATCTTCCAAAGAATTGACCAGCTATTTTTTTGAAAAGTCTTCAAGGAATTAAAAACACCCCACCTACAACTGATCAAATCCTGGGATAGGTCAAATCGGAAATTCGATTTAATCTTTTCAAATTCCGATCCTCGAACAATTCGTACGGTACGAAGTGTGCGAGGCGTACGTGGTGTACGAGAAAAGCCATTTTTTATCGAGTCTTTTGCTTTTAGCAAATCAAAAATTGCCTAGCAAAATGATTTTTAGCCACTTCTCTACATATTCATTTACCAGCTTATCTAATAATTTTCCATATTCTAATAATCACTCTTCCAAATTTGAATGATAGAAAGTTTCTTATTTCGCATAGTATTTCAGTAAAATCCCCTTCCACAGCAGAAGGGGATATGCTCTCAGCTTTTCATCTTCCTTTTCAGCAATTGCGCATTAATGGCCACTATGACCGTACTCAGGCTCATGAATACTGCGCCTATAGCAGGACTGATCACCAGGCCTGAAATGAAGCCTGTGGCCAGTGGCAATGCGATGGCGTTATAGCCTGTCGCCCAAGCGAGGTTCTGGATCATCTTGTTGTAGGTGGCTCTGCCAAATAGTACCAGATTGGCAATGTCCTTTGGGTTGCTGTTGACCAATATGATGTCGGCTGTCTCGGCAGCCACATCAGTACCGGAACCTACTGCAATACCCACATTAGCCTGTGCCAGTGCAGGGGCGTCATTCACACCATCACCCGTCATGGCTACAAAGTGGCCTTCTTTTTGGAGTTTCTTGATAATTTCCACTTTTTGATGGGGCAGTACCTCACTGTAGTAGCCATCTAGCCCGAGTTTTTCACTGACTGCCTTGGCGGTTTTCTCATTGTCCCCGGTAGCCATATAGAGCTTCATGCCTTTTTCCCGAAGCGTTTCGATTGCTTTAGGGCTTTCCTCCCTGATTTGGTCGGACAAGGCTATGAAGCCTATCAATAGATTCTCTTGCAGCACATACACGATGGTTTCTGCCTCATCAGATCCTGCCTGATCGGGGATATTTATGTCGTTTTCTTTCAGGTAGCCAGGGCTGACTACTTTCAAATTTTTTCCTTCGATCTTGCCTTGAATGCCCTTGGCCGTAAGTGATTCAAAATTTTCTACCTTTTTCAATGCCAGGCCTGCCTCTTTCGCTGCTTTCACAATGCCTTGTGCAATTGGGTGCTCCGATTGCTGCTCCAGTGAAGCGGCAAAGGACAATAGCTCTTTTTTCTCCATGTCATCCGAAAGGCTCCCATATCGTGAAACACCAAATTTGCCTTCGGTCAACGTACCTGTTTTGTCAAACACCATTGCGGTAATCTTCCGGGCATTTTCAAAAGCAGTACGGTTACGGATCAGCAAGCCTTTTCCTGCTGAAACAGCAGTGGAAATGGCTACAACCAGCGGTATGGCCAAACCCAACGCATGTGGACAGGATATAACCATGACGGTCACCATTCGTTCCAATGCAAAATCTAAAGGCTTACCCAAGCTGATCCAGGTAAACAACGTAATAGTACCCGCACCAATGGCGATGAAAGTGAGCCATCTGGCGGCAACATTGGCCAGGTTTTGAGTTTTCGATTTAGCTTTCTGAGCTTCTTCAACCAGCGTGATCACTTTGTTGAGGTAGCTTTCTTTCCCGGTTTTAGATACTTTTACTTTGATGGACTGGCTGCCATTAACCGATCCGCCAATGACCTGGTCGCCTTTGGATTTTTTCACCGGCTTGCTCTCACCGGTGAGCATGCTTTCGTCCAGGTGGCTTTCTCCATCCACCACTGTGCCGTCCGCAGGTATTTTCTCATTGGCTTTTATCAGGATGATGTCTTCTTTTTTCAGTTCATCCACTTTGATGTCCTTGATTTGGTCTCCCTGTACCAGATGCGCCTCGGAAGGCATCATTTGCACCAGCAATTCAAGTGCCCTTGATGCTCCCATTACAGATTTCATTTCGATCCAATGCCCCAGCAACATGATGACAATCAGTGTGACCAACTCCCAGAAAAAGTCCATCCCTTCCAAACCAAACACCACGGCCGAGCTGTACACGTAAGCCACGGTAATGGCCACTGCAATCAGGGTCATCATGCCGGGGTTTTTGTCTTTCAGCTCGTCCCAAAGTCCTTTGAGAAAAGGCCAGCCCCCATAAAAGAAGACTATGGTGGAAAGCCCAAAAAGAACGTACTGATCACCGAAAAAGGTAAGCTCAAACCCCAGTAATTGCTGGATCATGTGAGATAATGCAAGGATTGGAACTGTGAGCACCAATGAAACCCAAAAACGCTTTTTGAAATCTTCGATCATCATGGCATGGTGGTCATGGTGTCCATTCTGATGGTCTGATTTGTTGTTGGTTTGATGCTCTGATGATTGGGACTTTCTATTCTCGCTACCATGCTCATGATGGTGATGCTTTTGATGATCGTGGTTATGCCTTTCCATGTGTAAGAATTTTAGTGGTTAATCTGTTTTAAAGGGAAGGGAAATACTGAGCTTTTCCCAAGACATGCGAATAGCACCTGAGCCTTCTCCTTTATCTTCAATGGTATAAGTTAGCCGTTCAGTCAGCGGCATTTCCTTTTCTGCTGTTACCTCAATCCTGATGACATCATCTGCCTGATAGTAATCATCGGCCAGGTGCTGTTCCCAGTTCTTATTTAGGATCAATGTCCATTCCTCCTGTCGGGGAATGGTAAAGAATGCATATTTCCCTTTTGGAATCGTGGTTTCTTCGATCTGGATTGCTTTGGAAAATTCTATGCTGGTGGCGCTGTGTGCCCCAGTTACCCAAACCTCACCAAAAGGCACAAAGCTTCCTCATAAAACCCTGCCCCGAACGGCTGGTGAATGGTAGTTGATCGAAACACGAACATTCCATACATTTCCATGCGCCTCCTGTGGGATACTCTTTTTCGAGTTGTCCGATTGCTCTGTAGGTGCCTTTTCAGGTTTATGGTGTTCGTACCCCTCATGAGAGCTAGTCTTTGCAAGAAACAATTAACATTCAGAGCATAAGGATGTAAATCAGGTTGTTTATCATTTTTCGTTTTTACGTTTTAAAGTAGTTTTTACGAAAGTTTTAGAGGATACTGCATAAAGCAAAAAACCAGAAAGAACCGTGCACATGCCAAACACCGAAAATGCTCGAAGCAACCAATTGTTGAAATTGTCCCGTCCGGCATAATCCATGGTGTGAAACATCCAAAGAGTGTCAAACCATCTCCAACTCCGGTGGCGAACCCGTTCAAAATTGCCGCTCTTTACATCGATGTAGGCAGTCAGTTTTTCGGGATGATTGAAGTGAATAGCCCAGGCGGGAAGTGGGCGACCTCGATACTCGTGGTGAGAACCTGTCTCAGTCAAGTATTCGGTTGATTCGATTTCATAATCCCCTTTGATGTAGGTTTTGGCGATTTTCCTGGCTTCTTCCTCTGTGATTTCTCCTTTCTCCGCACCGGTTTGGGCGTTAAACAGCTTTTCTCTATTTACCCAATAATAGGGCTGATGATTGACGAATCGAAGTTCCAAACTGGCTACTTCCAACGTTGAATCCAGGCTAAACGGATCAATCAGGTTTTTGGCAGTCATATGCATCGTGTGCTCCTGATGAAAATGATCCCCGTGAATCTCATCAATATCCGTCCAGGAGAAATAGAGGCCTGAAATCGTCCAAAAAAGGAATTGGATACCGATAAATACTCCCAGAAACCGGTGGATTCTCCGGATGTAATATTGGTTGTTTTTTCTCATAAGGCTGGGTGGGTCGGGGTAACTTAGAGGTTTTTTATTTCAAATGTGATTTTTGTTTTATCCCAGGCCACTGAGATTTCAGCGGTTCCTTTTGAAGTTTCATTCACCGTGTAGGTAAGGGACTCCACTGTGTCCAGCAACTTCTCAGGGGCAACTGAGATGCGCACCAAATCTTTGCCGGCATCATAATCGTCAGCCAAGTGCATGTCCCAAACCTGATTAAGAATCACTGTCCATTCATTTTCTCCTGGAATGGTAAAGAGACCATACTTTCCGGCTGGAATTTCCTTCTCTCCGATTTTCACAGCCTTGTCAAATTGGATCGATGTAGCCTTATGAGCACCGGTCACCCAAACTTCCCCAAAAGCTACAAGGCCTCCGAAAATCTGTCTTCCTCTCACACTGGGCGAAGAATAATCGATATGAATGTGGTTCCCACCCACCATGGCCATGGCCGAAGTTCGAGGGCTTTTGGATGGTGTGGTTGGAGCTTCTGCAGCTTGGTGCTGGCTGTGGTCCTCTGGAGCGGAAGCTTGATTTTCGGTTTTTCCCGCACATGCAGCAGTAAACAGCAGAATTAGAACTGGATAAATTAAATTTTTCATGATTAAATGATGTTTTTGGATTTGGTGAAATTTCAATTGAAGGGGTATCTCGGTTTCATAATACAAATGATAGTGCTTGCTTTAACCGAGGTTAAAACCAGTTTTACAATACTGGCAGGTATTCTTGAAAGCCATATAATCCTTGATGCTCAATTCATTGCCGAAGAATTGGCAGAGGAAGAATTTTGATCGAACTCGGTTTTTTGCCAAACCAGTGGCTCGTTTATTAGTTCACAGCCAAAGTTTCCTGGACTCGACCGCAGGTCAGCATAGAACTTCCAAACAGCGGATTTTTGATTTCCTCATTGGTGCTGAGCCACATGCCTCTGGTATTTCCTTTGTACATCGGGCAATATTGATGGTAAAGGGTTCGGTCAGTTCCGGCGATTTTCAGCATGTCTTTCATTACCACGCTCAGTGCCTGGAAGCTTTCGCGTTGAGCAGCGATATCGGCTTTGCCCAGTTTCTCTGAAATACCTGTTGCCTCGACTTGAAGTCTTTCCAATTCTTCGGGGTCATTAGCTTGAGAACCTGCTATTTCATAGTTTTTCAAAGCTGAAACCAAATCTGCACTTTTTAAAGAAGCGGTGGCAGCATCATCTGCTACCAAAGCATCTTTCACAGCCAAGTAAGCATCGATGATGGATGTAGTTGTTTTGGTGCTTATTACTGCAACCGAATTTGCTGACGTTGCATCGCCTGAGGCATGGGTTACTTCCTGAGATTCTGAAGTGCTTGGTTTTTCACCGCAGGAGAAGAGTAAGAGAGAGATCAGGGAAGCGAATAAAAGTGCCTTTTTCATTTTTATAAATCGGTTATTAATTGTTTTTAATTAGTTTGATAAGGGTCAAAATCAATGCTTATGGCCCACAGGAGCTGAAGGAGTTTCGGAAAGGTTCATCACCGGCTGGCCTTTTAGATAGGTTTGCTTGACTTCCCCGCAGTTGAGCATGGCGGCTCCGAAATAGGGATTGGTGATATCTTTTTGTTCACTCAGCCAATACGCACCCTGATCTCCGAATGCCATTGGGCAATAATCTTTGTACACCACCTCTTTGTTGATTCCAAAGGTCTCGGTCATTTCAAGAATATGAAAGGAAAGCATGGAGAAGTGTTTCCGAGCTTCTTCGATTTCTTTTGCTGAGCCCATTTTGGACCGTGTATCTTTGATCCCTTTCAGAATTTCCATCCATTTGTCATGTGCCTGGTCTTTCACCAAACTCATATTTACTTTAGAAAGGCTTTGATCTATCAAAGCAAGTGACTTCTGAGCATCAGGAAAATTATCCTTTACAAGTCCATTTTTCACCTGAAAGTACGCATCAGCCACGGCTGTAATCTGATTTCTGAATTCCTCCGAAACCTCAATCGACTTAGTTTCCGGCCGCTTCATCATACTGAATTGCCCAGAAAGCTGTGAAGCAGCATCGATGGCAAAAACTCCGTTGGTCACGATCTCTTCACCTGCCTGAAGACCTGACTCTATCAGGTAATTTTCACCCATCCGGTTGCCCAAAGTCACCTCTCGCATTTCAAATCCAGGGGTTTCAGAATTTGGAACTTTGACATAAACTACAGACCGCTTTCCAGACCACAAGAGGGCTGTCCGCGGTATAGTAACTCCTGCAGAACTTGGCTTTTTGGCAGTTTGGATCTTGGCCTTCACAAACATTTCCGGTTTGAGTTTTCCTCCCGCATTGGTGATCTCTGCACGGATGGAGGCTGCCCGGGTATTGGCATTCAGGAGCGGATCGATAAAAGAAATTCGGGCTTTAAAGCCTTCCTCCGGCATTCCGGCAACTGTAAAGCTGAATTCATTTCCGGTGGAAAGCAAGGGTAAGTCAGACTCATAGGCATCCAACAGCACCCAAAGCTTGTTCAGGTTAACGACATTGAACAAGACCGAACCAGTGTTTACATAATCTCCCACGGCGATATTTCGCTGGGTCACCACTCCGGATTGATCGGAAAGAATGTCAAACTGTTCCCGAACAGAACCGCTTTGCTCAATTTCCGCAATTTGAGTTTCGGTCAGTTTCCAGAGTTTAAGTTTTTCCTTGGCTGCGCTGTAGAGTTGAGGGAAATTGCCTTTGCTTTTTGCCGCTTCCAGCAATTCGCGCTGTGCCGTGAGCAATTCCGGGGAATAGATCGTAGCAAGTCTCTGACCCGCTTTGACTTGTTCACCGGTGAAGGTTACGTACAGTTTTTCTATCCTTCCGGGGAATTTGGCTGTAATGGCGGCATTTTCTCGTTCATCGGCCTGGATTTTTCCGGTGAGGTAAAGTTCTCCAGACGCATTGGTTCCACTGATTTTGGTGGTGTGGATTTGTGCTAAGGCTACCGCCTCGGGAGTCATTTCGAATACCATGGGATTATCACTTCCAGAACTTGACTGTGCAACAGGAATCAGATCCATCCCACAAATCGGACAGTCACCGGGTTCACCCAGCTTGATCTGCGGGTGCATGGAACAGGTCCAAAGAGAAGCTGCCCCGGATTCAGTTTCATGCTCATGGCCTTCATGTGATTCAGAGGCGGATGGTTTGAGAATCCAGCCTATCAATCCTCCGATCACCAAGGTGACCAGGATCAGGGTAAGTTTATTTTCAAGTAGATGTTTCATAGTAAATCACTGTTGAAAGGTGAGTGAAGTAGCAGCCAGAGCTTCCAATTGCGCTAAGCTTTGCTGCTGTTGATTGAGTGCATTGATTCGCTTTTGGTGGTATTCCAAAAGCTGCTGATTTGCCCGAAGAACTTCTTCAAGACCGGTCGCATTGCTGGTAAAAGAAGTTACCAAAAGCTGAATTTGCTGGTTGACCAATAGGATTTGATCCTCATAAAGCCGAAGATTTCGCTCGCTTTCTTCCCAGCTTCTAAAAGCATTGGCCCATTCCATGGCAAGCAAATTCTCGGTTTTTTGGCGATCCAGTTGGGCGGATTCTTTCAAGAATTCAGTCTCCTTGATTTTGGAGTTGATCTTCTTGCGGTAAATCGGAAGTGTCATAGTGACCATAGGCATGACCATATTTTCACCGCCCATCGGCATGTCATTTTCTAGTCTGGGATCAAAAGTCATGTAATTGACTCCTGCACCCAGCATGGGCCGGCCCTCTAGTTTTGCCATTTTGGCCTGCTGATCGTAGGCACCGATTTCGGCTTGATACATGGCGAGCATCGGGTTATTTTGGCGGATGCTGTCCAAAATCTCCTGTTTTTCCAAGCTTAACACTGCTTTTTCCAAATGAACCGGAAGATTGATTTCTGCCCGAATTTCCCGATTGAGCAGCTGGTTAAATTTGATATGCAGGGGTTCCAAATTGGCCTGAAGTTGCTCAATGGTGTTTTCCAACTCCCGGATTTGAAGTCGGATTTGCAGTACCGCATTCATCCCTGAAGCTGAACTTCCCATCGGAGCCGAGCTCATGGCCGGATTCATCGTACTGGTATTGGTCTTGGAACTTGATTCATTTCCACTCATTCCGCCCATCCCGCCAGTACTTCCTGCAGTAGTCGAGGAAATACCAGGAGGTGGCATGGGTGGCGCAGGAGCCGATGCAGGAGAGGACGTACCGGCCTGAAACCGGATCAAGGCCAATTCCTCGTATTTTTTGAGGTATTCGAGATTTTCCTGAGAGATTTTGATTTCTTCTTTCAAGCTTATCAAGTCATACCAAGTGGATTTGACTTGGAAGAAAAGCTGATTTTTTTCCTCCAGGAAAAGCTGGTACTGGGCCTTGGACATTTGATTGGCTTCCTCCTTTTGGGTCCCAATCATCCCAAACCATGGGAACATCTGCATCAGGCGAAAATCAGTTGTCTGATTTCCCATAAAACGCTCCATAGGCTCGAAGAAAAACCCAACCTGAAGCTCAGGATCCGGCAAACCAGGCTGATTCACCCGCTCTGCTGTTGCCTGATAGCGGGCATAGGACGCTTTCAGACCTGGATTGTTTTCAGCAGCTTGGATGAGGTAGTCATCCAGGGTTTGAGCCTCAAGGGAAATGCTAAGCAGAAAAAATAGAAATCCCCCTAGCCCCCTTAAGAAGGGGGAATTGGTTCCTAGGACCTTTGAATCTTTAGTTTCCATAGTTGGATGAGTTTGATTCCCCGGAGAAAACCTGAGAATTGTTTTTCAATTTGCGCTCTGCCCACCAGCAGTATAGGGTAGGCACAATAAATACCGCTGTAACTTCCAGGATCATCCCACCCAATGATGGTATCGCCATGGGAACCATGATATCTGAACCCCGTCCTGTCGAAGTAAATACCGGAACCAAAGCCAATAAGGTGGTGGCTGTGGTCATCATACAGGGCAGTACCCGTCTTTTTCCTGCTTCCAGTACTGCAGTCCTAATCTCCTGTACGGTTGAAGGTTTATTTTCCTGGAAACTTTGATCCAAATATGAGGCGACCACCACACCGTCATCTGTAGCGAGTCCAAACAAGGCAATAAAGCCCACCCAGACCGCCACGCTGAGATTGTACACCTTCATTTGGAAAAGATCACGAATATTGGTCCCAAAGAGACTGAAGTCCATAAACCAGTCCTGCCCGTAAAACCAAATCATCAGGAATCCACCGGAAAATGCCATGGCGATTCCTGTAAAGACAAAGAGGGTAGTTGAAACCGCTTTAAACTGAAAATACAGAATCAGGAAAATCAGGATCAAACAAAGCGGAACTACGATAGCCAGGCGTTGTTCTGCCCGGACTTGGTTTTCGTAAGAACCTGAAAACTCAAATCGCACGCCGTTTGGAACTGTCAATTCACCGGAATCGATCTTTTCCTGGATGTAGCGCTTGGCATCCTCTACTACCGTCACTTCCGCAAAACCCGGCATTTTATCCAACAGCACATACCCAACTAAGAAAGTGTTTTCGCCCCGAATCATATCCGGTCCGGGTCGATAGGTGATGTTGGCCAATTGACCCAAGGGAATGTAATTGCCCATCGGGGTGGGGATCTGGAGATTTTGGATGGCCTCAGGGTCGTCTCGATACTCCCTTGCATAGCGCACCCGGATCGGAAAACGCTCCCGTCCTTCAACTGTGGTGCTGAGTTTCATCCCTCCTATGGCTGTTTCGATAAAGTCCTGGACATCGACCACATTCATACCATAGCGGGAGATTTGATCCCGGTCAATGTCGAGTTCGAGGTAAGGTTTTCCCACAATTCGGTCGGCAAAAACAGCTTCTTTTTTAACCGAAGGAACTTCCTTCAGGTATTTTTCCAGCTGTAATCCAAAGCTTTCAATAGTTTGTAGATCAGGACCATATACTTTTATTCCCATTGGCGCGCGCATGCCGGTTTGAAGCATCACGAGCCGGGTTTCGATGGGTTGAAGTTTGGGAGAGGAGGTGACTCCAGGCAGATTGATTACGCTGACAATCTCATTCCAGATATCATCGGGAGTCCGGATATGATCTCTCCACTGTCGGAAATACTCCCCATCCTCATCTTCGATCAGGTCGGAAACCTTGATCTGATTTGGAGTCATTGTCGAAGGGTCATAAAAAGTACTGTCTTTCAACTCATACTTTCCTTCTGAGACCTTAAAGCGAAGCCGATTTCCGTTGATATCCGTGGCGTATTCCGACTTGTAATTGATCGTGTTTTCAAACATGGAGATCGGTGCGGGATCGATGGCGGTTTCAGCTCGACCGGCTTTTCCCACGATCATGTCCACTTCAGGAATCGCGGTTACGAGCATGTCCAGCTTCTGCAAAATCTCCTTGTTTTCCTGAATTCCCGAATGCGGCATGGTCGTAGGCATCAAGAGAAAAGACCCCTCGTTTAGTGAAGGCATGAATTCCTTGCCCAAACCCGGAAATGTATGCGTCAGCCCAGACCAGAATCCGGTGCTTCGGATATTTACACCGACCACGTCCAATGCTTTGGGGACTACGCCAAATACCCGGCCAAAGCCCAGCCAAACGCTGATTCCCAATAGAATGATGAATAAAGGAAAAAGGAGAAAAGTGCCTTTATGGGCCAAACACCAGTTGAGTATTCGAGGATAGATTTTGACAAATCCTGAAAATCCTCCCAGGACTAAGGCAAGAAGGAAAGCGATAAAAACAAAGTTGGTCAATGTGCTTACCGATACGCCCAATGGCATCCATTGTTCGGTGAGCAGCCAGGCCACAAAAACCAAGGTAACGGCAATAATGAGTAAGCTTTTACGCTTTTCAACTTGATCTGGGAAATGGTAGGCCAGTGTATGCACAAGCCCATAGCTAAACAGCAACCAACCCGCCCAACCCCAAAGGGTAAAGGACACGATCGGACCCAAAACCACCAGTCCATAATTCAAAAAGCGGCCAATTTTCCCTTTAGCTTCCTTAATGCTGAACACCCAATGTGAAAATGCCGGCATTATCAGCAAGGTGAAAATCACCGCAGAAATCAGTGCGAAAGTCTTGGTGTAGGCCAGGGGCCCAAAGAGCTTTCCTTCTGCAGCCTGCAGGGTAAACACGGGTAAAAAGCTGATAATCGTGGTGCTAACTGCAGTCAAGATGGCTCCGGAAACTTCGGCTGAGGCCAAATAAACGGTCTTGAGTTTGGTTTGACCCTTTGGAGCAATTTCCAGGTGGCGAAGGACGTTTTCGTTCAAAATAATTCCCAAATCCACCATCGTTCCGATCGCAATCGCAATCCCGGAAAGGGCTACAATATTCGCATCCACGCCAAACTGCTTCATAAAGATGAAGCACATCAGTACCGCCATCGGAAGCAAAGCAGAGATCAACAAGGAAGCGCGGAGATTGTACACCATCACAATGATTACTAGGATGGTAATTAAAATCTGCTGGTTGATCGCTTCGTACAGCGTGCCAAGTGTCTCGTAAATCAGTCCTGTACGGTCATAGAAAGGAACCAAGGTAACTTTGGAAACCGTGCCATCGGCCAATGTTTTGGTGGGAAGTCCCTGAGAAAGTTTTTCGATTTCGGCTTTGACTCCCTCGATCACTTTCAAGGGATTGTCTCCATATCGGGCGATGACCACTCCGCCAACCGCTTCGGCACCGCTTTTATCCAAAATCCCGGACATGTTTCGTGGCTGAGGACCTATATTGACCTTGGCCACATCCTGAATGCGGATGGGAACATTATTGGTGACTTTGACTACGGCTTTGTCCAAGTCGGAAAGCTCTTCCACATAACCCAAGCCTCGGATAAAGTAATCCACGCGGTTGACTTCGATGGTATTTGCCGACACATCCAGATTGGATTTTCGGACGGCTTCCATCACATCCATGAGAGAGACTCCATGCGCTTTGAGGGCTGCAGGATCCACATCCACTTGGTATTCTTTTACATAGCCACCTACAGAAGCTACTTCGGCAACGCCTTCCACTGCTGTCAGGGCGTAGCGCACATAGTAATCCTGTATCGTTCGGAGTTCGTGTAGATCCCAGCCACCGGTAGGATTGCCGTTTTCATCCCGACCTTCTAGGGTGTACCAATAGACTTGTCCCAAAGCTGTGGCATCCGGTCCCAGTTTGGGTTGGACGCCTTCAGGCAAAAGTCCAGAAGGAAGGGAATTGAGTTTTTCCAAAACTCGGGATCTGCTCCAGTAAAACTCGATGTCCTCTTCGAAAATGATGTAGATACTGGAAAAGCCGAAAGCAGAACTTGAACGAACGCTTTTTACTCCAGGAAGTCCAAGCAAGGAAGTAGTAAGCGGATAGGTGATTTGGTCCTCGACATCCTGAGGAGATCTACCCATCCATTCGGTAAAGACGATTTGTTGATTTTCCCCTATGTCGGGAATGGCGTCAACAGGCACGGGATCACGCGGGAGAAAACCCACGTTCCAGTTGAAGGGCGCGGTAACAATTCCCCAACCGATAATCAGCAGGAGGAAAAGCACCGTAACCAATTTGTTTTCAAGAAAATACTTGAGGATTCGGTTAATCATGATTCCAAGGTTTTAAACAGAAAATTGATCCAAGAGCCTTTTGGCTTAGGATTTACTGCAGGCAAAAAAGATTTTGCCCAGACCTTGGATTTAGATCAGGTAGGTCTCGTAGAGAATGTGAAGATCCTCAACAGGTGGGGGAGAAAGGTAATGCGGTAGTTTTGGATTTTCCTTAGGGGAAGCATCCACACCAAAAATGAAAACCTGAGCCAGTGCTAAAGCAAAGTTGAGATCAAGCTTGATTTCAAACTTCTTCTGCTGAAAATCTTCATCGACTTGGAGGTGCTCGGTGATGTTTTCGCAGCAGGAATTGGGATCTTTTTGATTGTCCGGCTCATTTTCGCTGTGGCCCATAGGCATGGCCATTCCACAGTCAAGGTGTTTTTCACCGAATCCAAGCTCAGACTTCATCGCATGCCCCATGCAAAAATGCGTAGTCTTCGCCATCCCGACGGTGGAGAAGAGTACGAAGAAGGCAAGCGATATGGAAACGAAAGTTTTCACTGGGTCAAAGTACGGAATTTTGTTTGATAAGTTCAAATTTGGAATCAAGACAAAAGATTTGATTTCCATCATCTTGCGTCTTAGGTCTTGCAATTGCACATTCGCAATAAGCCCTGCTATCAACACTGCTTTATTGATGCTTAGGGTTCAAGAGTCTCTGTTTCAACTGTAAGCCTCAGCTCCTGACCTAGGATATCCATCCCCGATCTTCATGCAATAAAAAGGAGGAATCGCTTCGTAGTTTTTGAGATAAAAGGGTTAATGATTAGAGGATTCTATTGAAAGTCAAAAGATCATCCTTCAACCATCTCGATGGTATATCCGGCAGTTTTTACTTTTTCAATGACCACAGCTTCGGATAGGTTCTCGCCTTCTAAAGTTAAGATCTTGTTTGGATTGGCTGTGTCCACCGGCCTGGTGGAGACTGTTTCGGCAGCGTTCAAGTGTGAAGTCACAGCAGCAATACAGCCACCGCATTTGATGTTGGTTTTGAACTTTAGCGTTTTCATAGTTTATCTGTTTTGGCGACCAATGTCTGGTGTCCCATGTTTTCGATTGGAATAATTTTTCAATTTTTTAAATAATTCAAATTCTCAATTCCCTTTGAAACCTTCTCACTTTACAACTTTCTTCTTTTCAGAAAAGTCGTCACCGCCTCAGTCAGAGGATGCTCGGAATTGGATTCGAGGGGCCGAAGGATAGAATCCGCAAAAAGTCCCTTATAATTATCAGATCCAAAATCTGATCTTGGTCATATTTTATATAAAAACATATTTACTCATTTACACCACAAACCCAAACCACTTTGATTCAAAAACGTAAAGTAAAAAGTTGAGTATCAAAGCATCTGATTATGTGGCCGACAATAAAATTTTTAGGAACCCTTTTCATCAGCTTCATCGCAATGATTGGAGCATTAGGAGCAGAAAATCCATTTCCTCTTTTTGCTGTTGCTTGGGGGATTTGGATAATTTATATCGTTAGCTTACGATCAAAAAGAAAAAAGGAATTAGACAAAGAGCGGCTAATCCGGGAAATTTTGGATAAGCTTTAGAATTCAAATAGAAACTTCAAAGACGCAAAGGTTCCCAACAGGAAGAAGCAAAACGAACCGAAGCTAACAAGCGTAAAGCCCATTCTCGAAAGAAAGGGCTTTTTCATGTGTGCGTCTTGGACCAGAGAAAGTAAAAATCCCATTCCAAGAAATAGGGCAACGATCAGAAGGGAATTCAACATATTGACTCAAACGGTTCGAACTAAATATTAGTTAAGAAAAAAAGTACAACAATCCCAAAAAAAAGGGGATTACTCCTCCCCCTTCTGGTCAATTCCAAGGATATAATTGGCTGCTTGATGTGCCTTTTGAGCGGCATAGATCAGCATTTTTGGATCTTCCTTTAGTGGCTTAAACCAGCCTTTCAGATAAGCTAAGGAGTTTTTGAAATTGGCATCCTTTATTCCGGCAAGGGCATTCAGAAAACTGGCTCCCATTTCGGCAATCAATTCCTCTTTTGAATATTCCACAGAACCAAAGCCAACCAAAGCCGGTCTTTCTGCAAATCTTCCTAGTCTGCTGTAATGGCCTGTGCTATGGATCATTTCATGAAAAAGAACAGAATAATATTGCTCGTCTCCATTGAAGGATTCCTTTTCCGGCATATTGATAAAATCTCTGGAAGGGCTGTAAAATGCCTCGTCTCCTTCATGAATAATATTCGGACAAGTGGTGTAGCCTGCAATGATGGATTCACAAGTTTCGATTGGGGAAAAAACCCTTTCCTCGGCACCTTCAATGGGAAAATTGATACCTTCTATTTGATCGATATTGAAAACCGTCCAGATAAAAGGAGTAAACTTCCTCCCAAAAAGATCCTCGCTTTCCCCTTCTTCATTGGTAGCCTTTCCTTTTACAAACTTGGAAATCTTCCAGAATACGACTTTAGAACCTTTTTCATCCTTCTTGACATTTCCACCAAGGTGCTTTGCCTGATTATAAGTAAGGAAATAGGGACTTTTGAATTTCTTGGATATGGTCACCCAGGCTAGCCAAAGTGCATTGAATCCCAAATAAGGACGGTTGGAAGCATAATTCTTCGGAGAGTTTTTAGGACTCCAAACTTGTTCCCAAGTAAGGTTTTCATTTTGGATACCTTTGATGATTTCGTTGGTGACGGTTTCCGCTAATTGGTTAAAATTTTCCCAAGCATTCATGGTTGTAGAGTTTTAAAGTGTGACAAAAAAGGATCGATAAAGCGATTATTGATTTGTTTATCAGCCACATAAAGCCCAGTTATATCCAAGGATATTAGGAAGATCGACCCGACACTTAATCCAAGATTTTTCCCGAGTACAAGGGGTAAATTTTTGGAAGTGAAGGGCGATATGTGGGCGTGAAGTGACATTTTTTTATCCACTGGTATTGAGGTTCTGACCGACATGCAACCCATAGAGTGTGGTTCTGCATAAGGCAAAAGCCTGGGATAAAAAACTGGGAGGCAGTCCGTAGGAGACCCTGTTTTTTTAGATCAGGGCGGAGCGCACTTTTGACTGTTGCAGGTTCGCACTCAACCTTTGCATCGTCGTGTCATTCACCGAAGACCGGGGGATTGAGAAGAAAAAAATGGAACGGAGCGCTGACCGACCGAAACGGATAAAAATCTCGATGTACTTGGAAGAAAAATCGGAAAAAGGCTTGCCCCCCAAAGAAGGCTCGGGCTACGGCTTCACGAAACGGCCTTCCCAAGTCCCAGGCTTGCCGGGACTTAGAAGAAGGGTAAGTGTAATGAAGCGGTAGCCGTGAGGAGTGAAAGCCCTTTCCTTGAGTGAAGAGCAAGGAGCTGTCATTTGAAAATGGCGCGAATGAATCGAAACGAAAGGAGTGGGCGAAACGGGGGAAATGACTTAGGGATGGAATTGAAAATCCATTTGAAAACGAGTCTTTAACTTCAACCGGTTGAAAAAGTAACCCAACCTTAGGAATGCCAACCTTCAGCTAAAGAAAAAGAGGATTGCAAGTACACCTGATTGAACTTTGGGTTAAGAGCGCTGTATTCTTACAGCGTTCAAAATTGCCAGCAATGCCACTCCAACGTCGGCAAAGACTGCTTCCCACATGGTGGCTATACCTCCGGCTCCAAGTGCCAGTACAATAACCTTCACTCCAAAAGCCAAGCTGATATTTTGCCATACGATCCGTTTTGTCTGCTTGCCTAACTGAATAGCAGTAGCAATTTTTGAGGGCTGGTCAGTCTGAATCACAACATCAGCTGTCTCAATGGCTGCATCACTACCCAAACCACCCATTGCAATTCCCACATCGGCCAGAGCAAGGACAGGAGCATCATTGATACCGTCCCCCACAAAAGCAATGACCCGGCTGGCATCTTTTTTCAGTTCTTCTACCTTTTCCACCTTTTGCTCAGGCAGCAGATCACCAAAGGCTTTATCTATTCCGAGTGATTTTGCCACCTGTTGGGTCACTGCATTCTTATCTCCTGACAGCATGATCAGTTCCCGAACTCCTAATTTGTGTAGTTCATTGATGGACTGAACAGCATCTTCTTTCAGTTCATCCGCGATCACTAGATATCCCGCATATTTTTGGTCTACTGCTACATGGATAACGGTATTGACCTCCCTGGCTGCATCAGTATGGGTAACAATCCCTTCCTTATCCAGCAGTTTTTGATTGCCTACCAGCACATGCTTGCCATTTACAATTCCTTTCAGTCCGTGCCCGGCAATTTCCTCCTGTTGTTCGGGTTCTGAAATTTCTCTTCCTTGCTTTTTAGCATACTCTGTAATGGCTTTTGCGATGGGATGGGTGGATTTGCTTTCCATTGCTGCTGTCAGACTAAGCCAATCAAGTGTAATTCCCTCCATGGTCACGGCTTTCTGAACTTCAAACACTCCCTTTGTAAGTGTGCCTGTTTTGTCCATCACCACGGTAGTAACGCTGGTCATGAGGTCAAGAAAGTTGGAACCTTTAAACAGTATGCCTTTTCGGGAGGCTGCACCAATCCCTCCGAAATAACCAAGTGGGATAGAAACAACCAACGCACAGGGGCATGAGATCACCAAAAAGATCAAGGCCCGATAAAGCCATGCTTCAAACATATAGTCTTCCAAAAAGAAATAAGGCAAGAAGGCCAGGCCGATGGCCAGAAAGGTGACAATGGGTGTATAGACCCGTGCAAACTTACGGATGAACTGTTCAGTTTTTGCCTTGCGTGAGGTGGCATTCTGGACTAGCTCAAGGATGCGGGCAATTGAACTTTCATTGAACCGTCTGATAACTTTCAATTCAATCAGCCTATCGAGGTTCACCATCCCAGCAAGCACATTTTCTCCTTTGTTGTAGGTCGCAGGTTTGCTTTCGCCAGTTAGGGCCGAGGTATTAAAGCTGCCTTTTTCACTGATCATTTCCCCATCGAGGGGTACTTTTTCTCCGGGTTTAACCTGGATGGTTTCCCCAATTTGTACTTCCTCGGGGTGTACGGACACCGTTTGCCCACCTCTATAAACCGAAGCCGAATCGGGGCGGATGTCCAACAGGGCTTTGATGTTTCGCTTGGCCCGGTTCACGGCCGCATCCTGAAACAACTCACCGATGGCATAGAAAAGCATCACCGCAACCGCCTCTGGATATTCCCCTATGGCAAAAGCCCCCAATGTGGCTAAGCCCATGAGGAAAAATTCAGTGAACACATCACCTTTTAAGATGGACTTCCAGCCTTTGACCAACACCGGCCATCCCACGGGCAAATAGGCCAGCACATACCAGCCAATGCGAATCCATCCCTGGAAAATTGCAGGCTGTCCCAACTGGTCAGCGGCAATTCCAGCAAGTAGCATGACAAAGCTCACCATACCACTTCCCCAAGTTTGCAGAAAAGTTGGAGAGGTTTTTTCCTCTTCCTTTTTTGGTTTGCCTGGATGCTGGTCAGTGCTGCAGCAGGCTTTATCGTCTAAGTGATTTGTATTTGTCATCGTCTAATCTGTTTTAATCTGTGAAAAAGGAAATGATGCCAGTGAGAATAAGTATGCCACCGGAAATCAGTCCTGCATTATGTTCCAATTTGTGCCAGTTGAATCGGTGCAGCCCTTTTTGGGCCAGGTAAACCCAAAAAGTAATCCCGAACACAGAAACAATGGTGTAGAGTAGTCCCACAGCTAGGATCATTGGAAAGCCATGAGTTCCTGCCATAAGGAAGTAGGCTTCAATTTCCAGGCAGGGCGAAAGAAACATGGTAAATACCAGCAAAGTCACAACCTGCGCTGCTCCTGCTTTTTCCAGCTTTTGTTTTTCAGCAATGTGAAAGTGGTGGTGACGGTGGTGTTGAATGACAAAATAAAAGCCGATGGCTATAAGCAATCCAGGAATGACCCAACGGGTGTAAGTGTGTAGGTTTTCAGAAAGTGACAAGCTGAACAAACCCAAAAACACTCCTAACAAAAAGGTGCTCAGCGAGTGAGCCAAAGCTGCCATCGCTGCAATGCGAACCGTCTTGATTCCCTCCCATCCAAACTTTTCTTTCAGGGCCAGCACCGGCAGCCAATGGCTGGGAATCAGTCCATGAAGGAGACTGAGCATAATGGTACCGGTGAGTAGAGCGGTCATTCTTTAGGACTATTTTATTTTTTGAACTGATTTATTATTGCCTTCAGATCTGCTGGTATTTCCATAGGCAAGAGAGGCGGAACATTGGCGCCTCCAGTATTACCTACAGGTATTTTCCCTACAAAGGATTTTACTCCACCTACAAAGAGCCTGAGAATCTGACCCCGTATTTCCTTCCAGTCTTTGATTTTAAAACCAAACCGAAGCATGAGCCAATGCACTTCAGAGTGCTGGTAAGGATAGGGCTGACCAAGGATGTGGGCCCTTTCCAGATGCTGCCAAGCTTCCCGTAAAAACCACTTCCCCAGTTTATCCCGATATGCATCCAGTTCTTTTTGATAATGTGGCTTTAAGCCTTTCGGCATGGTGGTATTAAATTTCATATGCTCCTAATCATCCTAAGTTGTGAGGTTTTCCATGATGCATGGTTTCATTTCATTGGATGTTTGACTTAAAATTACTAGTAAACCCAATGCATAGTACTTGCAATATTCATCCTGCACATTTCCCGCAAATCCCCTTTACTACCAAGTTGGCTTCTTCCCCTTTGAACATGCTTGGCAGTTCAATTTCCGGGATTTTATACTTGGGCAAACAGAAGGTTTCGCTACACACCCGACAATGAAAATGCACATGCAGGTCCCTTTCGATATTACACTCGCATCCCTCTTCGCATAGGGCGTATTTAGGCGCTCCGGTACCGTCATCGATACTGTGCACCAGTCCATTTTCCTGAAAGGTTTTCAGGGTGCGGAATAGTGTCACCCGGTCTGACTTTTCAAAGGCCTTTTCCAAGTCGGAAAGGCTGATGGCCGTCTCTTGACCTGCCAGTGCTTCCAACACCAACAGCCTCATGGCTGTTGGTCGGATGTCTTTCTGCTTGAGTTTATCTTCGAGTTCTTTGATCATAAGGATGATTCATTTTAATGTGCGTGTCCTTCTCCTTCTTCTTCGGTATTTTTGGCTTTAGCCAACAAGGTGAAAGCACCTTTGGTGACCACTTGAAGGGCACTTAGGTCCTTTTCTGAATCGGCCAAAGAAATCTGGGTATAGCCATCTTCGGTATATCCTTTGATGACTTCCATCATTTCAAAATCATGAACGGTTGCACCGTTTTCTGTTTTTTCTCCTGTATAGGCAAAGACATATTGTTTTCCACCAAACCGAACGATTCCTTCCTCTTGGATAGCCAACACTTCGTTGCTGTCGGTTTCGATCCTTGCAGCTATATACATTCCCGGCTTCAAATCTTCGTGCATCTTTTCTAAGTGGCCATGTACAGTCACCGACCGGTCTTCCCGCACTCCGCTACCTATCAGAAATACTTCTGCTTCCCGCCATTCTTCAGGAGAATTCGCCAATGCAAAGCGGATCCGTTGTCCTTCCTGCACTCTGGGGATGTCGTTTTCATACACGGTAAGTTCCACATGCAGGTCTTCGGCATTGGTAATGTCCATGATCACATCTTGCGGGTTGATGTATTTGCCCACATTGGTATAAATCTCCCGAACGGCACCGTTAACCGGAGCGAAAATATTTACAGAAGCCGAGATATTTCCTTCGCGGATTTTTGCCGGATTGAAGCCAATGAGCTTCAATCGTTCTTCCATAGTTTTAATCCGGGCTTCATTAGCCAGAAAGTCACTTTTGGCTTGCTGAAATGTTTTACCAGAAGCTACTTTTTCATCAAACAGCTCCTTCTGACGGTCAAATTCGGCTTTCAGAAATTCCTGTTTGGCCAGACTCTCCAGGTATTCTTGTTGAAACTGGATGAACTCCGGATTTTCAATTACCACCAATAACTGACCTTTTTTAACCTTTGTGCCAGGCAGCATTTCAGTGTATTTCACAAAGCCTCCATAGGGCATATGGATGGAAATATTGCTTTGCGGGGGCACGTCAATCACCCCGTTGACCCGGAGTTCCGAACCAATAACCCGCTTCTCAAGGCTTCCGAATTTGATGCCTGCCTGCTCAAACTGCGCTTTGGTAAGTTCCACTGTATTCTCACTTTCTGTATGATTCACCTCAATGACTTCCTCATCTTGTGGTCCGCAGGAGGAAATGGTCAACCCCAGGAGAAGAGCCATTGAAGTTTTGCTGATGTATTTGAATATATTTTTCATTGTTGAATGTCTTTTTATTGAACGCCTGAAATGAACTCGATCTGGATAACAGTCTGATTGTACTGGTTGAGAATGTCCAGGTAATTAAACCGGACAGCCAATGCCCGGTTAAGTCCCTGAATGTATTCCACGTAGCCGATTTCCCCGCTTTCAAATCCTTTTTGAGCCTGTTTAAGAATTAGCTCTGCCTGAGGCAGTGCGTTTTGCTCATAATACTCAAGGCTGGTCTGAAATTTTTGGTACTGCTGAATGAGTGAGTTTAGCCTGCCTTGCAGTTGGTTTGTCACCGCTTGCAGCCGTGCTTCGCTTTCCTGCTTTTTCAATTCGGCCGCTTTGATGGCCGATGCTTGGGACTTCGCCCCAAAAATGGGGATGGCCATTCCCACTTGAAATCCGGTGAACCGGTCGCTGGAGGTAAAAGTGACGGGGTTACCATCCAAATCCTGATTAGGTCCATTGAGGGACTGGTTGAAATACCCTGCCGAAAGGTCGGGTAAGAACTTTGCCTTCTCCACCGATTTCTCTTTTTCGGCTACTTCCATTTGTTGGCGAAACCAGGCAAGTGTAGGATTGTTGGCAATTCCTTGCGTATCGAGAAGTACATTGCTCTCCCTTGCTTCCAGATAGCCCATGGCGATATCCCCAATACTATCCAGATTAAGCAAGGTTTGCAGCTGTGTCCTGTGGATTTCGATATCCGACTGGTTTTGCTGAAGCATGGCCTTGAGTTCTGCTACTTGGGACTCCGCAGTTGCTTTTTCAAGCAAATTGGTTTCCCCGGTTTGATAGCGGAGACTGGCCACTTGGACAAATCTCTCGTAAATTTCATCTTGCTCCTGCAGTAATTGTTGTTTGCTTTTTTCCAGCCACAACAAATACCAGGAAACCTTTACTTGCTGAACCAGTTCGTTTTGGGTAGCCGAATGCATCCATTCACTCGCTTCAATCCGTGCTTTGGCCAATTTCTTTTGATTGGCATAAACCGTGGGAAATTCCATGGATTGGGAGATGTTGAACTGATTGTCATTGTTGTAAATGCTGTTGTACTGTCCGTGAGTGAGGCTAAAATTGGTTTTAGCCATATTCCAGCTGGTCCCTTTCAGCTCCCTTTCCTGCTGGGTTTGCAAGTCTGCTGCTTTCAGGGTTGGATTGTTTTGGATCGCAACTTGAATGGCTTCATCCAATGACTGATAGCTGACCAGAGAATCCTGCGCCTTGGCTTTAGGCATCTGAACACAAAGCAAGCCGATAGCCAAAAGTGGAACAATTGCCCCTGGTTTCATCTTTATCCCTCTTTCAAAATAATAGTACAGGATAGGCAGCACAACCAATGTCAGAAAGGTAGCCGTGATCAAACCGCCAATCACTACAGTGGCCAGTGGACGCTGGACTTCTGCACCACCGGACTGGGACAGAGCCATCGGCAGAAAGCCCATGGAAGCCACGGCAGCCGTCATGATTACCGGTCGCAGACGTACACTCGTGCCTTTGTAAATCCGTTCGAAAATATCAGATACACCTTCTTTTTTCAGGTGATTGAATTCACCAATGAGGACAATGCCATTCAGCACTGCTACCCCAAATAAAGCAATGAAACCAACGCCTGCAGAAATACTGAATGGCATATCCCTGAGCCATAAAGCGAAGATTCCCCCAATGGCAGAAAGTGGGATGGCTGTGAAAATGAGGATGCCCTGCTTAATGGAACCGAAAGTGAAATAGAGTAACACAAATATCAATAGCAGGGCTAGAGGCACAGCTAAGGAGAGTCGTTCACGGGCTTCAACCAGGTTTTCAAACTGCCCACCGTAAGACACGGTGTAGCCGGGTGCAAATACGACCGTCTCTTCAATTTTCTGCTGAAGCTCTGTTACTATGCTTTCCACATCCCGGTTACGTACATTGAATGCTACAATGATCCGTCTGCGGGTGTCGTCTCGTTGGATTTGGTAAGGACCTTCCTGGATTTCCAATTCGGCCACCTGATAGAGCGGTATTTGGTGTCCATCCTTCCTAGCGATGTAAAGGTTCTGAACGGACTCTACATCCTCCCGATTGGTCTTATCCAATCGGACCACCAGGTCAAAGCGTCTTTCGTTTTCGTAAACCAGCCCTGCAGACGCTCCGGCAAAGGCAGCCTGGACCGAGCGGTTTACATCCCGGATGGTCAGGCCGTATTTGGCCAATTGATCCCGTTTGTAATTAATGACAATCTGCGGAACACCGGTTACCTCTTCTATATACAAATCTTGAGCACCTTCCACACCGGAAGCCAGCCGTCCTATCTGTTCGGCATATTCCGAAAGCTCATTGAGATCCTCTCCGTATATCTTAACCGCTACATCCTGCCGAACCCCAGTCATGAGTTCGTTAAAGCGCATCTGGATGGGTTGCTGAAATCCGAAAGTAACTCCCGGAATGACCTCCAGAGCTTCGGCCATTTTGTTGGCTAATTCTTCCCTGTTAGAGGCAGAGACCCATTCATCTTTGTTTTCCAGAATCACCATCATGTCAGCAGCTTCTACCGGCATGGGATCAGTTGGGATTTCTCCTGCACCAATTTTAGATACTACCTGCTTTACTTCCGGGAACTGTTCTAGTAGAATTTTTTCTGCCTGAGTCGTTGCCTGGATGGTGTTTTCAAGCGAGCTGCCAGTCATCACCCTCGTTTCTACAGCAAAGTCTCCTTCCTCTAGGGTTGGAATAAATTCCCCACCCATATTGGAAAAGACCCAAAAGGAAGCCAGAAACAAGCCCGCAGTCAGGATTAAGATCAGCGGCCTTTTGTGCATTGACCAACGGATAGCCGGATCGTACAATCTGTGGAAAAAAGCCATGAGCTTGTCCGAAATATTGGGCTTGTAATCAGTGTTCTTGCTCAGAACCAGTGCTGACATCATCGGCACATAGGTTAGCGAAAGGATAAATGCTCCCAGAATGGCAAAACTCACCGTCTGTGCCATAGGGCCAAACATTTTTCCCTCAATCCCCACTAAAGCAAGAATGGGGAGGTACACGATTAAAATGATGATTTCTCCGAATGCGGCGGAATTCCGGATTTTGCTGGCCGACTGGTACACTTCCTCGTCCATTTCATTCTGGGTCAGCTTTCTTCCCAGTTTCAACAAGCCCAAATGATGCAACGTGGCCTCTACAATGATGACCGCCCCATCCACGATCAACCCAAAATCAATAGCGCCCAAGCTCATCAGGTTACCCGACACGCCAAAGAAGTTCATCATTCCAAAAGCAAAAAGGAGCGCAAGGGGAATGACCGAGGCTACAATCAAACCTGCACGGAGATTTCCCAAGAGCAACAACAAAACAAAGATCACGATCAAGGCACCTTCAGCCAGGTTTTTGCTCACCGTACCAATGGCAGTGTTTACCAATTTTGTTCGGTCCAGGAAGGGCTCGATGGTTACTCCCTCCGGCAATGTTTTTTGTATCTCAGCAATTCGACTCTTTACATTCTCAATTACTTCCGCGGAGTTTTCTCCCTTTAGCATCATCACAATGGCACTCACCACCTCACCCTCACCGTCTCGGGTAGTGGCTCCATACCGCACTGAATTACCAAGCTTTACCTCAGCCACATCCTTTATGAGAACCGGAATTCCATCCGGATTATTTTTGATGAGCATGTTTCGGATGTCGTCCATGTCGCTCACCAGGCCTTCACTTCGGATAAAATAGGCGCTGAGGTTTTTTTCAATGTAAGCCCCTCCGGTATTCTCGTTGTTTTCTTCCAGTGCCTGGAAAATATCGGCAATGGAAACGTTCATGGCCTTTAGTCTATCCGGGTCTATGGCGATTTCATATTGTTTAAGGTAACCGCCAAAGCTGCTCACATCCGCAACCCCTGGAGTACCGAGTAATTGCCTTCGGACAATCCAGTCCTGAATCGTACGAAGTTCACGGGCATCGTATTGATCTTCATAACCCTTCTCGGTTCCCACCACATATTGATAGATTTCTCCGAGTCCGGTAGTGATGGGAGCCATGCCCGGCTGACCTACACCCGGAGGGATTTGTGCTTGTACATCGGTCAGCCTTTCACTTACCTGCTGACGAGCCCAATACACATCCACATCTTCTTTAAACACGATGGTCACCACAGACAAACCAAAGCGGGAAAAGGAACGAATCTCCTCCAACTCCGGGATGGTTGCCATGGTAATTTCGATGGGGAATGTAATTAAACGTTCTACCTCCTCAGCTGCCAGAGATGGGGAGGAGGTGATGACCTGAACCTGATTGTTAGTAATATCCGGTACGGCATCAATGGGAAGTCTCGAAAGGGAGTAGCCTCCCCAAATGATCAAACCAAGCGTGAGCAGGCCTATGATCAGTTTGTTTTTGACTGAAAATTGAATGATTTTATCCAGCATTTTTTAGCATTTATGAATCTGATTTTTTGGATAGACAGGGCAGAAAAAGCCCTTGAATTTTGAGCTGGGGGAGTAAATTGAAAATGCAGGATCACCTCCATGCAACAGCTTGGAAGTAATAACTACTTCAATTTAAATGTCCGGAAAATCAGGCCTTGGGCGGCTGGAATGGGGATTCGGGGTGTTCAGAGCAGAGTGAGAAGCTGTAAAAACCTGTCTGAGTAAGTGTGAAAAAGGATTGGGTGGGTATTTCCACTTTTTCCATTAAAGGGGTAATAAAAATGGAGCCATGGGAACACTGATGCTGGTCATGGAAGGGTAAGTTCTTGTCATGCTCGTCATCATGGTGGTGGTCTTCTTCATTTTGACCGTCTCCATAATGGAAATCAAGAAATTCCAGAAATGAAGTTCCGTCGTGTTCAGACTGCTCCTCGTAGTGTTCAAAAAGTACTGGAAGCTTTGGCAATTCACAACATAAATCCATAGTAGGCCCCAATGCCTGGATCAGGAACAGAAAACCTAACGATATGGAAAGAATGAATTTCATTTGCCTGCAAAGGAACACAATAATAGGACGCAAGGGTATTGCAAATCGAACAAGATTTTAGCAACAGCTACCGCCATTTTCCTGTATTGGCGGACATTTGACCGTTCCATAACTGCAATACACGCAACAATCTCCTTCTTTTGGTTTTAGCACCTTGTGGCAGTTTTCACATTCATAGAAATACTGACAGGCGTCAGTGGGCATGGTTTCTTCCTTCTGATGGCCACAATTAGGGCAGGTGATGGTTGATTCTAATATGATTTCCATTTATTTCTCTGTTTTATTGGTCACGGAATATCCCGTTGAGTTGATGGCTTGTTGTATTTCCTGAATACCTGTTTTTGTATTGTCAAATTCTACAACGGCATTGCCCAATTCATAAGAAGCAGCTACTCTTAGTATACCATCGAGCTTATTTACTTCGTGCTCGACATGAGTTGCACAGCCCTGACATGTCATTCCTTTGATTTCAAAATTTACGGTCTGTATATCGGACTTCTCTACGATGACCAGTTGCTTGTCGGCTTTGGGGTAGAAAATGTGAGCATAGAGCGGAAATGTTAACATCAGGGCTGCAAAAACCGTGATTATTGATAAGAACTTTTTTGTCTGCCAAAAGCTTGGTTTCTCATCTTCTTCACATGCACATTCGATGTCTTCTGCTTTCCTGGCTTTAAGCTTCTGGTACCAGGCAAATCCCAACACAATCACGGTGATACTTACAAAAAAAGGCCGTGCTGGATCCAGCCAGGAGAAAGTGGACGCGATCCCGCTCGCACCGGCCACTAGAGCAAGCACCGGGGTGATACAGCAAAGGGAACTCACTAAAGCGGCTATAAGGCCGCTGGTTAAAAGGGATTTTTTCATAACGTAGCAATTGAATTTGGGAGGTTAAACAAATCGAGCACTGACGAAATGATTCGCTGACTTTGCGCTTCTACTGAATAAAAAATGGTTTGCCCCGATTTTTTAGTAGTCACGACTCCTGCATCCTTCAGCTTTTTCAAATGTTGGGAGACGGCCGGAACTGTCATACCCAAAATGTCTGATAAGTCGCACGGACAAAGTTCATTTTCCTGATTCAGGAGGTACAGGATTTTGAGGCGAACCGCATTACCGGCAAGATTCAGTACATCTGCCAGTTCTAAAAAACCTTCCCCCTTGCTTTTCAAGTCTTCCCTGCACCTATTGATCTGGTCGCTATCGGCAAAGACACGGATGCATGTATTCATAACTTTGTATTTAAGCATTTGCTTAACAAAGGTATGGAGTGGAACTTATTTAAGCAAAGCCTTAAATACTGAAATTACCCCTTTGGAATACAATGCAGTTAAAAGTAGCTTGATAACCCAAATTGCACTCCCCCGATTTTAGAGGCTGTGTTAAAAACCGAAGTTTTTCTTTAAAACCCCTTCAATTTGGTAATTTTAAGGGTTAGCAAGGCTTTTTGCTGAACGCAGTTCAAAAAGAAGCTTCTGACATGTTTTCAGTTTGTTTATTGCTTGATCCTAATTTTTGGTTTTAGACTTTTTCTTTTTCAATTCTGAAAAATGGAATAGACGTTATGCTGCTTTCCAGTTGTAGTTTTTCGCTTGCTTAAGCAGTAAATCCGGCTTTTGGATGTTTCCCAGCCTTTTTAGGTTGTAAGCGAGTGTATAGAGGTCAATTTCAATTC
>JAGXQZ010000040.1 GCA_018336015.1 Algoriphagus sp. | reverse complement strand
TCAAGCGTGATTCCAAATCCACCGTCCCCCAATTGGATACTTTGATCAACAGGTCGAATCAGAGAAGTTCCATTGGGTCCGACATTGTAAAATGTACTTTTAGCATTATAGTTTCCAGTTGGAAGCTTAAAGCCAATACCTAATGCCAGGTTTCCTCTAACCGCTCTTTGTCCGGATAGAAGCCAATATCCTGCCCCGACCCTCACATCAGCCAGTCCTCCAGAGTAGGACAAGTGGCGGGACTGTCTCCCATGCTCGTAAAGTGAGCTTCTTTCATTGTAGGCAAAAGGGACAGAAGCTACAGCATATAGCCTTTCTGTCAGCGCATAGCTGATGTTGAAGTCCACACCATGAGACCAATTGATCACTTCTGTCCCCTGCTCCACTCGCTCAGGCTCTTCATGAGTACCTCTGAAATGCCTGAAAGATTTGAAATATCGATAGTTGGTACTGAGATTCCAGTCTCCTTTGGACTGTACATTAAGCTGTCCGACTGCATTTCCGATTCCCGAAAATTGACGGATAGCTACACAACCTTGAGAAAAAGACAGCTGATGTCCTGCCAAGGCTAAAATCAAGGTAACTAGTATTTTCTTCATTGTGCTCAAGGTCAAGGATTAATCTACTCCGTCCAGTTTTGCTTTGGTGACGGAATAGGCTCCTACAGCTTTGCCCTGTTGCAACCCAATCTCAGCATCAAAGCGGTAGTGGATGCCTCCATAAATCCTTGACATCGCTGCTTCTTCAGCCCATTTTCTAAACTCGTTGGCATCAGTTGGGAAGAAATGAGATAAAACCTCCGCAGCAGCTCCTGAAAATGTACTGTGTCCTGAAGTATAAGCCGGAAAATTAGGTGTGCCCAGAATGGTCTTGAATCCGGGAATTGCCTGAATAGGTCTTGGATAATGGTAGTAATATTTCACATCCCAACAACTGATGCCTGCATCCATTACGGCCATATTCATATAGGCAAACACCCTTGCAGTACGAACAGGACTCAGGCGATTTGCCACAGTTTTTTCCTTGGCCAGCCTATTCCAGTGACCTGGAGGGGTGTAAGTATTTAACCCATCATTCCAAAAATTGGCTATTCTTCGCTGCTCCGGTGTAAGATTTGCCGCAAACTTTTTCAACTCTTCCGCATCCTTATTGAATTCAGGAGACCCTGGGGCCGGTGGAGGCCCCACTCGGACAGCCTCTACGTTGGGGATATTCCATGGACGAACCTTTCCGAATAATGGAGCCAATCCGACTGGTCTTTGAGGAGTTTCCAGATTTTCCCAAAACCAGCCAAATCGCTCTTTAGCTGCGTTTTTGATAGAATCTGACTTAGCTTTAGAAGTTTGGGCATTTTTCATTCCGTCTGTAGACGCTCTAGCCAATGCAGTTTTCGCTACTTCTGCACCGATTACTTTTCCTGCTTCTACATCACTGGAGACATTGATACCTGCAAGGACCAATGATTCAAGATGTTCTTCGGCCATTCTGGCCAAGTATTCCTTTTCCAATGGAAACATGGCGGTAAGTATTTCTCTGGATGAAATCGCCACGACCGCACCATCCGAAGGGTAAGAATAGAGGTTATTGGACTCATAGGCAGACTTGATTTGGGGATCGAGCTGATAAGGAGCCTCCCTCTTGAATTTATATTTATAATGCCAAGCCATGATCAATCCATCATACTGCGCCACACTTAAATACGCAAGCATCCGGCTAGTATAAGGGGGATGAGAGTAGGGAAACAGTGGATACTTTCCAGGGTTGGCAGGATCTGGAGAAGGATAGGTCCCATCTGGATTTGGAGCTGGGATCAAGTTATACTTCGTAGCCAACTCCAATGCAATCTCATTCCATCGGAGAAGGGGATTATTAGTCCAATAGGTAACAGATGCTTTTTGATCTGAAGTAGCGCGCGAGATTTTTTCTCTGGCATCGGCCAATTCGCGATTTAACTGAGCAGAACCAGCACTAGATGGAGTTGGGATAGCAATATGCTCATTGGAATTATGGAGTATCAACTTCCACTTGCCGGCATTAGCATCCAAGTCTGCAAATTCATAGCCTGTATATTCAAAATACTTAGGCAAATCCTCCACACAACTATGGAAAAGGAATGCAGAGGCAAGAAAACTTATAGTGAGGTAGAAATATTTTTTCATGATAGAATAGATTATAAGGCTTTAAACTGATAGGTCATTCCCAGACCAAATCCAGAAAATTGCCCCATGTTTCGCCCTGAAAACATGTGGTTGTAATAGGCAATGACTCCAAAGCCACGCCCGCCTGTGAAGTAATACTGAGCAAAGCCCTCTATTCGGTCAAAGTCAACCTTGTTGGTGGGCTGTGGCATATTATAAGCCCTAATATCATCCCCAGTTGCGCAGCGAAATGTGGTTAGGCTAGCCTCTACTCGCAGCTTTTTATTCAAAAACCATGACCCCAAAGCAAGCTGTCCATGAATGGCATCAGGCACATCCATAGTCGAAGTATAGAATGCACCATCGTTGAAATAAAAATTACGCTCTGCCTCCGTAGTCCCCCGATGCAAAAAAGCAAAAGAGCCCCGAAGGTAAGGTCCTTTATCCAACTCATATTGCCCGATAGCTCGCAGACCAAGCTCATTGGCTCCAAATCCCAAGCTAAATGGCATATAGTCTGACAAATAATTGGAAGCCGGTGTGCTAAAGCTGAGATTGGTAAAACCCGTCAGTTTACCCTTTCCGAGTGCTTTGTCCACTAGCTGAGCTTTGAGGGAAAGACTCAAATCTTGGATTCCTTCGACCCCTGCCATCTGGCCACCCGTAGCAGCAGTTTTGACATAGGGTAGACTTACAATAAAATTGATTTTGTCTGTAATCCCTCCTACCACCATGGGCATTAACATTTGTCTGGTAAAGGTCCCGATGTTGGCATTTTCTCGGGTGAAATTACCCTCCCAATAGCGCCCCCAAGACGCATTTTCATAGATTACGGCAATACAAATCTCCCCTTTAGGCATCATCAAGCCGTCTGTAGGCGTTTGGGCTCTAGATATAGTAACTAATCCCAAGCTTGCACAAAGCAAGCTCAGAACTCTGAATTTAAAGTTCATAGTAATTGATAGTGAAATGAGGAAAAGATTATTCCATCAATTAATAAAAGAGCGATAGCTCCCAAATCAACCGAATAAGTGGAATTAAAATAGTACCCAGAAAAAGTCAGAATTAGACTTACTAGGATTTTAGGAAAAAATCAAACCTGCTGCGGAGGTGGTGAATCTAAAGTGAAAAAAGGACTCATGTAAGGTGAAAAAATAAACCCAATCATTATTTCATAACCTAGCCGGCTTGGCACTTCCAAACCGAAGGTGGATGTCTCTAAGTAATCTTTTGCAAACAGCTTAAGGAAGTTTTTACCGCTTTGGTCTTGTGGCAATTCATCCTCAATAAGGGAAGAAATCCACTTTTTAACGGTATTATCGAGGACTTTTCTTGCTGTATCAGGCACATAAACAACCTGAAGAGTGTCATTTTGATACCGCTGCTTGATAGCTCTGAAGTACTTCCCGTCTTTTTCAAATCGCGTATTTGTCGACTGAAATTCTTCCTGGTTTGCCATGTAGGGTGCATGGAGCGGGATTTCCATAATCCGTTCCTCTAAAGACCCGATTTGATCGCCGTAAATCCGGTCCTTCCATCTGTTTTCAATGGACATATTAGCGGAAAAATAGAATGCGTAGTAGCCAAAATGAAATATGGCAAAGCATACTAGAAGCACTATGGAGACCGCTTTTCTCAAGGGAGATAGATTATAATCCGAAAAGTGAATGAAAATCCGAGAAAAAGAAAATCCAAGGCTGCTTTTTTTCAAAAAACAAGGATATCCAATGAAATTTCTTGTTTCTTGAAATTTTCTTCTGAAATCACGCCAAATAGCTGAGTAAAACCCAAACAGCAAACAAGATGAGGGATACTCCTCCATAAATCTTAATCACCCTGAGTCTGTTAAATCGGTCAAGAAACCAAAGGGCATAAACCGGACGAACGAGTCCAAACAATAAGGACCCAATAGCAATTATCAGAAAAATAAGAATGAGCATCTTAAAGGCAGAGAACATGGCACAAAACTAAAAAAGGAACAGCTTCCACTGTTCCTTTCTTTGATGATCAAGTCAAGAAAATTATTTCTTCCTCTTGATTTCCTTCATTTCATAACCTTCGATGGTATCATCAATTTGGATATTGTTGAAGTTTTTGATGGATATACCGCACTCGTACCCTGCCTTCACTTCAGACACATCATCCTTGAATCGCTTCAATTGGTCAATTTCTCCTTCGTGAATGACAATACCGTCACGAACAATACGAATCTTATTCTTTCTAGTGATGAATCCGTCAGTCACATACGAACCTGCGACTGTTCCCACTTTAGAGATCTTGAATACCTCACGGACGATGATGTTACCGGTGATGACTTCTTCATATTCTGGTTCAAGCATACCTTCGATGGCATCTTTGATCTGATTGATCGCATCATAGATGATCGAATAGTGACGAATTTCAATTTCTTCCTGCTCGGCCAATTTCTTAGCATTGGAAGAAGGACGAACCTGGAATCCGATGATGATGGCATCTGAAGCAGAAGCCAACAATACGTCTGATTCGGAAATCTGACCTACACCTTTGTGGATAATGCTCACCTTCACCTCATCCTTAGACAGCTTGAGCAAGGAGTCGGAAAGAGCTTCCACAGAACCGTCCACGTCACCTTTGATGATGATGTTGAGCTCTTTGAAGCTACCGATAGCCAATCGACGACCAATTTCATCGAGCGTGATGTGCTTCTTGGTACGCAAGCTCTGCTCTCTGTGAATCTGCTCTCTGGAATTGGCAATTTCTCTTGCTTCCCTTTCGGTGTCATATACTTTGATCGTATCACCAGCCTGAGGTGCTCCGCTAAGACCCAACACCTGTACCGGCGTAGAAGGGCCTGCTTCTTTCAGTTTTTTGCCTTTGTGGTCAAACATCGCTTTTACACGACCATAGTGCTGACCTGCCAGCATGATATCTCCGATTTTTAAAGTACCCGCTTGTACCATGATGGTGGCTACATAACCACGTCCTTTGTCCAAAGAAGCTTCGATCACTGTACCCACCGCATTTTTATTCGGATTAGCCTTCAATTCGAGGATTTCAGACTCTAAAAGCACTTTTTCCAAAAGCTCATCTACACCTTGACCTGTCTTTGCTGAAATCTCCTGAGATTGGTATTTACCACCCCAGTCTTCCACCAATAGGTTCATATTAGCAAGCTCTTCCTTGATTTTCTCAGGACGAGCATTTGGCTTATCCACCTTATTTATTGCAAATATCATAGGAACGCCAGCCACCTGAGCGTGGTTGATCGCTTCCTTAGTCTGAGGCATAATGCTATCGTCCGCTGCAATTACGATGATGGCTACGTCAGTGATTTTGGCACCACGTGCACGCATAGCAGTAAATGCTTCGTGACCAGGTGTATCCAAGAAGGCTATTTTGTGTCCAGTCTTGGTCATTACATCATAAGCACCGATGTGCTGAGTAATACCTCCAGCTTCTGCAGCGGTCACTTTTGACATACGGATGTAGTCAAGCAAGGAGGTCTTACCATGGTCAACGTGCCCCATGATGGTAACGATCGGAGCTCTTTCCTCTAGTTCCTCATCCGTATCGGCCACTTCTTCTTCCATCTCATCTTCGATGGATTTGGTAAATTCGACATCGTAACCAAATTCATCGGCAATGATGGTAATCGCTTCTGCATCCAAACGCTGATTGATGGAAACGAACATTCCTAAAGACAAGCAAGTAGAAATAATCTGGTTTACAGAGACATCCAAAAGCGAGGCAAGGTCATTAGCTGAAATAAACTCAGTAACCTTGAGGATTTTGGATTCTTCTCCCTCCATTTCGACATCTCTGTCTCTTTCAGCGCGTTTATCTCGTCTGGATTTGGTCTTTCCTCCGGGCTTGTTGCTCTGAAGTCTCGCCAAAGTCTGCTTGATCTGATCTTGGATTTCCTTTGGAGTAGGTTCGGCCTTTTGAAGACGCTGTTGAGGTTGCTGATTTCCTCCACCACGGTTTTGTTGGCCACCACGGTTCTGCTGACCTCCTCCACCCTGTCCAGGTCTGTTTCCTCGTTGATCTTGAGGTCTATTTTGACCTCCTTGACCACCCTGATTTCCCTGGCCCTGGCCTTGGCCTGTTTGTTGACCACCCGGAGTGCCTGGTTTATCGATTCTTTTTCTTGGACGCTTTTTATCTCTTCCTTTTTCGTCAGAGGAAGCCACCGGACCACCTTTTTTCTTAGCTCGGTCTACCGGCAACTCAATTTTACCCAAAACTGTCAGACCCTTTAGGGAATCAGCCTTAGCCGCAATTACTTCATCCTGAACTGGCTCAACTTTAACCGGTTCTGGCTTAGGCTGGGGAGCAGCTGGCTGAGTTGCTACTGGCTGGGGAGCATTTTGAGGTTTTACAGGTTGTGGTGGGGCAGGTGCCGGTTTCGGCTGAGGAGGCTGCTGTTGCTTTTGAGGCTCAGGAGCTCTTTCCACTTTTTGAACCGGTGCTGGTGCTTGCTTAGGCTGGGGAGCAGGGGCTGGTGCAGGTGCAGGCGCAGGTTTTTTATCCAAATCGATTTTACCTAGGATCTTGATCCCTTCCAGCTTTGGTGTATCTGCGGCAACTTTTTCAACTTTTGGTTCTTCTGCTTTTACCTCCGGCGCAGGCGGTGCAGGTTTTGGTTCTTCCTTATGAACCGGGGCAGGAGTAGGCTCAGGAGCCTTTTCTTGCTTAGGCGTTTCATGTTCGAGCGACACAGGCTCATGACGCTTTCCGATGGAAAGATGGGAAGCCTCTTCCTTTTCAAGAGCAGAGGACTTAAATTCCTTTTCCAACATGGCTACTTGGTCCATGTTGATTTTGGAATTTGGATTGTTCTCCACCTCATAGCCCTTTTTAGCCAAGGACTCCACGATGGTTGCCGTTCCCACGTTGAGCTTTCTGGCTATTTGGCCTAATCGCATCATTTTTTCTTCTGACATAAGCAAAAACCTCTTACGAAATCTTAATTAAAATTAGGGTATTCTCAGGGGGAAATTCCCCTTATTGTTCAAATTCTGTTCTGAGTATTCGGAAAATCTCATCAATGGTCTCTTCCTCCAATTCAGTTCGGCGGATCAAATCCTCCTTGGTCAAAGCCAACACACTTTTGGCAGTATCCAAACCTGTTTTCTTGAGTTCATCGATAATCCACTGATCGATTTCATCAGAAAATTCATTCAAATCTACATCTTCGTCATCGTATTCATTCAATTCTCTGAATACGTCGATTTCATAGCCGACCAGTCTGCTGGCAAGCTTAATGTTAAATCCACCTTTGCCGATGGCCAAGGATACTTGGTCAGGCTTGAGGAATACAGAAATTCTTTTACTTTCCTGATTGACCGTAATCGATGAGACTTTTGCAGGACTCAAAGCTCTGGAAACATAGAGTTCGAGATTTTCTGTGTAATTGATTACGTCGATATTTTCATTCTGAAGCTCACGGACCACCGCATGGATTCTGGATCCTTTCATTCCTACGCAAGCACCAACAGGATCAATGCGGTCATCATAGGATTCCACAGCCACTTTGGCTCTTTCTCCTGGCTCACGCACGATTTTGACGATAGTGATTAACCCGTCATAGACTTCTGGTACTTCGTTTTCGAACAAACGCTCCAAAAATACAGGGGAAGTTCTCGAAAGAATCACCTTGGGGTTTCCATTGATCATGTCCACGCGATGTACAATCGCTTTTACAGTATCCCCTTTTCTAAACCGGTCTTTGGAAATCTGCTCTCCTTTTGGAAGGATGAGTTCATTGCCCTCGCCATCGATCAACAAAATCTCACGACCTAGGATCTGGTAGACTTCTGCTGAAATGATTTCTCCTACCTGTTCTTCATATTTATTATAAAGAATGTCTTTTTCCAGGTCTTTGATGCGTTGAATCAGAGTCTGACGGGCCATTTGAACCGCTCTTCTGCCAAATTCCTCCAATTCTATTTTCTCATATACTTCTTCACCGATTTCAAAATCAGGTTCAATTTTTTGAGCCTCGCTCAAACTGATTTTATCAAAATCCCAAATATCCTCAGAGTTGTCATCAACGATTTCGCGGATTCTGAATATTTCAAGATCACCCTTATCGGCATTGATGGTCACATCAAAGTTTTCGTCTGTTTCGAATTTTTTACGGATCATCGCTCTGAATACATCTTCCAGAATACGGATCATCGTAGGTCGATCCACATTTTTAGATCTCGCAAACTCTGCGAAGGATTCTATTAAGATTTTGGCATCCATTGGAGTTATTTAAAAGATACTTGTACGATTGATTTTTTGATTTCAGCAAAAGGAACTTCTACTTCTTCTTCAATTGCTTTCTTTCCCTTTTCCTTTCTTTTGGTCAGTAATTTAATCGAATCTTCACCGACTTGGAGAAGTTTTCCCTGAAGATCACTTCCTGAAGCTAAAGTCAATTTAAGCTCTCGGTTAAGATTTTTCAGGTATTGCCTGACTGTAGTGAGTGGATAATCCAATCCCGGTGAAGATACTTCCAAGATGTAGGCTTCACCGATTAGATCCTGTGTCTCCAATTCCTCGGAAACTTTCCTACTTACCAAAGCACAGGTGTCGATAGTGATACCCTGATCCGCATCGATAAGAATAAGAAGACGGGTTTTACCTGCCTTCTCCTCCACCTTCACATCTACCACAAAATGGCTTTCATCGGGGAGATATTTTTCTACCAATTCTAAAACCGCCTGTTTCACGTCACTCAACTTTCGGGATAATGAAAGAGGGGACTGTTGTCCCCTCCAGAAACTTTCGAATACGCTGCAAAAGTAATGTAAAGAATACTGAAATACAAAATGGCTCAACTTAAACCTAAGGATTTTCAGAATTTTGTTGACTTATTCTTCAAAAAACTTAAAGTGCTAGGATCCTTGAATTAAAAAGCTTCCAAAAAACAAAAAAATCTTCTTTCACTCAGTTTTATCGATATAAGATAATAATTTTGCCGACCCGCGTTTAAAAACAGTACTGAGGTACTATCTTAAACTCCAAAATCCAATCCACAGCCAATCAAAACTTCAACATGGGATTATTTGATTTTTTCTCTAGTGACATCGCCATCGATTTGGGTACAGCAAATACCCTTATTATCCACAAGGATAAAATTGTGGTCGATGAACCATCCATCATTGCAATAGATAAAACCAACAACCGGGTGCTTGCTGTTGGCCGAGAGGCGATGAATATGCATGAAAAGACCCATGAAAATATCAAAACCATCCGCCCTCTGAAGGATGGAGTAATTGCCGACTTTTATGCTGCAGAGCAAATGATCCGTGGATTGATCAAAATGATCCCCGGTCAGAAAAAAGGCATGTTTCCTCAATCTCACCGAATGGTGATCTGTATCCCATCAGGCATCACCGAAGTAGAAAAAAGAGCTGTTCGTGACTCTGCAGAGCATGCCGGAGCCAAAGAAGTATATATGATCTATGAACCTATCGCAGCGGCCATCGGTATCGGCATCGATATAGAAAAACCTATGGGTTCAATGATTGTAGATATTGGAGGAGGTACTACCGAAATCGCATTGATCGCACTTTCAGGCATAGTTGCCGACCAATCTATCCGAGTAGCAGGAGATACATTTACCAAGGACATCCTTGATTACATGCGTCGTCAGCACAACTTACTGATCGGAGAACGATCAGCAGAAAAGGTTAAAATCGCTATAGGTTCCGCTCTTACAGAACTTGACGATGCCCCGGAAGATTATGAAATCAGAGGACGGGACTTGATGACAGGGATTCCAAAAGTGATCAAGGTTTCTTATTCCGAAATTGCTTTTGCTTTGGACAAATCTGTTTCTAAAATCGAAGAGGCTGTTCTCAAAGCTTTGGAAATTGCTCCACCGGAACTCTCAGCTGATATTTACGACAACGGCATTCACTTGACGGGAGGAGGGGCTTTGCTTAAAGGACTCGATAAGCGACTTCACCAAAAAACAAAGCTGCCAATCCACATTGCAGAAGATCCGCTTAGAGCCGTAGTAAGAGGTACTGGCACTGCTCTAAAGAATATCCAAAACTTCCGAACCGTATTGATGACCTGATTTCTGAATGCTACGCATCCTCCAGTTCCTTTATCGAATAAGGGCTTTTATTTTATTTGTTTTGCTTGAGGTGTTGGCAATCGGATTGATTGTCTCCAACAATTCTCCCCAGGGTGCAGCTTTCTTTAACAGTTCCAATAGACTTGTAGGAAATATCCTAAAAAAGCAGGCTGATATTGTTCAGTTTTTCTCATTAGCAGATGCGAATGAAGCTCTAACTGAAGAAAATGCCCAAATCATGAGGCAGTTGATTGCCATCCAATCTAAACCGGATAGCATGCCAATCGCCTTGGATTCTGTCTTGTCAACCACCTATGAATTCAGAGGAGCAAGAGTAATTGCAAATTCCTTACGTTTTTCACAAAACTACCTGACCTTAAATAAGGGATCCAAGCATGGTGTAAAACCCGGAATGGGTGTATTCAATTCAGAAGGCGTAGTCGGAAGAGTCAAGTCGGTATCGGAAAACTATTCTGTTGCTTTTTCATTGTTGAATACAGGACTAATGATTTCATCGAAAATCAAATCTTCGGAAGTCCTAAGTTCGGTTCAATGGGATGGCTCTAATTCATCCGAAGCAAAACTGCTTTATGTGCCTAGGCATGTCACTACTCAGGCGGGGGATTCAGTCATTACCTCTGGGTTCAATGCAGTATTTCCTGAAGGAATTCTGATCGGTGTGATTTCCAAAGTTGAACCAGATAAAAAAGACCCGAACTATTTAGATTTAACCGTCAAGTTGAGCACGGATTTCAGTAAATTGACGTATGTCTATTTGGTAGAAAATACCAAGTTTAATGAGCTGGATTCGCTTTACAGCAAATCAGAAATGACCAATGAATATTAGAAGCTTAATTTCTTATGCATTCCTTGTGTTGCTCTTGGGCTTGGTTCAGATTTTCTTTTTGAAAAACCTTGCCCTCTTCGGTCTTGCCTTTGGCTTTTTGTATTTGTTGGGAATATTAATTTTACCTACTTCCATCCAGGCCATTCCTTTGATGATTATCGCATTCTTTATGGGATTAAGCATTGATGTTTTTTACGAGACGATTGGAATGCATGCTGCTGCTTCTACCCTATTGGCATTCCTTAGACCCTTTTGGCTCAAAGTCACCAGTCCCAGTGGGGGTTATGATGAAGTAGCCGAGCCAAACTTATCAGAGCTTGGAATCGGAAGGTTTATCAGTTATTCCTTTCTGTTGATTTTCATTTTCTCAATGGCATTTTTTATAGTTGACCAATGGGGAACAGGCGGCTTTTTCGGAGTGATCAACAAAAGCATTTTATCCTCGATTTTCACCACGCTTTTGGTTATACTTGTACAACTCCTGTTTTTCAAAAGGAAAAGAGGAATCTGATGAAATGCCAAGAGAAAAGCTTCTCACACAGGGCGATGATTATTTAAGGCATTCCATGTGGCAATTAAAATTCAAATTATAAACACATGAAATCGAGCAAGTCTTCAAGGTCAGAAACTGGGATATTGAGTATCCATACGGCCTGCCAGCTGCAGGGATTCTATGTGACCTTTGATAATCAATAATAATCACATGAAAGATCAAAGACCCGTAGTCATTCTCATCGTGATTTTCTTGGTGAGTGCCATCCTGCTTACCAAGCTTTTTATGATTCAAGTGTTGGACGACAGCTTTATGAAAAGAGCTGAACGAAACGCCATTCAGCGAATCGTAGACCACCCTTACCGAGGATTAGTCTATGATCGGAATGGAAAACTGATGGTCTTTAACAATCCGATTTTTGACCTGATGGTAGTACCCAAAGAATTTAAAATTCAGGACACTACACAGTTTTGCCAGCTTTTTAAAATCAGTAAAGAAGAGCTCATCGAGGGATACACCGCCGCCAAGAAGTACTCCTCTGTCAAGCCATCCCCTCTGATCAAACAGATTTCAACCACAGATTTTGCCAGAATTCAGGACTTTCTAGTGGATTATCCGGGATTGTTTATCATGACCAGGTCCGTCAGGTCTTACCCCCTACCCTCAGCTTCTCATGCATTGGGCTATATCGGAGAGATCAACGCTTCCCAACTCGAAAAAGACACGCTGAAATATTACAATCAAGGTGATTATGTGGGTCTGAGTGGTCTTGAGAAATATTACGAAAATGAGCTTCGCGGCAAGAAGGGGGTAAAGTATAAAATGGTCAATGTCCGAGGGATTGACAAAGGCCCTTTCAAAGATGGGGAATACGATACGGCATCGGTCGCAGGAAAAAACATCACCTCCACCATCGACCTCGAGCTTCAGCGCTATGGGGAGATGCTCATGAATGGAAAAACCGGTTCCGTGGTAGCAATCGAACCAAAAACCGGGGAAATCCTGGCGATGATTTCAGCTCCATTTTATGATCCAAATGAACTGACAGGAGCAGAGTTTAGCAAAACTTACAGAAGGCTAAACAATGACAATTCAAAGCCGCTATTTAATCGGCCCATCATGGCGACTTATCCTCCGGGATCGATTTTCAAAATCGTCCAGAGCCTTATCGGTCTTCAGGAAGGCATTCTGACACCAAGTTCAACCTTCGCCTGCAACCGGTCACTCGTAGCTTGTCACAATCATCCCAGTCCGGTGGATCTTTTTGGAGCCATCCGCAACTCCTGCAATCCCTACTACCATCAGGCTTTCAGGCAAATTATCAATCAAGAAGTCTCTACCAACACCTTTAAAGACACAGAGATCGGCCTAAATTCATGGAGGGAAAAAGTCCTTAAGTTTGGATTGGGAAGTCCTCTAGGAATGGATATCTATGGTGAAAAAGGAGGAGATATCCCTTCAAGTAAGCTATATGATCGGGTGTACGGCTCGGGAAGATGGAAGTATTCCACCATTTATTCCCTTTCCATAGGCCAGGGAGAAATGCAGGTAACGCCTTTACAGATGGCAAATTTGGCCGCCATATTTGCCAACAAAGGTTATTATTATACGCCTCATTTAGTAAAAGCCATCGACGGAGACCCTAGTCAAATACCCGGTAAATTCCAGATCAAACACGAAGTCGGAATTGATGCTCACCACTTCAATTTGATTCAGGATGCCATGGCAGAGGCACTCTATGGTACTGCAAACAGAGCTGTGATCAAAGATTTGGTCATAGCGGGGAAAACAGGAACAGCTCAAAATCCTCATGGCGAGGACCACTCAGTGTTTATTGCATTTGCTCCAAAAGACGATCCTAAAATCGCCATTGCTGTATATGTGGAAAATGCAGGATGGGGAGGTCGGGCTGCTGCAAGCACAGCCTCTTTGATGATTGAGAAATACATCAAAGGTGAAATCACCAGACCTGAGCTTCAGGAATATGTCCTTGCAGGAAATTTTATCTATTAAATGAAAGAATCAGACATTCATATCAACCGGGTAGATTGGATAGCCGTCTCCATCTATTTTGCACTGGTCATTATCGGCTGGTTTAATATCTATGCAACGGTTTATGACAGTCAATTGGATCAGAGCATTTTTGATCTCTCTATCAACTCCGGCAAGCAGCTGGTCCGAATTGGGGTGGCGTTAGGCTTGATCATGGTAATCATGGTGGCGGATTACCGATTTTTTGAAAACCTCTCCTTGGTCATTTATATCATTTTTCTTTTGATACTAATTGTAACACCTGTTTTGGGTAAGGAAGTAAATGGACAGATACTTTCAATCGGTTTTGGAGAATTCAGGATACAGCCAGGGGAATTTGCAAAATTTGCCACTGCTTTAGCCTTAGCTAAAGTGATGGAGAGGCCCACTTTTGACTTGTCAAAGAAACAATACCAACTCATTGCATTCAGCGTATTATTGATTCCGGTAGTACTAATACTTCTTCAGCCCGATACAGGTACGGCTATGGTTTATTTCTCGCTTTTGGTAATGTTTTACAGAGAAGGCCTTCCGCAATGGTATTATATATTGGGATTAGGAATGATCGCGATCACCCTTCTGGGTTTGGGCATAGAAAATAACCTTTATCTGGTGGGTGCGATCGTGTTGATCACCGCTGCGCTTATCTTTTTAGGAAGAAAATCTTGGCAACGGGCACTCGTATTTTCCATGATTGCGATCGGATTGATTGCCTACATTTACTCTATTGATTTTGTAGTATCCAAGCTACCTCCCCATCAGCAAAACAGGATCATGGTTCTTTTTAACCCTGATTTGGATCCTTTGGGAGTAGGATGGAATGTAACTCAGTCAAAAATCGCGATCGGCTCGGGAGGCTTGTTAGGAAAAGGATACCTCGAGGGTACTCAGACCAAGTTTGATTTTGTCCCTGAGCAGCACACCGATTTTATATTCTGTACCCTAGGTGAGGAATTTGGATGGATCGGTAGCTTAGTAGTGATAGGTCTCTTTTCCGGATTACTCTATCGATTAGTCATTATGGCCGAACGGCAAAAGACCCGTTTTTCCAGAATTTATGGCTATGGGGTAATATCCATTTTGCTCTTTCACTTCATGATCAATATAGCCATGACTATAGGCCTATTCCCTGTGGTGGGTATTCCCTTGCCTTTCTTTAGCTATGGTGGTTCTTCCCTTTGGTCATTTACCGTATTGCTTTTCATTTTTATCAAATTTGATTCTTCCAGGGCTACACAATTAGGAAGAATCAGTTAGAAAATTGTAGAGGATAGGGAGACTTGTCTTCAAAAAATCATAAAAAAAGCGGAAGGATTCTTCCGCTTTTGAGTTTCATTACATTTTTGGTTTAATCCAAAAACTTCCGGTAGATCAATCTCATAAATTCCCAAACTGCTTCTGAGTCAGTTTCCCAACCCAGTTCAGATACGAATCTAGTATTGACTAGCTCGACGGCTTTTTCAAACGATCCAGCCTCATCTATAGATTTCAAAGCATGTCGGAGTAAATCTGCATTGCCGTCAAACAACTCCTTGGTAAACATGAACCGCTGATTCAAGGCAAGGCTTTCGGAAAGTTCACCAATTATGCCCTTCATACCTTTGTAGGACTCTGTTGCAAATTGGGCCTTCAGCCTAGCTGATTCCAAGCTCACCCCAGTACTGTAGGAAGTGTTTCTGACAACCGGAATGGATGCAGGAATTGGTTTTTCGACTATGGTTTCAGATTTGAGTGGTTGGGAAAAAGTAGCTACTGAGCTTACATCTTCTATTTCCTCAAAGAAAGAGGGGGCTGGTGTTTCAGGAGCATCTTGCACTGTAGCGGACTCATCCAAAGAATTCTCAGAATTATCTTGAGGCAAATACAAATCAAGGTTGAAAGCTTTGACTTCACCCAAAGTAGCCAATAACATATGGGTGGATTCCAGTGAGTCCTTGATCACTTGGAAATTAGCCGAAATGGCCCGGTGGTATGCCTCCGGGTCATGTCCAAAACCGGCCTTATCAATCAGAAAAGAAATCACTCGGTCATGCCACTTGTAATACTTTTTATTCTCCCGGATAAATTCGTTGATCTTGCCGGAAGGTGCCTTTTTGATTTCGCCTTGATAAAAAGTAACCGGATCTACGGCTACTTTTATTGCTTGCTCCACGGCTGTCTTGATCATGGGTTCGAGAAATGTGCGCTCCACTTTGATTCTGCGTGAGAGCACGTTCATGAATTGGGTAAGAGCATCATGGACTGCAATATCTCTGTAATCAAAGTAAGGGCTGCTTTTCAGCTTGGCCAATTCTTCTTGCCAAAGTTCAAACAGTCGCTTGATGATGAAAAAATTCACCTGAGCACTACTGGTAAGCTGAATTATTTCCTGTCCGGTGATAAATTGCCGTCCGTTAAAAAATCGATCGGAGACTGCTTGGGCGTATTCTTTGGAGTAGCTTTCTAAATAATTGCTGTTAAATTGAACTGTCATGGGTGGGTCTGGTTTTCAAAAGCAAACGAACTGATGCCCCGAATTATCATTCAAAATCTAGAAAATTTCTCTATTGATTCGGACAGCACCGATCGTAAAGTTATCGAATTAATTCATGAAAATGGCATCGATTGGATGCATGCCTGTGGGAAAAAGGGACGTTGCACGACCTGTAAAATGATTGTGGTAGAAGGTCAAAATCATCTCAGTGTCGAAACAGAAAGGGAACTCTTTTACCGAACACAAAACCGCTTGAAGTCAAACGAACGACTAGCCTGCCAATCCAATTTGCTTTCCGATACATTGACTATTCGAGTGGCAGATGCCAATAAGTTTCCACATATGACCTATTCCAGCTGATCATGTTTGTAGAACCTTCCTTAAGTAGCAGAAAAAACACAGAGCGCAGCGGACAGATCGAGGTGATTTGTGGGTCTATGTTTTCTGGAAAAACCGAAGAATTAATCAGAAGACTCAACAGATCAAGGTTGGCCAAGCTAAAAGTAGAAATCTTTAAGCCTTCTGTAGATAAGCGGTACCATGAGTCCGATGTAGTCTCCCACAATGAGACTAGCATTCGCTCCACACCCGTTCATTTTGCAGGAGATATTCTTCTTCTTGCAGGAGATTGTGATGTGGTCGGAATCGATGAAGCACAATTCTTCGATGAAGAAATCATCCGAGTAGTGCAGCTTTTGGCAAATCAGGGGAAGCGTGTCATTCTTGCCGGTCTGGATATGGATTTTGAGGGTAAACCCTTTGAACCAATGCCAAGAATTATGGCCATTGCAGAATACGTTACCAAGGTTCACGCCATCTGTATGAAGTGTGGAGACCTTGCTGCTTTTTCGCTACGGCTCACAGAAGCTAAAGAAAAAGTGGTTTTGGGTGAAAAGGAAAGCTATGAAGCCAGATGTAGGAAGTGCTTTTTGGAGGATAAAAAGTAACCCTTACAGCTCATGCTAAAAAAGACTCGCGGGATCGTACTCAATTACCTCAAATACAAGGACACCAGCATAATTGTTCGGATATTCACCCGTGAACTTGGGCTTAAAGCCTACCTAGTCAATAGCGTGAGGACACAAAGTAAGGGGAGTAAAATTGCACTTTACCAACCGCTTACCCTTCTCGATTTGGTAGTCTATGACAAAGAAAATGCTGGCCTACAGCGGATCTCAGAAGCCAAAATTATTTTCCCACACCGGCTGATCCCCTTCGATTTTGCCAGGACAAGCATCGCTTTATTTATGACTGAAGTAATCAACAGGAGCATTTACGAGGGCTACCAAAATGATTGGCTATTTGATTTCCTGGAGGAAAGCGTCATGACTCTCGACAAATCAGGATGCAATCTTGGGCATTTCCCTTTGGTTTTTTTAATTGAAAAGGCAAAATACCTAGGTTTCGCACCGGAAGCAGCCGAAGGATTCTTAATTGAAAGTATTCATCATCCATTTGTCCCAGAGGAAATAAATATAACTATAGACTATTTGGAAGACCTACTCACCCATAGATTTGAAAGTTCCTTCACAATACCGATAGCCCTTCGGAGAAAACTTCTTGATTACTTACTCGAATTTCATTCGGAGCACCTTGAACATCCCGCGCCGATAAAGTCTTTACCCATTATTCGACAGCTAATGAGCTGAATTCTATTGGATTTAAAACAGTAAAGCAAAAAGAAAAAATTTGTTAAATCCACATGCATCGTTTAATATTGTGACATCACCGTGAATAAAGCAAGTCAGCCCACTTTGACTTGAGCCTTTCCTGCAGACCTTTTTAGCTCAGAAAATTATTCACGTTCCCAAATACCGCATTTTACTGATCTTATTTATTTCACACCCTCTTTATGTACAACATAGAAGAACTCAGAATCAGGCTATTATCTGAACTGAAGGAGATTGCTGAAGAACTTGGAGTTAAAAACTTCAAATCACTCAAAAAAGACGAACTGGTCTATGCAATTCTTGATCAGCAAGCCATCACCCCAGAACAAGCTCTACCTAAGAAAAAACCCTCCATTGTAGAGACTCAGGCCCTAGAAGAAGCCGAAAAGAAACAAGAAATCCCTTCTGTCACCCCGACACCACAGGGAGATCAGCCCGAGTTCAAATCAAAGTTCAGAAGACAAAATGTAACTGAACTCCCTCCTGCGACTACTGAAACACAAAAGGAAACGCCTCAAGCACAAGAAATCGAAACTTCCCCACAAGAAGAGCCAAAGCAAGAACCCAAAGCAGCGAAAGAATTTACCCCCAGACCTGAACGAAGAGAACCTAGGCCTGATCAAAGGGAGTCTAAACCCGATACCCGAGAACCCAGACCTGAGCGAAAGCCAATCTCCGAACCTACAGCAGAAGAACCCAAATCCTTCAGACCAAGAAGGAGAGTTTTCGAAGAAGTCAACGTATCGGAAAACATCTCTGAAGAAGTACAGACTGATCAACAACCCACAGCACCTGTCGCACAAGAGCAAAAAGCTCCCCGACCTGAGGCCGAAGTGGAACTGCCAAGAAGAAAAAATTTCAAGTCTCAAGATGAGGTGTTGATGCCGACCGCTGAGACCATTCCGGGGCCTCCGAGGAAAAAACCTTTTGTGAGCCCAAGAGAATTTGACGGTGTGATCGAAAACGAAGGCGTTTTGGAAATCATGCAGGAAGGTTATGGTTTTCTGAGATCACTGGATTACAACTACTTGGCTTCCCCTGATGATATTTACGTTTCTCCTAGCCAGATCAAACTTTTTGGACTAAAAACAGGAGACCATATCAAAGGCTCCATTCGCCCTCCTAAAGAAGGAGAGAAATACTTTGCCCTACTCAAACTCGGAACAGTCAACGGAAAGACGACAGACGAAATCCGCGACCGTGTACCTTTTGAGTATCTCACTCCACTTTTCCCGGAAGAGAGACTTAATCTCTCCACCAAAGCCGACGGCTATTCTACCCGAATCCTTGATTTATTTGCTCCTATCGGAAAAGGTCAGCGGGGTATGATCGTGGCGCAGCCAAAGACAGGTAAAACCGTCCTCTTGCAGCAAATCGCCAATGCCATCACCGTGAACCATCCGGAAGTCCACTTGATGATCTTATTGATCGACGAAAGGCCTGAAGAAGTGACGGACATGGCACGATCGGTAAAGGCTGAAGTAATTTCTTCTACCTTCGATGAGCAGGCAGAGCGTCATGTCAAAGTAGCCAATATCGTACTCGAGAAAGCCAAGCGAATGGTAGAAGTCGGCCACGATGTGGTCATTCTTTTGGATTCTATCACCCGATTAGCCAGAGCACACAACACTGTGGTACCTAGCTCTGGTAAAATTCTTTCCGGTGGTGTGGATGCCAACGCTTTGCATAAACCTAAGCGATTCTTTGGTGCAGCAAGAAATGTAGAAAATGGAGGTTCGCTCACTATCATTGCTACTGCACTCGTAGAAACTGGATCTAAAATGGATGAGGTGATCTTTGAAGAATTCAAAGGTACCGGTAACATGGAACTCGCCCTGGATCGCAAACTGGCAAACAGAAGAATCTATCCATCGATCGACGTACTCAGCTCCGGAACTCGAAGAGAAGACCTATTGATGGACAAAGAAGAAATGCAGCGTGTGTGGATCCTCAGGAAACTGATGAGCGACATGACCTCACAGGAATCTATGGAATTCCTACTCCAGCGAATGAAAGGAACCCGAGACAACGCCGAGTTTTTGATCAGCATGAACGGATAATCCTGCGCAAATTGCACCCTAATTATCAAGCCCTTGAGAGAAAACTCAAGGGTTTTTTTGTTTTTACCTTGCTTCTTGAAAATAAATTTCAAAATGAAATAAAATGCTATTTTTTGATATTTAAATGATCAAGTAACCTATCAGCAATCATCATTTATTTTGTTTTTAGATATACTTCAATTTTTTATATCACAAAATTTCTAATCAAAATTATTTTATTCTGTTTTTTAATAAAATAGACCTAAAAAATAGAATAAGCATTTTATTTCTTTTTTCATCTTTTTATATCAATCCAGAACAATAAGGCACTTATAAAAATATTTTATATTGATTAAATTCAATTTTTTATTGTTTTTAGTCAATTATTAAAATTCAAGATTTGCTGATTTTTGGAAAAATGGAATACAAAATAGTATCTTTGAAATACGGTTTTTTGCATTTCAAAAACTAAATGGGCAATCTTAAGTATCTGGTCTTAATCATCTTCACTGCATTTTTTTCATTAAATGTGGTAGGACAAACTTTCACCTACAATGGTGGAAGCGGATGCTCATTCAATTCAACAAGTTCCACATGTTGGACAAGAACCAATACCTGCAGTAATAACAACTCTGCGATTCCCTTAGCATCTGCCATATTCAATAAGACCAATGGCTGTCCAGTCGTCCTAATTATTAATGCAGACCTTACCATTCCCGGAAACGTAGTGATGGGAGGTGTATTTGACGAGATAATTGTACAAAATGGGGCTACTTTGACTTTTTCTGGAAATGTCACCCTTGACAAAGACCAAGATATGACTTGGGATCTGAGAAAAGGAGGAAAAATTGATGTCCAAGGAGCCAGTGGTATTCTTTTAGATGCTGGCACTACTACTTCTCTTAATCTAAAGGGAGATAATTCATTGAGTTCGGTAGAATCAAGAGTAACCACCACCCAAATCAATTACGCAAATGATGTGAGTATTAACATCGGTAATGGGGCAGCATTGATAGTAACTGGAGATAGCTTTATTTCAGGTAAAGATGTATCCCTGAATATCAAAGGATTCTTCAGAACCGGAGGTAGCATGAAAATCTCAGGCAACAATGCCAGAGTAAATGTCAATACCCCAGGTATTGCCATCATCAATCAACATTTTGAATTGAGTGGTCAAGGAGGAATAAAAGTAACAGGAACCAGTGAGGTGGAAGTAGGTGGCGATTTAAAAGTAGTAGGTAATGCCCTTTTCGATGTAGAAAGCACATCATTTTTCAGAGTCTGCGGTACTCATTCTAGCTCCGGAAACTTCAACGGTGAAATTGCAAGCAAAATACAAGTAGGTAATTGCAGAATTCTACCGATTGGTTTAGCGCAATTTGACGTCAAATTCCAATCAGATGCCAGAAAAACTGAAGTTTTGTTTTCAACAGCCAAGGAATGGGAAATTTCTCACTTTGAAATTGAGCGAGCAATCAATCAAGTAGAGACTTGGGAAACAATTGGATCAGTTGAAGCTGTTGGATTTAGCGATAAAATCACCGAATATAAATTTATCGACCAGACGATTCCAGCCTCTGGAGGAATAGCATATTACAGAGTCAAACAACTTAACTTCAAAGGAGAATTCATCTACAGTGAAGTTAAATCCACAAAGATCGATGCTGTAAAAGGCAACAGCGCCTGGAAAGCCTATCCTAATCCTAGCCATAGAGGAACTTACATCCACCTAGAATTGATGGATAAATTGACTCAATCTGCAAATCCAATAGCTGTGAAGATTTCCGACATGGTAGGGACAGAGGTCTCATCAGCTACTTTTCAACAACCAAAGCAAGTTGAAGAATTTTTAAATCAGCACCTTGTCTCAAAAAATTCAGGGCTATATGTAGTTAATCTCTCGTGGGATGGACACACTGAGATGATCAAACTCTTTGTAAGATAGTCTAATCACTGTTTTGCTCCAGAACATCTGGATCTAAATCAAAATCAGAGTCTTTGCGCATTTAAAGGTTCAACAATTCCTGGCCACCTATCAACCTTTAAATTTTTGGAGAATACCAAACGTCTTTAGGTGGACAAAAGATTAGGTAATTCACCTATCATAGAACTTCCAAAACCTAACTATTCATTCTCGTCCTAACTCATTTGTTGTTTACTCTCCTAACTTTTCGATTTTAATTTCCGAATTGTAGGAGTTAGGAACTGAAGATCCAAAATTCCACAAACCGATTCTTAGGTAATAGGTGACGTTACCTAGTTTACTTTTTTCCTCTAGTTATTCCAAATTCATTTTTATTGATTTGATTTTCGTTTTTATAATTTCAAAAAGCATTTTAATGCAAGGCAAAGAATAAAAAGACTGGAATAATTGGTAGATAAAACACGTAAAGAGGAGTGAAAAATTCCTTAGGTGATGATCAAAATCGAATTAAACGCCCAGACTGAACCAGCACATTCATTAAAGCCAAAAACGAAATGAAAAGAGTTGAGATATCTGCAAATCAAATATTTAAGACTTTTAATTTACTTTTTATATCATTTCATTTACTATTTTTGGTCTTACTTTAATGGAAAGCCTAAAACTAACCGAGAAGTAATAGAACCCCAATTAGTACGAGTACAAGTAAATAACTAATTAAAAAGGAAATACAGATGTGATCTAAAGCCTGAAAAATGGATGAATTGGTTTATATAATGCATTTTTAATACTATGTAATGCAAATTTAGCTATATTTGTTCGTGATTATCAGGAAAAAGCATCAACCAAGCCTGTGAAAACTTTACGACAGCTTTTTCAAAATATTTTTAAGACCGCCCCATTGCTGATGGGACTTGGAATCATATTGCTTTTTTCAAGAAATGTTTTTGGGCAATCGCAGACTTTTAGCGCTACAGGAGCAGTTCAACAATTTACAGTTCCCGCAGGTGTTACTTCAATCACTGTTGAAGCTTGGGGTGGTGGAGGTAGGGGGAGCTCCGGATCAAACCGTGGTGGAGGCGGAGGTGGAGGTGGCTATTCGAGAAGTATACTTTCAGTTACACCTGGTCAAACCCTTAACCTTTATGTAGGTCGTGGTTCAACTACAACAGGTGCTGGAGAAGATTCATATTTTATTAATTTAACTACTATAAGAGCAAGAGGTGGAAACTCCACAGATAGTAATACGGGGGCAAATGGGGCATTAATCGGAGTTGGAGATATAACCTATACCGGTGGAAGGGGTGCGGATGGGGAGACAGGAGGATCAGCTCGAAGTGGAGGAGGCGGATCTTCTGCAGGTAATGGAAATGATGGAATAAGTGCAACCAATCAAAATGGAGCAATTGCCCCTCCAGGAGGTGGAAACGGAGGAAACGGAAGAGTAAATGATGGGGCTGGAAGCCCTGGCAACTTTCCAGGTGGAGGAGGAGGAGGAAGATATGGAAACAGTGGGACAGGTGGATCAGGAGCAAACGGCCAAATAATCGTCTCTTGGTGCCTAATCTCTCTAACGTCTTCACCAGCCTCACCAAATCAAACATTGTGTTCTGGAAGCCCGATAGCTCCTATTGAATACGCTTTCACAGGAGTAACAGGCATTACCAATCAGCTGATGCCTGCAGGCCTGACTGCTACCTATTCTGGTGATGTATTAAACGGAACACTTCGAATTATAGGTACACCTCCTACAGCACCAGGTATTTATCCATACGAAGTTGTTCTACAGGGAAACTGCTCAGGAACAGTTATCTCAGGCTCAATCAGAATCTCTGAAAATAATTCCTTCGACCCTATCAGTGAAGACGATTTTTGTCTCGGTAGTCCAATTAGCGGAATTACCCAAGCCACGTTTCGTGCTACTGGAATAGGAACCCCCACAGGACTTCCTCCAGGTATCAGTGCTTCTTGGAATGCCAACCAAATCCTTTTCACGGGAACTCCAACTGCTACGGGAACATACAACTACTCGATTCCTTTGACAGGCGGTTGCGGAACGGTCAATGCTACGGGCACGATCCGAGTAAACGATGTTTTGGCAATTACCAACCCCCAATTGGGAGCACAAGCTTTATGTGTTGGAAATTCATTTACTCCACTTTCAGTGGGAACAGGTTTTGGATACAGTTACCAATGGTTTGAAAATACAACCTCTAGTAACACAGGTGGCACGCCAATTTCCGGTGCAAATTCAAATTCTTACACTCCTAGTTCTAGTACTGCAGGTACCCAGAGATATTATTATGTAGAAATAACCGGATTCTGTGGAGGATCGATCAAAAGTAATCCTTCAGGTTTAATTGAAACATTATCAGGGAATACAGTAAGCGCGGCGCCCACCCCTACAACAGTTTGTATCAATTCAGCTATTCCAACGATCACTCATACTACGACAGGTGCAACCGGAATACTAAATAATGGGGTAGGTGGTGCAAATGGACTTCCTACAGGAGTTTCAGCCACTTGGTTAGGAAATACCATTTCAATAACAGGAACACCTACTGTTTCTGGAACATTCAATTACAGCATTCCTCTAACTGGTGGCTGCGGTACTGTCAATGCTACTGGTACAATAACGGTAAATGCACAACCCTCAGCAATTCCTTTATCAGGCTTTACCACAAATCAATCTCGTTGTATTAATGTGTCCCCAGGCTTCAGTGCACTATCGGTTGAAGCAAGACCAGGTTTTAGCTATCAATGGTATCTAAATACTTCTGGAACAATTGATCCTGGAACAGATACTCCTGTTGGGACAAATTCAAATAGCTATTCTCCTTTAAATGACGGATCTGTTCCAGCATCGAGTCGTTACTATGTAGTAGTTTCATCTAATACATCTTGTGGAACAGCATCAATTAGTGCGCTTTCAGGTGTTTTTACTGTCAATCCACTTCCTACCGTTTTATTTGAGCCCACCCAACCTAGCGGTAGCCACTGTGTAGATACAAATCTGACCTATACTACCCAATCTGGACAATCCAATTATTTATGGACTATTCCAGGAGTTGCTAATACAGATTATACCATTGTTTCAGGCGGAACTTCAACTTCAAATTGGGTCACTATAAGATGGCTTACACCTGGAAATAAATCAATTTCTGTTAATTACATATCACCTAGTGGTTGCACCGCATCCTCTCCTACTTTTTCCAATACCATAACTGTCCAAAAAAATACGGTAGCGGCACCTTCACTCCCTCTTAGCGCATGTTCTGATGGAACTTTTACTACAATAAACCTTATTACATCCGGAGCTACAGGAATCGGAACACCAGTCGTACTACCAAACGGTCTCAACGCCACATTAAGTGGGAACATGCTTACAATTAGCGGTACTGTTGACCCATCATTAGTCCCTCCGGGAAATTACACTTATAACATTCCTTTAACTGGGGGTTGCGGAACCGTTTCAGCTTCAGGTTCCATTGAAGTTCAACCTGCATATCAATTGACCTCTACTACTTCTGTAGCGCCTTCAGCATCAGGAGGCCTTGCTAGAGTGACCATAACAGGAAATCCAAGCATTCTAACAAACGGTACTTACGAGGTAACTTACGATTTCGGTCTTGCCAATTCGGCATTGGGTACGAGGACGGCGAGTGTTTCCGTAACCAATGGAAGAGGTACTTTCAATACAATTCCAATTCCAAATGATCAACTAACCTCGCTTACCATTACCAGTATTCGAAAAACAAATGTTTCCACTAGTTGCCCAATACCAATAAGTAACAACAATGAAACATTTTTTGGATTCGGAGACACTGCATTCCCAGACGGAGGGATTTTCTATGTTCCTGCAGGGATTTTTGAGATTACAGTTAAAGTATGGGGCGGCGGCGGCGGCGGTGCTAGAAATGACGGCGGCGGCGGTGGTGGCAGCGGCTATTCTGAAGTCACCATACCAGTTGTCCCAGGAAGCACGCTTTATCTCTATGTAGGCAATGGAGGCGCGGGTGCTACAAATAGCAGTGCCCCACAGAATGGTCAACCAAGCTATGTGTCTAGGACACCTAATCCTACAAATCCGGAAACAGGAAGCGTAGCATATGCCTCGGGAGGTATAGCTGCAAATGGAACCACTGGAGGAAATGGCGGACAAGGAAATAATAGACCTGGAAATCAGGGACAAAATGGTGTTTTAGGAACATCGGCAGGTCGTGGAGGAAATGGAGGAGCACCTGGTTCTCAAGGAGGCAATTCTGGTGTTGGCAACAATGCTGATGGCGCTAATGGTACATTAGGCGGCGGTGGCGGCGGAGCAAGAGGCAATGGAGATGGAGGTACAGGTGGAAAAGGCTTGGTGGTGGTTTCCTATGGTTTACCGCCTGTGGGTCCATGTTTTGTCGTACTTGACGACGGAGCTAGATCTGGCAATACAATTATTGAATTTACATGCTCGGGCGTTTGGCAGGCACCCGAGGGATTGATTGAATTTACAGTCACTTCTGTTGGCGGCGGAGGCGGAGGCGGAATGGGTAAAGCCGCAGGAGGTGGCGGCGCTGGTGGCTTTGCACAGGAAACAATCAATGTAAACGCCACATTCGGATTGCCTGCAAACTCTAATTTCAATGTAACTGTGGGACAAGGCGGGCCAGGTGCATCAGATCTTTCGGAACGAGGTGGAAAAGGAGGTAACTCATCAGTGACTGGTACCGTGGATGGGGTATCAAGAACTATCGCACGAGCAGAAGGTGGAGGAGGAGGAGGCTCGACTAATTCAATAAATGGGGGATCAGGAGAATCCGGAGCCTCAGGAGGTGGTGGCGCATATGATGACAATGTCAATGGGCTTGATGACCGGAACAATGGAGGAAATGGTTCCAGTGGATTTTCTGGTGGAGGAGTTCAAAAAAAGACATTTACTAATGATATCAATAAGGGAGCTGCTGCTGGTGGCGGCGGTGGGGGTGCAGCTGGGCCTGGTTTAAATGGAGGAGCATCAGGAGCAGGAAATGCCAGTGGAGGAAATGGTGGGCCAGGTTTATCATACGTAATTGGAACCACCACCTATTATCGCAATGGAGGCGGTGGAGGAAATGGATTCAATTTTGAAGGCAACTCTCTTCAACAAGCACCCGGACTCGGAGGGACTTTCTCAGGAATTCCACTTGGAGGAAACGGTAGCATCAATGGAATAGGAGGGAATGGCGTAGCAAGAACAGGTTCTGGTGGAGGAAGTGGAGTTTTTGGTGGTGGAACAGGTGGTTCAGGTAGAGTATTTATCACCTACCCAGTCTTCCGTATCCTCCCACTCGACTACCTCTACTTTAACGCTAAATATGATCCAGCCGATAGGGAAGGGAACCTCTCTTGGGCGGTGACCAAAGAATGGGAAAATTCACACTTTGAGGTAGAACGTTCCATTAATAACGTGCAGCATTGGAATAAAATCGGAGAAGTCTCAGGAAAAGGGTATTCAGATAAAGTATCTGAATACCGCTACATCGATAAAACAATCCCAGCTGCCGGTGGTACGATTTTCTACCGGCTCAAGCAGGTTAACTTGAGTGGTTCTTACTTCTACACTGAAACAAGAGCTATTCAGGTTGATCCAATATTGGGAACTTCCTCATGGGTCGTTTATCCCAATCCAACTTCAGGTATCGGCTTCAAACTTGAACTAATTAGTGATGACCAACTCCTCGAAGGAGATGTTACCGCAACGGTATCCAGTGTTTTGGGGCAAGTTGAATATTTTAATGATCCAGATATCAGCAGATTAAGCAGCAGACTTGGATCCTATCTGCAAACCAAGGCAGCTGGAATATATATTCTTACGCTCAATTGGTCGGGTAAAACGGAGTCTTTCAGAATTATCAAAAGGTAAGGTTACACTCCTTGAATCAGGAGTAAACCCGGTGTAATTCTGCTATCATCCAGCTTTTCGACCTGTTAAACCTGAAATATGCATTAGAAAATTTATTACGAGCTAAAAATACGGCTTGGAACCAACCTGATAAAAATCAATCTTCTTTCAGGTAAGCTTCCTTTGGAACTTTAGGCCTGCCAAGGCCAACAGTACTCCTCAATCCGTTCAAGGTTGCCTTCCACCAGGCACTGAAAATAAATTTTCGCTTATCTCGTTTTAGATAAATTGGCCTCTTCTGTATACTAGTTGATGCAGATCTTGGATTGGAATTCTTTATCAAAATATTGGCTCCTACACTGTATAGCTTAAGTTTTCCCTTTCCCTGGTCCAAAGTCAGACTGTCTAGAAATTCAATTTTTAAATCTTGGTAAGCAAATTTCATCCATCCCATTGCAGATTCATCATCTAACTGAAATTCCCACTCCCCTCCTACAGAAAAGCCCTTTTCTGCCCTTGCAAAAACTGTTTTTGATAAAAAATCGGAGGCATCTTTAAAATCAAAAGCTCCAGATTCAAAGCTTAAATCCATAGGATAGGGTTTCTTGAAATAAAGGACGCTATTGACTTGAATTGGTGTTTTATTCATCAGTTTTGCCTCAATACCCATTCTGACTTTTTCTACAGGATAAGAAGTATTCTCTTTTCTTAAAAAAAACGGAGCCATATCCATCCTCACTGAGTCAAAAGAAATCATACCGGGCATGGTGCCTTCTTTAGCAAATTCGAAATACCGAATCCTACTGTCTCTTACCCTTACCGAAAAAGCATCCGCATTAACACGGGAATGCTCCATCAGATATTGAGGCATAAACTTAATTGCCGTTGAATCCATCGGTATTCTTTTATCCCTCATCAAGTCCACCCTGGCTCCCTCGATTATGACGTCATCAGCCTTAATTGTCCCACTCGCTAAATAACTCAATGGATCAACTCCCCTCAATTGAATCCGTTCAATGGTAGCATTGACTGCATCTTTCTGGAAAGGAAACTTTCGCAAATAAGCATAAGTGCCCAGTAGGGGACCATAAGAGATTTTTTCCACAAAAAGATCTCCTTCTTCATATCTGATTCTGCCCAACTTCGCATGATACAAGCTATCCGGTGTGAAAAACTGATAATTTTCTAAGTTGAAATCAGTAACCTTCTTCACCAATTCATTAGTGGCCGGCAATTGACCGGATGACAATAAATCAATTCCCAAACCGCTCATTCTTACATCAACTTTGGGAAAGTTTAAGTTTGGAATCGGCCCTTTTCCTTTTCGATGAAATTGTATAGCAGCATTATCCAAATTGAGCTCATTCAACAAAATAGACTGAATCAGCTTTTCACCCTTTTGAAAAGATTGTTTTATTTTATTAGCACTCGTAAAAGCCGAATCCAAATAAACAGCAATTTCAGGGTTTAAAAGTTGAATCTGCCTTAAATCGAGTCGTTTAGACTCAAACATCTCCTGAATTTTATTTTTCCTGATTGCTAATTGATCAATTTTGGCCTCTACAACTGGATTACCAGATATCCCAAAATAATCCCTGGGAACTACGGACAGGTCTGAAAAAACAAGTTCGTCAATTTTGTCTCCAAATCTGACCTTGGAAAATTGAAGCGTGTGGACACTATCAGGTAGCGCAAAAACAAAGTTTTTCAAATCAAGATTGGCCGAACCGTACATTTCTGCTACATCTTCCGCATCAACTCCGAGCGTATCAAGGTAAAAATCAGAGATAAGCAAATCAAAGCCGGTTTTGACAGATTGCAGGCTTTGGTTTGATCCCAAATAGCTAAGTTTTAGGGTAGAATTTGACACACTAACTGTGTCTATTTTTAGCTCTTCAAGTGTTTTTCGGGAAGAAAGGCTCTTTTTAGCAATTTTTTTTGGCAAAGACTCAATATCCCGATTTATCCCGAATTCAACTTCTCCCTCATCAATTTCAAGCTTTTGAAAAATCAGGTTACTTTCAAAAATGAACTCTTCCATGTTCACTCCTTGGAGACGTACCTTAGGGAGATTCAGTGCCAGAGCAAGTTTGCTTTTGATTTGGGGTGTGGGTGTTAAAATAAGATCCTCAAAATCTATTGTTTTCGTCCTTGAATTGTAATTCAGGTAATCAGTCTCCGCAATGTATTTCCCTCCTGCAAGAGTGAAGGAATAATTGTTGAAAATCAGATTTACTTCATCTGAAAACAGGGTTTTCTCAGAATCTAAACTATCATCTATACCAAGGGTAAAGTTTTTGAGCTTGAGTGACATTTCATCTTCCTCAAACCTAGAGCGCTTATTTTCAACCAAGCTCTCGTATTTGACTTTAGCTTTAGATAGATCAATAGAGTCAATTTGAATGGAATTAAAATATCCCAGCAATAAATCTTGAATTTCTGCTGATGAGGTTGGAGTATTTTCTGTGCGTTCTAATTCCTTTGACCTGTAGGAAGAGATCAAAAACCTTGGACTAGGAAGCAGCAACTGATCGACTATCAATCGCTGATTGAAAAACGCTTCTTTGACATCCAGTCCATTAGCCTGAAATAAAGGAATGGAAAAATCAACCACATAGGTTTTTCCATAAGTGTCCAAAAGGGACTGGATTTGATCCGGATTTTCGGGCTTGATGGATAAATTCTTGACTTCGAGCAGCTTTCTTTTGGAGTCTATGGTCAACTGATTGGCAAAAATCAAATGCAAATTATCCTTCAGTTTGAGTTTGTATTCATTTAAACTCAAGACAATATCTCGTACGAGAAACTGCTCCTGAATTGGAAGAAAGCGATTTGGCTTTACCTGCAACTCATCTAACTTCAAACTGAATCTTTCAAATCCGATATTGTTGCTTCGTTGACCTTTGTTGTCTTTGAAAAAGACTTTTCCATCAATAATTTGAAAATCACGAATTGCGGCTCCATCTAAAACCCCTTCAATTACTTGAGTAAAAGGCTCCTGCCTTGAGGTATCCATTACCGAAGTCAATTGCTCTGTAATCTCAATGCTTGGCTGATCGATGACCAATCTATCTCCCTCAAGGACATCTGATTGATACAACTTTTTCAGATCTACCTCCAATAGGGAGAGTTCTGATAATCCGATTTTCACCAGATTTTTAGAAGACCTCAATTTTAATAAATCAGAAGTGGGGTAGACCGATAGGTCTTTTATAACCAATTCTTTTTTAAATGAAGAGACACTGACATGGTTTCCCTCCAAAATATGGATCCCATCTCCAAGAAAAAGTTTACCTCCTTTAATTTCCATAGAGGCATCTTCTCCGTAAAAAAATTGGTTTTTCTTTCTTTCTTCCTCCTCTCCCAAATAAAATCTCACCATTTTAAAATCAAGGTCATCGAGTTGGATTCTATTCTTTAAGGAATCTCCTCTATTTTCCTTTAGAAATTGAGCGTCATTAATGGAGAGCTCTTTAATTGAAATTGATTTGAGTTTGCCTTGAATAAATTCATTCAAATCACCTGATGCAATTGTGTCTCCTTGCACCAAATCAGATTTAATCACCTTGATTACAGGGTGATCCATGATCAGCTCATCAGCTTCCAATTCAGAGGTCATGAAAGCCTTATCCAAATCAGCGTTACCAAGCCTAAGTCTATCAAGAGTAAGTTGATAATGGGATTTGCTTTCTTTTTTTAGATCAGGGATCAATGAAAATCCCTCGATTTCAACTGTTTTTCCAAGGGAAGAGATGTGAACCTTTTCTGACCCTATGGTATGTACCCCATCCGGAAGTGGAAAAGTAGCCTCTTCAAGATCAAAGTCTATCCCCTTTGCATTAAACGGAGTGAGCCAATCTTCAGAAGTTGTCCAATCTAAATCAAAAATCCTGATCGCTGTGTTTTTTGCACTGAGCTCACCTTGACTCAAAAAATTAAAGAAAAAGAAATTGGCGTGATCAATTTCGATCAAATGAACATAAAAGCCCCGCAAACTCAGACGTCTGATACTTTTTCGGATTTCTCCCTCCAAGATCTTAATCGCTGAACTTCTAGATGATGCATTTTCGGATTCAACTTTACTCGAATCTAGATTGATCAATTTAAGGTTGGGATTGTCAAGATGGATTCTGGAAACCGAAAATTCATTCTCTGAAAAGTCATACCACAGTCCTGAAAAAGAAATCTCATCCAGGGTAAATTCAAAAAGGGATTGGTCAACTTTAGATTTTTCAGGATGGATTGGCTTTAAGACAATTCCATCTAAAAAAAAACCTCTCCGCAGAAGAGAAAGGTTAAATCGGTTAAATCCAATTTCATAAACGCCACCAGAAGATTCATTCAGTTTCTGCCGGGCAATTCCTGCCAAAAATAGGTTAGAACCAAAATAGACAACAGATTCCAATAAGAGAATTGCCAAAATCCCCTTAAGAACAAGTCTAAGAATCTTCTTGCGAAGCGGATGATGGCTATGTTTCTTTTGATTGTCAGAAGACATAAGTTGAAAAACGACTAAACCTCCGAAAAGATACGCACAAAAGGACAAATAAGGCTTAAACACAAAAAGCAATGCGTTTTGCATTGCTTTTTGATTTAGGCTGTAGGAGAAGGATTCGAACCTCCACGGGGCAGTTAGGCAATAGTCCGGTTTGAATTACGCTTTATACTGGAGTCCCCACCCCCGAGACAGGAGGGCTTGTCTGCCAATTTCAACACCCTACAGTATGAGTGGTTTTGGGCTCAGGAATGAAGTGGAATAGTTACCAGCCTTCCAAACTCCCTGATAATCAAAAAGCTCTTGCGAGCTTTTCGAAATCGATTGAATAGGTTTGAGATAAACGATATGCCAAAGGTAGAAAACTGATTGATTTATTAAAATTATTGCAACATTTATTTTATTTTTTTACATTTTTTTTAATAAAAATGGTATATAATTAAATATATAAAAATTAAAGCACGGAAATTGGTGGACTCATTATAAAATTGTTAACCAAAGTACGAAAGGAAAAAACAAGAACGATAATTTGGATATTTTGATCCTATATAGAATTTTATTTGCCTTTGAAAAAAATAGGCAATAAAAAAACCACGGAATAAAATTCCATGGTTTTAGTCAATTAACAATAAACCCAAAATAACCTGCTGTAGGAGAAGGATTCGAACCTCCACGGAGTAGTTAGGCAAAATTACGAGCTCGCTAATTGCTTTATCCCAGCATCTCCACCCCCGAGACAGGAGGGCTTGTCTGCCAATTTCAACATCCTACAGTATGTGTGTGAACTTTTAGCTTAATAGCTGATTCAAATATAGCAGGCCTCGCGCTGATTTTGCAAATTATTCAATGTTTATTGTAAAAAATTACAGTTTATTTAAGGAAATCGATTGAATTATGACGAAATGGAAAATAATGAAGGGGTTTTAAAAGCGGAATTGAAAAAATGGCAACAAAAGATTTATTGATTATACTTAATTCATCAAAATGATCATTTTTTTGCCGTTTTTATTAAAAAATATTTCATTCATTAATTTTTTCACAATCATTCGTGTTTTACATAAGATTGCCATTTTTCCAAAACAGCTAAAAAATCCTCTGGCAATGGGGCTTCGAAATATAGCTTTTCCTTCGTGACAGGATGAATGAATCCCAGACTCATTGCGTGTAGAGCTTGACGAGGCATTAGGTCAAAGCAGTTTTCAACAAAAGATTTATACTTGGCAAATTGTGTACCCTTTCGAATCTTATCTCCTCCATACATGGCGTCATTAAACAGTGGATGATTGATAAATTTCATATGTGCACGGATTTGATGGGTACGGCCCGTCTCCAGATTGCACTGCATCAAGGATACATATCGAAGGCGTTGGAGCACTTTCCAATGAGTAACGGCATGTTTTCCTTGACTACCGTCTGGATAGACATCCATTACTTTACGGTCTTTGGCACTCCTACCCACATGACCTCTCACTGTACCGGAATCTGCCTCAGGTTCTCCCCAAACCAGCGCCAAATATGTTCTATCAATCGTATGGTGGAAAAACTGTGCCGCGAGAGGTGCCATAGCTTCCTCTGTTTTAGCAATCACCAATAATCCGGAAGTATCTTTATCAATCCGGTGCACCAAACCAGGACGACCAACATTTCCTTTCAACTCCGGTAAATGCTCAAAATGATATACCAATCCATTTACCAGAGTACCTGTCCAATTCCCATGGGCAGGATGTACCACCATACCGGCAGGCTTATTGACCACCAAGAGATGAGTATCTTCAAAAACTATGTCTAATGGAATATTCTCGGCAAGAACCTCGGTGTCTCTTGGAGGCTTTTCGAGCAGAACTCGAATGTCATCCAAAGGTTTGATCTTATAGTTTGACTTAGTAGGCTGCCCATTGACCAAAACTGCCCCGGAATCAATAGCTTGTTGTACTTTATTCCTTGTGGCGTTTGCTACTTTTTCAGTCAAAAATTTATCAATGCGCATCAGAGACTGACCTTTGTCCACGAGGATACGGTGGTGCTCATACAGTTCTAACTCATCTTCTTCTAAGTCTTCTTCAATGCGCTGGCTCATCACACAAAAATAGGAGGATGTGGCTTAACTTTGACAAAAGTCCCTAAATGCTTCACCCACAACCTGTAAAAACAGCCCCTTTGCTCCATCCTATTTTCGAAGAAAAGAGAATAGAAGTAAGTATGTTGAGACTGGACCAGGTCCACTTTTCTGTACCGGGAAACAAATTTTTTAAACTCAAATACAATCTGGAAGAAGCCAAAAATCAAGGTAAAACTACCATTCTGACTTTTGGAGGTGCTTTTTCAAATCATATCCATGCTTCAGCCGCAGCAGCTAGGAACCTTGGTCTGAAATCCATCGGAATAATCCGTGGAGAAGACTCAGACAAAAGTAACCCAACGCTAGCTTACGCCCGTGGGCAGGGTATGCATCTGTATTTCATCTCGAGAGACGAATACAGAAGGAAGAATACCGAGGAATTCATTGCCAAGCTAATGGGCACTTTTGGCGATTTCTACTTGATTCCAGAGGGAGGCACCAATCCTCTTGCGATCAAAGGAACCTCTGAAATCCTGACCGAGCAGCACCAAGAATACTCCCATATTTGCACTTCAATAGGAACTGGAGGAACCTTAGCTGGCTTGGCCCAAAGCCTTCGGCAAGAGCAAATCCTAATCGGATTTTCATCTTTGAAAGGTGAATTTATCCTTGAAGAAATTCAACAGTTAATGGTAAGAAATTCCATTCAACCTCTTGGCAAACTGGAAATAAACACAGCTTATCATTTTGGGGGTTATGCAAAATGGACTTCTGAATTGATTGACTTTATAGGTTGGTTTTGGAAGGAATTTGGAGTTCCTCTTGATCCCATTTACACTGGAAAAATGGTGGCTGGTTTTTTTGACTTGGTACAAAAAAATCATTTCTCAGAAGGTTCAAAGATTTTACTGATCCATACAGGGGGATTACAGGGGAATGCTGGTTTCCACCATCAGACCGGGATCCGTCTTCCTAGTCTTTGATCGTGAAAAAATCTTCTGTTTCCTGTGGGTGAATGGTCAGAACATTGGCGGCAACCAGTCTGACTAGGGTTTTTGAAGCCAAGAAAAACGGAATTCCTGCCAGTTTGGAATACTCCTTCATGGTGATTTTTCCTTTTTCACCCAGGGCTTTCATCAGCACTTCCTCCTTTTTCCCATAGGTGAATACGACGTCTTTTGGGGTTCTGCTTTTCTTCAGCACTTCCCACACTTCTCGACTAGCCTGCACGCTGCGATCCGCTACTCGGATAAAAGACTGCTTTTTATCACCTGTTTTTAGATAATGTGGACGATCGGGACTCAATGGTATCCTAAAAACAGCCACCCCCTTTTTTTCGGTCAGCTTAATGGTGAATACTTCAAAACTCAAAGCAGGAAAAATCAGCTCCCGAATCGCCTTTTCCATCACAAAAATCTCTTCCTCTATAAACCGTTGCCCGCTGACAGTCCCGTCGTCATCGACTCCAATAAGCAAGTCTCCACCTTCTGTATTTGCCAAAGCAATGACTTCCCGGACAATTTTCTCCGGATAGGCTGCCTTTTTCTTAAATTCAATGCGGAGCCCCTCGCCTTTCGCGGCCAAGGATTTGACTTCTTGGAGGGTCATGAGTGGGTTGGTTTAGATATGGGTCATTTGCCAGGCCCCCGATTCAACTCCTCGAGGCGTTTTTTCTGTGCTTGCCACTCGTCTCTCAACCGTGCTGCTTCCATGAAGTTTAACTCTTTGGCAGCTTTTTCCATTTGTTTTTGAGTCTGTGCGATGAGCTTTTCCAGTTTATCCTTGCTGAGGTATTGCACCACCGGATCTGCAGCGATTTCCATTTCGCCCGGCATTGGTTCGGCATATACCTTGGCATTTTTCTTAGAATCAGCGACTTTAGTTTGCCCCATGATTTTGTCCCGAGACTTGATGACTGTCTTCGGTGTAATGCCATGCTCTTCATTGTAAGCCATCTGCAGGGCTCTTCTTCGCTTGGTTTCGTCTATAGCAGCCTGCATAGAATCTGTAATTTGATCCGCATACATGATCACACGTCCTTCCGAGTTTCTCGCAGCGCGGCCAATGGTTTGCACAAGGGAGCGCTCATTTCTAAGGAAACCCTCTTTGTCTGCATCCAAAATGGCTACTAATGAAACTTCAGGCAAATCCAAGCCTTCTCTCAACAAGTTTACCCCAACCAATACGTCAAAAATTCCCAATCGAAGCTCTCTCAAGATTTCTACCCGATCCAGAGTTTTTACCTCTGAGTGAATGTATCGTGACTTAACTCCAGCGCGTTCGAGATACTTTTGAAGTTCCTCCGCCATTCGTTTGGTGAGCGTGGTAACCAAAACCCGTGCATCTGTTTTGATGGTTTGATCGATTTCTTCGAGAAGATCGTCAATTTGATTTTGACTGGGTCGCACCTCGATGGTAGGATCGAGAAGACCTGTAGGCCTGATAATCTGCTCAACCACGACCCCTTCGGTCAGGGCCAATTCATAATCTGCCGGAGTCGCCGACACATAGATCACCTGATTGGCCAACTGCTCAAATTCATCAAACTTTAGCGGTCGATTGTCCAAAGCTGAGGGCAATCGGAATCCATAATCCACCAAGTTCACTTTGCGGGACCGATCTCCTCCCCACATCGCCCTGATTTGAGGTACCGTTACGTGACTCTCATCGATAACCAACAAGTAATCATCCGGAAAATAGTCCAATAGACAGAATGGGCGTGTACCGGGTTTTCTCCGGTCAAAATACCTGGAGTAGTTTTCCACTCCTGAGCAATATCCAAGCTCACGGATCATTTCCAAATCAAATTCGGTCCGCTCCTGAAGCCGTTTAGCCTCCAAAAATTTGCCTTCTTTTTCGAAAAAATTGAGCTGTGCTACCAGATCATCCTGGATTTCATGAATGGCAGTTTCGATCGTGTCTCTTCCGGTGACAAACAGGTTCGCAGGGAAAATGGAGATGATCTTTTCATCCGAAAGTTTCTTTCCTGAATCCGGTTCCACCCGCTGAATGGCCTCGATTTCATCACCCCAAAAGAAGATACGATAAGCAAAGTCGGCATAAGCCACAAAAATGTCTACGGTATCCCCTTTCACTCGAAAGGTTCCGTGAGTCAAATCCTGATGGGTACGGCTGTAGAGAATATCTACCAGTTTGAAAAGCAACTGATTTCTTGGGATTCGGTCCCCTTCTTGTAAGCGAATCACATTTTTCCCAAACTCTTCCGGATTGCCGATACCATAAATACAGGACACAGAGGCCACGACAATCACATCCCTTCTCCCAGACAATAAGGATGAAGTGGCGCTTAGGCGAAGTTTCTCGATCTCTTCATTGATGCTGAGGTCCTTTTCGATATAGGTACCTGAGCTGGGGATGAAAGCCTCGGGCTGGTAATAGTCGTAATAGGATATGAAATATTCGACCGCATTTTGAGGGAAAAATTGCTTGAATTCCCCATAAAGCTGAGCAGCGAGCGTCTTGTTATGACTCAAAACAAGCGTGGGACGCTGAGTCTCTTGGATCAGGTTGGCAATGGTAAAGGTTTTACCCGATCCTGTTACTCCAAGGAGAACCTGCGCAGGCTCACCCGCCCGTACCCCTTCGGCCAATTCTTTGATGGCCTGTGGCTGATCTCCGGTGGGTTGGTAATCTGAGGTGAGTTTGAATTCCATGACTTATTCCAACACCAAATGGTAGCATAAAGGTTTGGCCAAATTACAAATCATGATGCTTTTTGAGCCAGCCTCTCCAAGTTATAGAAAAGGAAATTAGCTCTGAGCAAGATGATCAGAAATAGAGGGACTAGCGATGGATGAAAAGTCTGCATTCCAGTAATCCATATCACCAGGGCCAAAGATGTTGCAATCAAGACACCAAGCAGATACTTGGAAATCCAGGCTTTGGTAGGGTTTTTTACCAAGGCCCAAGCCAAGGCCAAGTGACCCGGAAAAGCCCAGAGAATATTCCAGTTCCAAAGGGTAGCGGAATGATCGGTCAAAAACCAAAGGAAAGCAACCACCACACCGATCAATCCAAGCAGACTGAAGAGTGCCACATCCAATCCTTTATATAATTTTCCCCTGCGAAATCCTAAAAAAGTCACCAATCCATACCCCACTGCTAATACCCAAAATACAACATAGGGATTCAGAAGTCCAATTGACTTTTCCTCTTCGGGATATTCCAAAATCACCCGTGTCTCCTTCACCAATGGACGGCTGGGGCCATCTCCTACGATGGTTGCTTTTGCAAAAGCTTGCTCCATGTAATCCGGTAAAAACTGCTTTTCTCGCTCGGTGGCATTGCGGTCAATCACAGCACCCAACGCCAAATCAATCCCTAAATCAGCCCAAGGCAAAGGATAGACAAACTCATCAATGAGGGTACGAAACGTCTTCTCTTCGGTAACCACTGAGTCATTCCAAACCAGCTGCTTACCAATCGCTATCTCAAAGGCATCCCTTACTTTAGTCGCGCAGTTATTGAAAAAGAAATCATACTTGTAGAACCTTCTCGCAGGATCATAGAGTGCATCCAAATGCTGTACAAGAAGATCCTTTTGATCCAAGCTCATATTGAGGACTTGTTCGGTCACTCCCCTTTTATAGTAATCATATTCGATGATAAAGCGATCATAGGTCGTGACGCTTAGCATATAGTTCAACTTGCCCGTGGCAAACTTGCCGTAGAAGTTTGGAGTATCAAAGTCAAAGGTGCCAAAGTTAAAGACCATATCACGACCCTCTGAACCAATCTCCCTCACCCGGATGGCGCTGTGGCCAAAGGAAGAATAAAGCTGATCTCCAGGTTCACAGGTAAGAAGGCTGATTTCATAAAACTGGGCTTTGGCAGGAGCTAAACCCATGATTATCAGAAAAAAAATAAGCAGACCTATTTTATTTTTAGTCATCATTTTTTATTTTCAACTACTTTTTACAATACAATTTTTATGCTTTATTCTGGTTTTTTACTTTGCTGGGTAGCATTTTTTACCTGCCGAATATACAGGATATTCTTGGCAGTTGTAATTACCCTATTGACCATTGGAAATGCCTTTTGCCAAGAAATCGGAACTTATAAAACTGTGGCAACAGGTGATTTTACCAACCTCGGGATTTGGGCAGTTTGGAATGGTTCGGGATGGGTTTCTGCTTCGGTAAAACCGGGAATTGCCAATGATATCTACATTGACCAAAGTCACACCTTACGCCTCATAGGAAATGAAGAAGTCAAAAGCGTTTTTATCAATGCAGAAACTGGAGCAGGCCAAAAATTAAATCTCAATGGATTCAATCTGGATGTTTACGGTACACTTCAAGCTTTCACCGGTCCTGCACCTGGTATTGCCGGCAATGCTTGGAACAGCCAAAATTGGATCGGCAACTCACCAACAAGCACACTCACTTTCAAAGGAAGCAGCAGGACGATTGTTGACCGAAACAGCTGGAGTGCCCAAACTACACAAAGCCGATTTGGGGTAATTTTTGATCCGGGATCCGGTGTAGAACTTATCGTAAATGCACCCATCAAAGCACTTTCCTTTACAGTAAGGTCAGGAACAGTAATCCAAAGACTAGATAACTCCGTCAATCCGGCAGTATGTCACACGTTTTCCTTCAACACCGAAACTACTGTTTATGGGACTGGGCCTTATGGGGTGTTTACCATTGAAGATGGAGCAACTCTGATTTCTGAATGCAACTCAAACCTAATTAACAGATCCACAAGCGGGAGTGTGAGTGCACTGAATTTTGATCTTCAAAATGGAGGAAATTTGATCTTGGAAGGAAATGCTCCAAGGATTGAATCTGCCAATTTTCAACTGAATGGCAACTTGATTTTCAGGGGAGGAGCTGCTCCAAAAACATTTCTTGCCAGTTCATTCCCAGATGCTGCGACCCCAAATTCGGTCAGAAATGTAGAACTACGAAGTAACCAAAACCTCACATTGCCTACCCAACTTTTTCTGCTTGGCAACTTAATCAAATCGGGAGCGGGAAATATCAACTCTCTTAATACCCATTTAATCATTTTCGGCTCAGGCAACCAAGAAATCCAAGGATTCCCGTTAGTCACACGCGATCTTACCTTGAATAAATCAGGGGGTATCTTTTACCCTAGAAACCACCTGTCCGTCGAACGAAATCTAACCCTATCGCAAGGGCGGATGGATTTACAAGGAAACCATCTCAATATTAACACTTCACTTTTAGGAGGAATTACATATTCTGGAGGCAGTTGGCGAAATGTGGGAAATCTCACGCTATTCGGGCTTCCGACAACTCTGACCGCTAGCAATGCCAGTTTTCCATTTGAAGATGTGCTCAACGGAGGGATTCGAAAAATCCAGCTCTTGGGACCCTCTCCGGGAGGATCCATCTCGATCAAGTTTTTGGAATACAAAGGCGCCAACCATGATCCAAATTTCAATGACACAGACGGCACGCCTATTTTGTACCAACTTTACAGCCACTTTCAATTTTCCGGATTGACACCAAGTGCTCAGTCTGTCGAACTCCGGCTATCTGCAGCTGACCTGATTGTGGACAATGTGGATGACCTTCGGATCGTCGGTACCGGCCAACCTGCTCCAGGATCTCACCTTCCTGGGTCAGATGCCAGTCTACTTTGGGCTAGAAGATCACTGACTTGGAATGAACTTTCAGGTATGAATTTTACTATAGGCAGCTATCGAGAGTTGACAATTCTTCCCGTGACTTGGCTTGGTCTTGAAGTGGTGACCAAAAAAGAAGGAAATCTGATCCAATGGAGCCTCAGTCAAGAAAAGGGGAATCTTCTTTTTGATATTTATAGGAGTAAAAAAGGCCCAACTACTTGGGAAAAAATCGCTTCGATCGGGTCAAAAGGTGATTCAAATGAGGCCATCACTTACACCTACCTCGATGAGCAAAGCAATCGATTTGAAGCTTATTTTTACCGAATCCGACAATTAAGCTTGGACGGAACCGAATCCTGGAGTTCGGTCGCAAGAGCATTTTCTGCAACCGGAGAAAAAGAAGGGACTATTTTTCCAAACCCATATCAACATGGCCCTTTACAGATATATTTTCCTGAAGAGGACACACAATTCCTCGGTCTCAAGATCTCCAGTCCAGAAGGGAAGATCCTCATACAGCAGAAGGTCCTCGAAGAAATTCCCGAGCAAATGATGTCAACTCTTCCTTCAGGAGTCTATTTTATTCATCTCGAATTTTCTGATCGACTGGTAACCAAACGCTTCATCAAGCTTTGACTCCGATGGTGATGGAAAAATCGATGGTATTTCCTCATTTTTCCTAACTTTCTTCAGTAACACCAAACCCAACCTATGACCCTATTTCTTGTATTGATCAGCATTGCGCTTCTTGTATTGCTGATCGTTTGGGCCAAGCTCAATCCCTTCCTTTCCTTTATGATCTCCGCTATAGCAGCAGGGCTGATGCTTGGTCTTCCGGCAGATCAGGTAGCCAAATCCATTCAAAAGGGAATGGGAGCGCTACTGGGTGATTTGGTCATTGTGATTGTGACAGGTGCCATGCTGGGAAAGCTTGTGGCAGAAAGTGGCGCAGCGCAGCGCATTGCGGGTTTTTTGATGCGATTCTTTGGAGAAAAGTACATCACTTGGGCCATGGCCTTTACCGGATTGATCGTAGGGATACCGCTTTTTTATAATGTAGGATTCGTTCTCTTGGTGCCTTTGGCATTCACGGTTTCGTATCAATACCGTCTTCCCGCCGTGTACGTAGGCATGCCTTTATTGGCTGCGCTCTCGGTCACCCATGGATTTTTGCCTCCACACCCATCCCCTGCCGCCCTAGTGGCCCAGTTTGGCGCGAATATGGGTTTGACACTTCTTTATGGATTTATCATTGCCATTCCGACCATCATTATTGCTGGACCTCTGTTCGCACCTTTTTTAAAGGGAATACATTCCCAACCCTTGAAGACTTTTCAGGTAGATCCCAAACCAGAGTCCGAATTGCCTGGAATAGGGAACAGCCTTTTCACTGCACTTTTGCCGGTTTTATTATTGATCGGAACGACCATTTTGAGCTTCAGCATTCCAAAAGAGGATCCGCTCAGTCCCTTGGTTACTTTCATCGCTGACCCGGGAATCGTCATGCTGGTTTCTCTTTTTTATGCCACCTTTTCCCTTGGATTGAAAAGAAATCATACCATGACCCAACTCATGGAAGTGTACACTGCAGCGACCAAGGATATTTCGATGATCCTGCTCATCGTAGCAGGGGCTGGAGCACTGAAGCAGATATTTACCGATACTGGAGTAAGCCAAACAATTGCCGATGGGCTGAAAACTTGGGAAATGCATCCATTACTATTGGCTTGGTTGATCACTTCCGTGATCAGAGTCTGTGTAGGATCTGCAACTGTAGCAGGATTGACCACCGCGGGGATTATTGCCCCACTGGTTACGACAATGAATGTAGATCCAAATCTGCTTGTCTTATCCATCGGAGCGGGCAGCTTGATGTTTTCCCATTTCAATGACGGGGGATTTTGGATGTACAAGGAATTCTTCAACGTCAGCATCAAAGACACCATCAAATCATGGTCGCTTATGGAAACCATCGTAGCCGTTGCCGGATTGGTTGGAGTTTTAATTCTTGATCTCTTTATTTAAAAATCAACTTATTACTTACTATGCAAACCCCCGAACTGAATTTTGAAAAATTGGGCCTTGTCCTGCCTCCTGCCCCAAAGCCTTTGGGAGTGTACAAGCCCTGCCTTATAGATGGCAAATACCTGTATTTATCAGGACACGGTACTGTAAAGCCCGACGGCTCGTTGATCATCGGCAGGATTGGTGAAGACATGGACATCGATCAGGGCAAGTTGGCGGCACGCCAAGTAGGCTTAGCCATGCTGGCTACGATCAAAGCCAACATCGGATCTCTCAATAAGATCAAGCGAGTGATTAAGGTATTGGGCATGGTGAATTGTGTGCCTTCCTTCGAAAGGCACCCCTATGTAATCAATGGATGCAGTGAGCTATTTGCTGCCGTTTGGGGGGAGGAAAACGGAATAGGAGTGCGATCCGCCGTTGGAATGGGCTCCCTTCCGGATAATATTCCTGTAGAGATAGAAGCCCTTTTCGAGCTGTTTTAAAATAAGAAATTAGGGATTAACCAGTGTCTTATAGGATTTAAACAGTCCGAGCACATCGCGGACATAGTTGACTGCGATGTGCCCTTTGGCAAAACCACTTTTTACGACAGGATCCCTATAGTACTCAGGATCACTTTTTAGACTTAGGTATAAGGCTACTTCAGACCATGTTTGGGTATTTTTCCCATATTTCAAGGTCAGTCTCCAAGCATCTTCCACGTGTCCCTGACCAATATTATAGGATGCAAGAACAAACTTGACTCGCTCATTCGTTTCAGGCACTCGCTCGATCCAGAATTTATCCAGATACTGCAAGTACTTGACTCCACCTTTCAGAGATTGAACAGGGTCATTGGGATTGGTCACCCCAAATCGCTCCAGGGTCACGGGCATCAGCTGCAACAAACCTTCTGCGCCTGCATAGGATAAAGCGGTGGTATCAAAACCAGATTCCTTATAGACCAATGCAGCTAACAATCTCCAATCCCAGCCTAACTCCTTGGCACTTTCCTTTATGATGTCATCATAAACTGATATTCGATTTCCCCCCAAAGAGGAATATGGACTGTTGGTTCGGTAAAAATTGTTTTTGGGAGTCAGGAAATACTTGGTATATAAATCAGGGATAAATCTTTTCTTTTTATCCAAAATCCAAGAATCAATAGCCTCAAGGAGCATGGGAGAATTTTGTCTCACCGCCCAAGCGACAGAGCCTTCTTGAGCTACCTCGTTTGAAATATCCAAACCTTCGTAATAGGTCTTATTGGCCTGAGCAATGTTTTTGTCAGCAACTGTCCATTTGATCTCCCCGTCAGAAACCAAATCGATGAGGGTTTCTTCGTGTTCCGGTGACTCCATAATTACAAAGTCCAAGTCTAAGGAATCACGAACCTTTTCCAGTTGGCTCTGGTAGACCGTGCCTTTTCTAACAAAAATGGTATCAGAACCCATTTCAGCCCAGGATGCTGATTTTGAGCCCATGCCAACCAATACAGTACTCATGGATCCAAGCGACTGGGTGAAGTGTACTATTTCGCTACGTTCCTCATTTTGCTCAAGATTCATCGCTATGAGGTCTACCTTTCCCTCTTCCAAAAATTCAAATGACTGATCAATATCAGATACGACTATAAACTCGATCTCGACTTCGAGTCTCTTTCCAAGATCCCTAAGTAATTCAAATTCATAGCCCATTCTTCTGCCACGGTAGATGTAATAGCTGGTAGAATTGTTATCGACGGCTGCTCGAAGAATTCCTCTTGCCTTGATTCCATCCAAATCCAAGACATAAGGATCTTTAAAATGCCTCTCCAGGAAAGTGCACTGAACTCCAAAAAGTAATAAAACTAAAATCGAGAACAGAAGTGTTAAGGCTCTTTTCATTCCGACGGGGTAATCCCCGGATGGTACAGAGCGGAATTGGCAAAGCCTGTGCCAAAATAAAATCGCAGTGATTAATGAAAAAAGCAAATAAAAAACGGAAGCTAAAGTTGCTTCCGTCTTTGATTAGTTTGAAGGAGGAGTAAAGCTTATTGAGCTATTCTCAAAAAATATTTTACCTGAGAGTCTCATCAGCTCTATTTCTTGCTCTTTGATTTGAAAGATAGAGGTAATCAACCTGTTTTCCGCAGTCAGGAGGTTCACCTGAGCATCTCTAAACTCAAGGTAAGAAGCGATACCCAAGCGGAATCTTTCTAGGGCAATTTCAGAGTTCTCTTTGGCCACCTGATAATTTTTTTGCTCGATAACAAGAAGCTGCCGATTCTTTTGGTATGTATTGTATGCCCGCTGGATGTCGGATTGCAATTGGATCTCAAATTGATCCAAGGAGTACTCCTGAATTCGCTGCTGCACTTTGGCATTTTGAATCCTTCTGTTGAGCGTAAGACCATTAAACAAATTCACGGTGATGTTTCCCCCATAATTGAATCCTTGTCTTTGGTTTTGAATCAGGAATCCCGCATCAGAATTGAGCGTGTTGTTCAGGTAAGAACCATTCAGATTGATTGCCGGCAATCTCGATGCTTGGAGTTCACGGATCTGAAGAAATGCAACATTCTTTTGTCTTTGAGCGATCAGGAGTTGCTTATTTTCTAGGAATGCATTTTCAAGGAGAAATTCCAACTGAAGAGGCTCAGAGATAATGATCGAATCTTTGATATCGTATTCCAAATCGGGAGCAACAGCCATGAGTTCGTTTAGGTTGACTCGAGCATTTAGTATGATTTCTTCTTGAGTCAGTAGTAAGCTAGAGTCTCCATTATAATCTACTTGAGCGGAAAGGAAATCTCTTTTTCCGGCTCCACCCAATTCATATTGAGCCTGAGCAATATCCAATCTAGCCTTGCTCAATCGGAGCGTCTCTTTCAAGACCTGATACCGCTGCAATTCTAAAATAAGCCGATAATAGGCAGTAGATATCCCCGCCACTGTATTTTCGACAGTTACTTTGGCTTCGATTTCACTGATTTCTGACAACTGACCGAGTCGCTTCATGATGATGGTAGATTCAGGTCTAAATCCGTAAATCCCAACCACGCTGAAGTTTTCATTCCGAGACCGAGCATCATCAATTTGCCTGGGAGCAGGGTCATTAATAAACTTCTGCTCGACATCTTCCTTACTGAAGGATCTCAGGTAAGTCGCATCTACTTGGGGGGCAAATAAATCCCCCGCACCTATTTTACGATCACCCTCTCTCAGGGCAACGTTTTCTACAGCGATTTTAATTTGGAGATTGTTTTCCAATCCCGCTTGAATTGCTTTTTCAAGATTCAAAGACTCCTGTGCCCAAGCATTAAAGCCTGCCATATTAAGGCACAACAAGAGCATTAAAGCTAATTTCTTCATCAAATTCTGGCTAATCTTCCTTTTTTGGAGGTGAGGTAAGTATACACTGCTGGGATTACAAATAGCGTAAGGATAGTTGAAAAGGTCAGTCCGCCGATTACTGCTGCACCCATTGGCACCCTACTTTCGGCGCCAGCTCCCAAAGCAAGCGCAATCGGGAGAATCCCTAAAATGGTAGACAAACTCGTCATCAAAATAGGCCTGAATCGAGCAACTGCCGCACCATAGATTGCCTCATAGGCATCCATGCCTTGGGCTTTTCTTTGATTGGCAAATTCCACAATCAAAATCCCGTTTTTCGTGACAAGACCAATCAGCATGATAATCCCGATCTGGCTGAAAATATTCAGTGTAAAGTCAAATATCCAAAGGGTTGCCAAAGCACCGAAAATAGCAAGTGGTACCGTAAACATGATCGTGAGCGGATCCGCAAAGCTTTCAAACTGAGCAGACAATACCAGATAAATCAGTACCAATGCAAAGATGAATGCGAATAGCAAACTGTTTGAACTCTCTCTGAATTCTTTGGAAGGTCCCGATACATCTGTAGAATAGGTATCATCCAAAACTTCAGCTGCGATTTTGTCCATTTCATCCAGACCTGCGCCAATGGTGTAACCTTCAGCTAGGTTGGCAGATACGGTAGCACTGACAAATCGATTGAATCGGTAAAGCTGGGGAGGCGTACTCTTTTCCACCACTTTCACGAGATTATCCAACTGAACCAATTGGCCATTATCCCCTCTCACATAAAGCATTCTGAGGTTTACTGGCTCATTTCGATCTTGAAGTCTCATTTCCCCAATCACTTGGTATTGCTTACCGCCTCTGATAAAATAGGCAAATCGCTGTCCTGAATAGGAAAGCTGAAGTGTTCGGGCAATTTCCTGAACTGAAACACCCATGTTTCTGGCTCTTTCACGATCTATTTCAATTTCAAGCTCAGGTTTGGTAAACTTCAGATTGATATCCGTGAAGATAAAGGCCGGATTTTGGTTGGCTTTTTCCAAAAATGCCGGAATCACTTCTTTTAATTTCTCCAAGGTTGGTGCTTGAATCACATATTGAACAGGCAAGCCACCTCGACGATCACCTACTGATACTGGCTGCTGGGCAAACGCTCTGACCGCAGTCACGTTTTTCAATTTCCCATTAATACTGTTAAAGATTTCCTGTTGACTTCTCCTTTGCGAAGCATCGGTAAGAAACAGTCGGATAAAACCTGAGTTGGTATTGGCTGTACCAAATCCCGGCGAGGTCATGCTTATGACTCCCGCTCTTTCCTTATCAGAAAGGTCTGACATGATTTGGGCTGAAAGATCATTGATGACATTATCCATGTAAGAAAACGTGGCCCCTTCAGGCCCTGTCATGTTAATTCTTAGCTCTGATCGGTCTTCGATAGGAACCAATTCTGTCTGGAGATTTGAAAAAAACCAATAAATACCCACCCCCATCAGTCCAATTATCGGGAAAGCGATCCATCTGATTTTCATGAACTTGCTCAATGCAGCATCATAGAGATCATTTAACCACACGAAGAAAGGTTCAGTCAAATTATAGAAAGCGTTTTGCTTTTCTCTATGCTTCAGCATTCTTGCACTGAGCATTGGAGTCATGGTCAAGGCCACAAATGAGGAGATGATCACCGACCCGGCTACCACGATTCCAAACTCTCTAAACAACCTTCCTGTAGTCCCCGTCAAGAAAATCACCGGCAAAAACACTGCTGCCAAGGCAACTGTGGTAGCAATAACGGCAAAGAAAATTTCTTCTGACCCTTTGGCCGCCGCCTCTAATGGTTTTTCACCTTTTTCTATACGTGCATAAATATTCTCTAAAACTACAATTGCGTCATCGACAACGAGACCGATCGACAAAACGATCCCCAGTAAAGTGAGGACATTGATGGAAAAGTCCATCAAATACATAATAAAGAATACTCCAATAAGTGAAATCGGAATAGTAACTACTGGAATAAATGTAGTTCGCCAATCTCTTAAAAACAGAAATATAATCGCCACTACAAGGATAAAGGCGGTAATAATTGTTTCCTGTACTTCTGTAATCGACTGGCGAATGTAGGTGGTACCATCAAATCCAATTTCCACCCCTACATCGGCAGGAAGGTCTTTTGTAATACCCTCCAATCTTCTGTAGAATTCATCCGCTATTTCAATGTTATTAGATCCTGGAAGGGGAACAAGGACTACAGCCACCATGGGAACACCATCGCGTCTTAGCAAGGTTTTTTCATTCAGAGCGGAGAGCTCTGCAGTACCGATATCCTGGAAGCGAACAATGTTTGTCGCACTTTCTTTAATAATTAAGTCATTGAATTCCTGAGGTGAGCTTAGGCGGCTTTTGGTACGAACAGAAAGCTCTATGCTTTGACCTTCAATTCTACCTGAAGGCAATTCCACATTTTCACTTTGAACCTTACTGAGGACATCCATAGGAGTAATTCCATAAGAAGCCATTTTCAGTGGATCCATTCTTAATCGGATGGCATATTCTTTTTCCCCCCAAATCTGAACTCTACTCACACCTGGAATGGTTTGAAGCCTTTCTTTGAAAACATTATCTGCTATTTCAGATAATTCCAAGAGACTTCTTTTATCACTTTTGACATTGACTCCTACGATCGGCTGGGAGTCTGCGTCAGCTTTGGAGACAACAGGAGGCTCGGCATCAGGAGGTAAGTTTCGCTGTGCACCTGACACTTTATCCCTTACGTCGTTGGCAGCAGCTTCCAAATCCGCTCCTACCTCAAACTCTACCGTGATATTGCTCCGACCGTCCGCACTGGTGGAAGTCAGGGATTTAATACCCTGAATACCGTTGATCTGTTCTTCAAGTGGCTCAGTAATCTGGGCCAAGATTACATCAGCATTAGCACCGACATAGGAGGTACTCACATTGATCACCGGCGGATCTACCGAAGGATATTCCCGAATACCTAAAAGCGAAATCCCGATTCCTCCAAAAAGAAGAATCACCAAAGACATCACTATGGCCAAAACCGGCCTATTGATACTTAGACTCGAGAGACTGGACATGATTAATTGATTTGATTAGGTTGGATAGGCATTCCCTGCCTTACTTGCATCACACCTGTAGTAAGTACCTGATCACCTTCACTCAAGCCTGAAAGAATCTGGACATGAGTATCTGTACGGGTACCGATTTCAATAATCCGTTGTTCTGCTTTTCCATCTGCTCCCACCACAAAAACTTTGTAGCCGGACAATTCTGGAATCACAGCCTCAGCCGGAACCATTAGAGCATCTTCTTTTACTTCCAATACAAAACGAATCTTTACAAACATACCCGGCAGGTATTTTCCGCTTTTATTTGGGCTTTCTGCTCTAAGTTTCAAAGTACGCGTAGCCGGGTCGATCTGCGGCTCAAAAGCATAAACTCTTCCCTGTACTTCTTCGCTGGATGACTCGCTGCTAAAAAAAATAGGAGATCCTACGGAAACCTGAGAAGAGTAACGCTCAGGAATAGAAAACTCAATCTTGATCGGATCGATGTTTACTATACTTACGATTACATTGGAAGAGTTGATCACAGATCCCTCAGAAATCTGTCTCAAACCCAAGATCCCATTAAATGGCGCTCTAACTACAGTTTTTTGGAGTTGAGCTTCTACCAATTTGATATCTGATAGTGCTGTATTGTACTGATTGAGTACAATATCATATTCTTCTTGGCTAATCGCTTCCCTGGCAAGGAGTTGTTTTTGGCGATTTTCCTGAGTTTGAAAAAGCTTTTGTGTGTACTGCAATCTCTGAAATTGAGCCTGAAGCTCATCGTCATTCAAGTAAACCAATGGGGTTCCTTTGGTTACGTATTGACCTTCTTTAAAATTTATTCTAGTCACCAAACCTGAAATTTCAGGCTTCAGATCTACTGATTCATTGGGGAGGATGGTACCTGATACCTGAAGTTGGTTACTCAGGGTTTCTTTTTTTAGCTGGATCACATTGACAGGAAGAGGTTGACCTCCGCCACCACCCGGACCGGCACCAGGGCCAGAAGGTGCGGGAGCTCCACCTTCATTTTGATTTCCAAATCTTGGATACAGAAAGGAAACCACAACAATGAGCAGAATACCAATGATTACAAGAACTTTTGTTTGTTTTTTCATTTGGGAAAAAGACGGTTACTGATGGTTTTTTATAAAGGCTAGTGAGAGCTGATTAAACTGATCGGGTTTTTCGACATTGACCACGTGCCCACATTTCTCAAGGATTTTAAGCATGGAATTTTTGTGGTCCTTTACCAGCTTCTTCACTGGCTCAAGAAACATGACGTCCTGATCTCCCATGACATATAGCGTGGGGATGCCTATATCTTTCTCTTTAAAATACTTGAGCAAAGGATTGATATCCTTGGTCAACTTAAACCAACGGATAAATTCCTTTTGACAGAGTTTCTGAGCCTCGTGGATAAAAAGATTTCTTGACTCTGCGTGCTGCTTTCTAGGCATAATGATAAAGGCAAACAACTTATAGAGCCACATATAGGGAATGAATCTTTTAAAGGTATTTCCTAAAAAGACCAAAATCCTGCTTTGTGTGGTCAATCTTGTAACTGCCCCCGCCATGACCAAACTTTTTACTTTTTCAGGTCTCATCTCTGCTAACTGACGGGCAAGAATAGTACCTAAGGATACACCCATGAAATGGGAAGGTGGTAGATTTAGATGATCTAAAACTTCTATAATATCCCTTGTGACTGCCTCAAACGTGTATTCTTGATTCCAAATCGCTTGAGGTAAATCTGTGGACTTTCCATGACCTCGGAGATCTATCAAAAGTAAATTGTAATCTCTTTGAAAATCCCGGAGTTGCTTATGCCAAACGGCAGAACTTCCCCCTGCACCATGGATAAATACAATCCATTCGCTACTCTCTTTATGTAAAAATTGCTTGTAGTATAACATAGAATAAAAACCTAGCGGGAAGTCAAAGGTTGCCGAACATCAAATTTAAAATTGGTTTTCCTTGCTTTGTAAGAAAACGGACTGAAGGTAAATGGATGCCATCAAAGGAAAATTATGGGGATGCTATTGTCACCATTTGACTCAATGACTTTCAATGGGTTTAATCTAATCGCTTTAAATAGACATTAATAGAATCCAATCCCTATCATTAGCGGTTTATCAGAACATCGTTTTCAGAATTCAAAAAAAAGAGCCTCAAAATTTTGAGGCTCTTTTTTCATCATGTCTCTTCAAATTAATTGAAGATATATCTTAGTCCAAATTGCATTCTCCAAACGTCAGACACACCTGCAGTAGGTCTGAAAGTCTCAGAGATTAGTTCAGTACCAAAGTTTCTAAGTCTATATTGAGGTCTTCCGTTTGCATTGATCGGTCCTCCTTGCGCAGCAGAAGGTACCACCAAAGGCTGAGTAGAATTGAAAGTTTGACCGATTCCCCAATCTTGGTTAAGTAGGTTACCTAGGTTAAGGATATCTACTCGGAACTCAAGAGAGTTTTTCTTGCCTTTAATATTGGTAAACAATTGCTGTGCGAATGAGAAGTCAGCTCTGTAAACCATTGGCATGATCACGGCACCTCTTTCAGCATATTTTCCTCTGTTTGCGCTGAGGTACTTATCCTGCTGAATGTATGCTTCCCATGCTGCAGCTTGTTCTGCGGCGGTAAATGTTCTACCGCTTGCAGTGTACTGCTGGAAGTTCATATCGTTGATATCTCTTGGGATATAGATTAGGTCGTTTGCAGTACCACCGTCATTGTTTAGGTCACCACCGAATACATAGCTACCGTTACCGATTGTTCTACCTTCCCAGAAGATCGAGAAGGAGGTGTTACCAAACTTGAAGAAGTCCTTGGAATAACTAGCTGTGGCAAATACTCTATGACCCATGAAGTTAGAAGAGAAGCCCAATCTTGGATTATTTGGATCTCTTTCAACTGGGTTTCCAAACCAAGTACCTGCTGCGATAGATCCAGGATCGACAGTATTTCTAGATTCTCCGTAGCTATATGCTGCCTTCAGGAACAAGCCGTTATTGAATGGTCTTTCCAAGGAGAATGAAGCAACCCATGAATTACCAATAGCTTGGTTAGTCAAAGTTACAGCGTTAGGAATCTTAGAGTTGATTCTGTTGTTAGTCCATCTTGGTCTGTTATCAGGTCCAGAGAAAGAAGACTGGTAAACAGGAAGGTTAGCATTGTAGTATGCTACACCGTTTACATCTTGGTTATAGATGAATTCAGCTGTAGCTACGATTCCACCAATCAATTGCTGGTCCACTGCAATGTTTGATCTCCAAACCTGAGGGAACTTGAAGTTAGGATCAGTCAAGGCAAGCTCGTAAGAAGAAGCAGGATTACCAGTTACCTCGGTTGGCTTGTACGCGTTAGGATCTGGATTGAAAGGTCTAGTGGTGGTGTTATCCAACTGAGCAAAACCAGTCAAGATACCATTGTTCCCTACTTGGTTTGAAATCCAAACGTATGCAGGACGGCCTGTGAAGATACCTGTACCGCCTCTAAGCTGGGTCTTCTGATTGTTAAATACATCCCAGTTGAATCCAAATCTTGGAGACCAAAGGATGTTTGGCTCAGGAAGTAGGTCTGTTCTTGTGTTGTAGTATTTTCCAACTGGATCTTTGAAGAAGAAGGTTTCAACTTCTCTGTTTCTCAAAGCAGTCTCACCGAAGAATGGTACATCTACTCTAAGGCCTAAAGTCAACTTCAAGTTAGTTCTAGCTTGGAATTCGTCCTGACCATAAAATCCAACGTAGTCTACTTCCAATGGCTGGATTGGCTTCTCAGAACCAGGGATGTTATTCCATCTAACTTGGAATCTTCTCAAGTTGACTCCCGAAGCTGTTGCATTTCCATTTGCAAGGAAATTGTTGGCATCTCTGTAGAAATCATCCAAAGAGTTATACACATACACTGACTGAGAACCTGGGAAGAATACGTTTTCAGACTGATATTTTTCATAGCTGAAGCCTGCAGTGATGGTATGCTTTCCTGCAAAAATCTGCAAGTTGTCCTGAATCTGGAACGTCTTATATCTCAGTTCGTTGTTTGGAGTAAATGGCTCGAAACCGAATGTAGTGTAAGTAGCACCGTTGTTAAGGATATCCACCATTGGGAAGAAATCCCCTCTGCTGCCACGGCTTTCATCTTGGAAAGTGTAACCTACGATAAGGTTATTGCTTACATTATTGCTCACTCTGGTATTCAATTCAGCTACTACAGATCGGATATTTTCCATAATGCTGTAGTTTGAATTCTGGAAGTTCAATGCTTCAGGTCTGAAGTTTCTGTTTCCAAAACCAAGAGAAGAAGACCCAGAAAGCAACACATCAGTAGATGAATCCAGGTGGTTGTATCTCAAGCTTAGCTTGTTCTTGTCATTGATGTTGTAATCAAACTTCACCAAGAATTTGGTACCCACAGTCTCATTGTCATAATCCTGATAAGGACCTGTTTCGTAATTAAACTTATCTCTCAAGAAAGTGCTCAACTGGTCAAGATCAGAAGCCAAAACTCGGGTCACGTTACCTTGGATTGGTTCATTCCCGTTGTTTGCTCTCCAAGTGGTACCTGGTCTGGTTTCTGCTTCATCTTCAAATGAGGCAAAGAAGAACAATTTGTCTTTGATGATTGGACCACCCACGCGCAAACCGATTTGGCTGTAGTTAAAGTCACCAGGGTTGAAGGTATTTTCACCTGCCTTGGTACCTACATTGTTGTTATTTCTCCAGAAATAGTAAGCAGAACCCGTCACTTCGTTAGTACCTGAACGGGTTACAGTGTTTACACCTGCACCGGTGAAGTTACCTTGTCTTACGTCGTAAGGCGCTACGTTAACAGAGATTTGCTCGATAGCGTCCAAAGAGATCGGAGATACACCTGTTCTACCACCTGGATTACTACCACTACCCAAACCGAAGGAGTTGTTGAAGTAAGAACCATCGACAGTGATGTTGTTCAATCTGGAATCCTGACCAGCAAAAGACTGTCCATTGGACTGAGGAGCCAATCTTGTAAAGTCGTTGATACTTCTTGAAATGGTAGGGAGCTTTGACAGTGCTCTATTGTCGATAGAGGTGTTGGCACCTGTTCTTTCATTAGAAAACAAACTGTTTGGACTTGCGGTAACCAATACTTCAGAAAGCTCTTGGCCATCTTCTTTCAAGGTTATGTTTACGTTAGAAAACACGCCAAGGGAAAGTACTAATCCGTCTACCTCTTGGGTTGAAAAACCAATAAAGGATACGGAAAGTCTATAAGGACCACCTACACGCATACCAGGAATCGAATATTTACCTTCCAAATTGGAAACAGCACCGTATCGAGTGCCTGATGGAAGGTGAGTAGCAACCACGTTCGCTCCAGGAAGTGGCTGACCATTGGTCTCAGTCACAACCCCGGAAATACCGGATGTCGTAACCCCCTGTGATAATGCTAGCCCTGTGCTCATCACGAGCATAAGGAAGGCCAGCAAATTCTTCAGTAAATTTTGCCTCATAAATTTAAGTTTTGGTAAAGTTGGTTTTGATTGGAAATCCACACAAAGGTAAAGTCGACTCGCTCTTGGTTAGAGTAGTTAACGTTAAATTTTGCTTGGCAAATTTCACATTTTTTAACGAAAGCTTAACACCCTATTCAAAACATTTTTTCTGTCTTTTTCACGAGATGTCCCTGATTTTTGAAGGTAAATTTTGAATTTGTCATTGTTTTCAAAATAAAAATTCGAAATATGCAGCCTGAACCTGGAATTTGCCTTATTTCCAAACTCAATTGAAATAACCACAACTAGTTAAAAAACTCAGTCATTAATTTTATTATCGTTATTAAAAACAAAATATTATTCCGTTGAGAGATAAAAATATTATCTGGCTTTACCTATTCTTGATAGCTACCATTGCCGACCTCACATTTCTTCTTGAAGGAAATTCTTCCATGAGATTTTTTTCTAAACCACTCATTTTAATTGGGTTGATTTTGTATTTTTTCCAGATCACCAAACCAATTGCATCCACTTTACTGACCAAATCAATTCTTTCGGCTCTGATTTTTTCTTGGATTGGGGATATTCTTTTGATGTGGCCACATCTCTTTGTATATGGTCTTGGCTCCTTTTTGATGGCCCATATCTGTTATATGATTGGGTTTAAACTAGCCCAAAAATCAGAGACTAGAATTCAACAAGTAGACTTTGTTCGGACCTTTTTCTTTAACCTTCCAATATATCTGGTTGCTGCTTTCACCTTTTATTTGATTAATCCCAATCTTGGAAATATGAAGGTACCCGTAATCACATACATCATTGTTATCGTGAGTATGGTCGCTACCGCCCGAGACAGATTTAAAAAATGTGATTCAGCCTCTTTTTGGCAGGTATTTATTGGGGCGGTGTTATTTTTCATTTCAGACGGGATCATAGCCTTGAGCAAATTCTATCAAGCTTTTCCCGAATCCGGAGTTCTAATCATGGGAACTTATGCCACAGCCCAACTCCTCATTATCATGGGCATCAGATCTTATCTGATTGGCAAAAAGTAAAAAGGCTGTCATTTAGACAGCCTTCATAACTTATTTTTTCAAAGCAACCCTTATCGAGAGTTCTTCAAGCTGTTCATCAGCGATGGTACTAGGTGAGTCAATCATCACATCTCTTCCCGAATTATTTTTAGGGAAAGCGATGTAATCACGAATGGAATCAGATCCCCCGAAAATTGCACATAGTCTGTCAAAACCAAATGCAATTCCGCCATGCGGAGGAGCTCCATATTCAAAGGCCTCCATCAAGAATCCAAATTGTTTTTGAGCTTCCTCCTCTGTAAAGCCCAAGTGAGTGAACATCAATTGCTGCGTAGCTCGGTCATGAATACGAATAGAACCTCCGCCAACTTCTACACCGTTGATCACCAAGTCGTAGGCATTTGCTCTCACAGCACCAGGATCTGTCTCCAGCAGTGGAATATCTTCACGCTTAGGTGAGGTGAAAGGATGGTGCATGGCATGAAATCTCTTGGACTCTTCATCCCATTCCAACAATGGAAAATCTACTACCCAAAGTGGCTTGAATACCGAACGGTCTCTCAATCCAAGGTCTTCGCCCATTTTAAGACGTAGCTCAGACATTTGCTTTCTCACTGTCTTGGCATCTCCACTCAACACCAGCATTAAGTCTCCTGGTTCTGCTCCAAATGCATCTGCCCAGGTCTTTAAGTCTTCTGCTGAATAGAATTTATCCACGCTTGACTTCAACGAGCCGTCAGTATTGTATCGGACATAAACAAGGCCTTTTGCTCCGATCTGAGGTCTTTTCACCCACTCCGTCAATTCATCAAGCTGCTTGCGGGTATATTCAGAAGCTCCTTTGGCACAGATACCCACCACTAATTCTGCCTGATCAAAAATTGCAAAGCCTTTATTCTTCACCAAATGGTTAAGCTCCACAAATTTCATATCGAAGCGTAAGTCAGGCTTGTCATTTCCGTACCCTTTCATGGCATCTGCATAGGTCATGTGCTCTACATACCCAAGCTCGATTCCCTTGACTGATGAAAACAGGTGTTTGATCAAACCTTCAAACGTATTCAAAATGTCTTCCTGAGTGACAAAGGCCATCTCACAATCGATCTGTGTAAACTCAGGCTGTCTATCAGCTCTAAGGTCCTCGTCGCGAAAACATTTTACGATCTGGAAATAACGGTCAAAACCACTCACCATCAGCAATTGCTTGAAGGTCTGCGGAGATTGTGGCAAGGCATAAAACTCTCCCGGATTTACACGGCTTGGCACTACAAAATCTCGGGCACCTTCAGGAGTAGATTTGATCAACACAGGTGTCTCTACCTCGATGAAGTTTTGGCCATCCATGTATTTTCTGGTCTCCTGCATCATCCGGTGCCTAAGCTGCAATTTTTCTCTTACCACATTTCTTCGCAAATCGAGGTAGCGAAATTTCATTCGCAGGTCATCTCCACCATCTGTCTCATCCTCAATGATAAAAGGAGGAATTTTTGCAGGATTCAATACCGTCAGTTCCTCTGCTTTGATTTCTATAGAGCCAGTAGCAATTTTTTCATTTTTGGAAGTTCGCTCAATGACAGTTCCTGTGGCCTGAACCACAAACTCGCGACCTAATTGGGCTGCTTTTTCAAGCAATGATTTGTCTGTAGATCCTTCTTCAAAAATCAACTGAGTCACTCCGTAGCGATCACGCAAATCCACCCAAATCAACCCTCCTTTATTTCTGACACGCTGGACCCATCCAGCTAAAGTTACTTTTTGACTTACGTGATCTAGGCGAAGTTCGCCACAGGTATGAGTTCTCAACATTGCTTTATTCCTGATTTTGGGAGGTCAAAGATAAATATTTGCCTCAGAGTAATCCATGGTTGTTTGGAAGATTCCTAGGAATAACCTCGTTTTATTGATCAATCTGCCATGATTCTTCCAAAATTTTAAAAAGTTAAAAATCAGCTTTATGGCAATAGACCTCCAATCCTTGGAGCATTAAGGCATGAAAATTGGCTTTATTTGACATCTCTAAGGTTCAAACTTGGAAAAAAGTCATCTTTTCCCTTGATTTAAGATCGGTTTGAAATTCACCCCAATTCTCAAGTACCAATGAAAAAAAAATGGATAGGCATCGCAGCAATATTACTCACTGTGAGTGCTATAACATTGTTTCAATTTGACTCCCCACTTTTTAGAAACCCATTCAAAGAATCTAACGAGGCCCTGATAGATACCCTATCTACTGCCCCTGAAAAAGAAGTCTTCCTTTACGGTATAAATGTGACAGGACTAAACATCGTCGAAGGTACCGTAAGCAAAAATCAGACGCTGGCCACGATTCTTTCTCCTTTCAATGTACCTTATCAAATCATCGATGAAATAGCAAAAAAGTCCAAGGAGGTCTTTGACGTAAGATGGATTGCAGCCAATAAAAAATTTACCGTTATCACCCCCACCAATTCTTCGAAAGCTCAATTTTTCATCTACGAACCCAATCCTGCAGAATATGTAGTCTTTAATTTAGACTCTGTGGATATCTATAAGGCCGAAAAACCAGCCGAAATCAGAAAAAGAGAAATAGGAGGAAGAATTGAGAGTTCACTTTACAATGCTATGGTGGACAAAGGCATTTCTCCTGAACTCATTGATGAATTCGCTGACCTATATGGTTGGTCTGTTGATTTCCAAAGTCTTCAAAAGGGCGATTTATATAAAGTGGTCTTTGAAGAGAAATTGGTGGAAGGCAATGTCGTGTCTGTTTCTAATATTCAGTTTGCCTATTTTGAACACAAGGGAGAGGCTCTTCATGCAATTCCATTTGAGCAAAACGGTCAAATTTCATTTTTTGACCAAAACGGCAACAGTTTCAAAAAGGCATTTTTGAGAGACCCTTTAAAATACACACGTATCAGCTCGAGATACAACCTAAACAGATTTCATCCTGTACAGAAAAGATATAAAGCACACTTGGGTACCGATTATGCCGCACCTACGGGTACAGAAATCCGATCTGTGGGAGACGGCACTGTCTTAGAAGCAAGGTACACTTCCGCGAATGGGAATTATGTGAAAATCAAACATAACGGCACTTATACCACACAATACCTTCACATGTCCAAAATAGGCAAAGGGATTAAAGCGGGTACAAGAGTACGCCAAGGGCAGGTTATCGGATTTGTGGGAAGTACTGGTCTGGCCACAGGTCCACATCTTTGTTTTAGATTTTGGAAAAATGGTAAGCAAGAAGATTGGTTGAAAGAAAAAATCCCACCTTCAGAGCCTGTTTCTAAAAGTAATCTGGCCGCTTTCAATCTAAAGAAAGAAGAAGCATTAAAGCTCTTGGCCAAAATTAATCCAGATGTCGACGACAGACTGATTGCTTCTCAACCTGACCAGGAGAGCAAAGGGACTGAATAAACAGATTTATATCTTACTCTTTAACATAAGGTGAGTTTGATCGATTATTTTTCGATCAAATTCACCTTTTTGATTCTCCAATGGACCAAGACCCTTCAATACGGATCAATAAGTACCTGAGCGAAGTAGGATTCTGCTCCAGAAGAGCCGCTGACCTCTTACTCGAACAAAAGAGAATTACCATCAATGGTAAAATCCCGGAATTGGGGACCAAAGTCTACCCACAAGATGAAGTAAGAGTAGATGGACAGCTGGTAGGGAAACCCAAAAAAGAGCATGTGTATATTGCATTCAATAAGCCTGATGGGATAGTTTCCACTACTGATGTTAAAGGTGAAAAAAACAACATCATCGATTTTATCGGGCATCCCGAGCGAATCTTCCCAATAGGCAGATTGGACAAGGATAGTGAAGGTCTCATTTTGCTTACCAGTGAGGGAGATATTGTAAACAAAATTCTTCGATCCAAAAACAATCATGAGAAGGAATACATCGTCACCGTGGATCGCCCGATCAATGAATTTTTTATCAAAAGAATGGGAGCAGGTATTCCTATTCTCGGGACGGTCACTGATCCTTGTACAGTAGAGCTGATCAATAAATTCAAGTTTAGAATCATTCTCAAACAAGGCCTAAATAGACAAATCAGGCGTATGTGCGAATATTTGGGCTACACGGTGAAACAGCTCAAGCGAATTCGAATCATGAATATTCATTTGGATTTACCTGTTGGAAAATGGAGGGATTTGAGTCAGAAAGAAATGGAAGAACTCAATCGAATGATACAGGATAGTTCAAAAACTGTCTAATCAACTGACAAAAAGAAAACGCCTCAGAGGAAGTTTCCTCTGAGGCGTTTTTGCTTAAGATCTATTTCCCCTTTTAAGGGAAGGAATGATTTTACATCGTATCCACTTTTTTCTGTCTTCCGGTATAGCCGAAGGTGGACTTGCCCACTCTCAGCTCGGTCCTTCTGTTCAACTGATGCATCGCTTCAGTACAGGTCACCGTGTTGCAGTCATGGATCGGACGGGTCTTGCCATACCACTGGGACTCCAGTCTGTTGTCCTCAATCCCTCTGTTCTTCAGGTAGTCCTTCACCGACTGCGCTCTGCGCTCGGACAGCTTCTTGTTATACTCCTCATCACCACGCTGGTCCGTATGACCCTCGATGTACAGCATCAGGTTCGGCATGCGCTTCAGCATCACCGCCGTGCGCTCCAGCTCCTGCTTGTGTACCGATCTGAGCATCGACTTGTCAAAGTCAAAGTAGATCGTCGGGATGTCGTTGATCTCTCCCTGAATCTTCTCAAAGATGTCCTCCGGCTCACAGAAGTCCATGTCCTTCAGCTCCTGTGGTATCTCATACTGCTTGGTAGGATCCGGAAACGCCTCCAACACCAACTCCGATCTTCTGTTCAGCTGATGGTTCACCTCGTTGCACGGTTTGCCGTTGCCGCAGTCATTGACCAGCTGGCTCTCTCCAAACCACTCCAGTCTCACCCGGTCCGAACTGATGCCTTTTCCGCCCAGATACTCCGTAACAGCCTTCGCTCTGTTGTTGGACAGCTTGATGTTGTATTCGTCACTCGCTCTGGAGTCCGTATGGCTGGCCACCAACAGGTCCAGGAAGCTGTACTTCTGCATCAGCTCGGCCAGCTTGTCCAGCGCCGGCATCGCATCCTTGCGGATCACAAACTTGTCCAGATCGTAGTACACAATGTCCACATGCACCGGAAGCTGATACGGGATCGGCTTGAGCACATACTCCCGCTTGATCGTATCTCCCGCAAAGCCTTTCGTGCTGATGTTTTCGTCGGTCAAGGTAAAGTAGCCCGGCTTGGATATACTGATCCCAAAGTCGCTCTCCGGCTCCAGCTGGGCGGTCAACTCCCCCTTGCCGTTTCTTGCCGTCGGTACCATGATCCCCTGGGTCTTGTCACGGAAGGTGGCCAGATAGCTCTGGGTAATCACCTCACCGTTGCAATCCAGTACTCTGGCCAAAAACTGCTTGTACATCTCCTTGGCCATGTAAATGTCATCCAGTCCCATGCCTCCCTTCCTGTTGGAAGAAAGATACACCGTCCTGTCTTTGTCTTCTCTGTAGGCAAAATCATCCGCAACCGAGTTGATCGGCGTGCCCATGTTTACCGCATTGGTGATCGATGCCGCCGTATAGCCTGCCTCGAAGATATCCATGCCTCCCATGCCTTTGTGGCCGGTCGATGAAAAGTAGAACTTATTCCCCTTTCTGAACGGATGGGTTTCATTGCCATCGGTGTTCACTCCAGGACCAAGGTTGACCGGTGTGCCGAATACCATGTTCGCATCGTATTCCGAATAGTACAGGTCATAGCCACCCATGCCGCCCGGCATATCCGAACTGAAGTACAGTCTCCGCGTCTCCTCATCCACAAACGGATGCATCACCGCATAGCCCAACGAATCGTTGAACGGAACCGCAGTAAAGCCTTCCAGGCTACCATCGGCCCCCACTTTGCTGTAGTAGATCTCAGGCTGAACCGTGATATTCCTGTTTTTCTTCACCTTGGTGATCGAACGGGCAACCGAATAAAACAACAGGTTGTCCTTGGCTGCATAGCTCGGATCCGAAAAACTCAACGAGCCCGGAACCTGCGAGATCACCTTGGTGATTTCTCCTCCCTTGGCCTGCCTGTAGACCGAAAAATATCCCCTGCCTGTCTGACCGCTCGATTCCTGACTGAAAATCTTGTTCCTTCCGTCAATTCTTATCCCCGGCATTTCTTTGGTAAAGCTGCCCCCTCTGTCCGATACAAAATACCTGTTCCCCTGAGCATCCTCTACCATCGAAAAGTCCGACTCCGTGGAATTGATCCCTTCAACAGCACTCAGCTTCAGATTACGGGCGCTTTTGCCGACTGTCACCGGAGATACCCCAAGACTGTCCGCTGAAAGTCCCTTCGCTCTGATCACCGCGTTTGCATCCTCAAAATTGTCAGAAAGTATTCCGATTCTAAGCAGCTGGGTATAGTCATCGGCACTGGCCTGTTCATAGCCCGACACCGTTTTCCACCACGAATACGATTCGCTGTAATCCTTGATTTGATCGTATGCCTGAGCTGTTTTCCTGGCCGTCTCGTAGTTCGGCTTCTTGGCATAGGCAGCTTTGTATATGGCCAATGCGTCGGTGTAATTCATCAAACCCATCTGCTCGTCCGCATACCGAACCCTGGATTTCTGTGCCTGTGTTTCCACTGTAATCCCCAGTGTAAACAATGCGGCTATTCCAACAAGTGTCAATGTCTTTTTCATAATCAGAACCATCTTTGGTTTTTAATCTTGGCGGTACGCGGTATCATATAAAAGCCCAGGGACAACTCGTGCGAGTTGTGACGGTAGTCCTGAAGCACGTTCAGGCTCTGGTCATAAGCATAGCCCAACCGGAGTCTGTCTGTGGCAAACACTTCGATGATCGCCGCAACCGCATTCCGGTTTGTAAGATTGGAATCAACTTCGGTCCAAAGCTTCATGTTCGAACGGTAAGATCCCCCAACCCACAGCCTGTCAAAAAACAGAAACATCCCGTTGATGTCGTAGTTGGTCGGGGCACCCTTCACCTGACGGATCAAAAAGCTCGGCTTGAAGCCGATGTTGTCCGATACCTTCAGCATCGCTCCCGCTGTCAGGTAATAGTGAAAATCATGGTAGGCCAACGCAATGTCTTCTCGCTCCAAAGCCTTCCTGCCGATCATGTTGTACACACTGAAACCCGCATAAAACTTGTCGCTGTGAAAAAACAAACCGCTGTTCAAGTTCGGGGTAAACATGTTGATCCTGCCTCCCGGTATCTCCGGATCGTTCGGATCGTTCGGGTCCAGCAGGTCTCCGTCCATCATGTACTCCGACAGTCCCACGCTCGCTCCCATACCCAAAAAGCTCTTTCTTCCTGTCTGAATGCGGTATGCATAGGTCAGCATCCCGGTAGTCGTACGGGCCGGACCCAGCTGGTCACTCATCAGCGATACCCCGAAGCCCATCGTCCCTTCGTTTGCACTCAGGTCCGCCGTCACCGTGAACGTCTCCGGTGCTCCCGGAAAACTCACCCACTGGCTGCGGTAGGTACTCTGGATATACGGCTCTCCCTTGTAGCCCGCATAACCCGGATTCACGTGCAGCCCGTTGAATATGTACTGGCTGAACTGCGGCAACTGCTGCCCAAAAACTCCTCCTGTGACCAAAAAGGCCAGCACTGAAAGAATTCCTATCGATTTAAAAGTCCTTTTCATCTGTTTGTATTTTGATGTTTAACGGTCAGACTTGGCTTGTCAGA
>JAGXQZ010000039.1 GCA_018336015.1 Algoriphagus sp. | reverse complement strand
CTTTTACCAATTGATCCATCAGGGCACTCATTTGATCCCTTGCGATTTCATAGCACCTGCTATTTCTCACAATCCGATCGGTGACCATCACCAAAAATTGCTTTCCAATTTCTTTGCCCAAACAGAAGCATTGATGAAAGGTAAGCAGCTGGATGAAGTGCATGCCGAAATGAGAAAGGCCGGAAAATCAGAATCAGAAATCGATCAAGTCGCCCCCCATCGGGTATTTGAAGGTAACCGTCCAACAAATTCCATTCTGGTGAAGAAAATCACACCCTATACACTAGGACAGTTGATTGCCATGTACGAGCACAAGATTTTTGTCCAAGGCGTCGTGTGGAATATCTTTAGCTTTGATCAGTGGGGCGTAGAGTTGGGCAAGGTGCTTGCCAATGGCATTCTCCCGGAACTGGCAGGTGAAGAGGAGGTGACTTCTCACGACAGCTCCACCAATGGCCTGATCAATGCCTACAAAGCGATGAGAAAATAAAAGATTAGGGAGTAAATATCCCGTTCCAGTCCAATTCAAACATTCTCGGGGGAGTGCTGCTGCCTGCTAGGCTCAGCGACTCTCCCGAGATTTTTGTTTCTAGGGTTCCTGTAAAGGTAATCCCTTCTATCTGGCCTAGACTGATGGGGCTTCCAAGGAAAAACTGGTATCCTTTGCTGGATGCGATTGTATTTCCATTGAAATTTGGAATACCCCACACAAAGGCCCGTGAGGAAATCCCTTTGTTTTCATAACCGATCAGCACAAGGTGCTTTCCATCGGAGGTCACATCTGCTCCCGTAATCAATCCCTGTACATCCAATTCCCCAATCAATGAAGCGCTGTGCTTTCCCGCATCGCTGCTTAGCATATAGTGTTTGGTTTTGGAATCCGTCCAGTTTTTGGAGAAAAGGTGGATTTTTCCATTGGCAAAAACCATCGCTTCACAGTCAAAATTGTGTGAATTGGCGCTGAAGGAAGACTGGCTTTGGTCGCTAAAGCTAAATTCGATGAGTTGAGGCTGTACCTTGGTTTGGCTGATCAGGTCAGCAATCGAAATCTTTAGGATTCGAAGGTCCTTTCGATTCCCAAGGTTATTGCCAAAGTCTCCTACAAAAAAATGCGTCGGACTCACAGCCAAGTCTTCCCAATCGATATTGCTTACACCTTCTACCGTAATGGTACGGAGCAAAGCACCGGTCTGAGGGTTGAGCTCGTAGATCTCCGCGGCATTTCCTCCGTCGTTGATCGAAAATAGTTTTCCTTGGACCCAAGCTAAGCCTGAAGTCTCACGCTGACTTTGGGGAAGATCCACAGGCAGATAAGGAACCAATTCGGTGGGATAACCATCCGAAGAAAGTGTAAAACTGCGCTGATTTAGGCTAAAATCCTGAGTGATAAATTGATCCGGATCAGTGTCTCCTGTTGCTCTAAATTGAAACTGGGCATGTGAATAAGCCGAATTGGTGACCGGTAGCCTGATTTTTTTGCCACCAGCCAAGGAGACATCCACTTTCAGAGATGTTTCCTTGTGATAGACATAGTAGAAGCCTGATTTTTCAACTAGTGGAGAAGATGTGCCATTTGCTAGCAAAGGTGGGGTTGGGACATTCCGTTTGGAAAATGTAAGTAGCCCATACGTGGAATACCCTTTCAGTTTGAGGTCTACGGCTGATGCGCCTACCTGAACCTCCCCGGTGACCGTGATTGGGAGCTCTGAAGAAATTGGATTGGTATTGGAAGGTTTTCCCTGGTAAGAGTACGATCCTGCCGGTAGTTCAATGGAATAACTTTTTGAAAAATCGTTTGGGTTGATTCTCAGATCATAACTTTTTCCATCCTGACTGTTTTTAAATGAAATCTGAAAATCTGAGGGGAAAAGGTGATTCCAGCTGACACTTGCATTGGCTCTTCCGTTTGGAACAGTACCGGATATCAACTCTATTCCAGTGACATTTATTTTGGTTTGAGGTACCCTTGGTTTTTCATTTTCCTTGCAGGAAAAAAGTATAATTCCCAACAGTAAAACAGTCCAGAGTGGACTTAAATGCGGTTTATGGAAAAAATTGCTTTTCATCATCTTTGAAATTCTGGAGTCCTGACAAATATAATCTCTTTATCCTCCCTTTATTTCAAACAATATCATTACCCGTCTGTTAAATCAACAAAACTTCCCGAGGTATGAAAGAACTGTTAGAGGGTATAAAGCGGAATGGCAATGGCAACGGTAACGGAGAAAAAAAGCCATTTTCCCAAGAATCGAAGCTTCTGGTTAAAGATGCAGTGTTTGTCAGGCATGAAGGCAGTTTGGTAAAAGTCAAGTTTGATGACATTCTCTGGCTAAAAGGAGACGGAAACTACACGACCTTGATTACTAAAAAGGCTGTTTTTTCAGTGAGGAATATTCTTAAAGAATTTGAAGGCGTGTTGCCTCAAGACCAATTTTTGCGCATTCACAAAAGCTATATCGTGCAAGTATCAGAGATCCAGTCCATCAATACCAAAGAAGTGATGGTGGGCAATGATCTAGTTCCGGTGGGCAGAACCTACTACCACGATCTCATCAGCGGTATTCAGAAGCTGGGTAATCTAGGAGATTAAATCCACAGCAAACTGCTGTCACCATAACTCAGGAAGCGGTAATCTCTGTCGAGCGCTTCCTGATATACTTTTTTCCAATCTCCTCCCAAAATCGCTGAAATAAGCAAAATCAAGGTTGAGCCCGGCTGGTGAAAGTTGGTGATCAATCCATCCACCAACTGAAATCGATATCCTGGGAAAAGAAAAATCTCCGTGGTTCCCAAGATCGTGTCAGCGGATTTCTCATTCATCTCTTCCAAAATAGCGGTCAAAGCTTCTTTTCTAGAAGGGATTCCTAATCGGTTTTGGTAAGGAAATAGCTTTTCAATTTGAAAGCCGCTGCCTTTCGATTCTAAAAGTTTGACCCCGTACCAAAATAGACTTTCTAAAGTGCGGACAGAAGTGGTGCCTACCGCCACGATTTTGCCGGAGTGAGAAAGAAGCTTTTCCACGGTTTCCCTTCTGATTTCCATTTGCTCGGAATGCATCGGATGCTCTAGAACATTATCGACTTTGATGGGCTGAAAGGTTCCTGCGCTTACGTGAAGGGTGACTTCAGCCTCCTGCACGCCTTTCGCTCTCAGTTTTTCAAAAACCTCTTCTGTAAAGTGAAGACCCGCTGTCGGTGCCGCCACAGCTCCTTCTTTTTTGCTGTAAACCGTCTGATATCGTGATTTGTCATCCTCCACAGGTTTTCTATTCAGGTAGGGAGGTAACGGAACTTCACCGCTTGCTTCGACGAGGTCCACAAAAGCTACTTGCTCATCACTCCATGAAAAAACCACCTGCTTTTTGTCCCGATCCACGATTTTGGCACTCAAGATGACCTCTTTGTCACCGAGTTGAATGGTTCCGGTCAGAATTTCGCCTTCTTTCCATTTTTTGGCATTTCCGATCATGGTTTCCCAAGTCACGGGTCTCTTTGAAAGCATAATCTCTGAGATGACCGTGGTGGGGGCAACAGGCTGCAAGAGGAAAACTTCGATTCGGGCACCGGTCTCCCGCTGAAAAATCAGTCTGGCAGGAATTACTTTGGTGTTGTTGTAAACCAATAACGTGTCGCTGGCAAGAAGATCAGGCAAATCGTAGAAATGGAAATGCTTCATTTCTCCTTTTTTGTACTGAAGCAATTGAGATGAATCCCGCTTTTGAAGGGGAAACTTGGCAATGCGCTCTTCCGGTAATGTATATTCGAAGTCTCTTAAGTCGATATTTGGGATTTCCATGAGAAATGCTGATTTCGGCGGCAAATATACTTAACCGAATTTATCCCTCAGGGTTATGCTTCTATGACTATCTCTTCCAAACTCAAATTTTCCTATCTCAAAAGAACATTGGATTTTCGATTTGATGCCGGCACCTCGCGCGGGGTGTTGAAAACGAGGGATGTTTATTGGATTAAGTGTTGGAGTGAATTCAATCCTTCTGTGATCGGGTGGGGTGAAGCAGCCCCTTTGGTGGGTTTGAGCCCTGATTTTCTGGAGGATTTTGAACAAAAACTTCAAGAGCAATTGGTGGCAGCGGAAAACCAGTCTTGGCCAACTACAGAAGATGAACTCCTACTCTTGATCAAAGAGCTTGTTCCGATGGACTTGCCGTCCATCAGGTTTGGACTGGAAACAGCTGTCCTGGACCTTTTGAAAGGGGGCCAAAAGCGAATTTTGCCCAACAATTTTTTTGATCAGGGGCTCTCCATCCCCATCAATGGCCTGATCTGGATGGGTGACAGGGATTTTATGCTTCGACAAATCGATCAGAAATTGGAGGAGGGCTTTAACTGCATCAAGATGAAAATCGGAGCGATTGACTTTGATCAGGAGCTAGAGTTGATTAGATATATTAGAGAAAGGGTGTCTCCCGAAAAGATGGTGCTTAGGGTGGATGCCAATGGAGCTTTTTCTGTTGAAGAGGCATTGTGCAAGTTAGAACGACTGTCAGCCTACGCACTCCACAGCATCGAGCAGCCGATCAAAGCAGGTCAATGGAAGCAGATGAGAGCCTTGTGTCAATCCACTCCGTTGCCCATCGCACTCGATGAAGAATTGATCGGAGTCAATGATAAAGCGGAACTTCTTGACGAAATACGTCCCCAGCACATCATCTTGAAACCGACCTTGGTCGGGGGGATTTTGGAAACCCGAGAGTGGATCCACTTAGCTGAGGAGCGTGGAATCGGCTGGTGGATGACTTCAGCATTGGAAAGCAATATCGGGCTCAATGCGATTTGTCAATTGGCATCCTCACTCAAGCCGAGTATTCCACAGGGACTTGGTACCGGAAAGTTGTATCACAATAACATCGACTCGCCGCTGCAAGTACACAGCGGGCAGATTCATTACCACGCTACCATTCCTTGGGAGACACCTGCTTAATTGGGCAATCGGTGCAGGTAAACTGGCTTGTGTACGTTAGCTTTCCAAGGAGTGGGAGATAAAATCCCTGAAATTGAGTCTCGTTCAAAAATCACAATGTCGTGGCTGGCTTGGTGTGCAGCTAGCAGGTATTTCCCGTCTCCTGTCAGGTTAAAATTGCGAGGCATTAATCCGCCCGATGGGATATTTTGCACCCGGGTATAGCTTCCGTCGGGCTTTTTCCCAAAGACAGAAATGGTATTAGCCTCACCGCGATTGGATACATAGACGTGTTTGCCGTCAGGTGAAACTCTGATTTCCGCAGCTCCCACTGTGCCTTTAAAACCTTCATCCAATAGGCTTAGGCGTTGTTTCGGGGTCAGTACTCCCTTTTCATATCCGAACACATCCAACACTGCACTCATTTCCTCTACCACAAGGACCTCTGTTCCATCAGCAGAAAAGGCCAAATGACGAGGCCCGTCGCCAGGCGTCATGGAGAACTCGCCTGAAAGCTTGAGTGGCTCTGCAAGTTGAGGATCAAAGTCATACACATAGATTTTATCTGTACCCAGATCAGCTACGAGCACTCGTTTTCCCTCGGGATCAAAGGTGGTAGAATGGACATGAGGACCTTCCTGTCTGTCAGGATTGATGCTCTTTCCACTATGCTGAATCTTTTGTACAAAATCGACTTGACCGAGACTGTCTACTTTGAAGACTGTCAGGCTGCCACCTGAATAATTTCCCAAAATCAGGAAATCTTCCTCGGGAGAAAGTGAAATATGGCAAGGATGATCCCCTTCCGAATCATCTTGGTCAATCAGATTGAGTTCGTTGGTTTCAGGATTTCTGGTGAATGAAAGGACCCTACCTCCTTTGATTCCCGCTTCTTCTTCCAGTGAAAAGACCTTTTTTCCATCTTTTGAAGCAATGACAAAGGACGGATTTGCAATGCCTGCTGCGATGGTCTGGACTGTCATGAGGTTTTCATCAGGAGAAAAATAGAGGTGATTGATCCCGTGGTGTAGCGAATCGGTGTAGGTCCCGACCAAAAATTCATACGAAATAGGAGCTGTGATTTCTGCTTTTAGGGCGGTTTTGGGTTTGCTGCAAGCGGTCATCAAAAGGAGGGTAGAAAGTAAAATAGCCTGTTTCATGAAAGAAAAATAGCAAAAAAATCCACGATGGGTGTCTTTTTGATTTTTTATAAAAAGTGAATTTTTGAATGAAAAAATAAAATATTATGCTCATTTGGTTACTAAAAATTCAAATAATATTCCAAAAAACGGAAATATTCCTAATTTGCCTAGCCTATTAAATTTAGACCCTAATGCACCAGATTTACGATACACAGGTTGCGAAGCGATTTACGATCTACAACAGCCTGTTTTTGGACCTTCCTTTTGATGATATCTATGTGACAGGTACCCTTCTTCCTTTTTTGGGACGGGCCTGCGAGCAAGGTTATGCCTCCGGGAAATCTCCAAGAGAGATCATCGATGGATTTTTTGAAGAAATGATGCATGGCCAATCCGAGGAAGCGAAGATTGATTTCCTTTTTCAAATGATCCAATACGTGGAGCGTCAGGTGGTCCTTTTTGACTCCATTGAAGATGCTGCTTTTGAAAAAATCAATGACATCTCAGGCAAAGGCTCTGTGAAAGCCCTCATCAGCAGGGTGGAGAACGACCGGAAAAAGGAGGCATTGATCGAAAAGTTGAAGAATTTCTCCGTTCGATTGACGTTGACTGCACACCCGACGCAGTTTTATCCGGGCAATGTCTTGGGAATTATCACGGATTTGGAAAATGCCATCCGTTCCAATGATTTGGAAAACATCAATCTCCTCATGCAGCAATTGGGAAAGACCGGATTTATCAACCGTGAAAAGCCAACTCCATTTGATGAGGCGGTCAGCTTGATCTGGTATCTCGAGAATGTCTTTTACCATGCCATTCCAGAGATCATTATCCGATTGCTGAATGGGCTTGGAGAACCTCTTCATACCTGGGAAAATCCGGGGATTCTGAAAGTAGGTTTTTGGCCGGGAGGTGATCGGGACGGCAATCCGTTTGTCACCCATGAGACGACCATCCAAGTTGCCGATCGACTGAAAAAATGGTTGATGCGATGCTATTACCGAGACTTGAGAAAGTTGAAGAAAAGGCTCACCTTCAAAAAAGTGGAGGAGCTCATTACCAAAGCAGAGCGAGGCATTTATTATACCTTATTTGAAAATAAGGAGGTTTATTCTTCCAAGGAAGACCTGTTAGCCATCCTTTTGGAGGCAAGAGAGGCGCTGATTACTTACCACGATGGCTTATTCCTCAACTTGCTGGACCAGTTTATTTTGAAAGTGAAAATCTTCGGGTTTCATTTTGCCCACATGGATCTCCGACAGGACAGTAGAAAGCATGATGCGTTTTGGGAGGAGGTATTCAGCATCCAAGGCAAAGAGTTTACCGGTACCGAGGATGAACTGATCTCTAAAGTAATGAAGACGAAAGGGCTGCCGGCTTTGGAGCATTTTGAGGAGCCTTTTCACCAAGAAATGCTTCAATCCATGGCTGCTGCCAAGGTAATTCAGAAGTCGAATGGAGAAGAAGGCTTACACCGATACATTATTTCCAACTGTCAGTCGGTGCTTCATATTTTAGAAGTGTACCAGATGGCCAAACTTACTTTTGCTGCCGAAGTTGGGAAGCTTCCATTGGATATTGTGCCGCTGTTCGAGACTATCGGTGATTTGTCAAGCGCCCCTGCCATCATGACCAAGCTGTATGAGTTGCCAGAGTATCGACTTCATCTGAAGAGCCGTGGAAACAAGCAAAACATCATGTTGGGATTCTCAGACGGTACCAAAGACGGGGGGTATTTAAAGGCCAATTGGTCGATCTTCAAAGCTAAAGAGGAACTGACCCGAGTATCGAGAGAGCATGGAGTTCAAGTAGTTTTCTTTGATGGTCGGGGCGGTCCTGTAGCCAGAGGAGGGGGAAATCTTCATAATTTCTATGCTTCTCTTGGAGAAAAAGTAGAAAACTCAGAGATCCAGGTCACGATTCAAGGACAAACGATCTCTTCCAATTATGGAAAAATCGTTTCGTCAACATTCAATTTTGAACAACTTCTCAGTGCTGGTTTGGAAAACCACCTGTATCCCGATGCAGAAAAAAATCTAAATGATTCGCAGCGCGAGTTGATTGAGGCATTGGCTGATGCTGGGTATCAGGCCTACAAAGACCTCAAAAGCCATCCCAAGTTTGTCCCATACCTGGAGCATGTGGCCCCACTCAAATTCTTTGGAATGACCAATATCGGTTCCCGTCCTACCAAAAGAGGTAAAGAACCGGGATTGAAGTTTGAAGACCTTCGAGCAATTCCGTTTGTAGGATCTTGGGCTCAAATGAAGCAAAACATTCCAGGATTTTATGGGGTAGGTTCGGCATTGGAAAAGCTGGATAAAGAGGGTAAAATGGATGAGCTCAAAAAGCTCTATCAGGATAGTCTCTTTTTCCGAACGCTTCTGAGTAATTCCATGCAATCCTTGAAAAAGTGCTTTTATCCGGCTTCGGCTTACCTCAAGGAAAACCCGGAGTTTGGCGAGTTTTGGGGGTTACTCAATGCCGAATTTTTGAGATCGGTGGAGGAATTGAAAAAAGTCGCAGGAATGGAAGAACTGATGCAGGATAATCCGGTTTCCAAAGCTTCGATCGAGATCCGTGAGCGAATCGTCCTGCCGCTGATTACCATTCAGCAGTATGCGATTCAGATAGGATTGGAAAAAGGTGCTTCTTCACCGATTTTGGACAAACTGATCCTACGAACCATGTTTGGTATCATCAATGCCACCCGAAATGCCGCTTAATACCATAGAAAAGGTTGCTCTATCGGCAACCTTTTTCATTTCTATTGGTCAAAAAGTCTCATTGATATTCAGGTAAAATCCTGAATTGCCCTTTTGGCCAATGGCATAGTCAGCAGCAATCGTGGTTCGTTTTTCTTTGTTGATCATCACACGAAGTCCAAGGCCATAGCCGGGATTGATTTTTTCAAAGAGTTTTTCAGAGTAGGATTTTGATCCAAGCATGGGAACCGGCTTAGCTCCACTGAATGTAGCCCCATTTACAAATACCGTCGCACCAAAAGTTTCCTTGTTTTTCTGCAAAGGAAACCTCCATTCCGCTTCCCCATAAACCATATTGGCTCCTCTAAATCTGCCTTGCGCATAGGCCCGGCCACTCCGCCCAAACATATCCCAACCTATAGAAGGCAAGTTCATATAGGGTAAATCTCCTGAAATCAGGAAATTTCCCATTCCCCAAACTCCAATCAAGTGTCGCTTTCGTTGGGGATTCAGGTTAAAATAGTGGCGGTAGTCGAGCAGGAGCGTGCTGGAGGATTGATCCGAACCAAGAAAAGCAGGATTGATTTTGTACTGCATCCATGCAAAATTTCGCTCGTAAGGTGACACCGCCATGTCTCTATTTTCCATCACGGCATTTAGCGTGACACCTGAGAGGGTATAACGATCCGGATCAAAACCCTTGGAAAGGTTGTAATCCTCATGCGCAAAAACGACCAAAGGATCACTTGTCTCAGAGATAAAGTTGCTGATCCGGGTATGAATATCGAGGTGATAGCCTACTCCTAGGTAGAATTTTGAGTCTCCGACTCTTTTGAGGTAGGCCTCATAAAAGCGAATTAAGGTAAAATCCATCTGCTGCTCTCCCCAATAGACTCCGTAACGGTTGGGGTTTTCTGCAAGCGCATTGGGGGTGGAGCTACCCAGTCCAAAGGTAGGCTGGGAAGTGAGGAAATATCTCCAGTCTCCGATGAGCATCGCCGAATTGTCAGCCAAATAAACGGTATGTCTTGAACTGAAAATCCATTGCTTTTAAGTGGTGTATAGCAGGTTTCCGACCAAGTTAGAAAGTTTGGTGGATTTAGGATTTCCCATATACCAAGAGGCTGAAGGCGCAAAGCCAAACATCCATCCGTTGGCTGGATTGGATGCTACAGCGGGAAGAGGGATGAAGCTGAATTGGTGAAATTTATTGGGAGTGTAGTTACCTGTTGTGTTTTCTTGGGAAAGCAGCAAGGAAGGAATCAGGAAAAGATAACCGAAAAACAGAGCCGTTTTCATAGTAAATTAAATTTTGGTGAACGGATATATTTTTAAAAATCTACTCGGAAAAGCCTTATCGTAGTTAAGAAAAAATCGGCAGATAGTGGGTGATTTGGCAAAGATTCTTTGAATGGAGCTGGTATTCTTATAAAATGAAACCTCTATCGAACTTAGGATTGAATGGTTCAAATCTTGGATGATTTGGATTCTTCTTTTGATTCGGATCGGTCTTTTTTGATTGATTACTTAGTGAAAACAGGACAGCAGGATTGATTTAAATCAAAATTCGGGTATTTTTTGTTCGAATTCCTCCTTAACCCCAATCTAGAATGAATCCCACCTACACCTACAACCAGACCTATATTTGGCTGATTTCCCTGACAGCCGCACTTGGAGGCTTTTTATTTGGTTATGACTGGGTGGTTATTGGCGGGGCCAAACCTTTTTATGAGCCCTATTTCAACATCACCTCCGTGGAAGATCAGGGCTGGGGTACGAGTTCGGCATTGGTAGGATGTATGGTCGGTGCTGCACTTTGTATTTTGATCAGTGATCGATTGGGGAGAAAGCGATTGTTGATATTTTCCGGGTTTTTGTTTTCCCTTTCTGCGATCGGGACTGCCTTGGCAGATACCTTTTGGGCCTTTAATTTCTATCGGATCGTAGGAGGCGTGGCCATGGGAATCGCTCTTAATCTTTCTCCGTTGTACATCTCTGAGCTTGCTCCTGCTGATAAAAGAGGTCGACTGGTCACGATCAATCAGCTACTGATTATGTTTGGTGTACTTTTGGCCCAGGTGGCCAACTGGCAGATTTCACTATTGGATACCCAACTTTCGGATCAGGCAGGTTTTGAAGAAATTGCTCAAAGTTGGAACGGTCAGGTAGGTTGGAGATGGATGTTTGGAGCGGAATTGATCCCAGCGGCTTTGTTTTTTGTCTTGATGTTTTTTGTCCCTGAGAGTACCCGATGGCTGGTTAAAAACAATCAAATCGAGAAAGCAAGGAAAATTTTGACGAAAATCGGAGGGGCTGATTATGCTGAAGATTCTATCCGCGAGACCCAATCAACGTTATCAGAAGGAGATTTGGGGCAGGTGAATCTCAAAGAGCTCTTTGGGAAAAATGTCCTCTATCTGCTGGGAATTGGAATTTTCCTCGCATTCCTCCAGCAGTGGAGTGGGATCAATGTGGTGATTTACTACGCGGCTGATATATTTCAGGCCGCAGGATTTAACCTGAAGCAGATGATGCTCAACATCGTTGTGGTGGGGGGAGTGATGGTGCTTTCTGTTTTTGTCACCTTGGCTACAGTAGATCGTTTTGGTCGGAAAACGCTCCTGCTGGTTTGCCTATCTGCCATGACGCTCTTGTATGCAGGAATTGGATATTCATTCTATGCAGATTTGGGTGGTTCTATGGTAGTCGTTTTGGTATTGGCCAATGTGATGTTTTATTCCATTTCATTGGCACCCTTACTTTGGGTTATTTTGTCAGAAATCTTCCCTACACGCGTACGAGGAGCTGCCATTTCAGTGGGCGCATTGGCACACTGGGTGGGAAATTTTACGTTGACCTATTACTTCCCTGCGATTAAAGAAAATCTGGGATGGGCCAATAACTTTTGGCTGTATGGAGCGATATGTTTGGTGGGATTGATCGTGATCTGGAAAATTCTTCCAGAAACGAAAGGTAAGTCCTTGGAGCAGTTGGAAAAGGAATTGGGTGCTTAAAAGTCCCTTTCACTTTTTCTTATCATCATCCGATCTAATGGATTTTTAAGCTTTGTAGGAAATTGAAGAAAAGTCTATTCCAATACTTTCTTGATCAACTGTCTTTTGACAAACACGATAAAAAACCAGGAAAACCAAGCAGCAAGTGTACCCATGGCCGCACCTAGCAATAGGTCCCAAGGGTAATGAACACCCAAATAAATGCGGGTATAACTCACCACAAAAGCATAAAGATAAAGCCAGCGTAGGCCTTTAATTTTGCCCTTCAATTTTCGATTAACGAATACAGCCAGTCCAAATGTGTTGGCGGCATGGGATGAAACAAAACCATATAGCCCTCCGCAACGCCCGTAATTATGCATGACCCCTTCCCATCGGGGATCGTGGCAAGGGCGAAGCCGCTCAAAAAAAGGTTTCATGATTCCAGAGGTAACTTGGTCAGCAATAAGGATGGTCAGTAGAATTCCACCAAATACCCACCAGCTGTTTTTGGGGTCAACTTTATAAATTTTATAAATCAGGAATGCAAACAGGGGAAGCCAAGTGACAGTCTCCGTCATCTGAAAGATGATGGGGTCCAAGGCATCTGAGTGAAAGGAATTGAGCCAAAGGAAGAGGGCTTCATCCCATTGTTTTACAAGTTCGATCATAAGTTGCCTGCCAGCCAGTCAATGCCTTTTTTCAGATGATTCAATGTGAACTCCTCCCGACTTCCGGCTTTTGGTTGGTGCATATAGGTCCACTCTGCCTGAGGAGGCATGCTCATGAGGATACTTTCTGTCCGGCCATTGGTATCCAAGCCAAACTTGGTTCCTGCATCCCATACCAGATTAAACTCCACGTATCTTCCTCTTCTGAGATTTTGCCACGCTTTTTCTTCAGGTCCAAACGGCAATTTGGAATTCTTTTGCATGAAGTACGTGTACACTTCCGGAAAAAGTCTTCCTAAAGCAAGGCTAAAATCCAAAATTGACTGAAATTGTTCGTCAGAATCAGCGCTCAGTCGATCGTAAAAAATCCCACCGATTCCTCTAGTTTCTTCTCGGTGCTTCAAATAAAAATAGTCATCTGCCCAATTTTTGAATTTGGGATAGTAGGACAGATCAAAGGTGTCACAGGTTTCTTTGAGTTTTTGATGAAAGTAGGCTGCATCCTCGGGTACGATGTAGTGAGGCGTAAGATCGATTCCCCCTCCAAACCAATGTACCCCATTCTCCATCTCAAAATATCGGATGTTCATGTGGATGATGGGTACCATCGGGCTATGGGGATGCAAAACAATGGAGACTCCTGTAGCAAAAAAATCAGCCTGCTGCAGCCCGAGCTTGTTCAGGATTTTCTCTGGAGTTGGTCCATGAACCGCTGAAAAAGCCACGCCCCCTTTTTCAATGATTGCTCCATTTTCAAAGATGCGTGTTCTTCCTCCGCCACCTGCGGATCTTTCCCACTTATCCTCTATAAACTTGCCCTTTCCGTCGCCTTCTTCCAATCCTTTGCAGATATAATCCTGCATTTGCTGATAGATGATCGCGATTTCTTCTTTTGATTTTCTACTCATAAGTTGTTTTTCTCAGAATGGATAGCCAATTCCGAAATTAAATACAGTTTGTCCTCTTACCCCAAAAGGTCTTCGAAAGTCGATATTGTCCAAAACCCAGCGACTGCCTTCAGGCTTGGCAGGGTCTACAGCTTTGGTAGCCAGATCCAGACGGATCACCAGGAAGTCAAAGTCCATACGAAGACCAATGCCCGTTCCCACAGCTATTTCCTTATAAAATCGGTCGTATCTAAAATCCGCTCCCGGTCTTGCAGCATCTCTACCTATCATCCACGAGTTACCCGCATCGATAAAAAGGGCCATGTCAAAATATCCAATGAGTTTTCTCCGATATTCTAACATGGATTCTAAAATCATTTCGGCAGGCTGTTCGTTGGTGTAAGCGTATTCTCCGCCTTCGCCTGTTTGTGGGACCGAACTACCCGGTCCAAGTCGTCTAGCCTGCCATGCCCGAATACTGGTACCGCCTCCAGCAAAGAAATATTTTTCATACGGAAGAATCCCCGCACTGACTCCGTATGGGCTTGCCATTCCAAAGTTGAGCCGATAGGCAAAGGTTTGTTTTTCATTGACCGGATAATACCTTCTAAAATCGATTTGCCCTTTCAACCATTGAAAGTTGGCGTACTCGATCCCCGGTTCGTTATTGCTCTTTGCATTGACCAGGTTTAAGGTTGTCCCTCCGCTTTCCCCAAATAGTCGAAGCAAAGAGGCTCTTTTTGCATTGAAGTCTCCGTATCGGTTGAAGTTGATGATGGTCTGACCTGAAAAGCTACTGATCAAGGAAGGTAAAAATGACCAGATCAGGTTGTTTCCGTTGTTTTGAAGGTCATTTAGAATGGTCAGAAATTCATTTTGAATAAATGGAGTCCGGATATAGCTGATGTCAGCCGCGTTGACCGTGAATGATTGGCGGTTATTTTGGGTGGACCAAGTGTATGAAAGCAATCCATTGATGGCATTTCGTTTATACTCTGGCCTACTGGTGTTGAGGTATCCAAATGTGACGCGGGTATTTGGATTATATCTTCCAAATCGCTGAAGGGTTCCCGGTGAAAAAGGAATTAAAAACCTCGGGAAAATAACCGAAACAGAGGTGTTCAATTCACTGCTTTGGTATACACCCTGTCCAGTAGCTGAGGCCACACCTTCGAGGCCTGCCCTGAAGTTGAATTCAAGAATCTCTCCTGCCCTGAAGAAGTTTCGGTTTCGTAGCGCTGTACTGAAGAATGGACCGGGTAGCTGTTCCGTAATGGTCATACCCAGCTGGTTAGTCAGCTGAAATTTTTGATTGGGTTGCGTCAGGATATTGGCAGTCAGTGAAGTTCCCAAGGTGTCAAAAGTGATATTGACAAAGCGGAATAAATCCAGGTTGTTGAGTAAACGTTGTGTCTCAATAGCTTGGGTTCTGCTGTAGGGAGCACCTTTTTGAATACGGACACGCGAGGCAAGAATTTTGGCGGAATATCGGTCACGATAAAATGAAAAGTCAATGCCATTGAAGTCGGTCTTCACTCTGCGATCTGCAAATTCATCGCTGGGAGGATTGATCTGAAAATTGATCGAATCTATGGTGTACACTTCATGCTTATCGGTGAAGGTGGGTTTTTGAATGACCTGCTCCAGGCGAATGGTTTTTGCAGAGGTGTCCTGATAGGCGAGGTAGTTGACATAAGACTTGGAAAACATGTAAAACCCATTGTTTTTCAACAATTCCTCAAGTCTGTTGCGCTCAGCAGCGATATGATCCTGATTGTAGATCTCTCCCTGCTTGATTAGGGTGTTTCGGGAATATTGGTTTAGTAGTTTAAGTATTTCAGGATTATCAGAGCGGGTATAAATAGAGTCAATCAGGTAGGGTTTGTTCTCAGTGATTTGATAGGTGACAGTTGCTTTTTGTTTTTTAGTCTCTACTGAGTACTTCACTTTTGAGTCAAAAAAACCATGGTTGACCAAGTATCCCTGCATGTTTCGGTACGTTTTTTCTATCAACCCACTGTCCAAAATAACCAAAGGGTTACCTGTTTTCATCAGGGCATTTCCGTACTCGAGTTTATCTTGCAGTGCCTCTGCTTTTGTTTTGAGTTTGTCTTCCTTTTTGCGGAGCCTTAGATTAGTTGAGACGGTATCGATTTGAAGCCTTACTTCAGCTAGCTCTTGATTTACTGTCTGGAGTTCCTGGACTACTTTAGCACTGTCGTAAAAGGATTCACCAAACCTGTAAATCAATACACCGATAGAAGTTCCAAAAAATCGAGTATTGGGTTCTTGCTCGATAAGATTGGTCAGCTCCTCCTGATTCGATTTTTCGATTCCGGACAGGTTGTTTTCGTAGACCATGTACTGGCCTTCATCAAGAGTCCTGGTGAGTGAACAGCCAAAGCAAAACCCAAGCAGAGTGAGAAAAAGTATATATTTGGAACGTTTCAATTCGGAATAAGCTAAGGGAATGCTAAGCAAAAATACAGTTAAGTTTATAAAATCCTTACATCAAAAGAAATACAGAGTAGCAGAGGGTTTATTCTTTGTCGAGGGGGAGAAAAGTGTGGTGGAAGTACTCAAATCAGATTTTGTAGTGGATTTACTTTTGGTAACGGAGAGTTTCGAAAGTAGAAATTCCCCGTTTTTGAAAGGGTATAAGGGTGAGCTGATTCGGGTGACTCAAGGCCAGCTCGAGCAGCTAGGGCAATACCAATCCAATGATTCGGCATTGGCTATTGTCCGAATGAAATCCAATACATCGTTTGTTCCTTCTGATCGTGAATTGATTATTGCCTTGGATGATGTAAGAGATCCAGGCAATCTGGGTACCATCATCCGGATTGCCGATTGGTACGGAATCAAAAAAATGGTGCTTTCTCCCCAAACGGCCGAGTTTTACAATCCCAAAGTGATCCAAGCAACTATGGGATCATTTACCAGGGTGCAGTTTTTCTATGAAAATCTGGATGTGGTTTTTGCAAAGTGGAAATTGCCTGTTTATGGGGCGTTTTTGGAAGGAGATAATGTACATGAGCTGACCCTAATAGAGCCAGGGGTAATCTTGATGGGAAATGAGTCCAAGGGAATTTCCCCGGAAATCGGAAAGTGGGTGACCAAAAAAGTAACCATTCCGGGTTTTGGACAAGCAGAATCCTTGAACGTCGCTATCGCAACGGCAATCCTCTGTGATAACTTCAAAAGGCTGATTGGTAAGTGAAAAACAAATTGATCCAGACGCTCAATAAGGTAGGAATCAATTGGTTTTTGATTGGTCTTTTTGTGGCAATTGCCCTGGCCGCCCTACTTCCTGAGTATGGATCATCCCAATCAGGCCTACCTTGGAAACCGGTGATCAACGTGGGAATTGGTCTGGTTTTCTTTTTTTATGGCGTAAAACTTGACCCTGTACAGTTGAAGTCTGGACTTTCCAATTGGAAGTTGCACTTACTCATTCAAAGCTGTACGTTTTTGTTGTTTCCTCTTTTGGTGTGGTTTCTCCTCAGGTTTTTCCCATGGATCGATGAGGATTTCAAGCTTGGAGTCAGCTATTTGTCAGCTTTGCCGTCTACCGTTAGTGCTTCTGTCGTGATGGTCTCGATAGCAGGAGGCAATTTGCCAGCAGCTATTTTCAATGCAAGTATTTCCAGCTTGTTTGGAGTTATTCTTACCCCTGCTTGGATGGGGGTTCTAGCCGGGGGAGTGGATGGCGAATTGGATTTTTGGTCCACTTTGGGAGAACTATCATTGAAAGTTTTGCTTCCGGTGACTTTGGGTATTTTGAGTCACGGTTGGCTGTTTCCGAAGTTGAAAAGGGTGTTGCCTAAACTCAGGTATGTAGATCAAAGTGTCATTATGATGATTGTCTTTACCTCTTTTTCAGATTCATTTTCCCAGCATATATTTTCTGCCTATTCCCTTCCGGTTTTGTTAGGAATAGGAGGGATCATGCTTGGAATCTTTATTTCAGTGATGATTCTTGTTTACAGCATGAGCACTTGGTTGGGCTTTTCGGAGGAAGATCGGATTACGGCACTTTTCTGTGGCTCCAAGAAGTCCTTGGTTCATGGAGTGGTGATTGGAAAAGTGATTTTCCCCGATCCTGCCATATTGGGCTTGGTACTTTTGCCGGTGATGTTTTATCACATTCAGCAATTGATGCTTGGAAGTATGCTGGCAGGTTTTTTTGGGAGAAAAAATAAAGCCTGAATAGGCACTTCAGGCTATTGAGATTACATGTATTTGTTAGATAGCTCTTCGACTAAGTCCAGGTAATCAAGAGTTGCCTGTTCTTTAGATTTACCTTTCAGGATAAGCCAAGCATTGTATTTTGCTGCTGCCTTGAAGTCAAAGCCACCTGGCCTTTCCCCTTCATTATCTCCTTCAGTGGCTTGTTTGTAAAGGCCATAAAGTCGAAGAAGCTCCTCATTGCTGGGCCTGGATGTGAGTTTTTGTGTCAAAGCAACTGCTTCTTCTAGTGTAGTTGGTTTCATGTAAACTGGAATGAAGTTTTCGAGTTTCCAAATATCCGTAAAAATCCAAGTATGGAAATGTGGAAAAAGAAAAAACCAGCTTGGCAAAGCTGGTTTTTTCAATTGTTTGATTTTTATCAATTATCGTTTGTTCATGGTCACGTAATCTCTTTCGGTAGCACCGGTATATACTTGACGAGGTCTTCCGATAGGTTCGCCGTTTTCTCTCATTTCTTTCCACTGAGCAATCCAACCTGGTAGACGTCCAAGCGCAAACATAACCGTAAACATATCTGTAGGAATTCCTAATGCACGGTAAATGATGCCCGAATAGAAATCTACGTTTGGATAAAGTTTTCTGTCCACGAAGTATTGGTCATTCAATGCAGCGTATTCCAACTCTTTGGCGATATCCAATACTGGGTCTTTCACTCCAAGCTTGCTTAGGACATCATCTGCTGCTTTCTTGATGATTTTAGCTCTTGGATCAAAGTTTTTGTAAACTCTGTGTCCAAAGCCCATCAATCTGAAAGGATCGTTTTTATCTTTTGCTTTGTCAAGGTATTTTTTAGCATCACCACCGTCTGCTTTAATTGCTTCCAGCATTTCGATTACAGATTGGTTTGCTCCGCCATGAAGTGGTCCCCAAAGTGCGTTAATGCCTGCTGAAATGGAAGCATAAATAGAAGCTTGAGAAGAGCCAACAATTCTAACTGTAGAAGTAGAGCAGTTTTGCTCATGGTCAGCATGGAGGATCAGTAATGCATCCAACGCCTTAGCCACCATTGGATCGACCTCATATCGTTCTGCAGGGAGTGCAAACATCATTTTGAGGAAGTTGGAGCAATAATCTAGGGAGTTGTCAGGATAATTTACTGGGTGCCCCATCTTGTTTTTGTATGCCCATGCAGCAAATGTTGGCATTTTGGCAATCAAGCGGATGATACTGAGATTAACATCATCTGCGCTTGCATTAGGATTGAGTGAATCTGGATAAAATGCTGATAGAGAGCAAATCAATGAAGACAAAACTCCCATTGGGTGGGCATTGGAAGGAAAACCGTCAAGGATTTTCTTGATATCTTCATGCACAAGGGTGTGAGTCGTGATTTGTCTGGTGAAATCCTCATATTGTGCTTGTGTAGGTAGCTCTCCGTAGATCAGGAGGTATGCAACTTCGATGAAGCTGGACTTCTCTGCCAAGTCCTCAATTCGGTAACCTCTGTATCTTAATACTCCCTCTTCACCGTCTAGAAAAGTAATTGAACTAGTTGTAGAACCCGTGTTTTTGAAGCCTGAATCAAGGGTGATTAATCCTGTTGCACTTCTGAGTTTTGCGATGTCAATTGCTGGTTCGTTTTCTGTACCGATGATTACCGGGAATTCGTATTCTTGTCCTTTGTAGGACAGCTTGGCGGAGTCAGACATATATTGTTAGATTGGATTTCATTTTAAACTCTAAAATCGGCCTTAAGTTAATAAAACTGACCATTTTTTAAGGATTTTATTCCATGATCAAAGTCATTATTATGTGAGTTTTTCTTAACAAATATTCCTTAAGAGTAAATGACTGATTGTAAATCAATTACTGCCTAAATAGAGGATAAATTGGTTTTATAGAATGGATAATGTGGTTTTTTATTAAGAAAAAAAGCCCCGAAGGGCTTTAATTAATCGCAGAAATGTTCGAAGACCTCTACCAAGTGGTCACCGATCATTTTGGCATTTCTGCCTTCGATGTGATGTCTTTCAATGAAGTGTACCAATTCTCCGTCTTTGAATAATGCCATGGCAGGAGAAGAAGGAGGATATGGTAATACCAACTCTCGTACTTTGGCAACTGCATCGCGGTCGTTACCTGCAAATACAGTAGCGAGTGTAGTTGGTTTTTTGGAAGCGTGCTCCAAGGCAAATCTTACTCCTGGGCGAGCCGCTCCTGCAGCACAACCACATACAGAGTTGACCACCACAAAGGTGGTTCCTTTATGATTTGGTCCAAGATGTTCAGCCACTTGTTCTGCTGTCCGAAACTCCTGGAATCCTACGTTGGAGAGTTCTGCTCTCATGGGAGCAATTAGTTCTTCAGGATACATATTGTTGAGTTTATATTTTACGGTTTTAAAGAAATCCTAATTCAAGTTTGGCCACTTCAGACATCATGTCTTGGGAGTAGGGTGGATCAAAAGTTACTTCTACTTCCACGTTGTTCACTCCCATGATCTGTTGTATTTTATCCTTGACTTCAGAAGGTATGAACTCAGCCGAAGGACAGTTAGGCGAGGTCAATGTCATCTGCACATAGACATTATTGACCGGATAGACGGTAATCTCATAGATCAGGCCCAATTCATATACATCCACAGGAATCTCGGGGTCATAGACCTGCTTGATGGCCGCCACGACTTTGTCCCGAAGGTTTTCGACTTGAGTAGTGCTTTCTATAGGTTTTTCAGCTTCCATATCAGGCGTTTTGCTTGGTTTGAAAAGCCAGTGCGTAGAGTTTCATTTGCTTGATCATTGCAGCCAATCCATTGGATCGCTGGCTTCCAATGATACTTCCCATTCCGATTTTTTGGATAAAATCCAGATCGGCATGAATAATTTCATCCGGTCTTCGATTGTCCAGTACGCGAATCAAAAGAGAAATCAGTCCTTTGGTGATATCTGTATTTGAATCTGCCTGGTACTGAACTTTTCCTTCGTTTTCCTCAGCGACCAGCCAAACTTTTGATTGACAGCCTTTGATGATGTTTTCTTCCTTTCGCTCAGTCTCTGGAAAGGGTTTAAGATTTCCTCCCAATTCCATGATGTAGAATATCGTGGATTCTTTGTCATCCCCGAGGATTTCAAATTCTGAAACAATTTCGTCCTGTACCTCCTTGATTGTGCTCATTTGTTTTTCAATCGTGCGATTTGGGCGACACCTTCCGCCAGCTTTTCAATTTCTGATTTGGTATTGTAAACCGCAAAGGAGGCTCTTACAGTTCCCTCGATTCCAAATCGTTTCATCAATGGTTGGGTACAGTGATGGCCAGTACGGACTGCAATACCTTTGGCGTCGAGCATTTGCCCTACGTCGAACGGATGCATTCCATTGATGTTAAACGACAAAACAGAGACTTTTTCGGAAGCAGTTCCTACGGGAATAAATCCTTTGATTCCACTCATCAGTTCATTCGCATGGTCCAAAAGTGCATCCTCATGAGCTCTTATTTTGGGTTTTGTCAGGCTCTGAACGAAATCTAAGGCGGCTTTGAAAGCAATCACATCAGCAATATTGGGCGTGCCGGCTTCAAATTTAAAGGGGATTTCATTGTAGGTGGTTTTTTCAAAGGTCACCTCTTTGATCATTTCCCCTCCTCCTAGGAAAGGGGGCATTTCTTCCAAGACTTCTCTTTTGCCATACAGTACTCCAAGACCCGTCGGTCCATACAGCTTATGAGCTGAAAAGGCCAGAAAGTCGCAGTTTAAGTCCAGTACGTCAATATCCAGATGCGAGGTAGATTGGGCACCATCCAAAAGTACTTTTGCACCCACGGCATGGGCCGCGTCGATTATTTTTTTAACGGGATTGATCGTGCCAAGTGCATTGGACGCATGGACTATGCTGACCAATCTGGTTTTGGAAGAAAGTAGTTTTTCAAATTCTTCCCAAATAATTTCACCGGATTCGGTAATGGGGATGACTTTAAGTATTGCTCCTTTTTCTTCACAGACCATCTGCCAAGGGACAATGTTGCTGTGATGCTCCATGGTGGAAATAAGGATCTCGTCACCCTTGCCGATAAAATTTCTCCCAAAAGTCTTAGCTACTAGGTTGATACTTTCGGTAGTTCCTTTGGTGAAAATGATCTCGGCCGCTTCTCTTGCGCCGATAAAATCTCTGACAGCTTCCCGAGTCTCTTCATAATGGCGAGTTGCCCTGTCGGCCAAAGCATGAGCACCCCGATGGATGTTTGAATTGTCCTTTTCATAGTATTCCTGCAAGGCCTTTAAAACAGCCTTTGGCTTTTGAGTGGTCGCGGCATTGTCAAAATAAATCAAGGGCTTGCCGTGCACTTCTTGATGAAGTACGGGAAACAAGCCCCTGATTTGATCTATATTAAAACTCATGGGATTAGAATTTGCTTCCCAATCGCTCCTGAATCAGGTTTACGACATGGTTACGGAAGCTTTCTTCTTCGATTTTTTCAAGTACTTCGCCAGCGAATGCATAAAGTAAGAGGCCCTTTGCGGAAGTCTTGTCAATTCCTCTTGCCTGAAGATAGAAGAGAGCTTCCTCATCCAGCTGACCTACGGTACATCCGTGAGAGCATTTTACATCATCCGCCCAAATCTCTAGCTGTGGTTTGGTATTGACGATGGCGTCGTCAGAAAGGAGGATATTGTTGTTTTGCTGGAAAGCATTGGTCTTCTGCGCATCCTGACGGACGAAAATCTTCCCGTTAAATACTCCGCGGCTTTGGTCAGCCAAGATGCCTTTGTAAAGTTCGTTGGACTCCGCGTGCGGAATGGTATGGTCTACGTTGGTGTGATTGTCCACATGTGTTTTCCCATTGAGCAAGTACACTCCAAACATATTTCCTTCGGAATTACTGCCAAGAAGATTCAGGCTAAGATTATTTCTTACCATATCGCCAGAAAGCGAAATGTTTACCGAAGTGAACTTGGCGTCTTTCTGAATATCGGTTTCGATATTGCTGACTTCGATCGTGCCTTTTCCTTCATTCTGAAGCCTATAGTAGCTGATTTGGGAGTTTATTCCACCTTTCACTTCCACTACCTTATTGACAAAATATGCTGAATCACTCAGGTTAATACTTTGGTCAATAAACGTCACTTCTGCAAAGTCCCCCACTTCAATCCAAACCCTTGGTTGGATTACTTGTCCAGCGTTTTCTTTGTTAAAAGAAAGCAGCAAAATAGGTTTTTCGATTTGAACCTTTTTTGGTACTGAAATGAAGATTCCATCAGCAAAAGAAGCTTGATTAAGCGCAACAAAAGGATCTTTGGAAGCTTTGGCAATACTTCCCAAAGCAGTTTCAGGCTTTTCCGAAAGTGTAGCTACTTCTACTCCTTCAATGGAAGAGGAGAGTTCTGGAAGAAATTTCCCATTAGAAAAAACCAACACATCACCTTGGAAATCTTCAAATAAAGCCGATTTTACTTGACTTTCGGAAATTTCAAAAGGAAGGGAAGGGGAGAAGCTTTTGATAGCGTTCTCCAGCTTTTTACTGATGTTGGTAAATTTATATTCTTCGGCTTTTACTGTCGGCAGGCCCTGAGAAAGAAAGCTTTCTTTTCCTAAAGTGCGAATGGAAAGGAAGTTTTCTGGAGCTGCTGCAAAAAGCCCTTGAAATGTATCTTGTTGGGTCAAGGTACTCATGAGTTATAGTTTTGAGTTCAGACAGTAGCTGTAGAATCAACTTCTTCTTTGATCCAGTCGTAGCCTTTTTCTTCGAGTTCAAGTGCGAGCTCTTTGGTGCCCGACTTTACAATTCTTCCTTTGTACAACACATGCACAAAATCAGGAACAATGTAATCCAACAAGCGCTGATAGTGAGTCACTACAATAGTAGCCGTTTTGTCTGATTTCAATTTATTCACACCATTGGAAACAATCCTCAACGCGTCAATATCCAATCCTGAGTCAGTTTCGTCCAAGATAGAGAGCGTTGGCTCCAGCATTGCCATTTGGAAGATTTCATTTCTCTTTTTTTCTCCACCTGAAAAGCCTTCGTTGAGTGAACGGCTAAGAAGTTTTTGATCGATTTCAACCAATGCCATTTTCTCCTTCATAAGAGAGAGGAATTTCACTGCATCCAAAGGCTCTTGACCTCGGTATTCACGTACTTGGTTGAGGGCTGTTCTGAGGAAGTTAGTAGAAGAAACCCCCGGGATTTCTACAGGATATTGGAAAGCTAAAAATACACCTTCTCTTGCACGATCTTCAGGAGCCATTTCCAAGAGTTCTTTTCCTTGGAAAATCACTTCACCTTCTGTGACTTCGTATTCTTCACGGCCGGCAAGTACAGAAGCTAAAGTTGACTTTCCAGAACCATTTGGTCCCATGATCGCATGCACTTCGCCTGCTTTTACTTCAAGATTGATACCTCTCAGGATTTCAGTTCCTTCAATTGAGGCATGAAGGTTTTTTATTGATAGCATGATTCTAGTTTTTCAATTTTAAATATTCCAATTTTTCAATCAGAGGTTTATCCTACAGAACCCTCTAGGGTAAGTGCCAATAGTTTCTGTGCTTCTACAGCAAATTCCATTGGGAGCTGATTTAATACTTCTTTGGCGTAGCCATTGACAATCAAGGCTACTGCATCTTCAGTGGCGATTCCACGCTGATTGCAATAGAAAATCTGGTCTTCACCAATTTTTGAAGTAGTTGCTTCATGCTCAACTTTCGCTGACGGGTTATTGATGTCGATGTAAGGAAAAGTATGAGCACCGCATCGGTCACCCATTAATAAGGAATCGCATTGCGAAAAGTTTCTTGCATTGTCTGCACGCTTCATTACCTGTACTTGTCCTCGGTAAGAGTTTTGGGATTTGCCAGCAGAAATGCCTTTAGAAACAATCCTTGATTTGGTGTTTTTACCAATGTGGATCATTTTGGTTCCGGTATCTGCCTGCTGATAGTTATTGGTCACAGCAACAGAATAGAACTCTCCGATCGAATAATCTCCTTTAAGGATACATGAAGGATATTTCCAAGTCACGGCAGAACCAGTTTCTACCTGAGTCCAGGAGATTTTTGAATGATCACCTGCGCAGATTCCCCGCTTTGTTACAAAGTTGTAAATTCCTCCTTTTCCTTCTTTATCACCTGGGAACCAGTTTTGTACTGTGGAATATTTCACCTCTGCATGTGCACCAGCATAAATTTCGACTACTGCAGCATGGAGCTGATTTTCATCTCGTTGTGGAGCTGTACAGCCTTCTAGGTAAGATACATAAGAAGAGTCGTCTGCAACGATTAATGTCCTTTCAAACTGCCCCGTATTTGCTGCATTGATTCTGAAGTAGGTGGATAGTTCCATTGGGCATCTTACCCCTTTTGGAATGTAGCAGAACGATCCATCGGAAAAAACGGCTGAATTTAAAGCCGCATAGTAGTTATCAGTCATCGGAACCACTGATCCCAAATACTTCTTAATGAGTTCTGGATGTTCTTTTACAGCTTCACTAAACGAACAAAAAACAATACCAAGTTTACCAAGGGTATCTTTAAAAGTAGTTGCAACAGACACTGAATCCAAAACTGCATCGACTGCTATGCCCTGAAGCCTCTTCTGCTCATTGAGTGATATTCCTAACCTTTCATAAATGGCAATCAATTCTGGATCTACTTCATTCAGGTTTTTTGGTTTTTTGGCTTGTTTCGGAGCGGAATAATATTTCAAAGCCTGTAGATCAATCTTCGGATAATGAACATTAGCCCACTCTGGCTCAGTCATATTTTGCCAAGTTCTAAAAGCCTTTAATCTCCATTCCAAAAGCCATTCGGGTTCTTCTTTTTTGGAAGAGATCCATCTAATAATATCTTCATTAAGTCCTGCTGGGGCTTCATCTGTCTCGTAATTCACAGACCAGCCATGCTCGTATTCCTTGGAGGTTAGTTCTTCTAGAATTTGGTTGTCTTTGCTCATGTGCTGAGTTATTTAGACTAATTATATTTTGGATGCGAATGTACAACAACTAATCAAAAAAATATGTTCGAAGTCATTTTAAAAATCTATGAAACATAGATGATTTGGGATGGAAAAAATTTATAATGATTTGATAGTGTGTGTGTTGATTTAAAAAATAAAAACCGAAAAAGAGTGAATCTTTTTCGGTTGAACTAGAGTAAATCTTTAAAATTTTTTAAATTAGATTTAATCTAAATAGAGGTATTATTACTTATCAAAAAACTGGATCGGTCTGTTTATACTTTCTTCTAGTACAATCAGGGTCTCAGTTCTGTCAATTCCGTCAACTTTTTGAATCTTGTCTAATACTAATCTGAGGTGATTTGTATCTCTACAAATAATTTTTGCGAATATGGAATAGTTGCCGGTAGTATAGTAAGCGCTTACCACCTCAGTAATTTCTTTAAGTTTCTCAATAACATTGTCATAGAGCGAGCTTTTTTCAAGATAAATTCCTAGAAATGCAGATATGTCGTAGCCGAGTTTTGAAAAATCGATATTTAGTGTTGCACTTTTGACAATACCCATATCTTCTAATTTCTTCATCCTCACATGGACAGTCCCGGAAGAAACAAATACCTTTTTAGCGATTTCTGTGTAAGGTGTTTTAGCATCCTCATTTAAAAGAGAGATGATTTTTAGGTCTATGTTATCGATATCTAAAATTTTGTCCATTTTCCTTTAGTGGATTTAGATGATTGTTAATAAAGGATGCCGTAAATTAGAGATTGTTCAAAATATTGCAAAATTATTTTTTCAATTTGTAATTGATCTTCGAATCTATTTATTTTGGACCAGTAGATTAAAAACAATTGAAAATTTGGTGCTAATGATTTTTACCTAGGTTATATGTTGTTGGTAGAATTTTATCCGAATTTTTAAGAATCAATCGAAAACTTTTAATCTCTAAAGTTATATTTGGGTTTATATTCTGAAAAGGGTCTTGCCAGTGGCAAGACTTTTTTGTTTCCTTTCCCACTAGTTTCCTAATTCTGTATTTATTACTCGAAAGGTTTGGAAAATTTTTTCCATTAGGTTTTGGCACCAAATGCTTTTTTTAAGGGTTGATTGACTCATTTTATTCAATTTTCTGCAAAAAAGTTTATTCAAAATTTTGCTGGAATGAATCTTAGCCGTATACTTGTATCAAATAAATGGTCATGAAAACCTCTTTTGTACATAGAATCGTTATCGCATTTGCTTTGGTAGGTCTTTCAACCACCTTTTCATTTGCTTTAAATGGTGAAGAAAAGACTGGTTTGACTATTAAATCAAGCAATTCCTCTTCTGTTGAGTCTCCAAGCTGGGAATTTGAAAGTGATGTAAATCAAATAATCGATTCCTACTCAAGCTTTATTTTTAGAACCAAGAAAAGCCAAGAATTGGATCAAGTTAAGTTTTTGGTTAACGTTGATTCTTTTGGAAGGATAGTTGGATTTGAGCTTTTAGAAGCAGAAGACAAGGGTTTGAAAGAAAGACTTGATTTTGTTGTTAGGCAGCTTCCTAATTGTAAGCCAGCTAAAGGGCATACATCTTTAAAAGCTGAGACTTTCGAAATAATGATAAAAAAGTAAGACCTCTTGAAGGTCTTTTTTTTTGAGTGGTTGGGAAGGCTTTAGGCCTTCTTTTTACTTTTAAGAATTCCAACCCTATAGAATATGAGAAAAACCTACTTGTTATTGATATGCTTGCTAGGTGCAAGTTTTTCTACTGCACAGGTGAAATCTTTTCATCCAACTCAACAATTCCCGGAAAAAAACCAAAAATCTAAGTTTTATACAGTTTCTGGTGAAAGACACGGACCTTCATTTTTTAAGAAGTTTGTCTTTCCAGAAGTTGAATACACCCCTGGTGAAAAGCTTACCTTTAATAAATATCATACGGTGGATGTGATGTACCATTGGTATGAAAAATGGGCTCAGCAGTTTCCAGATATTGTGGATCTGTATGTGATTGAGTACTCTTTTGAAGGGAGGCCTATCTACCAAATGACCATTACCAATAAAAAGACTGGAAAAGATACTGATAAGCCTGCTGCTTACTTTGAAGGTGGTCGCCATTCAGGAGAAATCACATCCAGTGAATCCATACTTTGGTTGACTCAGCATTTGTTGGAGAACTACGGAAAAGATCCGGAAATCACTGCATTGATTGACTCAAAAGTTATTTACCTCCGCCCCCAAAATAACCCTGATGGATCGAATATGTATTTGTATACCGAACAGAGAAATAGAAGTACTGTTCGACCAAACGATACAGACAGAGATGGGCTTCTTGATGAGGACCCTGAAGAAGATTTGGACGGGGATGGTATTATCTATCAGATGAGGAAAAAAGCCTCTACTCAGGAAGAAAAGGAAAAGGCTAATTTCGTCATCGATCCTAAGGATCCCAAAGGGCGATTAATGAAGCGCACCTTTCCTGGAAAAGGAGATTACTTAGTGTATACTGAAGGAATTGATAACGACGGCGATGGTTCCTATAATGAAGATGGGATAGGAGGACTAGACCTTCATCGCAATTATCCCGAAAACTGGAGACCAAATACAGGTGGAGATCTTACCGGCAGAGGTTATACCCAATTTGGTGCAGGTGATTATCCTCTCAGTGAAATAGAAACACGCTCCACAGCCCTATGGGTACTCAGCCATCCTAATATTTCTGTGGTCAATTCCATGGATACCCGTGTGCCGATGCATTTGCGCCCACCTTCCACTTCCAAATCAGAGGAGCGCATGTATCCTCAGGATTTAGCGATTTATAAAGAGATGGATCAATTGGGATTATCCTACACAGCCTATCCTTGGGCAGGGGATGTGTACGAAACCTACGCTACTCGTTATAAAGTCAATTCCTTGACTGGTGATCCTTTGAAACCTGAACCACTTTTTGGTCATGGACCTGATTTCGGGTATTTCTATTATGGCAGTATCTGGTATGGAGATGAGTTGTGGAACAATGGTGCCATGAAGGATTATGACGGAGATGGAGTTTATGACGATTATGATGGATTAATGTGGGACGATGAGGCAAATGGAAGTAAGGGGTTCAAACCTTGGACTCCAATGACCCATCCTGTTTTGGGAGATATTGAAATAGGTGGTTTTCATCCTAAATTTTTTGGACAAAATGGTCCTCCTTGGCAGCTAGAGGATTGGGCTAAAAAACAAGCACTCTTCAACCTTGCAATGGCCAAGAGACTGCCGCAGCTGACTATCAATGATCTCAAGGTGAAAAAGCTCTCAAGCGGTGAATTTGAAATCACGCTGGAATGGACTAATTCCGGAAAACTGCCAGTGGCATTGGAACAAGCTAAGCTGGTTAAAATTGTGCAAGAAGACCGTGTATCCCTGGATTTTGATAAGGAATTGACCAAAGGCTATGAAAACGCCAAGGTGAAAATTACTTCTCCCTCATTATTTGATAAGACCATCTATTCTGGATATACCGGAGTAGGTGAGAAGAAGACCGCTACTTTCCAAGTGAAAGTAGATGGTAAAGAAGCCATAAAAGGTAAAATAAAGCTGTCTTCAACCAGAGGAGGTTATTTTGAAAGAGAATTTACACTAAACCAATAAGCAACTAGTACCATGTTAAAAGTAAAGCAGTGGGCTTGGGTGTTTGGATTGGCCTTGTTGACTCAGATTTCCTTTGCTCAGCAAAAGCGATCTTTAACTCACGAGGATTACGATGGCTGGGAGAACCTTTCCTCAGAAAAAATTACCAAAAACGGTCAATTCGTCGGATTTCAGATTTCTCCCCAAGATGGTGATGGAAGAATTGAGGTTTTTCCATTTAAAAATCCGACTCAAAAAGTCATTATTCCTAGAGGAACATCTTTCAATTTTTCATCAGATGATCAATATGCGATAGGGAAAATTACGCCTCAAAAGGATTCCATTCGGGTTTTAAAACTTCGGAAAAAGAAAGCTGATGACATACCCAAGGATAGCTTGTTTATTTTGAACCTAACTACCCGAAAAGTAGAAAAACTACCAAGAGTTAAATCTTTTGCGATTCCAACTGAAAAAGGAAGCTGGATTGCCATTCACTTTGAGAAAGAACTTCCCAAAAAAGATGCGCCAAAAGATTCTATAGCTACCAATAAAACGGATTCTACTGCAAAAATTGAAAAACCTAAGAAAACTGATGGGACCAAACTTTTGGTTCGATCACTTGATGGAGCAAAAACTTGGGAGTTTGAGCGAGTAAAATCCTACAGCTTCACACCAAATGGAGACTTTCTTCAGTACACCTTAGCTGAGGAAGAAAAAGCAGACAATGCAGCAGTTTATCTTCTGAATTTGTCTACGGGAGAAAGTAAACTTGTCCATGAGAAGATGACCACCTATTCCAATTTGGTGTTTTCACCTCAATCTGCAAAGCTTGCATTTATCGCAACAGATGATTCTTTGAAGGCCAAAAAGCCAACTCACACCTTATATATATATGATGTAAAAAAAGGTGATTTGGCTACCCAAGTGGAAAAGAGTGCTTTGAAATTAGAAAACAGCCGAATAAGTCCTGATGGAAGCCTACGATTCTCAGAAGATGAGAGTCGATTGTTTTTCGGAGTAGCAAAAGACTATATGGATTATGCCTATGAATCTGACACTACCATATTGGATGAAGAACGGGTAAGCTTGGATATTTGGGGGTGGCAGGAGGCTGAAATCCAGCCGATGCAGCTCAAAAACAAGTCTCAGGAAGAAAGAAAAACCTATTTGGCGACCTTGAATCTACTCGATTTTTCCATTACCCAACTTGGAACCCCTGAGGTAGAACATGTGATGATGGAAAACAAAATCACCAAAGACTTTGCACTCGCCTGGACTGACGCACCCTATCGAAGAAGTTATAGTTGGGATATTCAGATTGGCAGAGATTTATATTCGGTAGATTTTAAAACTGGAACCAGAACCCTGATCGAGAAAAATGCTTCTGGCTCGCCAAGACTTTCTCCGGAAGGGAAATATGCCTATTGGTATGACGCTCGAGACAGTTCTTGGGTAGCCTATGATCTTGAATCCAAAGCTAAGATCAATCTGACCAAAAGGATTTCAGTTCCTTTCTATGATGAAATCCATGATTCACCATCCTTACCGGGTAGTTACGGTTCAGAAGGATGGTTGGTAGGAGATGCAGCAATTCTGATCAATGATCGTTTTGACATTTGGAAAATTGATCCTAAAAATCCCACCAGTGCAGTCAGTCTTACTTTGGGTGAGGGACGTAAGAAGCAAATCACGTTCAGAAGGGAACAGCTGAAAGCAGATGAAACCTCAATCGATCCCAAAGAACTCTTGATCCTTTCTGCATTCAATGAATTAACCAAGGATAATGGTTTTTTCACTTCAACTTATGAAGGAAAGTCGGCGCCTAAGCAGGTACTGATGTCTGCTCACCGCTATTTGGGAATTAGAAAGGCTCAAGAGTCAAATCAGGTGATTGTCCGCCGCTCCACTTATCGTGAAAATCCGGATATCTATTTGACGGATTTGACTTTCAAAACCCTTACCAAAGCTTCGAATCTTAACCCTCAACAGGCTGGAATCAAGTGGGGAAGTGTGGAATTAGTTTCTTACTTGGCCAATGACGGGACACCACTTCAAGGATTGCTCTTTAAGCCGGAAGGGTTTGATGCCACTAAAAAATATCCGATGATGGTCTATTTCTACGAGCGAAACAGCGAGACTTTGCACAATTACCGCGCTCCAGCTCCAAGTAGATCTACGATTAATATTCCCTATTTCGTAAGCAATGATTACCTGGTTTTCGTGCCGGACATCAAGTATGATCTTGGCCTTCCGGGACCAAGTGCCTATGACTGCATAATCCCGGGTGTGCAGGCTGTAATTGCGAAAGGCGGAGTGGATACCGAAAATATGGCTATCCAAGGCCAAAGCTGGGGAGGCTATCAGGTCGCGTACTTGATCACACGAACCAATATATTTAAAGCAGCAGGAGCCGGTGCTCCGGTAGTCAATATGACTTCAGCCTACGGCGGAATCCGTTGGGGTACAGGCATGAGCCGCATGTTCCAGTACGAACAGACCCAATCCCGAATAGGAGGTACGCTCTGGGAAAAACCGATGTATTACCTCGAAAACTCCCCGCTATTTACCATGGACCGAGTGCAAACTCCCGTCCTGATCATGCACAACGATGCCGATGGGGCAGTGCCTTGGTATCAGGGCATCGAAATGTTTATGGCTTTGAAACGTTTGAATAAACCAGCTTGGTTGCTTCAGTACAATGGAGAGGATCACAATCTGGTGCAACGAAAAAATGCCAAAGATCTTTCCGTTCGATTGAGTCAGTTTTTTGACCATTACCTCAAAGGTGCTCCGGCTCCGCTTTGGATGACAGAAGGTTTGCCTGCGGTGGAAAAAGGAAAAACCCTCAAGTACGAGTTAGGAAATTAAAAGCAAAAGCCCCGAATTTTTAAAAATTCGGGGCTTTTTAAATTTTCTGGAAGTATTTCTGATAGTTAAAGGTATGTTCTCCAAATCTTTCAATCTCTTACCCTCTACACCGCTACAGGAGCTTTGATATGAGGATGTGGGTCGTAATTGAGGAGCTCAAAGTCTTCGTATTTGAATCCGAAAATATCCTTTACCTCGGGGTTGATTTTCATAGTAGGAAGAGGGCGGATATCACGGCTGAGTTGGAGTTCCGCTTGCTCTAGGTGGTTCAGATACAAATGTGCATCGCCAAAGGTGTGGATAAATTCCCCAGGCTTAAGATCACATACCTGTGCCACCATCATGGTGAATAGGGCATAGGAAGCAATGTTAAAAGGAACACCTAAAAAGACATCGGCACTTCGCTGATAGAGCTGGCAGGAAAGCTTGCCGTCTGCCACATAAAATTGAAATATGGTATGACATGGAGGTAAGGCCATGTGGTCCACATCGGCCACATTCCAAGCGCTCACGATATGACGTCGGCTATCTGGTTTGGTTTTGATCTGATGAATCAGGTTTTTGATTTGGTCGATTTCGCCGCCTTTTCCGTCCGGCCAATGTCTCCACTGATAGCCATAGACTGGACCTAAATCGCCATTCTCGTCAGCCCATTCATCCCAAATGGATACTCCGTTTTCTTTAAGCCATGTGATGTTACTGTCACCACGGAGGAACCAAAGCAATTCGACAATAATGGAGCGAAGGTGAAGTTTTTTGGTAGTAACTACAGGAAAACCATCTGCAAGGTTAAAACGCATCTGATGTCCAAAGATGGAAATCGTTCCGGTGCCTGTTCTGTCCGTTTTCTTTACTCCTTCTGCGAGAATTCGCTTCATCAAATCGTGATATTGCTGCATTTTTTTGGCTTATTTACTTACTTGGCAAGTTAAGGAATCGAAGAATTTAAAAAACATTCTTTTCCGATTTGCTCTTTTAAAAATTGAGTCAAGGCTGTTTTTACAACCCACAGACATTTAGCTAATGTTCGGAAAATCATTCTCTTATTTTCTTCTTATTATCAGTGCTTTATTGACTGGATTACTGTTGATTTTCAGACCTATCCCTAAGTTTGACTATGACTTTGAGCAGTTTTTTCCTCATGATGATCCAGATTTGTCTTTTTATCGGGGAGTCTATGAAAAGAATTTTGGAAGCGATAATGATTACCTTCTTCTCGCAATTAGCAACCGGGAAGGAGAGTTGTTGGATTCTGCTTTCCTTTCACACCTAGCAACGGTCAAAACCGAAATACAATCTCTTAGTGGAATAGATACCCTAATTTCCATTTTTGACCTTGAGATACCAGTTGTCAATGCCTTTGGACTTCAGACTTTTCCGGTATTGGACTGGTCGAGCAAACAAAATCTTCAAAATTCGGAGTCAAAACTTAGGCAGTTCAAAGGTTCATTAATTGCCCAAGATGGAAGTAGTTTCCTTTTTTTGATCCAAAATGACCCTCAGCTCAGTAAAAAGGAGGGGGATCAGCTTTATGAAGAAATACTCGGAATTTTTGATAAGCAGGAAATAGAGCCATATGCTGTTGCAGGGAAAATCCAGACTCAGCGCGATTTTGTAAGCCTGATGCAGGAGGAATTTGTAATGTTTATCGGGGCCTCTTTGGGGCTTATGTTACTTGTTCTTTTTTGGGTTTTTCGCAAACCTTGGGGTATACTGATACCCATTTTGGTTTTGGTGATCGGGATTTTGTGGGCTTTTGGTCTGATACTTTTGGTAGGAAAGCCACTCGATATCATGTCGGTGATGCAACCGACTATATTTTTGATAGTGGGATTGAGTGCCTTAATTCATTATTTCACTCATTTGATCAAAAAGCTAGATACCGGACTTTGCAAAGATCAAGCGATTCAAGATACCTTTCGAGAGTTGACTTTTGCGGTTGCCTTGACGGTTTTTACTACCTCAATAGGATTTATTTCTCTGTATTTCACATCCATTCCAGCCTTGAAAGGTTTTGGTCTTTGGACTGGAATCGGGATTTTGATCTTGTTTTTAGCTGTTTTGGGTATTACTCCCGGTTTACTTCATGCGTTTCCAATTGGTCAATCCAATCACAAGCTAACTTCAAAAAGTGACCGTCTTTTTGTCTTTCTCCTGCAGAAAATCATTCAAAGGCGGAAAATGATTGCATTGTCTTTTCTGGCGATCTCCATTCTTGGACTGGGTTTAACTTCTCAAATCAAAATCAATGGATACTTATTGGATAACCTACCTTTGGACCATCCCATTCAGCAAGATTTCGCCTACTTTGATCAACAATATGGTGGGTCCAACCCCCTTGAATTGTATCTGGAGAAAGGAAAAGATGGTAAAAGTTTACTTGACCTATCAGTCCTAAAAGAGATCGAAAAAGTAGAAGGCAAGCTCATTGAGCTTTTTGGTGAGGGAGAGTATATCTCCCCGCTCAGCTTAGTCAAGACACTTAACCAAGCACAAAATCAAGGAAATCCAAAAGCTTTTTCACTCCCCTCTCAAGGTCAATACTTACGGATGAATCGCTATTTTGATCAAGCGTTGAGTCTGGATGGGCCGAAAGTGCTTTCGGCTGACCGAATGACAGGTCGGATCACTGGAAGGTCTCCTGATCTTGGAAGTCTGCAAATGGGAAAATTGCGGGCCGAGCTTATAAATTTTTGCAATCAGGAGATAAATTCAAACCTCCTTAAAGTAAAGTGGACAGGTACAGCACACTTGATAGATCGAGGACATGAGTCTGTGACCAGACAAATGGCAAAAGGGCTTGGTGTGGCTTTTTTGATCGTTGGCCTGATTGGTGGAGCTTTATTTAAATCTTGGAGATTGTCATTAGTATTGCTGATCCCCAATCTGATCCCGTTAATCTGGATGTCTGGATTGATGTGGCTAATTGGAATTGAATTTAAACTGACAACGGCAATATTATTTACGGTCGCTTTCGGTATTGCAGTCGATGATACGATCCATTTTATATCAAAACTTAAATTGGAACTAGCTAAAGGGAAAAATCTCCATTATGCAATCAAGCGCACATTTATCGATACAGGAAAAGCGATAGTTTTGACTTCTGTAATCTTGGTTAGCGGTTTTGGATTGTTGATTTTCAGCCAGTTTGGGGTGACTCACTTCACGGGATTACTCATTAGTTTTTCACTCATTTTCGCTCTTTTAGCGGACCTTTTTTTACTTCCTGTTTTACTTTTTCCATTGAAAAAGGTATGGGATCAAAAAATCAAAGATCCAGTCCATCCCAGGTAAATGTGGCAGACACTGGATAATGATCAGAATAATCCACTTCCCGATGGGTATCAAACTGCACTGGAATAATGCTTGGCGTGGAGAAAATATGGTCTATTCTTAGGAAAAAAAGCACTCGGTTATAGGTAAAGCCAAAGCCTCTTCCTGCTACTTCAAAGGCGTTTTTTAGCTTTTGGCTCAGCTTAAAATAGGCATAAGAATAAGGGATTTCGTTTAGGTCTCCCATCAGGATTACCGGATACGGACTGTTACTGAGATGCTCATAAATTAAACTCAGTTGTTCGTTTCGTTTTAAACTTCCGCGATGAAGTTTGCCAAGAGTCTGTCGATAGACCTGTTTTGCCTGGTCATAAGTCTCCAGCGCTTCAGCTTGAATAGCCATTGATTCAAGATGAACGTTGTAAATACGAAGGGTATCTTTGCCCACTTCAATATCAGCAAACATCGCCCCATTTGATTTTTGATTATCAAAAATCAGCCCCTCATTCACTATTGGGTATTTGGAAAATATGGCCATGCCCATGAATCTTTTTTTGTCGTTTCCATCGAGCACTTGGTAGGCATATTCATACTCACCGTTTTTGCTGAATATTTTGACTGCATTCCTGCTGCTTGAAGTATAATCTTGGTAAAATTCTTGAAAAACTTTAATGTCAGCAGGATGATCAGCAAGCCAAGTAAAGACATTAGAATCCAACTCATCACTTTTCTCTTTTCTATAAAAAAATCCGTGCGTATTGTATGTCAATACCCTTAGTCCAATAGCATCATCTTTTTTGGGATTAATCTGAAAGGTGATGAATAAAAATTTATACCCCAGCAAAAGGCAGGCGAGCGGTAGAAGCGCAAGTTTTCTCCAAGCAAGGGCTAAAAGGAGAAATAGTAAAATATTGAAAATGATCACTACAGGAATCAAAAATGGAAGAAGTCCCGCATATGGAAAGATTTCAGGTGAAATATACACGCTGGAAAAAATAAATAGACTCAAAATAAAAATGATCCCGGTGAGGTATTTCATCTGATTTTCATTCTTTTCATAAGCTCGCCTCTTGATTGAGAAGGTAATCCATTTTGATTATCACCTCAATAAAAAGGCATTTCCTTGACTTTATTGGACAGCTCCTTTCAACTGTGGATTTCAAAAATGGCAATTTTTACTCAAATAGAACGAGCCATTATCACAATCCAAGGTAAAAACGTTCGATTGGTGACTTTTGCATTTGGAATGTGGTTTTTGTTTTTTAAGTTACTTTAGAATCAGTTCTATCCCATTCTTGACAGATGCCTGCAGGTTTGATTTAGCTGATGAAGTAGCTAAAATTTGAATTTTTAGGATCCAGCATTTAGCTAATCAGGATCAATGGATAAAATTTTTTCAGATCATTTAGTTTAATTTTGCGTACTTACTATCGGTCAATCATTCAACCTAAATATGAAAAAGCAACACAGCCTTTGGATTGCAGCTTTGGTTTTTACCTTAATTTATTCCTGCCAACCAAAAACTTCTGAAACATCTGAAGTGGCATCCGAAGCATCAGTGGAAGAGACGGCTACCGAACAAAGACCAAGTCCGTTGGAGGTAAAAGAAGGTCAAATTGGCGGAAAGCAAATTAAAATTCAGTATGGATCCCCATCTGTCAAGGGAAGGACAATCTGGGGAGATTTGGTGCCATATAATGTAGTTTGGAGGACAGGTGCAAACGAGGCAACCTACATCGATTTCTCTTCTGATATGGTCATTGAAGGTCAGCCAATCAAAGCAGGGAAATATTCCATTTTTACAATTCCTAAAGAAAGTGGGAATTGGACGGTCATATTTAATTCAGATTGGGATTTGGAACACGGTCATTTTCAGTATAATGAAAAAAATGATGTCCTAAAGGTTGAAGTTACCCCTGTTTGGGAATCAACTTCTTCTGAAAAACTATCAATAGATCTTGAATCTCCCGGCTTTGTCATAAGATGGGAAAAGTTAAAACTTCCAGTTTCTGTCCGATAAATCGACATGAATCCCCAGGTCAAAATTCTGGGGATTTTTTTGGCTCTAATTTTTTTTAGTAGTTTATAGTCCAGTTACCCCTTATCGACCTACTTCTCAATGAAATGAAATATTTATCATTCATTTTTGTCTTTAGCCTCACCTTGGCTCTAGGCATCTTTGTCTCTAGGCCTTTCGGACAAATCCCTCCTTTGGCACCACTTCTTGACCCCTATCATGGATTTTGGCAAAATTCCTTCAGTGAGGATCAATTAGCTGATCAGGAATTAGTCTTAGAAAATCTCTCTAATGAAGTGCAAGTTATTTATGATGAGAATCTTATACCTCATATTTTTGCTCAAAATGATTTGGATTTATACCGAGCTCAGGGATATATCACTGCAAAGCATCGACTCTGGCAAATGGAGTTTCAGACCCGGGCAGCTGCGGGAAGAATTTCTGAAATAGTTGGTCCGGTGGCCTTGGAATTGGACCGGACGACAAGAAGAAAAGGTCTAGCTTATGGAGCTGAGTTGGGGATCAAATATTTGGAAGAAAATGATCCAGAAACACTGGCCCTTGTGGAGGCCTATGCCGATGGAGTAAATCAGTATATTAATCAACTCACAGCTGCTAAGCTCCCAGTAGAGTACAAAATACTGAATTATCAACCTGAGCCCTGGTCTGCCTATAAGTCTTTATTGCTTTTAAAGTACATGTCCGATATGTTAGTCGGGGATAGAGACCTTGAGTTTTCAAACCTTAGGAAAATTCTTGGGGAAGCCAAGCTAAATAGGTTATATCCTGATTTTCCAAAACAAAATGATCCCGTAATTGAAAAAGAACGTGTTTGGGATTTTCAACCTCTGTCAATAACTAAGCCTGACAGTATCAATTTTCCTAATGATGAATTGGTCATTGAACCCATAGATCAACCTGTGGAAGGTACGGGATCCAACAACTGGGCTGTTCACGGTAGCAAAACCAAAAATGGAAATCCAATTTTGGCAAATGATCCCCATTTAAGTCTGAATTTACCTTCGCTTTGGTATGCAATGCAGCTAAGCACACCTGAGCACTCTGTAAAAGGTGCCACTCTTCCAGGTGCATTGGGAGTTATATCAGGATTTAACGAGCATGTCGCATGGGGAGTAACCAATGCGACCAAGGATACCAGAGACTGGTACAAAATTGAATTTAAAGATACTGAGAGAAGTGCCTATAAATACGGGAATGAATGGAAAGAGACTAGGGTAAGAATCGAGGAAATCAAGATAAAAGGAAAAGAAACCTATGTGGATACTGTTGTCTACACCCATTATGGCCCTGTGGTGTATGACCGCACATTTAAAAGCAACCGTCAGGATGTAAATTTTGCCCTGAGGTGGATTGTGCATGAAGGTTCCAATGAGCAAAAAACATTTTTAAAGCTCAACAAAGCTAAAAGTCATGCAGATTATAATGAAGCGTTGGACCATTATTCAGCGCCGGCTCAGAACTTTGTTTTTGCCTCAAAAAGCGGAGATATTGCCATGAGGATTCAGGGAAAATTCCCGCTCAAATGGCCTGGCCAGGGTAAATTTTTCTTGGATGGTTCTGATCCTAGAATGGAGTGGCAGGGATTTATCCCGAATGATCATAATGCCAGTACTCTAAATCCCCAGAGAGGTTTTGTTTCCTCCGCCAATCAGCATCCAGTGGACTCATCTTACCCCTACTATGTGTTTGATAACTCCTATGAGCACTATCGAAACAGAAGATTAAATTCTAAACTCATGGAGCTGAGTCAGATCACAGTAGAGGATATGAAATCGCTTCAGTTTGATAATTTCAATTTACAAGCTGCTGAAGCTTTGCCGGTCATGCTTAATTTGCTAGGTACCTATGAGGTAGAATCGGCTGAGGCAGATAAGTATGTCAAAGAGCTTAGAGCTTGGGACTTCTTTGCTGATCCTAACAAAAAGGGACAGACCCTTTACAGTATTTGGTTTGGCGAGATAATGGAAAGTGTTTGGGGTGAATTGATGGAAAATAAAGCTCCGGTAGTTCGTCCAAATGCATATCAGACCATTGATTTGCTTGCCAATTATAGAACTGATTCCATTTTTGACATCAAATCTACAGAAGCATTAGAATCTGCCGAGTACCATGTCAAAGTTGGGTTTGATTCTCTGATGGTAGCCATGAAAAAATGGGAGCAGGAGGAAGGGGATTTTACATGGGCAAATTATAAGAGGACTACCATACAGCATCTGGTGCCCAATTTCAAATCTTTTTCAGTTTCAAATGTTTACACGGGTGGTGGATCTGGGATTTTGAATGCTACTGGCAGTAGGCATGGAGCGAGCTGGCGCATGGTGGTAGAATTAGGAGAACAGATTCAGGCATTTGGGATTTATCCAGGAGGTCAGTCAGGGAATCCTGGTAGCCGATTTTATGAGAATTTTATTCCTATTTGGGCAAATGGTGAGTATGTGGATTTCAGTCTTAAAAAATCCTCTGAAGAAGACGGAATTCTTTTCAAAACAACTTTAAAGAGACAATAGATGCGGTTTATTTTATTGACAGTACTGGTAGCATTACTGGTGGTTTTCCTGAATCCTGTGGCCCCTTATTGGGTGGTTATGATTGGCATATTGATTTTAAGTACGCTGCTTAATCCAAACGGCTTAGGTGGATTTTTTGGAGGAGGCTTAGGAATGGGGCTAACTTGGCTTGGGCAGTGTATTTACTTGGGTATTGTTAACTCAAGCTCACTACCGGATAGAATGGGGGAATTGATGGGTTTGGGATCTGGGACTTCGGTAATAGCATTAACTGGCATTATAGGATTTCTTTTAGGTGCATTTAGCGGATTGTCAGGTGTGCTCTTTAGAGGGGTCCTCCAAAAAAAGCCTTTGGATGTTTATAAAGGATAACTTATAAATCTTTGAAAAGTGCTCTTTTTTATCAAAAAAGAGCACTTTTATTTTTTCAGTTTCTGTAAATGAGTACCTTTGTTACTCATTCTTACAAATTTTTTATGTTAGAGTCATTAATCACATCTAAGACGAGGCTGAAGCTTCTGATCAAGTTTTTTGTGAACTCACAAAACCATAGCCACTTACGAGGATTAGCCGAAGAGTTTGGTGAGTCTACCAATGCAATCCGTAAGGAATTGAATAATCTAACCCAAGCAGGTATACTGATATCTCATCTTGATAAGAATAAAATAGAGTACCAAGCCAATCAAAATCACCCCTTCTACACCAATATCCGGGATATTATTAGAAAATACCTTGGACTTGACATGCTTTTAGAGCAAATATTGGATCGAATGGGCGAAGTAGAGCAAGTCGTGTTGACCGGAGATATTGCTCGAGGTAGCGATACTAAGGTGATCGACGTATTGGTTACTGGCGAAAATCTAAACGATGAATACATTAGTCATTTGACGAAAAAAATAGAAGAATTGATTGATCGAAAAGTGGTATTCTCACTGTCCTCGGGAAGAGTCTCTCCTGTAGGATTGGTTCTTTTTGATCGGCAGGCAGGAGTCTGAGCTTTATTCTAGTATAAAAATTCCCTTGTAAGTTCCAAAAAATGGGACTGAAAGGGCGAAGCTTTAGTCAACTCAGACTATTCACTGATCAAAAAATGAGTAGTCACAGGATTGAACAAGATCAGAATAAATTCTGATTACATTTATTGAACTAAACACCAAATCGGTCAGGGTCATTGAAATTGAAATGAAAAGAATAATCCTAGTATTTCTGGTTCTAGTAATTATCCCACTCGCCTATTCTCAATCCCTCATGGATATACAGAATCTGAAGGTGGACAACCTTTCGGATGCACAGTTGGAGCAACTAATCAAAAGAGCGGAAGCATCGGGATTAAATGAGGAACAACTTCAATCTGTTGCAATAGAAAGAGGGATGCCTTTAAGTGAAGCGGCTAAACTTCGTCAGCGAATAGATGCATTAAAATCAAGAAGGTCTGGTCCAAAATCAAGGTTGGAATCAAATGCCGGTGGAATACTCAGGTCGGTGGAAGGTAGGGAAAGTGAAGATGATATATTTGATTCGTTGAGAAAATCTGATCCATACTATGAACTTTCGCCAATTCAAAAAAAGATATTTGGGTTCACACTTTTTTATAACAAAAAGATAAATTTCACACCGAGTCTAAATATTCCTACTCCGCCAAATTATGTCTTGGGTCCTGGTGATCAATTACTTATTGATGTATATGGTGCTTCCCAGCAGTCATTTGACTTGAAGATTAATCCAGATGGCAGGATTTTAATACCTAATGTGGGATCCGTTCAGGTGGGTGGATCCTCAGTGGCTGCAGCTACATCAAGGATTAAAAGTTCACTTAATCAAATTTATTCAGGATTATCTACAGGCAATACCTTTTTAGAGGTTAGGCTGGGGAATATCAAAACTGTGAATGTGTCATTAGTTGGCGAGTTAAACAATCCAGGAACTTATACCTTGCCTTCATTTGCTTCACCTATCAATGCACTTTTTGCTGCTGGTGGTCTTAATGAGAATGGATCATTTAGGCATATTCAGATTTACAGGGACAACAGGCTACTTCAGGAGGTAGATATTTACAATTTCATCTCTAAGGGTGAGTTTAATAGCAGCCTTGTTTTAAAAGATAACGATGTAATTATTGTACCCCCATTCAAAAATCGAATTGAAATCATTGGTCCAGTTCGTAGAGATGGCTTATTTGAATTGAAATCGGGCGAGTCGATTGAAGATCTTTTGAGGTTTGCCGGCGGCTTTGGAAGTGATGCGTACAAAGATCGCATTACGGTGTCGAGAAAAACAGGAAAAGACTTAAAAATAGAGGATGTCGATAGGACCAGTTACGGTTCGTTTTTTCCAGTAGATGGAGATATCATCAGAATCGGCAAAATTCAGATGAAATTTGAAAATCGCATCCAAATCTCTGGTGCTGTGCAAAGACCAGGTTCGTTTTCGCTTTCAGAAGGTATGGGTATTAAGGATTTAATCGCGAAAGCGGATGGAATCAGAGAGGATGCATTCCTTAATAGGGCAACTCTTTACCGAACCAAAACCGATTTTTCATTGGAGATTTTGGAAATTGATATTCCTTCCATAACCAATGGAAATACCCCTGATATCTTATTGAAAAGGGAAGACTGGTTACATATTCCAAGTATTTATGACCTCAAAGAGGAGTATTATGTCAAGATATCTGGAGAAATAAACAATCCTGGTACTTTTCCTTTCGGCGAAAATATGAAGGTCGGCGATTTGATTTTGCGAGCCGGAGGCTTCAAAGAATCTGCAACTTCCTCCAGAATAGAAATTGCTAGGAGAATAAAGAATGATGTTTCTGGAAAATTGGCGGAAATCATCATCATAGACATCACGAGCGATCTGAAAATAAGTGGTCAAAATTCTCAAACAATTCTGCAGCCATTTGATCATATCATGGTTAGAAGAAGTCCTGGATTTCAACGTACTCAACTTGTCAGCGTAGAAGGTGAAGCTATGTATCCAGGTGAATTTGCTATTGCACATGCTAACGAAAGGATTTCAGATCTGTTAAAAAGAGCAGGTGGATTGACCAATTATGCTTATCCAAAAGGTGCCACGTTGATCAGAAGGAATGAATTTTTTAAATCTCCCACGGAAGAAGATATAAAGCTGAGTAACTTGGAAGAGTTACAGAAGATCATGGATAGGGATAGTTCAGAATGGACTCAAGCTGAGCGTATCCTTATGAAAAGTATAGAAACTAAATTGCTGAATAAGCAAAAGGAAATGACTGAAAAGTCAGGTTTTAAAGGAAACTCTGAAGACACACAGTCAGAAGACTTGAAAAAGGAAAATTTGATGCTTTTGGCTGATACGGACGAAAACATCAAACCTCTTAAAATCAAGGATGTCGAGTTGATTGGTATTGACCTCAATGAAATCTTGGCAAATCCCTACGGCCCATTTGATTTGATTTTGAAAGAAGGAGATGTTTTAAGTATTCCGAAAGAACTGCAAACTGTCAGAATGAGAGGAGAGGTTTTATTTCCTACGACAGCAAGATTTGAGAATTTTAGAGGGTTTAGGTCTTATATTTCTAAATCAGGAGGCTTTACCGACAAAGCAAGAAAGGGAAGGTCTTATGTAGTGTATGCAAATGGAGATGTTAAAAGGACAGAGAAGTTTTTGTTTTTTAATTCTTATCCCAAAATAGAACCAGGCGCAGAAATCATCGTGCCTTCAAAGCCTGAGCGTGAGCGGCTATCGCCTCAAGCTTGGATAGGTATAGCCTCAAGTCTAGCTACTTTGGCTTTGATAGTCAATCAGTTGGTGCAATAACTTTTCCCAAGCTTTATCAATAAAAATGTCCGAAAGTAAATTGAATAATACCATTGACGAGATAGATTTGGTTTATCTAGTCAAGCTTGTTTGGGTTAAAAAGTGGTTTATTACCAAATTTACATTGGTATTTATGGTGTTGGGAGTACTAGTTGCAATACTCACCCCCAAGGAATTTGAAGCTTCGTCCACCTTTATTCCACAAACAGGAGAATCTTCCAAAGGAGAAAATGCTCTCGGTGGATTGGCATCACTAGCAGGTATCAATTTGGGAGGGGGGGCTCCGGGTTCTGAAATTCCTCCCACGCTCTATCCTAAAATTGTTTCCTCGGTAACTTTTCAAAAAGCGTTATTGGAGGCTAAACTCACCGTGGATGGACTGGAATCACCAATCTCCTATAAAGACTATTATCAAAAGTATTATTCTCCGGGAGTTTTTGAAGGTATTAAGAAGTATACGATAGGATTGCCTGGACTTTTACTTAATTCAATCAAAAGTGAAGTCCAGGAAGAGTTGATTAAGAAAGAGGATGGTATCATCCGTGTAAGCAGGGAAGAGCATGCACATTTTAAAAGATTAGCAACTCAGCTAAAGGTTACACCCAATGAGAAAGAAGGTGTGGTATCCATCAACTTTGTAATGCCCGATCCTTTGATGGCCGCAGAAATGGCAAAGTTTGCGGAGATCTTATTGCAAAAAGAAATTATTCAGTTCAAAATCCAGAATGCTAATGAACAATTGAAATTTACCGAAGAGCGGTTTCTTGAGAAAAAAACAGAGTTTGAAGAGGCCCAGCGAAAATTGGCCTATTTCAGAGATAGAAACCAGGATTTGGCTTCAGCTTCAGTCTTAAATCAGCTTCAGAAGCTCGAAGCAGAGTATAATTTCACTTTTGGAGTATATACAGAGCTAGCTAAGCAAGTCGAGCAGGCCAAAATGCAAGTCGCTAAAGATACTCCTGTGTTGTCTGTCATACAACCGGTCACTGTACCCATAGAAAAAGCCAATTTAAGTGGATCAATTTTGCTGGTACTTTTTACCTTTATCGGGTTGTTTTTCTCGATATCTTATATATTTACTTTAGAATTTTTATCAAGACTAGGCGTATAAAGTCACCAATAAAGCCCAAAATCATCTTTCTAAAAATCTTCTTTAAATCATGTTTTTTTAAATTTTGGGTAGAGAAAGCTTAATTTCAAATATTTTTAATTTATTGGTGCTTCAGGGCATGAATTATATCATGCCATTGGTCACGTTTCCGTACTTAGTCAGAGTGCTGGGAGTTGATCAATATGGAGTTCTTTCTTTCTCTTTAGCGGTATCATCTTATTTTATATTAGTTACAGATTATGGTTTTAATCTATCTGCAACACGTCAAGTATCTATTCATAGAGATTCACCTAAAAAATTAGAAGAGATTTTTTCCTCTGTGATGTTTATAAAATTTCTGTTGATGGCGATTTGTTTTCTTTTGATGCTTTTTTTGATTTTTTTGATTGAGTATTTTATGCAGTTAAAGAACCTACTGTTACTATCTTTCGGTATGGTAGTAGGGCAGATACTTTTTCCAGTTTGGTTTTTTCAGGGTATTGAAAGGATGAAATACATTACCTATTTGAGTATTGTAGCTAAATTGATTTTTACTTTAGGTATTTTTCTATTCGTTAGAGAAAAATTAGACGTATGGTTGGTTCCATTGCTTAATTCTATCGGTATATTAATTGTAGGATTGATCTCTACTTTTCTGATTGTAAGAAAATTTAAAGTGAAATTCTCTGTTCCCAAAAGAGAAGTCATTTCTTTTTATTTAAAGGATGGTTGGAATATATTCACTTCTAATCTAGCTATTCTGGGTTATAAAAATAATTCTATAGTTTTATTGGGATTTTACCTTGATCCTGTAAATCTTGGATTTTACTCAATTGGAAAAAAGATTTTTGAAGCGATTAATGGATTAAATGTGGTCATCTCGCAGGCATTTTTTCCTAGCGTTTCTCAAGCCCAGGTAAGTGTTGGATATTCAATTTCAAGTAGGCTTAGGGATTTATTTTCAATCTCTTTAATTCTGTCAATAGTTATTTTTTTTAGCACATTCTTCTTTGCGGATTTTATTTCTTATCTGGTTTCCGGAGAACAGCAGCCTATAGTGATAGAGATTTTGCAACTTCTTGCTGTAGCTTTATTTATAATTGGTATTAATGTTCCCGCTGTTCAATATTTATTGGCAACAGGAAATTCAAAAAGATTTAGTTTTATAGTTTGGGTGGGTGTATTAGTAGACCTTATTTTGCTTTTTGTTTTAGTGCCAACTTATGATTATAGAGGGGCTTTGTATTCTACTTTAATTTCTGAAATTTTAATTACAATATCTTTATATTATTCAAGTTATTTGATCTACAATGCACACCGATAAGTTTGACGATATACTATTTGATTATAAATCTAAATATGGCAAATGCGTCCTTGAATTAGGCCCTGGAGAAACTAAACAATTTGATCATTGTATTGGGTTAGATATTATGGCCAAGGAAAGTGTAGATTATGTGTGTGATTTATCTAATGGGTTCAGTTTTATCCCAGATTCATCTATAGATGAGATTAGGTCCAGTCATTTTTTGGAGCATATCGATAATCTACCAAATTTTTTAAGAGAGGTTTCTAGGGTGTTGAAGCCAAATGGAAAGATGATAAATATCGTGCCTCACTTTTCAAATCCCTATTATTATAGCGATTATACACACAAAAGTTTTTGGGGGCTTTATTCTATCTCCTACTTTAGTAAAAATTCATTTTTTAAGCGCAGGGTGCCTACCTATTATAATGACTTGGATTTTGATATTGTGGATGTGAAACTGATTTTTAGATCTGATTTTAGGCTAAGAAATTTGTTTAAGAAGTTTCTTACTAGAGTATTTAATTCTTCTAATTATATGAAAGAATTATATGAAGAGACATTTACCTATATTTTTCCTTGTTATGAAATTTATTTTGAGATTCAGAAGACTTCAAAATAGTTTATGAATTTGGATATTTTGTATAGGTTCTACTTTTCTTGACTATGAAATGCAAGTAGTTGCAGTAATTGTAACATACAGTAATAGATTTCATCTTTTGGAACAAGTCGTTAAAGCGGTGTTTCGTGAAGGGGTTAGTGAAGTTTGGGTAGTGGACAACGGATGTCCCAAGGAGATAAAATTGCAAATTGATGAGTTGAAGAATAAAACTTCAGACCTTAGAGTCTTTACCAATCAAGAAAACTTAGGCACCGCAGGAGCCTATTCTTTGGTATTGGACTATGGATTTAAGCGCCAAGAGGATTTTTTTTTCTGGTTTTTGGATGATGATAATTTGCCTTGCGCCGGTTCCCTTTTTGCTCTTCAAGAAGCCTACAAGTATCTATCAGTAAGAATTACCAATCCTGTATTGTACAGTTATAGAGGCAATCAATGGAAAGATGATTTGGCAGCGGTTACTAAAGGAGAAATTAAAGGCCCTTTAATTAATGGCTATTGCGGTTTTGATATTTTTAGGTACTTGAAAAGTAAGTTTTCTAAAAATAGTCTAGAGCTAATTCCCAAGGATATAAATTATCCAATTGTTGGGGTAAAATATGGTCCATATGGAGGCTTATTTTCCCGTGTAGATAATTTACGTAGAATTGGTTTGCCTAATAATGAGTTTTTTGTTTATGTGGATGATCATGAGTATACACTAAGGTTATATAGATCTGGTATTCCGCAATTTTTAGTGTATTCTAGTCAGATTGAGGACTTGGATATGTCCTTTAAAGATGGAGAAGATATATTTAGTCCAAGTATTTCTTTATTTAAATTGTATTATTCTTTTAGAAATACTGCTTTTTTTTATCAACAAATCAAAAAGAGTAATTTAATATATTTTATTAATAAAATCTCCTTTCACTTAATTATTTGTTATTGGTCTATGTTCAAGTTTTTACAAAAACCAGCATTTATTTATAAAAGGATAAAGTTTTTATTTAATGCAGTTCGATTAGGTGAGAATGGTATTTTCAAAGAGTTTTCTAAACATTGAGTCATTCACTTTGACTAGGTTTTAACAATCAAATGTAGATTTTCATGTGTGGAGTTTCGGGTTTTGTTGACTTTAAATTTTCTTCTGATGAGGTTATTTTAAGAAAGATGACTGATTCATTGATTCATAGGGGACCCGATGATTCCGGATATTTTTTAACAAATACTGCGAAATCACAAATAGGGTTAGGACACCGTCGTCTTTCTATCTTAGACTTGACTGAACAGGGTCATCAACCTATGGTTTTTGGTAAATTGAAAATAATTTTCAACGGTGAAGTTTATAATTTCAAAGAAATTCGTGCCGACTTGGAAGCTGAAGGATTTTCATTTGATTCCAATTCCGATACAGAGGTCATTCTTAAAGCCTTTAGCCGTTGGGGCAAAGAGATGGTTCATCGATTAAACGGCATGTTTGCTATAGTAATCTTGGATTCCGAGCAAGGAATTTTGACGTTGATTCGTGATCGTGCGGGGGTGAAGCCTTTGTATTGGTATTATCATGATGGGCTATTTTTATTTGCTAGTGAGCTAAAAAGCTTCCATGAGCATCCCTCGTTTATTAAGGAGATAGATACCCAAGGGTTGAGTTTGTTTTTTCAATATGGATATATTCCAGAGCCTTATACTATTTTCAAAAATTCCTTCAAATTAAAGGCTGGCCATATTTTGGAATTTTCTGTCTTTGAGGATTCTATAAAAACCTCCTCCTATTGGAATGTAATTGATTGCTATAATAAAGAAAAACTTGTCTTAGAACCCGACGAAATATTGGATCAGACAGAGACTCTATTGAAATCTGCCTGTGAGTATAGAATGGTGTCGGATGTTCCGGTCGGCGTGTTTTTGAGTGGAGGCTACGATTCATCTGCAGTTACTGCACTTTTACAGTCTTCACGAACTGAAAAGATTAAAACTTTTTCGATTGGTTTTGCTGAAGAACAGTATAATGAAGCCCATCATGCCAAAAAGATAGCTGACTTTTTGGGTACAGATCACAACGAATACTATTGCGGTGAAAAAGACGCATTGGAAATTCTACCTGAACTCCCTCTTTTTTTCGATGAGCCATTCGCTGATAGTTCGATGATACCAACTATTCTGGTAAGTAGATTAGCAAGGCAGCAGGTGACTGTTTCTCTTAGTGCTGATGGTGGGGATGAATTGTTTGGGGGCTATGAAAAATACCTAACTGCGGGAAAATATTTTGATCGTTTTAGTAGATTACCAAATAGGAAGGAGGTTTCCAATGTTTTGGAAATGGTTACACCGAGGAAAATTAGAATCAATTCTATGTTTCCAAAGTTTACAGAAAAATATTACCGGGCGATATCTTTTATGAAATCTGAGTCCCAAACAGATTTCATGGAGAGTCTCCAGAAGTTTTTTACCACCTCGGAGTTGAATGATCTTGCTCAGTTTGAAGCTCACAAGACCCTTACAGGCTTTGATGAATTGGCTCTGTTATCTCAAGATCTGTCAGAATTGGACAAAATGTTGGCCCTTGATTTCAAGACCTATCAGCTTGATAATATTTTGACTAAAGTAGATAGGTCCACTATGTCTATCAGTCTCGAAGGAAGAGAGCCCCTACTTGATTATCGACTTATTGAATTTGTATCTCGAATTGATTCTAATTATAAAATTAAGAATGGAAATAAGAAATATCTCCTGAAAGAGATTACCCATAAGTATATTCCAAAAGAACTTCTTGACCGCCCAAAAATGGGGTTTAGTATTCCTCTAGAAAGATGGTTGAAAGTAGGGTTTTATGATTATATGGACTATTATTTCAGTCCGGAAAAATTAAAAACCCATGGCTTATTTAATGTGTCTCAAATCATCCGGATTAAAGACCAATTTTTAAAAGGTCATGATTACCTTCTGGGGAAAGTTTGGACTATTCTAGTTTTCCAGATGTGGTATGAAAAATGGATGAAGTGAACCTGGAACGATTAGTCGTCTATACAGCACTTTTTGGAGATTACGATGTGCTAAGAGATCCTGTGGGAAAATTTAGTGATGTGGATTTTGTCTGCTTCACTGATCAGGCAGGATTAGTATCCCAAGTGTGGGATATCAGGCTTGTGCCTACAGAGGGTCGCAGCCAAGTGGAATTGAATAGGATATATAAGTTTTTCCCTCACATTTATCTTAAGGAATATTCAATGAGCTTTTATGTGGATTCTAATATCCAGATCAAAGAGAAAGCTAGTGAATTATTCCGCTTTTTGAAGAATTGCCCACATACGTTCGTTTTGCCGGATCATTTTGCAAGAAATTGTATTTATCAGGAAGCCGAGATAATTATTAAATCTAAAAAAGGAAATTCAGCCTTGGTGGTGTCTCAAATGAATTCCTACAAGGAAGATGGATTCCCGGAAAACTATGGGTTGACTGAAAATAACCTGATATTTAGAAGGCAACATGATCCTAAAATAATCGCAGCTATGGAAATGTGGTGGGAAGAGTTTTTTCAAAAAACCAAACGGGACCAACTTTCTTTGATGTATGTATTGTGGAAGTTGAATATCGACTACGTTACAGGAGTTTATTCAGCTCGCAGAAGCCCTTATTTTTCAGTAGAGCTTCACAAAAGGTATCAAACAAGATTCAATACTTGGATAGGTTATGTGGCTTTTAAGCGTTTCTATGATTCCAATCAGCCTTTGAATAGATTTTTTGATTGGATTGATATATTGTATGGATTGGTTATACAAACTCGTTGATCTTATTTAATAACTTGGGTTTGATAACACTTATTTTTGCTGTTTATGAAAAGAAATCCAAACTAAGAGAGGATGTATTACAGTTCCTTAATTTTGTTTCCACAGATCCTTCTTTTCAGGTTTTGTTAGTCTACAATGGAGAACTGACTAATTTAAATGATTTGCCTTCCAGTATCAAATTTATATCAAATCCCACACAAGGGTATGATCTAAATTGCTATCTACGAGGATTTTTGGAATGTAAACAGGAAGGGGTTTCTAGACTTATTTTCTTAAATAATTCTATTGAAATAACTGATCCTCTCGTTTTTATTAAAACTTTAAAAAAGATAAGTGGCCTATTGGACAACTCTACTTTTGTGTCATTTAGCTTGAGTGAAGAAATAAGGCCTCATTTTCAATCCTTTTTGTTTGGGATTAATCTTATTGATGATACCGATTCTCAGGTTTTATTGAAGCAAATTTGTCTTGCAAACGACCGACCTTTTTCGAGATACGAAGTGATTCAGGAGTTTGAGCTTAAGACTTTTGAATTTGTGGTGGATTATTTAAAGTGGACATATTCAGTTTTATTTATTCCGAGTTTTTTTATGAGACTTAAGGCGTACGTTAATTTTTTGCTTCACTTTGGTTTTTTTGATAATATCCGAGCAGTTTTTTATCCTAATGAGCTCAATTTTAGCATCTTTCTTAAGAAAGATATACATAGTAAATTCGGTTTTAAAAAAATAAAATCCTCATCCATACTTAATAAGTGGAATGAAAATTAAGGATATCCAATTGACCAATTGGATGTTTTCAGTTTGGCCAATTTTTTTATTAGTGAGCCAAAAAGCGCTGTTACCTGTACAGGTAGTAGCATTCCTCTTATCCAGAAAAGATAAGATATTATTTTATTTTATGCTTTTCTTCATTACATCAGGTGGTTTTTTAGCCCTGCTGTGGATTAATGATTCCTTACGAAATGAATTTGGGTTTATTCACTTTTTAGGCTTTGCTTTATTTGTTATATCGGCAATATTAATAGGTCACTCCTATCGAACCAATTTTTCCTTTGATCTGAAGTGGATTACTATTTTTAATTTCGTATCCATAAGTTTAGCGATTGTTTTTTATGTTTTTAATCTTGATTTCAGCTTCTTTAGAGGCTTAAATTTTATCCGTGGAACTGATGGTGCTATTCATAGAGTCTTTATAGAAACTACTCCTTTGATTGTCCTTAATGATTATAGACTTTTCAAAAAAAACTACCTGAATGTAGTCCTTTTTGCCCTTACTTTTTTTTATGTATTTGTATTGTGTAAAAGTTTTTTCATCATCATTTTCTTCGTTTGGAGACTTTGGATGGATCATAGATTACTTATAATGAAACGAATTTGGTATTTCTTGCCATTGATTCTTTTGGGAGTTTTTTTCATAGGACTAGAGTTAATTTCATTTGTAATCAGAGCTGATTTGGCTTTGAGTATAATTTTTAAATTCAATCAGTTAATGAGTATTATTGGATTGATCAGTAGTGATTACTTTTTTTTTGGTAGGGGATTTGGTTTTGTGATGGATGAGTTTGTGACAGATTTTAGCCAACCCTATCAGATAGAAATGCAACTACCAATGTTGTTTCTCCAATTTGGTTTAATTGGATTTTTAATGTTTGGGATTTTTATTCTTTTAATTTTTTATTTCAGCGGAGTGAAAAGACCCCTTGCTAGTACTATGATGTATTTTTCCGTGGGATTTGTCAACCCATGGCTGTTTTTGCCGATTTGGTTTTTGACTTGTTGTTATTTCTTTAAAAAAGTGGATGATCAAGATCGCGCTAATCTGTAGTCATAACGGGGAAGAATACTTGTCGGATCAGGTAAGGAGCATGCTTAGTCAGAGCGTTCCTTTGGATCAAATCATTATACATGACTACTTTTCCTCTGATGCTACACGAGCGGTCATCGAATCCTTAAAGGAAGAATCGGGAAAGATATCCTCTCACTATTTCGATGAAGCCAAATCAGCTTGTCATTCTTTTCTTAACTCTATTTCTTGGATAAGAGATCATTATGATGGTTTGGATTATATTTTGTTTTTAAGTGATCAGGATGATGTCTGGGTGGATAAGAAAAATGAATCTGTTTTAAAATACCTTCAGGAAGGTGCTGATTTTGTTTTTCATGATGTGATGATTGCAGATTCTGATTTGAGGGTTCTCAAACCTTCATTCTATCAGAAATTTTGGGACATAAAAAGAGATTTTTCCTTACCTAGCCTTTATTTGTCGAATTGCGTGATCGGACACACGATCACCGTCACAGGGAAATTTTTAAAACAAATCAATCTCCAATTTGACGATCGTATACCTATGCATGATTGGTATTTGGCCTTGTGGGTGTTGCGGGGTGCATTGCCTTATCAATTTATTCCTGAGGCCTTGAGTTATTATAGGCAGCATGACAAAAATGTATTAGGAGCCTCTCAATCCAATCCTTTGGCCAAAATCAGAAAATCCTATCGTCATGGCAGAGTTTTGTTGAGATATCAAGAATTTCTCCTCGAAAGAGGTTTTGATACGAGTAGCGATTTATGGTATCTATTTAAAAATTCATTAAAAATTAGGCCTTTGAACAAAATGTTTTTTTTGCTTCTGACCTTGTTTTTTTCCACGTTATATCGCCTTGGTTTCTCTAAAGGATGATCAAGTTAAAAGTTAAAGAAAAGCTAGATTTCAAAATTTCCATATAATATTCATTTTATGAAAGTCAAAACTATTTGTTGTATCGGTGCAGGTTATGTGGGTGGACCTACCATGTCTGTTATTGCTCAGAAATGCCCTGACATCAAGGTAATTGTGGTTGATATCAATCAAGATAGAATCGATGCATGGAACCATGAGGATCTTTCTCAGATTCCTGTTTATGAACCTGGTCTGGACCGTGTAGTGGCTGAAGCTCGTGGACGAAATCTTTTCTTTTCCACCGATGTGAATTCCTCTATTCAAGAGGCAGACATGGTCTTTATTTCAGTGAATACTCCAACCAAAACCTATGGAGAAGGAAAAGGAATGGCAGCTGACCTTAAGTGGGTGGAACTTTGTGCTAGACAAATTGCTGAAGCATCCAAATCGGATAAAATTGTGGTTGAAAAATCTACACTTCCTGTTCGTACAGCCCAGGCCGTAAAAGATATTCTTCACAACACAGGCAACGGATTAAAGTTTCAGATTTTATCCAATCCAGAGTTTTTGGCAGAAGGTACAGCCATACCTGATTTGGATAATCCAGATCGAGTCTTGATAGGAGGAGATGATACTCCTGAAGGTAAAGAGGCTATCCAGGCTTTGGTGGATGTATATGCAAATTGGGTTCCAAGGGAAAAAATTCTTACGACCAATGTTTGGTCATCCGAGCTTTCCAAACTTACAGCTAATGCCTTTCTGGCTCAACGAGTATCCTCGATCAATGCGATTTCTGAGCTTTGTGAGGCTACAGGTGCTAACGTGGAAGAAGTGGCAAAGGCTATTGGCACAGACTCCAGAATTGGTCCAAAGTTTTTGAAAGCCTCAGTTGGATTTGGAGGGTCGTGTTTTCAAAAAGATATTCTAAATATGGTCTACATTAGTAGGAGTTATCAACTTAACGAAGTAGCAGATTATTGGGAGCAGGTGATCAAAATGAATGACCATCAGAAAGTCAGATTTGCTAAGAAAATTATAAAAAATTTATACAATACGGTCAGCGGTAAAAAAATCGCCTTCTTGGGATGGGCGTTTAAAAAAGATACTAACGATACGCGTGAGTCAGCCGCTATTTACGTAGCAGACTTCCTTCTGAGTGAGCGTGCCAATATTTGTGTTTACGACCCTAAAGTCCCTAAAGAAAAAGTTTATGCCGATCTCGATTATTTGAATACCCGATTTCCGGAGGAAAACAGGCAACTAGTTCAGGTTGCAACCGACCCATATGAAGCATGTAAGGATGCACATGCAGTAGCTATTCTGACGGAATGGGACGAATTTAAAATTCTTGATTGGGGTCAGATTTATGAATTAATGCTTAAGCCAGCTAATGTGTTTGATGGGCGGAATATACTTGATGGAGCAGAAATGAACCAGCTGGGATTTAGATTTCAAGCTATCGGTAAATCCTACTAATGATTTTGGAAAATGAATTTTCCTTTCACTTTTTAAGTCACTTTATTTTTTTGATTTTTTCGTGACAACAGGAAATTACCACTTCGGATTGTTTTGCATCCAATCACATTTTTAATCATAAAGTATTTCAATGAATAAAAAAAAGTTAGCAATCCTTGGAATTGTTGGAGTACCTGCTAACTACGGAGGGTTTGAAACTCTCGTAGATAATTTACTGGATCATTTGCCTAAGTATTTTGAGGTTACGGTCTTTTGTGAAAGCAGGTCCTATCCAGAAAAATTCGAATTATACAAAGGAGCAAAGCTTGCCTATTTAGATTATAAGGCAAATGGCGCTCAAAGTATTATTTATGATTCCATTTCCTTGATTAAATCCTATAGAAATCATCATTTTATTCTTCTATTGGGTGTTTCTGGGGCAGTCATGATCCCCTTTCTTCGTCCTTTCACCAAGGCAAAAATTGTCACTCATATTGATGGCTTAGAGTGGAGGAGAGATAAGTGGGGGTGGTTTGCAAAAAGGTTTCTAAAATTCTCTGAAAGATTAGCAGTGATGTTTTCTCATGGAGTTATCGCTGATAATAAGCATATTCAAGATTATATCCTCGCCGAATACCAAAAAGATTCCTGTTTAATTGCCTATGGTGCTGACCACGTGTCCCCTGTGGATACAAATGACTACAAGAAGAAATTTTCCTTTTTGGATAGCCCCTATGTGTTCACAGTATGTAGAATTGAGCCTGAAAATAATATTGAAATGCAGCTTAGAGCATTTAAGGAATGTGATATAGGTATGCCTTACGTAGTTGTTGGAAATTGGAGCGCCAACGAGTACGGAATGAAGCTATACCATGACTATTCAAAAGTAAAAAATATTATCCTCTATAATCCGATTTATGAAATGGAGGAATTAAATGTGCTTAGGTCAAATTGTTTCTTTTATCTGCATGGTCATAGTGCCGGTGGAACAAATCCTTCATTAGTTGAGGCGATGTATTTGGGACTTCCAGTAATTGCTTTTGGAGTGAAGTATAATAGAGAAACAACTTTTGGAAAAGCATTGTATTTTAATAATTTCGATGAATTAAAATCATTGTTATTACAAATCAGGGAACTAGATCGACTTGCGATGATGGTAGAATTAGCTAAGCTTGCGAAGAAAAATTATTCTTGGAAAGCAATTTCTAAGAAATATATTAAAATGTTTAAATCATTGGACAGTTAAATTTTTGATGCGATTTTTCTTTTCGCTTTTTTTTTATTTTATAGTTTTCGTTTTTGGATTAAACGGGCAAACTCTTCCCGCAGGTATTCCAGTTTTTGAAGAGTTTGCAAGAAGACAACAAATTTTAGGAAATGGATATAAAGATTTTTCTTTTGGATTAAGGCCAATTCCTTTGAAAGAAGATTTGAACCTAAGATTGACAAAAAATTTGAATAACAACATTGAAGTCGTTGATTCAATTACTTTGGAAAAAAAATCAATAAAAATTCTCCCGCTTTTTAGTACGACAATCTTAAATACAAATCGACCCTTTGGTTGGGGTAATTATGGACTTAAAAATGGTAATGGTATACAAACATTACTTTCTCCTGGTATTTTTTTCAAACTTAATTTTTTGGAAATCCAATTTAGGCCAGAATTTATGCTCAGTCAAAATAAAGCTTTTAATGGTTACTCAGATTCCCTTTCAGGGACTTCAGCATTATCTAGGTTTAGATATTGGAATTTTGGGGATAATCCTGAATGGTTCCCAAGTGAATTTAATAGGTTGGCTCACTTAGGGCAGTCTTACATTTCGTTTTCTATTGGCAAAGCTCATCTTGGATTTAGCACTCAAAATATTTGGTGGGGACCAGGTCAATTTTCTGGTCTTATTTTTAGTAACAATGCTAGGGGGATTCCTCATTTATTTTTGGGAACAAAGTCTCCAGCAAATATTGGAATTGGCTTTCTGGAAGCTTCTTTACTTTTTGGCAAAGCAAAGGACTCGGGCATTGCCCCAACTCAAAATCAACGATTAAATTCACTCTATTTTCAGCCTTTCTCTGGGGATTGGAGGTATATTAATGGACTATCATTGACATATTCACCCAAATTTTTAAAGAATTTCTCAGTGGGTTTTAACAGGGTTTTTCAACGATACAGTAAAGATACCCCTCGAACATTCTCTGGCATATTGCCTGTTTTCGAGGTTTTTCAGAAAGAAAAATTATTTCAAAACGGAAACTCAGTGATTTATGATCAACAAGCCCAGGATCAGATCGTTTCGGTATTTTTTAGGTTTAAAAGTGCTAAAGGTAAATTCGAAATATATTCTGAATTTGGAAAGCATGATCATAATTTTAATTGGAGAGAATTCATTTTAAATCCCGAACATACTAGGGCTTATATTTTAGGGTTTCAAAAATTATTTCAACTTCCAAATCCTGGTAAGTTTATTCAAGTTAGGGCGGAGATTGTCCAACAGCAAGAATCAGTAAATAGGTATATTCGATATCCTCTGTTAGGAGTTACCAATACAAGCTGGTTAACTCATTATCAAGTGAGGGGATTTTCTAATTTTGGCGAATCTATGGGGCCTGGAGTGGGTATTGGAGCTAACACTCAAATACTAGAGGCTTCAATTGTACATGGATATTCTAAGTTAGGTGTGATTTTGAAAAGAATAGAAAATCATCAAGATTTCTATTATCAAATCAAACAAGAGGTTCCAAATCAGTTTCCATGGCTTGATTTTTCAACGGGCGTTTTAGCTGATTTTAAATGGAATAAATTTAACATTAGTTCATCTACAGAATTTGTTAAGGCGACTAATTACCAATGGTATGGATCAAAAAAAGCAACAAAGGATTTTCAGGGAGGGAATAGGCTTTTCACTGTTTCTGCTAATCTAAATTTGGTTTACTCCTTCTAAATGAGGACAAACATTTATCAATCGAAAAGGCAAGCCAAGAAGTAAAATGAGTAACTTTGGTACTCATTTATTTTTCGAATCACTTCTCCCCGGAGTCCTTTTGGCTATCTACGTAGGAGATTTTTGTTGATCGTATGGTTCGTTTTATAAAAAGGCTAACTCTTTCTTTTGGGACTGAGATGGCGGAGCTTTGAATTTTTGGAAGAAAAATGAAATAAATAGCTTAATGGGTTATAAGTCTAAGCAGTTTATTATGAAAGTTAATCTAATCATTGCCTAAAGTTAAATCCTATTTAAAACATTAATATCTAAAATGTTAACATCTATACAAGACTCAAAAATTGCTGTAATTGGATTAGGATATGTAGGTCTTCCATTGGCAGTTGAGTTCGCAAAAAAGTTTCCTGTCATTGGGTTTGATATAGATAAAAAAAGGGTGGGTGAACTTCTCAAGGGTAATGATCATACTCTTGAGGTGGAAGACGATCTGTTGAAATCCGTTTTAGCTTCCAACTCCCCTAAAATCGGGCAAATAGGTTTGTTGCCAACATGTGATCCTGAGCAACTTAAATCCTGTAATGTTTACATTGTTACCGTTCCTACACCTACCGATAAGCACAATAGGCCAGTTTTGACACCAATGCTAAAGGCTTCAGAGAACATTGGAAAATACCTGAAAAAGGGTGACGTGGTCATTTATGAATCTACCGTTTATCCGGGTGTTACTGAGGATGAATGTGTTCCTGTACTTGAACAAGTGTCTGGTTTAAAGTATAATGTCGATTTTTTTGCTGGGTATTCTCCTGAGCGAATCAATCCGGGAGATAAAGAACACACAGTTTCCAAAATTCTAAAGGTCACTTCTGGAAGTACACCTGAAGTTGCTGAATATGTGGATCAACTTTACAAAACGGTGATTACAGCGGGCACTCATAAGGCGTCTTCTATCAAAGTAGCTGAGGCTGCGAAAGTGATTGAGAATTCTCAACGTGACATCAATATTGCATTCGTTAACGAGCTGTCAAAAATCTTCAACTTGCTTGGAATTGATACTCATGAAGTTTTGGAGGCAGCGGGTACAAAATGGAATTTTCTCAAATTCAAACCTGGACTTGTTGGAGGACATTGTATTGGAGTTGATCCTTTTTATTTGGCTCAAAAAGCGCAAGAAGTTGGATATCATCCAGAAATTATTCTGGCAGGTCGGCGCTTAAACGACAGTATGGGAAAATATGTGGCTACAGAGGTCATAAAGCTCATGATGAGAAAAGATCTGAAAGTTATTGATTCGAAAGTTTTAATATTAGGTTTTACATTCAAAGAAGATTGTCCTGATGTCAGAAACACACGAGTAATTGACATTTACAATGAATTGAAGTCATTTGATATGGATGTTGATGTGTACGACCCGTGGGCTAATCCAGAGGAAGTACAAAAAGAGTATGGAATTTTTATTACATCAGCAGATCAAGTTCCTAAATTATCTGACTATTCAGCTATTGTATTGGCGGTTTCCCATAATCAATTCCGTACATTATCATTGAGAAAAAATCGCAATCAAGTAATTTTTGACGTGAAAGGATTTTTACCAAAATCTGAAGTTGATGCAAGACTTTGATTTTTAGAAGTAAATTGAACTTTATAATCTTGATAAATTCATATTTTTGAAAACCACTTTACCCAAATTCAAATGATTCTAAAGCAACTTCGATTAATTCTATTGTTCTGCATTTCCCTAATAATATTGAATTCGTGCGTCTCAAATAAAAAGCTTGTTTACATGCAAGAGTTAGAAGGGAGCACTACTCCCCTTGTAGAATCAAGCGTAAAGTATCCTTATCAGACAGAACAATACTTACTGCAGGTCAATGATATCGTAGAAGTAAATGTCAAAACAACTGATCAAGATCTCAATAGATTACTCATGGCGACAAGTAATGATCAGGTAATGAATCAAATGGCTGGAGGTCAAAGTGTTGGGGATGTCTTTTTTATGAATGGCTTTACAATTGATGATGACGGTAAAATTGAATTACCTTTAATTGGAGAAGTGAGGTTAGAAGGTCTGACTATAGAGCAGGCAAAGATTTTGGTTGAAGAGGAAGTGAAAAAATATGTTAAGGAAGGAGAGTATTTTGTAAGGGTGCGATTAGGTGGAGTTAGATTCAGCGCGCTTGGTGAGTTCAATAATTCTGGTAAGTTCACTATTCTTCAAAATAGAGTTACCATCTTCGAAGCCATAGCTTTTGCAGGTGATTTGAGCAGGTTGGCTAAAAGGAACGAAGTACTTTTGATAAGACAATATCCAGATGGCTCCCAAATCCATAAGATAAATTTATTGGATAGAAGTTTACTTACATCTGAATACTACTGGCTAAAGCCTAATGATCTAATCTATGCTGAACCCATGAAGGTGAGGGAAATAGGTGCAGGAAGTACCTTAGTTGAAACCCTTACCTTGCTTTCAACCTCAATTACCGCAATTGCCTTAATACTTACTTTAGTCCAGAATAATTAAAACTATGAGCCTTGATTCCGAAGAGAAAGAATTTTTTAATGAAGAAAGTTCTTTTGATATTCGATCTGTAATTCCCAAGATAATTCGGATTTGGCCGATTATTCTTGTATCAATATTAATATTTTTTGTAGGTTCCTATATCTATACAAGAATGACTACTCCGGTTTTCAGAGTGTCAGGATTATTTTTTGTGAAAGATACAGAAGGGCAATTCAACCTATTCAGTAGCCCCGGCATAGATGGTACTGTAAAGAATGGACTGGTAAATGAGATTACAATCCTAAAGTCAAGACCTATCGCTGAAGCCACTTTAAGACAGCTGGACTTCAATGTTGAATATTATACGAAAAGCACTTTTATTAATAATGAGCTTTACCAAAATACACCAATTTTGGTAGAAGTAAATTGGAAACAGCCTCAGATTACTCAGGGTCTTCTTACAATAAGATGGACAAATGAGCAAAAATTTTCGCTCTCTTTTGAGGATAAAGATTATATAAAATACCTGCCTGATGGCTCAAAGGCTAGGCTGGAAATAATCCCAGAACCTACTGAGTATGCATTTGGTGAATGGATCAAAACTAACAATTTTGAAATTAAAGTCACCAAGACAAGCGCTGATTCAGAAGGTGAAATTTTGGTAAAATTCAGAGATCTAGAATCTTTAATTGGGGAGTATGCGGGCAAACTAATTGTTGAAAATTCTCAAAAAGAGGGTACAATTTTGGAAATGGGTCTACAGACTCCGAATGTAAGAAAAGGTGAAGTTTATATCAATAAATTGATGGAAACTTACTTATTCCTTGAATTAGAAGAAAAGAATGAAGTAGCATCTAATACAGTCCGATTTATTGATAGTCAAGTTGCTGGAGTTTCTGATAGTTTAAGACAATTTGAAAATCAACTTCAAACATTCAGATCCTCTAATAAAATTTACAATCTTGAAACTGAGAGTTCTTCCGTATTTACACAATTGACTGACTTAGAGGCCCAGCTTTCTCAGGAACAATTTAAAAGGACTTATTACCGAAATTTATCAGGTTATTTAGAAAGAGAGCAATACAGTGATTTGGTTGTACCATCTGGAATTGGGATAGATGATCCGATTTTGAATTCCTTGATTTCTAATTTAATGGAGCTTCAAGTCGATAAATCTAGACAATTGGCAACACTAACCGAGCAGGCTCCTGTTGTTCAGGCTACGTCAAACAAGATTAAAGAGCTTAACAGATCTATACAGGTATTATTAAAAAATGTAGATAGTAATTCCGCACTTTTAATTCAGGATTTGAAATCAAGGATTTCTCAAATAGAAGGCTCATTTAGGAATCTTCCAGAAACGGAACAGAATTTAATCAGGATTCAAAGGCAGTTTGCTCTAAATGAAAATATCTATAATTTTTTAATGGAGAAAAGGGCCGAGGCAGCCATTACTAAAGCATCAAACAAGGCAGAAAATAAAATTATTGAACCTGCTACTGGCGGATACCTGGTTAGTCCAATTCCGATTCGAAATTATTCGCTTGGTATTTTTATCGGTTTTATTATTCCAATTTTAGTTCTTTTAATTAGGGAATTAACTAGAACCAGAATTGAGGATGTGTCATACTTGGAAAAGAAACTTAGAATTCCCTTGCTTTCTACAATTCTTTACAATAAGAAGAAGTCAAATCTTGTAGTATTGGAACAAGGAAAGTCAGGATTGGCAGAAGGTTTCAGATCACTCAGAGCCAACATTCGATTTGCTGCGCCAAATGAAAATCAACTTACTGTAATGGTTACTTCTACTATCTCGGGCGAAGGAAAAACTTTTTGTGCAATGAACTTGGCTTCTGTCTACTCCTTGACAGGTAAAAAGACCGTGTTGGTTGGTTGTGATATGCGAAAGCCAAGAATCTTTAATGACTTTGGAATTTCTAATGAAGTTGGACTTTCTACTGTTTTGAGTGGACAAATAGATTGGGATAAAGCGGTTAGTAAATCAAAATATGATAATTTAGATATTCTAGTATCAGGTCCTACTCCTCCAAATCCGGCTGAATTACTCTTCACAAAGAATTTTGGAGATCTCATAACAGAGCTTAAAAATAATTATGAAGTTGTGATCCTTGATACGCCACCAATTGGATTAGTAAGTGAAACTATTGATCTGTTGCCTTATGTAGACCTTACTTTGTTTGTATTTAGACAAAACTACAGTCAAAGGACATTCGTAGAGGCTTTAAATGGTCTAAAAACTAGTAAGGGGCTAAAGAATTTATATGCAGTATTTAACGGTGTGGATGGAAGTAATGTTACCTATGGCTATGGTTATACCTATGGTTATGGATATGGATACTATGATGATGATAAAAATGAGAAATATAACTTTTTAAATAGATATTTCAGAAAGAAATCGTAGCTAGTTTGTGTTTCGATTTAAGAAACAACTAAAAATAAGTGACTGATTTAATTACCTTTTAATTGTAAGTTTACTTTCTTGTCCTAATTATTGTTTATTCCCCAATAAAATGAGTTATGTCATTCTTTTAACTGCTACAATTAAACCTTTGGGTGTTCTTGAGCCAAATGGTAGAAATGATGTGAAGGAAAGAGAAATTGATTATTTTAAGGCTGTAAAATTTTACTTAGAGCAAGGTTATCGTGTTGTTTTTATTGAAAATTCTAACACATATTCCAGATTAATAATTGATCTTAAAAAGCAATTTGATACCTTGGAATACATGAGTTTCCTTTCAAAGGTAAGTCATTTGGGTAAATCACATGGAGAAGTCGAAATATTTCATTATGCGATGTCTAATTCTCAGTTCCTCAAGGAAGTTGATTACTTGATTAAAATAACGGGGCGATATGTTATTAAGAACATAAATGATGTTATAATACCTACTAATTTTGTTTCAAAAGAAGTTTATGTTAATCCTACTAGAAACCTTAAATGGGCAGACTCTAGATTGATGATAATGAAAAAGACTTTTTATTTTAATTATTTTATTCCATCTGTTGAAAAGTATCTTGATGAAAGCAAGAAAGTATTCATGGAATATGTATTGATGAAAGCAGTCTTTCTATACCTTTTAGATGCTGGTGAATTAAATCTTTGGCCAGCTTACCCAGCTTATGATGCCTATGATGGCACACATAATGAAAAGATTAGCTTCGGTTTCTTTAAAAGATTAAAATATAATCTATATTACAAATTAAAGACAATAATCTTCAAGCATCGAGCTTGATCTAAAATGAATAAGTTATCTTTATTACTTGAAAAGTACTTCAGACACTTTTTTTTCTTTTATTCCTATTTGGGATATAGGTCAATCGTGTTGATATCATTCAGCATTTTTGTGGGGCTTCTAGATGGGTTTGGATTGGCAATGTTCATTCCTGTATTCCAACTGGCAGCAGATGGTGGGAATCTAGAGTCATCTCAATCTATGGGAGAACTTCAATTTTTAATTGATTGGTTAAGAATAATTGGACTTAATCTCAACCTGACCACTGTTATAATTGTATTGGTTGTTCTTTTTATATTGAAAGCGATTTTGAAATTTATTGATGGATGGTATAAAATCAAACTCCAAAATCAATTTGTAAAAAACCTTAGAAACCAATTAGTGGATGGTCTTAGTAATCTAGATTATAGAAACTTTTTAAAACTAGATTCTGGTAAAGTTCAAAATGTACTTGGTTCTGAGGGTATTAAATTAACTTATGGTTTTTTGGCCTACTTCAATTCTGTTCAACACGCTGTTTTACTTTTGGTTTACATAGGTTTAGCTATGTTGTCTAACTTTCAATTTGCCATTCTTGTTAGTATTGGTGGTTATTTATCTAATTTTGTTTTTCGGGTTCTATTTAGGAATACTGAAATAGCCTCAGTGGGCCTTTCTAATTTGGGTCATACTTATCAATCTTTCTTGGTTCAATCAGTTTATAATTTCAAATATTTGAAGGCGACTGATTATTTTTCTTCCTATAAAGAAAAGTTAAAGGATATAATTGATAGAATTGAGCATAATCAACGGAAAATAGGAATATACAATGCAATTATGTCAAGCGCTCGTGAGCCAATGATTTTATCCGTTGTAGTTTTGATTATTGCCATTCAAGTTAATTACTTCGGTGGTACGATTGCCACTATAATGCTGAGTTTAATGTTTCTTTATCGAGCATTAAATTTTATAGTAACTCTGCAGGGAAGTTGGCAAGGATTTATTTCCAATATTGGAGGACTGAGAGCTTCTGTTGATTTAATTGATGAATTCAAAGAAGGTGCAGAATCATTTCCTTTGGATAATGAATTAAAGAGAATAGATTCCCTAAAACTCGATAATATTAGTTTTTCCTATCCAAATGGATTTCAAGTATTAAAAAATATACAACTTGAATTACGACCTCTTAAAACTTATGCATTCGTAGGAGAAAGTGGTAGTGGTAAAACTTCTTTGGTTAATCTCATTATAGGATTGTTGACTCCAACAGAGGGTAATGTAATAGTTAACCATGAAAATAGGAGCTTGGTAAATCTTTCTACTTACAGAAAAAGGTTTGGATATATTACCCAAGAACCAGTGATCTTCAATGATACGATTTTTAATAATGTAACACTTTGGGCGCCTGATAATCTAGAGACTAGATCTAGATTTAATCAAGCCATAAAGCTTTCTAACTTGGATGCTTTTGTGTTAGGGTTACCTGATCAAGAACAAACGAAGCTTGGTGATAATGGTATTTTGATTAGTGGTGGGCAAAAGCAACGAATTTCTATAGCTAGGGAATTATTTAAGGAGGTGGATATTTTAATTTTTGATGAAGCAACTTCTGCTTTAGATTCTGAGACTGAAAGACAAATTCAGGATAATATCGATATGCTCATGGGGAAATTTACCATGATCATAATTGCTCACCGATTAAGTACGGTTAGGAAGGCAGATGTTATTTCGTTAATGTCTAAAGGGCAAATAATTGATTCAAATAATTTCGAGAGTCTTTTGGAATCCAATCCTCAGTTCAAGAGGATGGTTGAACTCCAAGAATTTTAATTTTTATTTTGAAGAGAGTTTTAATTTCTAACACACCTCTTCCTTCTACTAGAATTGGTAGTTGGACTAATAGAATTACGAGGTTAATAGAAAATAATCCGAATTTTTTTGATTTTATTCTTTCTCCAACAGAAAGACCTAATGACTCCTTTATTTTCTGCGAGAAGAAAAAGTGGATTCCATTTTTCCCTGCAAGATTTAGAAGTTGGCATATCCTTTCCCATGTTTCTAGACAATTTGTAAATAGATTTTTAGCGCTGGATATTCATCGCGAAAAGGTCCAAGTGCTGATCATGGATGATCTTATCCTACTGGAAGCTTTCGCTAGACTTAAGTCCAAAGGATTTGATTTTGAACTTGTATTTTCTTTTCATGGGCACTCATTTCTTTTTGGTGGGGGATGGTCGCAACAAGTTGATAAAGTTCTTTTTTTAACAAATTTAGGCTATGAGGAATCGGTAGAAAGAAATGAAGTCTTTACACCTATTGTATCTGTAGTAGGCAATGGAGTAGATTCTACCCGATTTTTTCCGCTATCTCAAAATGAAAAAATGGCAAGAAAAGTTGAATTGGGATATAATCCCGAATCAAGGATTTTGATTTGGTTATCCAATCCGCGGCCTAAAAAGGGGTTTCATTTATTTAAAGAGCTTTTAAAACGGATAATCCCTAAGTTTCAAGGCTTGGAAATTATAGTTATTGGTTCGGAGTCACCCATTTCAGAAGACATTCCAAACATCAGGTATTTGGGTAAGATCCCTAATAATGAACTCCCTTATTTTTTGCAAATAGGAGATTTTTATGCGTTTACTTCTTTGTGGAAGGAGGGGTTCGGGCTTTCGCTCGCTGAAGCTGCAAAGTGCGGAAACCGTATTATTGCAGCAAATTCGGGAGGTATCCCTGAGGTAATCAGTAATTTGCCCGGAGCATTATTGGTTCATCATCCAAACATATTGGAGGAGTGGGAAGCAGCGTTTGATATTGCTTGGAAAGAAAGAGATGACTTTTTCCCAAACAAGAATCTGCTTGATGGATTTCAGAGTCTTGAAAATTGGGAAAAAAGATATTTAAAAGCGTTGGTTTCCTGATATGTGTGGTATTGCGGGTATACTAAGTTTAAAGAATGACCTCACTCCAAGCCACCTGAATAGGCTAGAGAAGTCGCTGCAATTGCAAGCTCATCGAGGGCCAGATGCTAAGTCAATTTGGGCAAATTCTAAAGTGGCTTTAGGTCACAATAGGCTTTCCATTATTGACCTCTCCTCATCCGCCAATCAGCCATTCTATAATGAAGATCTGGGATTGACCATTGTCTTTAATGGGGAGATATATAATTACCTAAGTTTAAAAAAGGAATTAAAGTCATTAGGTTACCACTTTATTACTACCTCGGATACAGAAGTTCTTTTGGCAGCTTTTAGGCATTATGGTAAGACTATCTGTGAGCATCTGATTGGCATGTTTGCTTTTGTGATATATGATCATCAAAATCAATCTGTATTTGCAGCTCGAGATCGTTTCGGAGAAAAGCCTTTCTTTTACATCCATACTGACGAAGAATTTTTGTTTGCATCTGAATTAGGTGCATTAGCTGAGCTATATACTCGGGCACTTACCATCAATCAATCTGCAGTGGTGGATTTGATGGAGAATATGTTTATAAATCCTCATCATTCGATCTATTCTGAAGTAAGCATCTTTCCTCCTGGTTCTCAAATGGTTCTTGATGGTAGTGATCTTAATTTTTCAACTTATTATTCATTTCCTAAACAAGTAACTTCTTCAATTGGATTTACTTCGCTTAAAAAGCAAGTTAAATCTCTGTTATATGATATTGTTGATCAAGAACTACATGCCGATGTGCCTGTAGCCACTTTCTTGAGTTCAGGTATCGATTCTTCTGTTATTTCGGCTATTGCCAAGGAAATCAAACCAGATATCTTGGCTGTAACCATGTCCACAGGAGATCCATCAAGCGATGAAACTTCTGATGCTAAAGAATTTGCGAAAAAGCTAAATATCAGACAAGAGGTGGTTCATGTGGATCCGGGAGCACTTTCAATATTGGCTAAGCTTTTTAAATCGATTCAGCCTCTTGCAGATGCTTCAGTTATTCCCACTCACTTGGTCACTGAGGCAGTCTCTAAACATACCAAAGTTATGTTGTCTGGGGATGCCGGTGATGAGGTTTTTGGATCCTACAATAAACCTAATCTTTACAAATCTTATGGAACTAATCCGATTCTTGGTGGAGAACTTGGTTTAAATGCTTTGTTAAATCTGCCCCAAAAAAAAATAGGCAAATACCTTTCCGATAAAAATAGATTTAAGCTGGGTGGCTGGAAAGGTTATTACATGAAAAATAACCTTTCAGGTTGTTTTAAAGAGGTTTTTAAATCTGGTGTTCCTATAAACTATGTTTCTCATGTGGCCGAGGAACTGATTTCTGAATATCAGGGAAATCCTGAAAAACTATCTTTTGGTGTTGACTTACTTACAAGACTACCCGGGGACTTTTTGTTTAAAGTTGACGCCGCAGCCATGAGAAGTTCGCTGGAAGTAAGAGCACCTTTTTTAGATCACAGGCTGGTGAATTTATCTCTTGAAAGTGATTTAAACTCGTTAATGCCAAATCAAATCGATAAGGAAATTACAAAATCTATCTATCAGGATTTTGCAGGATATCCACATAGGGGAAGCAAAAAAGGTTTTTCAATACCATATATGACCTATTTGCAACACTCATGGGGTGATATTTTGGAAGGCTTTTTAAAAGAGCCTCTCTCAGAGACCTATTTCAACTTCAATCCTGTAGGCCTATTGAAAATCTTAAACCAACATCGTCAAATACCTCAGCAATCGCTGGCAAGAGTCTTGTTTTCTGCATTGGTTTTGGAAATTTGGCTGCGAGTATTTCACCTCAAAAGAGAAGTCCACTTTTCTTTTAAATAACCTATTCATTAATGCGTATTTGTTTGTTGATTCCTGACGGAGTCGGAATTAGAAACTATCTATATTCTGATCTTCTTGAAATTTTAAAGAAAGAAGGTCACCAAGTCGTACTTTGGCATAGTCTGGATTCTCAATTGAGCCAATTGGTGGAAAATAGACTTGGAATTAAGTTGGAGCAATACCAATTCGAGCACAAGCCAAATGGAATTTTAATTCAATGGTTAAGAGAGGCAGGACGATACGCAAGGATTCGCCTGAATGCCACTAAAATGAATAATTCTACCATTTTAACCAATTGGTCAGGTGCAGCTTCCTCTACAAAAGGTAAACTACTTAATAAAGCTGCAGAATGGTTAGGTAAGCGAATTTCGACCTATAAGGCAATTGAAGTTGTAGAATCACAAGGATTTAGATTGCTTAAAAGATCGGATGAAATGATTGATGCTCGCAATATCTTAGAGAAGATCAAACCTGACCTATTATTTTGTACTCATCAACGTGTATTTTCAGTGACTGCAGCCATTCAAGCTGCAAAATCGTTGGGCATCCCAACTGCAACAGCCATTTTTTCTTGGGATAATTTACCAAAAGGAAGACTCCCATTTCGGGTAGATCGATACTTGGTGTGGAGTCAGTACATGAAAGAGGAGCTGCTAAATTACTATCCTGAAATAACGGAGAATAAAATTTCAATTACTGGATCTCCCCAGTTTGACTTTTATTTTAAAAAGGAACTTTTACTTTCTAAGCAGGAGTTTGCTGAAAAATATGGCTTAGATCTTTCAAAAGAGTGGATTTGTTTTTCAGGATGTGATACGTTTACCTCTCCGGATGATCCTAAGTTTTTGAGAGATGTAGCTGAAGAATTAGTGAACGAAGCAGGTATTCAGCTTCTTTTTCGTCCTGTACCAGTAGAGCCAATAGATCGATTTTCATCCGTTCTCAACGCTTGTCCGAATATTAAATTAATCCCCCCTAAATGGGTTCAGGGAGATCATTGGGGAAGCTTTTTTCCTTTATTTGAGGATCTTCAGCTTTTGGTAAATCTAGCGTATCACTGTAAGGTGGTAGTCAATATGGGATCAACAATGGCTTTGGATTTTTCTGTTTTCGGTAATGTAGGTCTCTATTTGAGATATGACCATGAAGGCATCAGACAAGATGCTTCAGTAGATACTATCTATCAATTTCAGCATTTCAGATCGATGGGTGATTGGAAGGCAGTCGGTTATATCTACTCCAAAAGTGAAATTCTCAAACAAGTAAAAACCGCTTTGGAAAATCCGGATCAAATAGCTCCTGACCGTAAGCTGTGGTTTGATAAAATAGTAGAGCCCAATCCAGAAAAGTCTTCTGCAATCCGAATTGCTGAGGTATTTTCAAGTATGGCAAACACCAAAAATTGATTTATGCACCTGTGTTACCTGACAAATGAATATCCGAAACCTGGTCAAGCTCATGGTGGTATTGGAAGTTTTCTTAAAGTGATTTGCCCAGCATTGGCCAAAGAGGGCCATAAGGTTACCGTAATTAATGGTACTGATGGAGAGAGGGAGGTAGTCGAAAGAGAAGGGGTCACCATTATCTATACCCCTTTTTCCTATAGAAGAGGATTAGCTTGGTACCATAATTACAGTGCTGTTGACAGAGAAATCGAAACCCTTCATCAGAACAATCCAATCGACATTGTGGAAGGTTCTGAGTTAAGTTTCGCATTCATTACCAAAAGGAAAGACATCGCTTATATCATCCGTCTTCATGGCGGGCATCATTTTTTCGCAGAAGGTGAAAACAGAAAGATTAACCTATGGAAAGGATACCAAGAAAAACGATCCTTTAAGAAGGCGGATGGATTCATTGGTGTTTCCAATTATGTAGTTCAACATACTTCTAAGTTGCTTTTTTTGAATAATAAGCCTGTTCAAGTGATCATGTACCCGATTAATCTTGGAATGTTTGAAGGACAGGATTTTTCTAAAATTGAACCCTACAGTCTTGTTTTTGCTGGAACTTTAATTGAAAAAAAAGGAATTCGCCAACTGTGCTTAGCAATGGAGTCGGTCGTCAAGGCCTTCCCTCAAGCCGTTCTTCATGTCTATGGAAGGGATTGGAATGATCCTAAAGGCAAATCTTACCTTTCTTACCTCAAATCTCAATTATCTCCAGCGATCTTAAACCATGTTCTCTTTCATGGACCTGTGGACCAAAAGGACCTCCCTGAGATTTATGCTAAGGCAAATTGCTGTATTTTCCCCTCTCATATTGAGACTTTAGGATTAGTAGCTCCAGAAGCTATGGCTATGAAACGTCCAGTGATATATACATCACTAGGTCCGGGGCCTGAAGTAGTGGAGCATGGAATATCGGGTTGGTTATGTGACCCACACAGTCCTTTGAGTATTGCACAGCAGATCATCGAAGTATTTTCTGACCCAATTGAAATGCAAAAAAGGGCGATTGCTGGCCAAATTAAGGTTAATCAGCAGTTTAATATTAAATACATCCTGCCTCAAAATTTAGAGTTTTATCAAAAGGTTAGAGCGGGTTTGAATTTCAGATGAGATTTTTGATCGTTTCCCATGTAGTTCATAAGCGAGTAGGAAGTAGTTTTTTTGCTTATGGCCCATATGTCAAGGAAATGAATCTTTGGCTGAAGTATGTAGACGAGGTGGTAATCCTTGCTCCCAAAATCGAGCATGTTTCTCCGGATCCGATTGATTTGTCATATCAGCATCAGAAGATCACCTTCGTAGAAGTGCCAGAATTCAATCTTTTGTCTTGGAGATCTAGATTCCAAACGATTTTTTCACTGCCCTCGATTTTTCAAAAGGTCTTTTCAGAAATGGCGAAAGCGGACCATATCCACCTTCGATGTCCTGGTAATATGGGATTGATCGGCGCTTTGGCTCAAATCTTATTTCCGAAAAAAAAGAAAACTGCGAAATATGCAGGTAATTGGGATCCGGAAAGTCCTCAGCCGCTAACCTATAAGTGGCAAAGAAAGATTCTTGCCAGTCAATTTTTGACTAAGAATATTCAAGTCTTGGTCTATGGAAAGTGGGGTAAGCCAAATAAAAATCTCCTTGATTTTTTTACAGCAAGCTACTCTGAGCAGGAAAAAACTCCTGTAACTACTCGAATCCTTCAGGAAACTCTTCAATTGATCTTTGTAGGCAGCCTACATCCAGGTAAAAATCCTATGATCAGTTGTCATACCGTAAAATCCTTAGCTGAAAAGGGGATTGTAAGCGAACTGCATCTTTATGGAGAAGGTTCAGAAAGAAGGGCGATTGAAGAGTTCATCAAATCAGAAAAGCTTCAACACCAAATTATCCTTCATGGAAATGTATCTTCTCAGGAGCTAAAAGACGCCTACCAAAAAAGTCATTTCTTGGTATTTGCCTCTGAGACTGAAGGTTGGCCGAAAGCTGTAGCAGAGGCAATGTTTTGGGGTTGCTTACCGCTTACTACGAAGGTTTCTTGCGTACCCTACATGATTGGAAATGGGGAAAGGGGAGATTTGGTTAAAAAAGATGCTCAGGAGATCGCCGATAAACTTCATCATTACCTCCAAGACAGAATATCATATACTCAAAAATCACAACTAGCCATGGACTGGTCTAGGCAATTTACCTTGGAAAGATTTGAGTCAGAAATCAAAAAATTGGTGGTTGGGTGAGAAAAAAGGTATTTTTTCAAATTGTCGACACGCTCTCCATGGGAGGGACAGAGCGGATGAGTATCAATATTTCCGCAGTTTTTTCAGAAAAGGGTTGGGAAAGCCATTTAATTGTTTCTCGTAGAGGCGGAGGGCTTGAAGCTCAAATTCCGGAGGGTGTAATTGTTCATTTTTTAAATAAAAAAGCATTCTATGACCTATTCGCCTTTTTTAGGTTATGGCGTCTTGTTCAAACCTGCGGTCCGACTTTGGTACACGCTCATAGTACTTCCATTTACTGGGCTGTAGCGATCAAGTGGCTGACCTCTAATTTTTTCCTTGTTTGGCATGATCATTTTGGATTAAGTGATCAGTTAGATGTTTATCCAAGAAGAGAAATGAAGTTTTTTGCCCGATGGATCAATAAACTCATGGTTGTCAATGAAAAGCTGGAAAATCATTGGAGAAAAGAACTTTCTGGAAGGGAACGGGATATCCTATTTGTAGGAAATTTTCCTTGGCTCAACTTAAAGACTCAAGATAAATTTGAAATTTTTACATTTCTGAATTTGGCGAATTTTAGGCCTCAAAAAGATCAACTCAATCTTATAAAGGCGGTTAAGATTCTTACTTCTCAGATCCAAAAATTTCAAGTCTTGATGGTAGGGGAGTGGATTGATACTGAGTGGATTGCCAAAGTCAAGGATGAGATTTCTAGCCACGGATTGGAGGAATACATCCAATTGATAGGCCCATCCACATCTGTAGAATCTTACTTGGCAAAGTCTCATGTGGGTATCCTTAGCTCAGAATCTGAAGGCCTTCCGGTTGCTCTTTTGGAATATGGACTCGCCAGTTTGCCAGTGATTTGTACCAATGTGGGTGATTGCCAAAAAGTTATTCCCAGTGAAGAGTTTGGCTGGGTAGTGAGTCCAAAGAACTCTAGCCAACTTGCAGGATCAATGCTTGAGGTACTTACTAATTATCCAGATGCAATTCAAAGAGGTAAGCGGCTGCAAAAGAAGGTCGAGCATGAATTTGGAAAAGAATGCTTTTGGAATGCTTATCAAACTTTGATTTCTCCAAAAATTCAACTCGTTTAAATGGGGAATTGGATTTCAGTTTTCAGGCGAACTACCACTGGAAAAGGCTTTATTCCTGAGATAGATGGTCTCAGATTTTTAGCAATCATGACTGTAGTCGTATTTCATTTCCATTATCTTTTTTCAAAAGAAATAGAAGGAAAAGTAACCATGGATTGGGTAGACGGTGATATGACTACTGCTGGCTGGTGGTTTTCCAGATTGGATTTGGGTGTCAAGGTGTTTTTCGCAATTAGCGGTTTTATCTTGAGTGTTCCATTTATTCAGCAATACTGGTTCAATGGTAAATCTATCTCTATCAAACAGTATTTTATTCGTCGGTTGACTAGGCTTGAGCCACCATTTTTAGTGGCCATTACAGGGTTTCTACTAGTCCACGTGGTGGTTTTAGGAGCAGATTTTGGACAATTGCTTCCTCATTATTTTGCCACGTTGGTGTATTTGCATACGGTGATTTTCAATGAATATTCCATTATTAATCCTGTAACCTGGAGTCTAGAGACGGAGGTGCAATTTTATATTCTCATTCCCATATTAGCGTTGGCCATTTTAAAACCCAACCGTCGACAGCTGGCATTCTGGGTACTTATTTCCTTATTTCTTGGTTCCATCTACATGAGAGGATGGATTCTAAATGAGGGGCCATATGGAATGATGGCCAATATTGCAGGCTACTTCAGTCATTTTTCAATAGGCATTGGTTTTGGTTACTTATTCTTAATCCGGGGAGAATGGTTAAAAAAGAAAAGCCTGATATGGGATGTAATTGGACTAGTTTCATGCATCTCTCTTTTCATGTTTTATAAACCTCAGGCTGGCTTTTATAATCAATTGATTTTCAATGTTTCCATCTTTATTTTGTTTTTGTCAGTTTTTAAAGGCTCAATTCATAACTGGCTTTACACTCGACCACTAGTTTATCTTATAGGAGGGATGTGTTATACAATTTACCTGTTGCATTTAGCCTTCTTTGGATTGATAGTAAAGATTTCCCCTTCTATTTTCCTTTTTGAGAATTACAGTTCAAACTTTTATTTTCATTTCACTATAGCGTTGGTCTTATTGATGGTGATTTCTGCTCTATTTTTCATCTGGATAGAGAAGCCATGTATGGATAAAGAATGGCCTAAAAAGTTAAAGGAAAGATTATTCGCCAAGTAAGGTTTCTATCGTACTGAATTCAAGTTTGTGATTAAATACCTTTTAAATTATAGATCAGTTCTTTTTTGGATGGGCATTCATGCCTTGTTGGGTTTTGCATCCTTGCTAAGTCCTTTCCCGCTGATCATTTGGTTTTACCTAAGTTTTTTTACATCCATGGTTCAAGTTCTTCGGCCATCGACTCCACCATCCATATATGCTGCGATGATGGTGTATTTGGTTTCTTTTGAGCTGATTGCCCGTATGGCCCAAACCTCTCCATATATCCCATATGAGATGGGGAAATATCTATTTTTCATTCTTCTTGTAATCGGGATTTTGAAATATAGGACTAGCCAATGGCCTGCTTTATGGATGGCCTTGGCCCTCATCCCAGGAGCTATATTGGATCTTTCAGGTCAAGTTTCTTTTCTTGACATGATTTTTAATTTTCTAGGTCCACTCAATGTTGCTTTGGCAATTCTCTTTTTTAAAGGCAAGCGCTTCTCCAGAACCATGTTTATGAATCTGATAATTTTGATGATTTATCCAATGGTGGCTGTATTGGCTCACGCTATTTTTAAAGCTCCTGATCTTGGTGACGTAGAATTTGAGTTAGGTGCAAACATGGTAACTAGTGGTGGCTTTGGTTCGAATCAAGTTTCGACTGGACTGGGTCTGGCTTCATTTCTGGTATTTATTTTCTGGATTAACAATTGGAAACTGACAGGATATCGATGGTTAGATACCACTTTACTGGCAGTCTTTATCCTTCAAGGTTTATTGACCTTCTCCAGAGGAGGAATGGTGACTGGATTTTTAGGGATTTTTGTCCTACTAGTTGTTTTGAGAAATGCCAAAACTTGGCAAATAAGGAAATACAACCTACCTAGGATAGGGAAATACCTCATCCCATCGTTTATTCTCATCATGGGGGTCTTTTTTGCTGTAAATCGACTTACCGATGGAATGCTTTTGCTCAGGTATCAAGGTGAGACCGCTGGCACAGTATCTGGATCCAAACAGAAATCACTAAATACCATTACCTCTGGAAGATTTGACATATTTACAGGGGATATTGATTTGTTTTTGGAAAACCCGATTTTGGGTGTTGGCGCGGGTGCTTCTAAATATTTGAGAGAAAAAATGACGGGTGTGGTGGCTCACGTAGAATTAAGCCGCCTTTTGGGTGAACATGGGCTTCTTGGGGTAATTTACTTTCTTATTTTGGTTAATTATGGGCTTAAGCTACCAAGATCCAATCCCAACCCAGCCTTAGTTGGGGTAGTAACTGCACTTTTTGTGGTTGGCGTATTTACCAGTTTTCATGCTGCTATGAGAACTTTTGTTTCTCCTATGACGATTGGGTTAAGTATGGTTTTTATCCGAGGTATAGCTAATCAGAAGGTAAAGCCAAAGAATGAGGTGAATCAAACCGTGGTCAAGCTCTAATAGGGAGCATTTTCAAAATGAGGATATTGATTTTTTATCAGTATTTCGGAACTCCAAAAGGTGGCTGGAGTACCAGATATTATGAGTTTACCAGAAGATGGGTAATGGAAGGAAATGAGGTTACTGTTGTGACTTCTCCCTACTATAAATCTGATATTAGGGCTGAAAAATTCATCGAAAGGAGTTCGATTGAGGGAGTCAATTTGATTATCATCAATTCGCCAGATTCGAATAAGGATTCATTTGTCAAAAGAGCATGGAATGCGCTAAGGTTTAGCTTGGTCTCAATTTTTTATGCATTGACTGAGCCTCATGATGTAGTCATTTCTAGTTCGGGACCAATAACTACCGCTATTCCCGGGCTGATGTCAAAATGGTTTAGAGGAAAAAAACTGGTATTTGAAGTTAGGGATCTTTGGCCAAAAGGAGGTATAGAGCTTGGAAAGCTTTCTAATCCCTTGGCAAAAAGTGTTGCATTGGGATTTGAAAAGTTGATCTACAACAATTCAGATGTAGTAGTTACTTGCTCTTCAGGAATGCAATCCGGTGTAAAGGAGGTTTCAGGAAATGTCAAGACCTTAGTCATTCCAAACTCATCAGATGTAAGTTTATTTTCTTCAGATGCTCGTTTACCCCATTACCCAAAGGGGTTAGATCCAACACTTCCAATTTTTATTTATGCAGGTTCCTTGGGACTGATGGATGATTGCAGACAGATTCTAAAGGGAATAAAGGCCGCAAAAGATCTTGAAATAGCATTTGTATTTATTGGAGATGGGGCTGAAAAAGAACTTCTGCAACAGCTAACACAAGAATATGGCTTGGAAAAGAAAGTTTGGTTTCTTGGTTTAATTCCAAAAGTAGAGGTGGTCAAGTGGCTTCAGCAAGCGAGGGCCAGTTTTGTCACTTTTAAAGATTTGCCCGTATTACACACTAGCTCACCCAATAAAATGTTTGATTCGTTTGCTGCCGGAGTTCCTATCATCCAATCTACGAGAGGCTGGATTGCAGAATTAGTCAGAGAAACCGAATGTGGCATTAACGTAGATCCAAATCATCCAGAAGACATTGCCCATGCCTTAAAACTATTTGTCCAAAGGCCTGATCTGGCAAAGAAAATGGGTGATAACGCACTTCAATTGGCAAAGACTGAATTTAGCCGAGATTACTTGTCTCAGAAGTTTTTAAAAGGAATTCAACAAACCCTAAATTGAAAACCCTACTCACAGGAGCCAGCGGGTTCTTAGGTTACTACTTAAAGGAGCAATTCCAAAACGAACTCATCACCTTGGGGAGAGGATCTTCAAATTCCATTCGTTGTGGTCTAGATATAGAGATTCCTAATTTGCCTCCTGTAGACTTAGTCATTCATAATGCGGGATGGGCACACAGAATTCCCAAAACCCCTGCGGAAGAGAGTAAATTTTATCAGGTAAATCTTTTTGGGACAAAGAACCTCCTCACAGGATTGGAAAATTCTGGTGTTCTTCCTAAAACAATTGTATTTATTAGTACCGTAGCGGTCTATGGTCTTGAAAAAGGAATGGGAATTTCAGAAAAAACAGAACCTAGACCTGAAACTCCCTATGCCAAAAGCAAACTTGAAGCAGAGTTACTTTTACAGGGTTGGGCTACTTCTAAAGGTGTGAATCTTATAATACTCAGGCTTCCATTAGTCGCAGGAGCAAAAAATACTCCCGGTAATCTGGGGGCAATGATTCGAGGAATTAAAAAAGGGTATTATTTCAGGATTGGTGCTGGGAATGCTAAAAAATCCATGGTTTTAGCATCTGATGTGGCATCCTTGGTGCCGACACTTATCTCCAAAAATGGGACCTTCAATCTTACTGATGGTGAAAATCCAACTATTGCTGAGTTGGAAGATTATTTGGGGAGTTTCTACGGAAAAAAAATAAAAACAATTCCAAGTTGGCTTTTGAGAATTGCGGTCTATTTGGGTGATCGATTTTCAATCCTTCCTATCAACTCTTATAGATTGGCAAAACTTAGTGATTCTCTGACTTTTGATGATGCCAAAGCAAGAAATGAACTAGGTTGGAATCCTAGGCCTGTCATCGGAAACCTTGATTTGACCTAATAATGGATAAGCCTAAATCAATCCTCTTTTTGGGAGAAACCTATCGGGCAGATGCTCAAACCTGGATCAAGGGTATTGAATCTGTTTCAGGCATTAAGGTAGACACCTTGGAAGTAAAAACCACCAGGACCCGATTTAACAGGATTTTGGCATTTTTTGGATTTGCTTGGAAAATAATCGTGCTCAATTTCACCAAAACTTATGATTTGGTTTTGGCTGAGAGAGCTACCAGTTATGGTTTGTTCTCATTGTTGGTTAGAGCTAAAAAACGAATTGTTGCGCAGCAAGGAATAACGGATGCTTGGCCAGAGTCGGGTTTTTCAGGTTATTATAAGCGGATTTTGCAGCGAACAGTCTATTCAAAAGTAGATCTAATTCATGCTTGGGGAGAAGTGATGGTTCCTGCGATGATCGAATCCAAAGCAGATCCGAGAAAAATAATGATCCTTCCCAAAGGGATAGATTTGACCAAATATATGATGGTTGAAAAAAAAGATCCCGCTCTAGCTATTGTTACTCGCAGTTTTACAGAGGTCTACCATCATGAGGACATTTTAGATGCTTTGGCTCTGTTAAATAGGCATGGATGGTCACTTAACCTGATCATGGTTGGAGATGGGTTTCTAGCAGATCATCTTAAAAGAAAAACAAAAGAATTGAATCTTTCGAAACAGGTTACTTTTACTGGAAGAATTCCAAATCAGGAACTACCAGCCTTGTTATCCAAAGCCTCGATTTATCTTTCTGTACCAGAAACTGAAGGGGTTTCAGCTTCTTTGTTTGAAGCAATGGCTACTGGATGTTTTCCGATTGTCACAGATTTGCCAGGCACTCGGGCGTTTATTAAAAATGGCGAAAATGGTTTTTTGGTACCGGTCAACTCACCAATCGAGATTGCCAATGCACTGACGAGTTATCTCGAAAATCAGGAGGTCTTCAAAGCTGCTGTTAAGGCCAATAGATTATTTATTGAGGAAAATGTAAATCTCCAAAAGAACATGAATACCATTTGGAATAGGTATTTGGAGATCTTTCAAAATTAAACTTTAGGATGTCAGGCTTTCATAAATGGCTGTATTTTCAAGGAGCAAAGCGCCGAAATCCTTCGATATTTCAGCATTTTTCCGAGTTAAAGAAAACAGAAAAACTCTCCCATGAGCAGCTTAAAGAACTGAATGAATCGAGGTTAAGACAGCTCTGTATCTTTGCGTACCAACACAGTACATTTTATAAAAAACGTTTTTTGGAAATTGGATTCGATCCTGAAAACAAGTGGTCTTTGGATGAATTTCGAAAAATCCCTCCCGTCCAAAAACGGGAATTAATCGATTTCAATAAGGAAATTCACACACCTTCAAGTTTTTTCAAAAAAAGGTTCTTCGTGGAGACTTCAGGTACTTCAGGAGAAATCTTAACTTTTTTCAGAGACGAATCCTGGGATTCCTTCAATAGGGCATCTATATGGCGAGGATACAGTTGGTTTGGGGCTAATCCTTGGGATCGAAAGCTGTACTTTTGGGGGTATAATACCGCACCCCTCAAAAGACTAAAATTGAGGTTTATGGACTTTTTGGTCAATCGATTTAGACTTTTTGATTATGACCCGGAAAAGCTCAGGAAGTTATTACCTAAGCTCAAGAAAGTAAATATAATTGAAGGGTATAGCTCGATGATTTATGAATTGGCTAACCTTATTGCGGATAAAAAGCCACAATTTGACCAACTGAAGTTGGTAAAAGGGACTTCTGAAAAAGTATTTCCTCATTATCAACCGATAGCAAGCAAAGTCTATGGAATGTCAATAGCCAATGAATATGGCTCTACAGAGTCGGGGATCATTGCTTTTGAATGTCCAAAGGGAAGCATGCACATCAACATGGAGGGGGTTTTTGTAGAAAAAGACCCAGAAGATGGAGGGATTATGGTGACCAACTTGCAGAGTTATTCATTCCCTTCGATCCGGTATAAGTTGGGAGATCAGATAGAATTGGCCGAAGATTCATTTCGCTGTTCATGTGGGATGGAGACACCTGTCATACGAGAAGTGACAGGCAGAATTGGCAAAAAAATATTTGGAAAAGATCAGATTTACCCGAGCCTCACCCTTTACTATATTTTTAAGAATCTTTATTTCAATCAACATCGAACAATAGACTTTCAAGCGCATCAGTACGAAAAAGGGAAGTTGGAAATATGGGTCAAAGAGCCTGTCACAGCCGAAATTCAAGAGTTGGTGTTGACTGAGGCAGCAAAATATTTTTTAGATATCGACGTCATTCTGATCGAAAATCACGATTTCAGACAGCAATCAGGTAAACTTAGGGATTTCGTTTCCCATTTGGATTAATTATTTATCGCTAGAAATACATGTGCGGAATAGCAGGTATTATTTATAAAAACTCAACAAACGTAACTGCTCAGGATCTAGATTCTCTTGGGAATAGTATCCTTCATCGGGGTCCAGATGCATCAGGTAAATACTTTACTGAAAATCTGGGTTTCATTCATCGCAGGCTCTCTATCCTGGATTTGACGGAAGCGGGAAATCAGCCCTATTGCTCAGAGGATGGACGCTATATCCTCGTTTTTAATGGGGAGATCTTCAATTTTAATGAATTCAAACCAGAACTTTCGGAGCGAGGATATTCATTTCGATCCCATTCTGATACGGAAGTCCTTCTATACCTCTTGATCGAATACGGGGTTTCAGTTTTACCTAGATTAAATGGGTTTTTTGCCTTTTCTTTTCTGGATAGAGCAAAAAAAGAGCTAGTCTTAGTTAGGGATAGATTTGGGGTAAAACCGCTTTTTTATGGACAAGATCAATACAGATTCGTCTTTGGAAGTGAACCCAAAGTTCTTTTTGCAGGAGGATTAGAAAAGACCATTAACTCATCTGCACTTAATGAGCTCTTTTTTTACAGATATGTGTCTGGAGAAAACACCGTTTTTAAGGGAGTGAGGCGACTTCTTCCAGGCCATTTGATGAGGATTTCTACTGAAGGCAAATTACTTGAAACCAAGCGATGGTTTTCGCTCAAAGAGGCTGCATTAAATCACACCTCAATTTCTAAGCCTTTGGAGTGGTTTGAGGAAGTTTTTCACCAGTCCATTCGATACAGGATGATATCCGATGTCCCTGTAGGTACTCTCCTAAGTGGAGGGTTAGATTCAAGTTCTGTGCTTTACAGTCAGGCTTCACAGGGATTTCAAGGATTGAGTTCTTGGAATATCTCATTTTCAAACTACCCGCATGACGAATCTGCAGTAGCCAGAAACTTATCAAAAAGCTTAGGAGTCGATTTCCATACGCATGAATTCAAGGGCGAAGAATTGATGAGCTTAGTGATGGAGGCAATTCATAACCATGACGAACCTTTAATGCACCTTCAGGATGGGCATATTCTGGGTATATCCAAAAAAGCCAAAGAAAAAGTCACCGTTTTGTTGAGTGGGGAAGGTGCAGATGAGATTCTTGGGGGATACGTGAGGTATAAAGTTCATGATAAAGCTCTTAGATACCAGCTTTTGCAATTTTTGAAGTATGTGCCTGATCGATTCTTAACCAAGGAGCGATTAAGAAAAATGAAGAGGTACCTTCAAGAAGGAAAGGAGGAGTTTCAGATGATGTCTAATTCCAATGAGAATTTCCTAAGTGACTTAAATAGATTTGGGGGGATTCCAGGTGACCTTATGATTCCTTACCGAGAGCAAATACTAGAAGAGGCAAAATCACTTTATCCGAAAAACAGACTCCGTCAACTGCTTTATTTAGAGCAGCATACGCACTTATTTACCCTGAATGATCGAAATGATAGAACCACGATGGGAGCTTCTATTGAGTGTAGAGATCCATTTCTAGATCCTAATTTGGTGGTTGGTGTAGCGAGTTTGAAAGATGAGTGGTTTGATACGAAAGGAAAGGGTAAAAAATTGTTGTTTGATTCTGTTGGTAAGCACCTGCCGGATTACATCACCAAGCATCCGAAAATTGGACTTTCTGTGCCTTGGAATGAATACTTTTTGAAACAAGAGGAGTTCAAACAGCATTTTGAAAAGATGCATAAAAGTGTGCTGTTTGAATCTGAAACCTTTGAAAAACTCCAGATTTCAAAAATTATAGCAGACTTTAAAAAAGATGGAAAAACAAACTATGGCATGATCAGACAGCTGTTTTTTCTATCGTTATGGTATAATTATCAGTTTAGCGGATAATAAAGAGTAATGGTAAAGTTGTTTATTCCAAAGTTTGACTTTAAAAATCAGCTATTGTTTGAGATTTTTGAATATTCTGAAAAAGGGGATTTTTTGATTTCTAAAACAGCTGAAAATTTATTCGTTTGTGTAGAGAATTATGAAGATTCAGATTGGATAATCATTCCAGTTTTTATAACTTCTTTGTCCTCCGCATCTGGAAAAGAATACATTAAAAATGCAGCTAAATTAGCTCAATCCTTAAATAAGCCATTTGGAGTTTTTTCAAACTCAGATTTAATAATTAATCCGGGTGTTGAAAATGTTTTTGTCTTTACCCCAGGCGCATATTCTACCTATTCCAATCTAATTGAAATACCTGCGACCCTTCCTTATGATCCTGTGCAAAAATGGAAGCAAGGTAATTGGTTACCATGGGATCCATCCGGCCCTTTAATTGGTTTTTGTGGTCAAGCAACAATCAATCCCATCAAAATGCTTAAGGATGCTTTGAAAATTTCAAAGTTAAGGCAAGAATTAAAAAAAGGGGGTTCTCCTTACCTTAATGTACCCAATTTTCTTCCTGCATGGGAAAGGGCAAGAATATTGAAAAAGCTTCAAGCTACAGATTTAAGGACTGATTTCATCCTTAGATCAAGGTATAAAGCAGGAGCCAGCAGTCTAGACGAAAAGGAGAAAGTAGAAGAAGACTTTTATCAAAATATTGATAAAAGTCTTTTCACCGTGTGCTTGAGAGGGATGGGCAACTATTCTGTTAGGTTTTATCAAACATTAGCGATGGGAAGAATTCCAATATTGATCGATACAGACTCAGTTTTACCATTTAGTTCTGAGATTCCCTATGACCAATTTATCCTTAAGGTATCTTTTCAGGATAGATTTAACTTAAAACCCATAATTGAATCTTTTGTAAAATCAAAAACTGAAGATGAACTCATATCAATTCAAAAACTGGCAAGAGAGTGCTGGATTCAGCATTTTCAAACAAAAGGGATGATCAAAGACCTAGAGAAACAGATGAGAAAATTGGCTGTGGAAATGCAATAATTTAAAACTTGAGATTGAATAAACATAAACATACTTTTAATGCCAAAGATTAATGTATTGAATATACCTAATTACTATTGTTCCTATTATCATTTCGGTTTGGAACAACTTGCTGACCTAAGGTATACCCCAAACCAGGAATTTGCTCACCTAAACAATAAGCCTTTTTTAGTTATTGAATATCAAGGGAAAATAGCTGTGATTGAAAATGATGACCCTATTGGAGTTGATAAAAAATCCTATGATGCATGTGATTTGTATTTTGCAACCAATAAACTTTTAGCAAGAGAAGATTACAATTGGCCCAAAGTAAATTCCATCTACCCTCATTATTCCATCAATAATTGCTGGGAATATTTGAGACTTTTTGGTGTAAATGGAGCGCTAAATATTGGAGCCAAAGAATTTCTTCGACAATGGTACATTCTTTATCGAAGGCCAGATTTTATCAATATGGGAAGAAGACATCTGGAAGGGAATTATGTGTTTTTTGCGGGGAGTATCTGGAAAAAGGAACCTTGGGCAAATCAAATACGAGCTGATTTTGTAAAAGCCTGTCAATCAAATCCTTTGATAAATTTTGAAGGAGGGATGAATCCTAGATCTGATGGTGATTTATGTGGTCTTCCTTTATCCGTTATGGATAAAAGATATACTCCGGGAGATTTTGCTGAAAAATCCTCTCGATCTGTCATTGGATTTAGTAATCCGGCAGTTTTGGATGCTGTAAGTTGGCGTCTGGCAGAATATTGGAATTACAGCTGCTTTGTATTGGGATTTCCATTTAAAATAGATTTGCCAACTCTACCAGAACATGGAAAGCACATGCATTATGTTCAGGATTCTGCTGAGTTCACTGAAGTGTTGACTTTTGTAATGAAAAATTCATCCTATCGAGAAAAAGTATCCCAGGGAGGGAAGGATTTCTTTGAGTCAAACTGTCTTCCTAAAATTCAGGCCAAACGAATCTTGGACCTTCTTGAAAATTCCTAACTCAAAAAATAATTTAATATACTCTATGAATCACCCATCATTTGCTATAGCTGGAAGAATGGTCGGCTATGACTATCCACCCTTGGTAATTGCAGAAATTGGAATTAATCATGAAGGTTCTCTTGAGGTAGCTAAAGCTATGGTCGATGCCGCACACCGTGCAGGTGCAGAAGTGGTTAAGCACCAAACCCACATCGTCGAAGATGAAATGTCCGGTGCTGCCAAAAAGACTATTCCCGGGAATGCAAAAGTTTCCATTTACGAGATCATGGAACGATGTGCCTTAAATGAATCTGATGAATTGGCTCTTAAAAATTATGTAGAGAGTAAGGGGATGATTTTCATTTCAACTCCTTTCTCAAGAGCAGCAGCAGACAGATTGATTAAGTGGGATGTTCCGGCATTCAAAATCGGTTCCGGTGAATGTAATAATTACCCACTACTAGAGCACATTGCGGATTTTGGCAAGCCAATTATTATGAGTACCGGTATGAATACCATTGAAAGTATTCGTAAAGCAGTAGCAATTTTCGAGCAGCGAGGAGTTCCGTATGCGCTTTTGCATACAACTAATTTGTACCCAACCCCTGATCATTTGGTAAGGCTGGGCGCGATGGTAGAAGTTCAAGAAAATTTCCCTAATGCGGTTGTGGGCTTAAGTGATCATACACTCACCAATCACGCTTGTTTTGGTGCTGTCGCACTGGGAGCTTCTATTTTGGAACGACATTTTACAGACCATATGGACAGACCCGGTCCAGATATAATCTGCTCAATGGACGAAAAGGCATGCAAAGAATTGATTGAAGGATCACGTCTGCTTCAACTCCAAAGGGGTGGAAGAAAGGGGCCTGCTGAGGAAGAAAAAGTGACCATAGACTTTGCTTTTGCAACAATTTGTACGATTCAATCCATCAAAGCAGGAGAGCTGTTTACTAAAGAAAACATTTGGGTAAAACGGCCTGGTAAAGGAGGCATCTTAGCAGAGCATTATTCAGAAGTTTTGGGGAGAGTGGCAAAGACTGACTTAGAATCTGACGTTCAATTGCTTTGGAATGACATTGAATAAGAAAAAGATAATTTTTTTGACAGGAACAAGGGCTGACTTTGGCAAACTGAAGTCCTTGATTGAAATCACCAGAAATCATCCTGATTTTGAGGTGCATATTTTTGTGACAGGTATGCACCTGCTAGAACAATATGGGTATACTTTTTTGGAGGTTCAAAAATGTGGGTATCAAAATCTTCATGCATTTAAAAACCATACCGATGAACGTACAATGGACCTAAGTCTAGCCAAAACCATTGAAGGGTTCTCAGCTTTTGTAAAGCAGGTTAGTCCAGATCTAATTGTAGTGCATGGTGATCGAATCGAAGCGATGGCGGGAGCGATAGTAGGAGCATTGAATAATGTCCTAGTGGCACATATAGAAGGGGGGGAGGTGTCAGGTACAATTGACGAACTCATAAGGCACTCTGTTTCGAAATTGGCTCATATTCACTTTGTTTCTAATCAAAAGGCCAAAGATCGATTGATACAGATGGGAGAGTTGGCAGATTCTGTATTCGTAATCGGTTCACCCGATGTAGATCTGATGCTGTCTTCTAATTTGCCAGCAATTGAGCAAGTGAAATCCTATTATGAAATAGAGTTTGAAACTTTCGGGGTAGCCATGTTCCATCCTGTTACTACAGAATATGATCGCATGGATCACTATGCAAAGGAGTTTGTAGAAGCGCTTTTGGAATCCGAAAAAGAATACGTAGTCATATTTCCGAACAATGATTTGGGAAGTAAATTCATATTGAAGGAATATGAAAAACTTTCGAATCACCCCAAATTCAGAATTTTTCCTTCTATCCGATTCGAGTACTTTTTGACTCTGTTGAAATATGCCCGATTTATGGTTGGTAATTCTAGTGCCGGCATCCGTGAGGCTCCTTATTATGGTATACCTGTAGTCAACATTGGAACTCGACAAAAAAACAGGGCCCTGCATCAGGATATCCTAAATTGTGGATACTCAAAACAAGAGATTTCGGATGCTATCAAGATTGCCTGTTCTAGTAGTTTCTCCAAAGAAGATCTTTTTGGGGAAGGGAATAGTGATCAACTCTTTTTGAAATCACTGGTATCGTGTGAATTTTGGGATATAGACAAGCAAAAGCAGTTTAAGGATTTAGTTTTTTGAAATGATTGATTTTCAAATTATTAAATAAAACAAACCCTATGATTCATTCCAAAATGATGATTTTTCATTTCATAACCCTCATTATTTTATTTTAGGTACGATATATGAGGTGTTTAAAGATTGATTACCCTAAATCTTGCAGTTTCTCTGGCATATAGGTATGAGGAAAAAATCTACCCCTCCAAGTGAACGATTAGCATTCTGCCTAAAAGCAATTTTATCATTGCTTTTAGGTTTGTTTATTTTTTCTTATGGAAGTTCGCAGACTGTGATTATTCCAAGAGATGGATTCCCTTATTGCGAGCCGTTTACCAAATCCTCTACTCGTGCCAATACCGTTTTTGATGGAACTCCTAATAAAGCATTTTTAACTGCAGCTACAGGTTTGGACGTAGAAGGTGACGGCTTTTTGCAACTAACTGATAATTCAACCGACCAAAGAGGATATGTGTTTATTGACCTTCCTTTTTCATCGGCCTATGGAATAAAGGTTTCTTTTGAATATTTTGCCTATGGTGGTATAAATCCTCCAGCCTATGCCGATGGAATTTCATTTTTCATGTTTGATGGAAACATTGGTCCATCTTCTTTTCAGATTGGTGGTTTGGGAGGATCATTAGGTTACGCACCATGGAGAAGGAATGCCAATACCACTTTAATTCCTGACCAACCGGGCTTGAAGGGAGGTTATATTGGAATAGGGTTTGATGCTTTTCGAAATTGGGGGAATGAATATGAAGGGAGATTTGGTGGATTTAAAAACTCAAGCTCCTTAATGTTTGGTCCTGTTCCTGATGAGCGTCAATATTATAATTCAATAGCCATTAGAGGACCCGAATCTTCCAACTATAAATTCATTGATGGAAAAAGGACATACAGCAGAAGCTTCTTAAATGAAGAGCAAGTTGCAGTCTATTCAGATCCGATTAATTCGATTTATTACCTATTTGATGGACTTGATCCCTTAGATTATTTGGCCCGAAGATTCAAAATAGGATCAGTAAACAAAGCTGAAGAATGCTCACAGGACGGCTATAGAAAGGTTTTCATAGATTTGGCCCCTACAGGTGGAGGCAACTACCTCTTGACTGTGGACATGTTGGTAAATAACGGAGGGACACTTAGACTAGAAAATATTTTTAATAAGGTTCCATATAATTTTCCAGCTCCGAAAAATTTAAAAATTGGTTTTGCAGCCTCAACAGGTACTCCAAATACCAATTTTCATCAAATTAGAAATGTAACTGCAGAGGTCTCAGATTATTTGAGTATTCCAATACCTGAGGTTGAAAATCTTTCCGCTGAGGTTTGTGAAGGAGATGCTAACCTTTTTGAATTTGATGTAAATCTAAAAAGTGAAAACTCTTTTGTAAGATGTGTTCAGCTTTTTGAATCGAACCCAGGTCCTCCCAACAATTCAGCTCCAACAGGTGGTAATCCTTCCTTAACTAATTGTGGGTTATCCAATGTTTGTATTGAAAGATGTAACCCCTTAAATAATAGCAAGTATATTCCCGGAAAAGGTACTTTCACCGTTGAATTAGCAGAATTAAACAGCGGAAATTTTGATGATGAACGTTTTTCCGCCAGCGTCCGATTTGTTCCAGACCCTGGCTTTGTAGGAACTGCTCAGGTGTATTACCAAGTATTGGATAATTATGGTTTGCTGTCCTTTGCCAAGACCATCACAGTAACTTCCAATCCTGATCCTATAAAAATTCAAGATCCTACTATTGTTAACCCATCTTGTAATGGACAAAATGATGGGCAGATTTCAAGTTTGATTGTGGGTGACCTAGTGAATGGCTTTGATTACGAATGGATTTATAATGGAGTATCGCAAGGCAAAAGTAATGCTACAGTTACTTCTCTTACCGCAGATGGTAAGGCAACCTTCTCCCTCTCAAATATCAATATTGGAACCTATACATTGAAGGTTTGGAATCCTTCTGACAACGGAAGATGCGAATTTTCATTTTCTGTTCCGATTACTCAAGAAAAAGGAACTCCAGTAGAAGTTGAAGTAAATGATAAAGTGATTTGTGAAGGGCAAGTAGTAGATTTTAATCCAGTGATTAATCCTGCTTTTGGGAATGATTCTGGGGCAAAATTCTTTTGGTACACCTCTGCCAACCGAGTTGGTGGACCCATAACCAATGGTTCTACCAGAGTAATAGATGGAAAAACAATTTCATTTAAAATTACAAATGATAGGGTTATTGAAATAAGTGGTCTTACACCAAATGGATCTACCCCAAAAAGCTACCAGTTTTTTGTTGAGGCCCAATCGGCCTCTAACCCAAGCGGGAATTTTTGCCCTTATATAGGGGATGTTTTGGCTGTAGCTAAAGTGACAGTCTTTCCTCCAATTAATTTTACAGCCACAAAAGTCTCTGACGACTGGTGTCTCGATGGTGGAGGGAGAATTAATGCAACCGTTTCAAACCCTTCTAGCCCTATTTCCTATACTTTGCTTAATGGTACTGGTAATGTAGTTTCTACCAATACTACCGGTCAATTTCCCGGTTTGTCAAAGGGAACTTATGAGGTATTTGCTACATCCTCCAATCCTTCCTGTACATCTGTTTCTATACCATTGACCATAGATGGTCCAAATTCTGATTTATCTCTTGTTTTTGGTTCTGTACAAAACTCATTTTGTAATCTTCCTAATGGGGTTTTTGATTTCACTTTATCTGGAGGAAATCTACCTTACACGATAAAAGTTGATGGCAGCACCATTTCTTCACTTACACCTGCCGGGAATTTATATACCATTACTAATCTTTCTTCTGGTAGTCATACATTAGAAATTATTGATGCAAAAGGATGTGTAGAATTACGTCAATTTCAAATCAATGCTGATCCTCTTCCATCATTTAACACTACAAGTGATGAAATTTGTGTAGGTGAAGATGCGGTTATCGAGCCAGTGATTGTCAATCAATCATCTTCTACTCCCGGATTTTCATGGTATGCCTCTGACGGTGCTGGTGGCTATCTACCCATTACTAATTCTTCCACTTTTAATGGTGCAAAATTTAGCATTAATCCTTCTACCTCAGTACTGACTGTATCTGGTCTTGCCGCTTCTGCTACTCCGTACACCTATTATCTTCAAGTAACTGGTTCTAAGACTTGTAATAATGCTTATTTACCTGCCCAGATTAAGGTAAATGCCGGTCCTGCTTTAAGTCCTCCGTCCTTGAAAATGGTCGAATGTTTCGGACAGTCAACAGGAGCAATTCAAGCAGCAGTCACTGCGGGGAATCTAACTGATTTTCAATTTTCACTGACTGGCAATAATGGTGTGAATATCCCATTTACATCCAATAGCGGACTATTTCAGAATCTTTTAGCAGGAATATATACCCTATCAATCAAAAATTCAAGTGGCTGTATTACCTCCATTTCGGCAATAGAAATAACTCAACCAGCCGAACTAAAGATCGGTTCAAAGGATGTTTCAGATGCAACTTGCGGCGAAAATAATGGCACTTGGACTGTTGAAGTCACTGGAGGGACACTCAAACCTGGAGATAATTATCAACTGACTTTTGATGGACAGCCTGTAGCAGGGCTTGGGGCAAATTTCATAACCAATAGCCCCGGAAACTATACTGTCAAAGGAATCTCACCCGGAACTCATACCATCGATGTAAAGGACTCGAATAATTGCTCGATATCGATTAGCCAACTGTTTTTAGCTCGACCTGTACCCAAATTCGAGACTGAGGATTTGGTTATTTGTGAAGGACAAACAGGGGTGTTAATTCCACAAATAGTCGATCAAGCAGGTTCAACGCCAACTTTTTCTTGGTCGTTAGAGGATCCATCAAAACCAGGATCTTTTATAACAATTAATTCAGGTGATAAAATAGGAAGTGTTACTTACACGATTTCAAATGGACAGTTGACTGTAGAAGGATTGGCTCCACAAGCTGCTCCTTATATTTATTATTTATCAGTTTCTGGAAATTTGGTTTGTCCTGCTAGCCCAATTCCAGCTGAAATTAAGGTTGTAAAAAATCCGGAGGCGACCTTTGAAATAGAAAAAGTATCATGTTTTGGAGCAAGTGATGGTGCTATTCGACTTTTAAGCAGTACTCCCTCAACTGATTTAACGTATACTTTAGTAGAAAAAGGACAATCAAATTCAACGGGTATTTTTTCTGGATTACAAGCAGGTTCATACACCATAGCCGTTAAAAATCTTTCAGGATGTGAGATTACAGTTCCTTTGGAGGTGCCTCAACCAACAGCGCCAATTCAAATAAATAAACCTGATATTTTAAGAAGCTCTTGTGATTTAGAAAATGGCAGCATAGAGAACCTTGTTATTTCAGGAGGTTGGGGTAATTATACAGTCACATGGAAGAAAGGATCCCTTACTGGTACCGCTATTACTGGCTCAGCAACCGAAGTTAAAAACCTAGGTCCAGGTACCTATTATTTAATCATTAAAGATGAGGAGGGATGTGAGGTTTCCTTCTCCTTCGTAATTGAGGAATCTTCTGATCCTGAATATGCGTTAGTACCACCCATCAATGTATGTTTGGGTCAGGTAGTTTCTATCCGTCCAGTACACCTTGCACCTAATCCCAACCTTCCGCCGGCAGCTCCTACAGAAGTTCAATGGTATACAGGACCAGGTAAAACAGGATTGATTTCAAATGGGGCAGATCCTTCGACGCCTTCAATATCCTACACTATAGATGATACCGATTGGCTTAATCCTAAGCTGGAAGTAACCGGATTGCCAGTAGGGGTTCATGATTTTTATTTCTATGTCGTGTGTACGGGTAAAGAATCCAAAATTGAGGTAACGGTCTATGAAGTTCCTAAAGTGGAGCTTGAACTCACGCCGATTACTTGTTTTGGTAATACAAATGGAAAGGTTAAAATCACTTCAGGAGCCCTGCCTGTTTATACTTATACTGTTAATGGGGGCGCGCCACTCAGTCAAACAGCATTTGAGGCGCTGAATTTGGGAGCAGGTGTGTATAATCTGGAAGTGAACACTCCTGCGGGCTGTGTCCAAAAGACGACATTTGAGGTATTGGGACCAAGTGCAGCCTTGTCCTCTACGACGATGACCAAGGTAGATCCTGGCTGTAATGCTCCAAACGGAAAACTTGAATTTACTCTGAATGGCGGATGGCTTCCATACACGTTAGAAGTGATTAAAAACGGAACAAGTCTAGGCACGCAGACGACAAGTGCTAGCGCGGTAGTATTGAATGGCTATACTTCGGGAGTGTACCAGGTGAAAGTAAGCGATGCAAGAGGGTGTACGATTACAACCAATACGGTAACCCTAGTGGACGGGCCATCTCAGATAGCCGTTCAAGATGCTGAGATATGCGTTGGAGGGACGGCGGTGCTTACTCCGACGATTGATCCTGTGGCACCAGGAGCGGTATTCAATTGGTATTTGGATGCGGGCTTGACTCAAAAGATCAACAGTAGTGCAACTCCTGCTGCTGATGGCAGGGTTTATCTGATAGAAGGCGCAGGAGTTTTGTCAATAAGTAACTTACCGGCAAGAGTTGCTCCATATGTATACTATGTGACGGCTACAGGTCCCGGCGTCTGCACTGGTTTTGTGGAAAGAGTTGAAGTGAAGGTCTTTGATCTTCCTCTAGTATCTTCTGTAATCAAAAACGAGGTTTGTTTTGGTGATGGTGGTGAGATTACCGTTCTGGCAACAGGAGGATCGGGAAATTATTCTTACAGTTTAAATGGAGGTCCATTCGGGACGACTAATACTTTCAAGGTTCCAATTGGTAATTATCAGGTTGAAGTTCGGACAAAAGAGGGGTGTGCTGTGATCCTTAGTGGATTATTGGTTTCTGGACCTACCTCCTCCTTGACTGCGACTGATTTGCAGCAAGATTCTCCTACTTGTGGTCAAAGCAATGGCGCGGTTAGATTTCAAATTTTGGGAGGCTATTCTCCTTACACTGTCTCATGGATGAAAGATGGGGTAATTTCGGGTTCCCAAAATGTGGCTGGACCTGGTCAGGCAACAGTCAGTAATCTGGGTGTTGGAAATTACACTTTTCAGGTTAGAGATAATTCAGGTTGTTTGGTAGGTCTTCCAAATAGTTTCACTTTAGTAGAGGTGCCTACCGTGATTTCAATTTCAGATGATAAAATTTGTGAAGGAGAGTTAGCAGAATTGATTCCTAGTCTCCCTCAAAATATTACAAACCCAATTTATTCTTGGTCATTTGATGCTGGAGGTAATTCGAAAATTTCAGATGGAATGACCCTCGATGGAGCAAGATTTAATATAAGTTCATCTGGAGTTCTAACAATTGAAGGATTAAAGGGTACGGCAAATCCATATAAATACTACATAACAGCCAGTGGAAATGGAATTTGCAATGTTTCTCCTAAAGAAGTTAAAGTTCAAGTTTTTAGCTATCCTAATTTGAGGGTTTCCAATCCTTCGGTGGTTTGCGATCCAAAAGGAACAGTTGACCTTACTGATTATATTGAGGGTTTTAATCCATCAATTTATGATTACTCAGTATTGAGTCCTTCAGGTGGCTCAATGCAACTCAATGAATTGGAGAATGTTTCACTTTCAGGAGACTATAGAGTAAGCAGCTCAATCAAAGGTTCGGGCTGTTGGAATCAACCTCTGCGAATTCGAGTATTGATCGCTGATGAATTGTTGAAAGCTGAATTCAATTATGAAGTGGACTTGGGCAATGGTATTTTAATACCCAATGCCGAAGTTCAAATTCAAGAAAATGTACAATTCTATGATTTTAGCCTCGGCAAAGCTATCATATGGAATTGGGATTTTGGAGATGGCAAAACTAGTACAGCCCAAAACCCTACTCACCAATATCAGAACAAAGGCACGTACACAGTTTCTCTTCAGGTGATTGATTCACTTGGTTGTATTTCTACCTTTGAGCGATTGATAGTAGTGTCTGACGATTATAGAATTATGGTGCCAAATGCATTTACTCCTGAAGGGGTAAAAAACAAGACTTTCAAACCATACACCAGAGGTATAGCGTCAATGGAATTTTATATTTTCAACACTTGGGGGGAATTGCTTTATAAGTCTGAATCTTTGGAAGACCAAGGATGGGACGGAATGCATAATGGAAAACCTGCACAAAATGGAAACTACGTCTATCGTGGGAAATTTACCAGTCGATCAGGCGAAATTTCTGAGAGATCAGGGGTCTTTGTATTGATTCGATAGGCCATTTTCAAACAATACCTTCAATAATTTTCTAAATGTTTAAAATTATAGTAATTGGAATAGGGTCTATTGGTAAACGACATGTTTCAAATCTCATTAGACTTGGTTATAAAAATTTAACACTTATAACTTCCAAGCCTACCTTAGGATCAGAATACGAAGGTTTTTTTTCGAGCAAGAGTTTATCTGAATTAATGCCTGATCATGACTATTCCCATGCAATAATTTGTTCACCCACAGCAAGTCATGTAGCTGATTTGAAAGCTTGCATTGAATTAGGTGTTAGACATATTTATCTTGAAAAACCGGTAAGCCATACCCTTGAAGGAATAGATGAAATTCACAACCTGATTTTAAAAAATAAGGTGAGGATTCAAGTTGGATTTGATTTGCATTTTGATCCTGGTCTTACCAAAGCCAAGGAAATTTTAGAATCAGGAATTCTAGGCAAAATCTATTCTGCAAATGCATTTGTAGGTCAATACTTACCTGACTGGAGGCCACATGAAAATTACAAATTGGGAATGAGTGCTTCAAAAGCTAAAGGGGGGGGAGTAATGCTGGATTTGGTTCATGAATTTGACTACATCAGGTGGCTCATGGGGATTCCAGAATTGATATTTTCAAGTTACCAACACAATGATGCTCTTGGAATAGAAACAGAGGATCTGGCTGATGTATTGATCCGGCATAAAAACGGAGCAAACTCATCGATTCACTTGGATTATCACCAAAGAAAGCTTATTCGTTTCTGTTTATTTACCGGAGAAAATGGCACCTTACACTGGGACTTAGCAGAAAGAAATCTAAAGTTAATTTCAAAAGGCGCCCATGTTGAATCATTTGATTTTTCATCCTTTGAACGTAATGATAGGTATTTGGAGATCATGAGAGCATTTTTGGAAAATCCGTTAGATCCAAGACTTACCTCTTTTGAGGAAGCCATTGTGAGCCTAAAAATGGTTTTGGCTTCAAAAATAGCTAGCGAAAAAAAATCTGTTATTGAATTTGCAAATATATGATTCTTGGTACCATTTGTTGTAGAGGAGGCTCAAAGGGAGTTCCTGGTAAAAATTTGAAGCTACTAAATGGGGTACCGCTCATAGGCCACACTATTTTGCAAGCCCAAAAATCATCCTTAATTGATCACTTGATCATTTCTACGGATTCATTGGAAATTTCTTCAATTGCCAAAAGCTATGGGGCCGACGTTCCGTTCATTCGGCCAGAAAATCTCGCTACAGATACTGCAAGTAAATGGCCAGTATTCATCCATGCGCTTGAGCATATAGAAGCTAAATGGAAGACAAAAGTTGATTTTTTGGTAGACATGGATGTTACTGTTCCTCTGAAAACAACTGCTGACATTGATGAAGCAATAAAATTGGCAATTTCAAGGCCAGATGTAGACGTGGTGATCACCGGATATGAACCCGAGCGTAATCCTTATTTCAATATGATGGAAATAACGGAAGAAGGGTACGCTCAAATTGTAAAAAAATCTGTAAAACCAATTGTTAGGAGACAAGATGCACCAATGGTCTATAGTTTGAGCCCGGCAGCCTATGTGGTAAGAAGAGAAGCACTATATAAATATGAGCATTGGTCAAAAGCAAATTGCCTAATTTCACCCATGCCACGGGAAAGAGCAATTGATATTGATTCTGAGTTTGATTTCAGCTTAATAGAATATATCCTTAACTATCAAAAAAATAAGTAATCAAGTTTTAGCCCATGAACAATAATTCTATTTCTCCCTTATTTGATCTTTCTGGGAAAGTTGCCTTAGTTACAGGAGGGGCAGGTCTCCTAGCTTCAGAACATGCAATAGCCTTGGCAGACCATGGAGCAATTGTAATTTTAGCGGATAAAAATTTGGAGAAATGTAACCAAGCGGTTCATGAATTAGCTTCCAAAGGTTATAATAAAATTGAAGGATTAGAACTCGATGTAACCAGTAAAGATTCGTGGGAGATGGTCAAAAATCACCTTATAGATCGATATGGAAAAATAGATGTTTTAATTAATAATGCTGGATATACCAACCAAAGTAAATCAAAAAATTTTGACGCAGGATTTGAGGATTTTCCCCTTGAAGATTGGACCAATATTATGAATGTTAATCTTACGGGCTGTTTTTTGGGTTGTCAGGTGATTGGTAAACAAATGCTTAATCAGTCAAAGGGAGCCATAATTAACATTGCATCACTGTATGGTGTGGTCAGCCCCAACCATAAAATTTATCCAGGTACCGGAATTTCCCAACCTGTAGCCTATTCGGTAAGTAAGCATGGAGTTGTTTCGCTGACCAAATACTTAGCTACTTTATGGGCAGAAAAAGGAGTGAGAGTGAATGCCCTCACACCAGGAGGGATTTGGAATGGTCATAGTGGCTTGTTTCTAGAGAGATTTCAACAGCTGAATCCAATAGGTAGAATGAGCGATAAAACAGAGCTGAGAGGTGGGATTGTTTACCTTGCCTCAGATGCAAGCAGTCATGTCATTGGTCATAATCTTATCATTGACGGAGGATGGACGGCCTGGTAATTTTTTTCAAATGATTCTTTCACAGCTGATTGTCTTTCTTGCTTTGCTATTGGTAGCTTTAGTTTACTACCGATTAGCAATAAAATTTGGGATAATTGACAGTCCAAATCATCGTAGTTCTCATATTAATCCAACTGTAAGGGGAGGGGGGATAATCTTTCCAATTGCGGGTATCTTTTGGTGGATGGCCTCTGACTTCCTTCATACCTGGATGGTAATTGGTTTGGTTTGGATTTCTGCCATCAGCCTAATGGATGACATGTATACCTTGTCTCGAAAACTTAGATTTGGAATTCAGTTTTTAGCAATTTCCATGTCCTTCTATGATCTAGGAGTCTTTGAACAGAAGCCTTTTTGGACACTTCCAATCTTGTTTTTCATCGCACTAGGGATCATTAATGCAATCAATTTTATGGATGGCATAAATGGGATTACAGGATTGTATTCATTGGTGTTTTTTGGCTCTATTTTGGCCATAAATAGATTCATGCCCATTTTTGAGGCCAGCCTTATTCAATACATTATCTTGTCTATTTTAGTTTTTTTGATTTTTAACCTACGTAGAAAAGCATTGATGTTTGCAGGTGACATTGGTAGCATTTCTATTGCTTATTTTGTGATTTACTTTTTGGTCAAATGGTATTTGGCAAGTAATGACTGGACCATTATTCTTTTTTTATTGGTTTATGGAGTAGACTCCTTTCTCACCTTAGGGCAAAGATTGCTTCGGGGAGAAAATGTGGCCTTACCTCATCGATCTCACCTTTATCAACTTTTAGTCAATCAATTAAAAAAAGATCATGTGGTAATTTCTATTGCATTTGCCTCCGTTCAGTTTCTATTGAATTTCTTTCTGTTTATTTACCCTCAGTCTTTTCCAAGCCCAATGATTGCAAGCATAGTACTGATAGTCTCTGCCATGGTATACTTGCTGATTAAAAAACCTTTACAAAAGAAATTCAACCTGATCTAAATCAAACCTTCTTTATTCCTAATGAAAAAAGCCCTCTAGAATCCAGAGGGCTTTTTTGATTGGCTTTAGCCTGATTTAAAACTTAACACTGTCTCAAAGTTCATGGAATTTATTGCTCAAGTAAATACCCTATATAGGGTATTTTTTGAATATTTTAATTATTTAGGTGTTCAAAATTAAGCGGGCTAAGACTTTTGAAGTTCTTGGTAAGATTTCTGAAGGAAGTCAGAGGGTCCTTTTATTCCTTACCCTTTTTAAAATTTTGGACGAGAAAAATCCCATGAACTCAACTCCCTAAGTTGAAGAATCTGGATTTATGTCACTCAATTTTGCATTAGAAACTGGGATTTTAAAGGTTGTTACCCATAAAAGATTTTTAATTTTCGGCTTTGAAAGTCCCTTAAATCGGATTTAAAAAGTTGATTTTTTTCAAATTGAAATTCAGAGAGTTGGTAAATTTTTATTTTCTCTATCGATCTTATAAAAATAATTTATTGAAGTTTTTTTTACATAAAAGGGCAAATATCAATTTCAACTCGTGTAAAGCAGTATCGTCAAATGATATGTTTTTATTTACTTTGCACCATCCAATCGCCCTAAACTCGGCAACTATTCTAATTAATAAAACCTAATCTATCAAAAAGATGAAGCAATCCTTGTTCTCTCTTTCCTTGAGAAAAACCATGTTTGTGGCTCTGTTAGCCATGATGGCCATGGGTGCATGTAAAAGCAAAAAGAAAGCAGTAGCTCCTCCTCCTGCACCTGCACCAAAAGAAGAAGTCATCCAACAAGCTCCTCCTGCACCCGCTCCTGCAAAATCTGCGGAAGAACTGGCTGCAGAGCGTCTTGAAAATTTCTTCAATTCGGTTTCAAATGCCAGCAGTGTAAATGCAGCAAATCAGACTATCCAAGATGCCTTGGCTATGTTCTCAAATCAGGAAACTCCGGTTCTGATTGTTATCCATGAAGAAAAAGGAATCAAGGATTATGACGAGCCAACCACTATCAAAAGATATTTGGAGTACCTGAAAGACACTAAAAAGAACCTCAACTATATTTCTGACATCAGATTGGATGCCAGCGGTAAGGTGTCTGAACTGGAACTGAAAAGAAAATAATTCAAACCGGAAAAACTGAATAAAATGAAAAATAAATTGATTCTTTTCCTCGGACTGTTTCTCTCTGCTTCATTGGCAGTAATGGCTCAGGACAACATCAGCCCTGCACGTAAGCAGGCCATTGATTCCCTTGCATTGGAAAAAGTAAAAGACCTTTCCAAGTATATTGCCATAATTGGCAGCAAGGAGACACAATTCTCCGAAGCCAACCGCGTTATGGATAGAGCTGAAGAGCTGTTTGCTCCAGGTGCTGAGATGGGGGTGTCCTCTATCAATACCAAAGAAATCGCTTATTACAAAGTAAGAAGATACTTCGAGCGACTAATGGCTCTCAACTATGACCGAGTAAATATCACATGGTATGATATCCAGTATATCTCTGACTTGGAAAGACAGCCTGACGGTAGATACGTAGGTGTAATCACTATCTATCAGAGATTTGAGGGAACTTCAATCGAAACAGGTATGAACTATAAGGATACCACCAAAAAGGACATTACCATTTACGTAGAGAAGAAGCAAACTCAAATTGCCGGCCGTACCATCGAGTTTTGGGACGTGATGCTCGGTGACGTTAGAGTTACTGAAACCTCCGCATGAGAAAAACCTTTCTGATTTTTGCGTTTTTTATCGCAATCATCTCTGTTGTCTCGGGGCAAAGCTATTTAGGCGGCCCCGGGACAATTAAGGATGACGGAAGATTTGCAGCTTCCACCAAACAACTCAATCAATTCTTTAGAAGATTCAACGGTGAAGAATCTGTAGACGGAAATACTCGATTTTATCCGGGAGACTCACTTTTTCAAAATCCAAGTCTCAGAAAAGGTTTCTTATCGATCCTTTTTGATAATCAGACTTCTTCCATTTCACCGGATTTGAAAAATCAGTTTATCCAGAGTGTACTTTCACCCATGTATCCACAATACCTCATTTTCCACAGGCCAGGGTGGTATGCTGAGGTAGATGCAGTCTTTAATTTTAAAGGTAAAAGAGAGCAAGTAACCTTTATCATGAAAATCCAGCCCGAAGGTCTTGGATATGAGTGGGTTATTGATCACGTGGTATTCGACCCTTTCAAAAATTTGTTTAATAAGCCAGTAGGGGATAAAAAAGATTTCCTTCATCCACTCAGCCATGAATTGGGATTTATGAATCTCAGAAGGGCTTTTCAGGATTCAAATTCCCCCGAATCATTTACCGCCAGTTCATACAAGCCAGATTATTTGGCAATTTTCTTGTATGAGATGAAACAAGGTAACCTTCGCTTCGAAACAGTAAATGAGGTTAAGTTCCACTTTTTTCTGATTGGAGGTTGGTACTTTGAAGTAAATCAGTTTAACAGACCCGGATTCAATACCGGATGGTTGATTTCAAATCTTGTCCGACTAGGACCAGGTGACAAAGAGACCCTATTAAAATATATCTATGATCAGAATTAAGCAAAATACGCTCCTGAGCCTGTTATTTTTGCTGTGCGTTTCTCTTCAAGCTCAAACCATCAAAGGCTATTCTAAGGACCAGGTAACTGAACTTTCTTCCAAAGTAGAGGATCAGGTTAGATTTTTGGAATATCTGCTCAATACCGTGGGGGATTCCCAAACCTCAGCCAGAGACAAAGATGTAATTATTCGCGAGAGTTACCTTAAGATTTTTAGGGATGCCAAAGTGCAAGTAGAGGATGATTTGCTACTTGATAGAAAAGTAGTGACCAACAAAGATGTCACCGCTTATCTGAAAGACATTGAATTTTTTTACAAAACTGTTGAATTCAAATTTAAAATCCGGGAAGTAAAGCCAAACCAAAAGGAAAATGGTGAAGTGTATTTTCTGGCTTCTTTGGATAGAACCATCACCGCTGTAGGAATAGGTGGGGAAAAAATCTCAAATACCAAACCTCGATTCATCGAGGTCAATTTGGACGAAAAAACTCAAGAACTAAAAATTGTCAGCGTTTATACCACCAAGGTGAGTAGAGATGAAGAATTGAAAGCGTGGTGGACATCCCTTGATTCCGGATGGAAATCATATTTCAAAAGCAGGTTTCAACTTAGTACTACCGATAGTGTGGGCTTGGATATGTGGTACAAGTTTGTCAGTGTAGATTCCCTCAATCTTGCGGGGAATAGGCAAATTAAAAACCTCAATGCACTATCCGAACTCAGGGATTTAAAGCATCTGGACATCAGTAGTACTTCAATTACGAATTTGGGGCCTATATCCAATGTCACCTTATTGGAGAGCCTCAATATTGCCAACACCTCTACATCAAATATTCAATTCATAAAATACTCTGATCGCCTGAAGTATTTGGACATCTCCAACACAAAAATTGAAAATATAAGTGAGCTGCTTAATCTAAAAAGTTTGGTAGGCGTGAAAGCTGAGCGGACTCCTATTCAGAGTTTTTCGGTTTTGAATGAATTTAAAAATCTTACAGACCTGGACCTTACTGAAAGTGGGTTCAATAATCTTGAAAATATTAAGGAGTTAGTAAAATTGGAACGACTTGATTTGAGTAAAAACTATATGCTCAACTTTTCGGCGATAGCTTCATTGACTTCTTTGAAATATTTAGACTTATCCCAATCCAACTTGCAAGATCTTTCTCCCTTGAAAGGGATGACAAGGTTGGAACTTTTAGACATCACAGGGACCTCTGTTGCAGACCTTTCTCCTGTAGAGACCCTGCCTGAACTAAAGAAAATCTCTGCCGATCAAACCAAGCTTTCGGTGGAGACGGCTACAGATTTTGTCAGAAGAAACCGAGAGATCCTGCTTATTCACCATGTGAAAGACCTTGAATCGTGGTGGGTAGGACTTCCGGAAGCTTGGAAATCAGTCCTTAAAAAAGCTAACCCATCCATCAAAAATGATCAACCTGGTGTTGAGATACTTACCCAAACCGTTACACTTCCAACGCTTAACTTGGATGATGCAGGGATAGAAACATTAAATCCTTTGATCCGATTTGTAAATCTTTCTGATCTAAGTTTTTCTGACAATCCATTGGTAACAGATTTGATTCCGTTGAGCGAAATCAGAACCTTGAAAAAAGTGGTTGGTAAAAATTCCGGTGTAAAGGATTTATCAATTTTAAAGGAGGTTGAACTTTTGGAGCATATTGACTTGGAAGGAAGTCCCGTTGAAAGCATATCAGCTATAGTTTCCCTTCCCAAGCTAACTTTCCTTAACGTAAATCGTTCGGCAATTTCCCATGATGAGGTACCTGGATTTTTAATACAAAGACCTGAAATCAATGTAATCTACAGGACCGATGAGCTTCAAACCTGGTGGAATGAAATGGCCACCAGTTGGAGGGATTTATTCAGAAGGCAGTTTAATTTGCCTGAATCTCCCAGCACAGAACAGTTGCATCAGCTGACAGGAAGATCAGAATTGA
>JAGXQZ010000038.1 GCA_018336015.1 Algoriphagus sp. | reverse complement strand
TGGTAAAAATCGTGGTGTAGATCATCCTCTCTGGTCCACTGCACGCGAACAGGAGTTTTAGCTGCTTTAGAAAGTAGCGCAGCTTCCACTACCCCATCGGGCTTGGACTTTCGTCCAAATCCCCCTCCCAAAAGCGTCACATTCATCTTCACCTTGTCAATCTCAATTCCAAGAGCTCCTGCCACAGCACCTCTAGCCCACTGCGGATGCTGAGTTGGCGCCCAGATTTCTACACTTCCGTCCCCTTTGTAATCCGCGATCACCGCAATCGGCTCCATGGTGGCATGAGCATAAAAAGGGATCTTGAATGTCTTGTCCAAGGTCTTTGCAGCACCGGATTTGGCGGCATTGAAATTCCCGCGCTCCCTACGAACCTTGCCATTTTGCAAAGTAGACTTCGCCATAGCTTCGAGCTGAGCAGTCGAGTTGTATTCCTGATTTGGACCCAAGTCCCATTCGATTTCTAAAGCTTCTCGACCTTTTTTGGCGGCCCACGTATTGGAGGCTAGGACTGCCAATCCTTCCAGAGGTTTATCCAAGCCAGCTGGAATGCCCGCACCTTCGATCTTGATGACTTGCGTTACCCCTGGAACAGCCAGTGCTTGGGCGTCATCGTAAGAAATGATTTTAGCTCCAACTACCGGACTGCGAGAGATCATAGCGATCTGCATATTGGGCAAATTCACATCTGCTCCAAAGACAGCCTTCCCGGTAGCGATATCCTTGGCGTCGTAGATTGCTACATCGGTTCCTACCAGTTTGTATTCGCTAAGCTCTTTGGTTTTGATGGTAGCAGGGTCAGGAAGAGGCATTACCAACAAGTCCTGAACGAGATCTCCAAACTTGACTTTTTTACGGCTTTCCTTCAGATGGACCTCAGAGTTTTCGGTGTAGCACTCAGCAGGATCTACGCCCCACTTGGCCGCAGCCGCTTGGATCAGCATGTGACGAGCTGTGGCCCCTGCTTTTCGCATCGGTTCAAAAAACATACGAACGGAGAAGGACCCATCCGTATTCTGATTTCCATATTTATCCTCGTCACCTTCGCCTTGGACGATTTTGATTTTGCTCCAATCAGCTCCGATTTCGTCTGCCATAATCATCGGCAGAGAAGTCCGAATGCCTGTTCCCATTTCCGAGCGGTGAGCAATCAAGGTTACCTGATTATCCGAACCGAAAGAGATGTACACGTTAGGAGCAAAAGTCACTACATCGCCTTTTGGACCGGAGCATTGGAAATTGATTCCCAGCAAAAACCCACCGGTAGCGAGGGAACCGATTTTAAGAAAATCCCTTCTGGAGGCCACAAAAATCTTGGACCGATCTTCTGACACCTTGTTTTTTTCCTTAAAAACTGGAATAAAATTTTTCATAGCTTTTCAGTTTTGGAATTAGCGGGATGCTGCAGTTTGGATAGCTGCCTTGATTCGATTATACGTGCCACATCGGCAGAGATTGCCCTGCATGGCCGCTTCGATCTCAGCCTCTGTTGGATTTGGATTTTGCTTCAGTAAGGCTGCCGCAGTCATGATCTGACCTCCCTGGTAGTAGCCGCACTGAGGAACTACATGCTCCACCCAGGCTTCTTGAAGCGGATGATCCCCTTTTTCGGAAAGGCCCTCGATGGTTGTGATTTTTCCGTTTTTCACCTCCGAAATCGGCAAGCTGCAAGATCTTACCGCAACCTCATCCAAGTGGACCGTGCAAGCCCCACAGAGCGCTTGACCACATCCAAACTTGGTTCCTTTCATATCCAAAAGATCTCTTAAGACCCAAAGAAGTGGCATATCAGGTGTTGCTGTGACCTCCTGCTTTTTGCCATTGATGGTGAGTGTGTAGTTTTCCATAAAATGGGTATGGGATGATAGATTGATGAATATAAAAGAATAAAAAAGGAGATAGAACCCTTTTTACAGGAAATGAATAAACCGCGAGATTGAGCAATGCATCATCCTTGAAATGGAGGAGGAGCAATTATTCAATTTTAGATTAAAATGGGAAGCTTCCGATTAGCCAAACTCCGGGAAAATCAAATCAAAAAACAAAAGAAATTTCCCAAGCTTACCATTGAACTTTGGCCCAGTCTAGGGGTGGTTGCTATATACTTATATAGGTTTGACCATCTTGATTCACCACAGGCCGCTACTCATTTCCCAAAAACCTAATTTTGAAAATCAATCAGTATATAGGCTTTTCAAGGATAGCTAAAAAAAAAGCAGAAGCTAATCCAGCCTCTGCTCTGTATGCATCCGAACAAGTCTTTATTTTTTAATCTGAAAAAGGCCCATTTTCAAACCCAAATTGAACGTCAGGCTATTTTCAGCATTCGGTACACCAGGGATATTTTCAATTTTTTCACCCATAATTCGGTAACCGACACCTGCGTGTAGTCTTGCAAAACGATGAAGATTGACTTCTATTTGTGCACCGGGTTCCACAAAAAGAGTTTTGGCCTCTTCATAGTCAAAATCTCTACCTTCCTCATCGATCTCCAGTTCCATCATTCCTACAGATAGAGGCAAAGTCAAATGGACCAATTTTGAGGCATGCATGGTGTACTCTAAAAATCCACCAGCTTGATAAGCGTCTAAGTGTGCTCGAGCAGGAAGTGTATTGGCAAATGAAACCGGACGAACTTGATTGATCATTTCCCCATAAAATCCTCCAAGAGTAAGGTTGTCATGCAGTATTACTCCTGCACGAAACTGGGCGAATCCCGCCCCTTCACCAGCGATTTGGGTCCATTGAAATCCTGGAGAGACCATGATCCCGATGTTGGAAAGGGAAAACTCGTTTCCGATTAGTGTTTCTGGTTCATCTTGCGCCATAAGAGTTCCGATACTCAAACATGTGGTAAGTAAAAGAGCTAGTACTTTTTTCATAATAGAAATTGATTTGGTTTGATTTCAATTCCATTACGATCCCAATTAACAATAGCGTTGCCTTCAGAAAAAAATAAAATTCAAGGGCTTTTTCCATTTAGTAAAAGAGTAAAAATGAACTAGAAATAAACATGGCTTATGCTTTTATAAAAACGTTTTCAATAATCATGAAAAGCTGCCAACCTTAAAGTGAGATAATATGCCACTCATTTTAGAGTTCGATAGAAAAAAAAGAAAAAAGCGCTCCATGTATAGGATTCATGGAACGCTTTTTTATTTAGTTAAATACTGATTATCTATCTGCCTCTGTCAAAATAGACGTTTTCTTTTTGAGAATTTTCAAGATTAAATAGAGTACACCCGTGATCCCAGTCATAACCAGTAAAAAGGGATTAAATTGATCTCCATTCTTAATGAGTTCACCTGAAACATCGAAGGCACAAAAAATAGTAAACAAAGCAAAAAGTCCGTTTTTCTCTTTCCTAAGCACTTTTTTCCAACTGAAGGAATATTCCGGCTTTTTAAAACCAGAGAATTTGGGAACGAAGGCAGGTACTTTTTCAGACCAAGAGAGGTAGGTTTGGCCGAATTTTTTCCTCAAAAATTGCTCCTCTGCAAACATGATCCGCTCGTAATACACCCAATACATAAAGGTAAATCCGATCATAAACCAAACATGACCGGTATAAACTGCAGGCCCAAGCCACATTAAAAAGTTACCTAAATAAAGCGGATGCCTCACCAATGAATAGATACCTGTTTGGTTTAACGAATCAGCCACTTGCCCCTCTTTGGTATTGCGCCCTGATGTATTTCTAGGAGTATGGCCTACGGTATAAACTCTGATAAACAAACCCACTAATCCAACTGCCAGTCCAGCAGCCAAGAAATAATTTTCCAACTCAGGACTATATAAGGTGAATTCTTCAGGATGCAATTCTCTCCTTAAATACAACATCCATCCGATCACCAAAATGATCAAAGGAAGAAAACTCCGGTATCTAAACAACCAGTTTCCTTGTGATTCAAACTCTTCTTGTAAGGCCATTTTATATTTTTTTGATGCTATTCAAACTTCAATAGTAGAGATTTTTGAGAACATTACATGACTCCCAGAGTTAATCCGACTTATAAATTATCAAACCCCTCACGAAACCTACCCTAAAAATGGTTGCCTGCATCAAAACTTTTTTTTCTGACAAAGGCAACCAATCTCCTACCTGAAATCGTGATGCTTCTGAAATGAATTTACCTGATTCAAAAGAACTACAGGACTTAATCAAAGGCTGTCGAAAAAATGACAGGAAAGCTCAAGAGCGGCTTTTCAAAATGTCCTATCCCCTTGCCTTGACTGTTTGCCGTCGCTACACCCGCGATTTAGAGGAAGCCCAGTCCGTGGTCAATGAAGGCATGTTAAAGGTTTTTCGGGAATTGGATCAATATTCCCCTGAGCTCTCTTTTGGAGGCTGGGTGAGAAGAATCATGGTCAATACTTCTATCGACAACTTTAGACGCAACAAGAGGCACTTGGATAGGTATTCAGAGCTCGACTACGAAGTCCCTCTGAATCATTTCGAAGAGGATATTTTGGATAAAATCAGCGCGGAGGAAATCCTAACACTCGTCCGAGAATTGCCTCCTGCCTATCAGATGGTCTTTTCGCTTTATGCAGTAGAAGGCTACACACATCGGGAAATAGCCGAAAAACTTGGAATCTCTGAGGGTACTTCCAAGTCCAACTATTCCAAGGCACGAGCCAAAATGCAGAAAGCCATCGCATCACTTTCCACCATTAAGCAGCAGCAACATGGATAAGCGAGATCAATTTGAAAAGAAAATAAAGGCAAAGCTGGAAGAGATTTCCATGCCTGACTTGGATCAGGCTTGGGAGAGTTTTGCTCCAAATCTGAACACTTCGGCACCTCCGCTTTGGAAGCATTGGAGCATGCCTTACCTGTTTGCATCCGCGCTGTTTTTGATCTCACTGTGGTGGCATCAGCGGGATGAGATGACTCTTTCTACCGAAAAATCAGACAATCAAGCCGCCCTGACTGCCTCAGACACGCTCTACATCCGAGATACCGTCTACGTAGTAGACACGGTCTATGTGGTGAAGCGCGTAGTGATCAATCAGGAAATTCGGAATGAACTTGCAGCAAGCTCCCCTGATTCTAAAGTACCAAAAGAGGCCATGGAAACCATATCCACTTCAGCTCCCTCAAGCGCCTTATCCAAGGAAAAGAAATCTCAGACTTATCAGGATTCGGTCAAAGGCAGTGGAGAAGGATCAATCGAAAGCACGTTCATTCCTCCTTCTACCGGCTCATCTTTAGTAGATAAGAATTCTTCCTACTCAACAAACCAATCCTCTCGCGGACAAAAAACCGGATCAGACTCAGTTCAATCCCTCGCTCAGGAAAATCAGCAAGCGAGGAGAAATATGGCAGCGCCTTCCGTTGCACCAAAGGAGAAGATTGAATTTCGACTGGAAAAGGAATTGGTAGTCGGCGATACGAGTAATCTGAGCAGTCCTCCCATTCCTGCCAAATCCAAGCCAATGGTTCAAATTGAAGGAGTGGCTTCCTTGCTATTTCCGATCAGCCGCTTGGTGGAATACTACAATCCCATCCAGATGGGATTTCAAATCGGACTGGAATGGGATAGCGGTTGGGGAATCTACGCCGGTGCAATCCGAAGTCGGATGGAGGGCGAACTGGACGATGAAGAAATCATGCAGCTCAGCCCGACCATCATCTCCCAACTACCGAATGTACCTTCGCCAATCAGCTCTTTGGATGAGATTTATGTGAAAAGTACCCAATGGTACTTTCCGCTTGAACTACGTTGGAGAAGCTTGTATTACAGTGGATTCAGCTTTGAAAGCAGCTTTGGACTCATGGCAAACTATCTCCAGCGACAGGATTTTACTTATGAGTTTGAAAATGACTTTGTAGAGGAGTATCAGTTTGGCACTATCCAAAACCGTCAGATTGGCATCAATCACATTCGGGTTGGTTTTGGTACCAATTACCTTTTCTCCAAGCGTGTGGGGATTTTTCTCAGGAGTCACTATTGGCTGCCAGTCGCCAGACAGGGAGTAATCGGAGATCGAATGCACGGATTGGAACTGAGCACAGGAGTGACGCTTCTTTTGGGCAAATAAAAATCCCGAGGTGAGGAGTTTTCCAGATTAGCTAAATCCCAAAAAACAACCTTACCTCAGGATCAAAAACTCAAGATTTTCAACCAACCGAGTTGTCCAAAAGTATCGCATCCAGATCCTCACCGGGCAGGGAAATGATACGCTCAGACACAGCATCCCACTCGATTTTTCGACCGATTTTGTAAGACAATCCTGCCATATGTGCAGTGATGGCCTCATCGAAACCCTCATTGATCCCGCAGCTGGGATTGCCTCCGTTACGGATGCAGCTCAGCCATTCGCGGATATGCAAGAAGGTGGAGTCTACTCGCTTTCCATCTCGGTAGGTCCAGAGTAAGCCTTTGTTGGCGAAGTACTTGGCAGTAGCAGAGGTGACCGCATCCACTCCTTCGGCAGTGGGATCATATTGATAGATCGGAACCTGTGGATCGATTCGGCCTTCCTTGATCAAATCCTTGTATTTGGTGGATCGAGGATCGGCATAGATGGTCAGGATATTTCCCAACTCCATGCTCGCATCGTGTCCCATCAGGACAGTGCCCCGATCAAACTGATTCCCCAGTGTGGCCGAATAGACTAAGGACATTCCTTTTTCTTTGCCCTCCTCCTGGCTCGAACCGGTGCTAAAGTCTGGAAAATCCATATTGACCTGCATCACATCGGGGACATTTCGTCCGTCCCGATGTGTGTAAATTCCTCCGGAAGCAGTGACATACTTCGGAATTCCCATTTTCAGCACACAGTTGATCCGATCGTAATCGTGGGTCAGGAGGTCACCGGAAAGTCCGGAACCGTAAGCCCACCATTTTCTCCATCGGAAGAAATGTTCGGTATTGAAAGGTACCTCAGGCGCATTTCCCAGGAAGGCATTCCAATCGATGGTTTCGGGAGAGGCTTCCGGATGAATTTCATATTGCCAAGCTCCATTGTCATCGTTTCGATTGGTATTGGTGACGACCAGAGAGATGTGACCGAGGGTATTTTTTGCAATGGCATCTTGGGCAGTCAGGAAGCTGAGGGTCTGTCTGTGCTGATGGCCTACAGCCAAAATGGCTCCCGGATTTTTTCTAACCGCCTCTCTGAGTTGGTAAGTCTCGGATACGGTATGCGTCATGGGCTTTTCCACATAGGCATGAACCCCCGCCTCAATTGCAGCCTGAGCCATCGGTGCATGCCAATGATCAGGTGTGGCAATGATGATTGCATCGACTTCACCACTGTGAATCAAGTCCAGGTAATTTTCATAGCGCTTACAGGGATTCGATTCCGTATTGAAGGAGCGAAGTGCCTTTTCTGCCCTCACATCGAAAATATCGCAGATGGCAGTCAACTTGACATTCAGATTTTCCTGTGCCAAAAAATCCTCCAACCGCTTGTCGTTGGGATCTTCCTGGGCCGATTTGGCCATGGATTCCATCCACTCTTGAGTAGCAAATCCCAGGGCACGCATCAATTGCTCTCCCCGAATCCCAAAACCAATCAGTCCAATTCGGAGCGGGTCTCCGCTCATCGGTCCCGAAGCGGGAGGAGCACTGGCCTTGATGTTCAGTTTCTCCAGCCAAAAATCTTTTTCCAGCTTGGATTTTTTGGTCGTATCAATTCCAGCTGCCCAAACTGCGCCCAAAATCGGAACACCAGCCAAGCTTTTAAGCAAATCTCTCCTAGAAAATGCCTCAAATAGTTTTTTGTCAGTTGCCATGATGAAGTAGGATTAGTGGGTTTGGGAGGAAAGGGATCTTTTGACAAAAAATCGCTCTAAGCCAAAGGATACGGAAGTAGGGAAAAGGAAAATCACCAGGAGAGCAGCTGCCTCGATCAGATTCTTATTGACGATCCAATAGCTTCCCTCTGCAGGTCCTATGGGATAGCCGGGGAAGGGAGGATGCGCAAAGTAATACAGGAGCAACAGCCCAACTCCGATCAGACTGGCCACCTGAGTTTTGAAACCTAGAATCAAGGCAACGCCAACGATTAGCAAGGCGGCGATATTCAGGGTGTTTATCATTGAAATCATGGATTCGCCTGCCAACCAATGGAAAAAAGATTCCATGTAGGTAGCACTGAGCAGGTAGCCTTTGGCCGTCCAGCCGGGACTATAGAACTTGATGACACCTTCGTAAAGAAAATGCCATCCAATCAACAATCGGAGCAAAACCAGCACTCCGGTCTGCGCTGAGGAAAGGGGGGAAGATTGAGTCATATCGTGGGCTGTTTTGGTTTAACGTCCACGATATTAGGCACCAAGCCTGTAGTATTACCTGATGTTTATCAGGTAAAAAGGTGATTTAGAACGAGGTAATCCGATTGGATTAGAAGTGAATAGTTATCTGAAATTTCTTTTCAACGGATTTGCCTTTGCCGAATTGAATTCATTTTCTACTCATAAGTCAACTCGGTGGACACATGTCCAGATCCCAACGCAAAAAATCGAACCCACTTGCCTGTGATCGACTCTGGAAAAGCATGATCAAAAGTCTTCCCCGGCAATACTTCTATGGTCTGGTAACCAAACCAATCACCTGAGCCAGTAGGATCGATTTCCACACGTATAGCCAACTTTTCTATTCCATGATTGACCAAAGTCAAACTACGCTGATCATATCCTCCAAAGAGATACGGGTCAGAAATATCCCCTTCTGCAACTTGGGATTGGTTCCAAGGACCTCCCTTTCCTTTGGGTTTCCCAAGTTTCCAAAGGTCATCCACCACACCTGCCCATAGGGCGATCTTTCCATCCTCACTTTTTAAAATATGCGCATGATCCCCCGAATAGCTCGGATCAGCTCCTGAAATCAACAGCATCCCCCGATAGGAAGCCACATCCTGCATCAGCAGGGAATGCGTAGAGATAGGTTTTATTTTGGCATAGCCACCGGCATTTTCAGCAGGCAATTCAAAGAACGTCCCCCCCAAATGCAGTAAATCCCGTTCCGTGACCACTTCTCGGACGAGACGGATTTGTTGCTTTTCCATCAAGTCTGTGTAAATCGACTCTCCCAATGGCAGCCTCCACGTGCCACCGTTGGCATCTGTCACCAAATAGGAATTGCCTTCTACCCGAATCAAAGGCTTCGGAATAGAGAGGGTCTGGGACATCCACTGACGAAGGGAATCGTTGGCTACGGACTTGATCTGCAGTAGGCTGTCCATTTCGTAATAGTTTCCACTTTCGGAGAGTATTCCGAGTCGTCGATGCTTGCCTAGTGCATACATCACACTGCCTTCTGGTCTGTCTTCGGTTGCAGACTTGAATCCATCAAAAAGACTCGGATTTTCTTGGTTCTTGTTTTTCGGATCAGAGTAGGATAGTGAAAAAGACAGAACCGCATCAGTAGTCGTTTTGACACGAATCCATTCTCCGCGTTCAGTAGGAGAAAAAACAAGTGAACTCCCGGATGCAGGAGCTAATTCAACAGTTTTTAGGACTTTCCACTTGCCGTCTCCTTGCTCATCGACTTCGATGATTAGTGAAACGGGCTGATTGCTATGATTTTTGATCCAAGCGGTGCGGTTTTTCCAGCCTGCGAAAAGAAATGGTTCGGAAGGAGTAGCAGCACTTACCGAGTCTCGCAGGTAAATCGACCCTGTCGCATCGATCGGTCCGAGACGGTCTGGCATGCTCAGGTCGGTAAACCAAAGGTTAGACTGCGACTGACCTGCACCGGGAATACCCGCCTTGTCGGGTCGATTGCTCAAAAACTCACTTTTAGTCGCATCATCCGTTCCAAAAACCAATTGATCACCCCATCGCTCAAAGTCTCCGATGATTTTGAGGTAAGAGGATCTTGGTCTCAGGCCTGCTGATGTTTGGGGAGAAAAACCTTCCGGAAACCGCCAAAACATCCCATGAAGGGTCATCAGGTAGTCTTTTTCGCGAATCGAGCCCACGTTCCTAATTCTGGGCCATTCCGTATTCCAACCGTGAGCTCCATCGTAGGAGTTGGACGCCTTGGGCACTCGATAAAATGACCAAGTCCCATTTGCTCTCACCCCAACCATGGCCGAGCGATTGTCCCAACCCGTGGCCCAGATGGGATCGGAATCCGGGTTTTGATTTCCGTAGATCCCTCCTGGACCTGTCACCTCCACAAATTGCATCCTGCGAATCAGCTTCCATTCCTTTCCATTCCATTCGGAAAGAGACCCGGCCTCAATTGTAGGATCCACCAGCGCTTTGGCACCTGACTCCCCATTATTGGAGTAGACGTAGACTCCCTGTCCGGAATAAAATCCCTTGCCATGTACCCCCGGTAAAAGAGTACTTTCATGGGTACCTCCGCCAGCTTCTTTACGGATTTGATTTCCGTCCTTGAACAGCATCGTGACTTCCAGTGTATGTACATCCACCTCGTAGAAACCCTTTTCCATGGTGGCATACAGGATTTTATTGGCTGGGTCGGTCAGGCTTCTTGCCATGCCCGTTAATCTTCCCGGCATCTGGAGTGGATTGATGGTTCGGACATTCCCTTTGGAGTCGATCACGTGATTGCCTATGAAGAGTTGATTGGATTCGCGGTGAATCATGCGGTTGGCATGCGTGCCACCGACAGATTCGGGACGGACGGTCCGACTCAGGTCAGGATTGATCTCGTAGAGTCGATCGGAAGAGCCGAATGGCAGATGCGGACCGTAGCTGATGGTCCAAAGCTTTCCCGCCCAAAAAACCACTGCCCCTGTCCCGCATTCTCCCTCTTGATTAAACTGCGCCAAATGAGGATAAACTCCACTTACCTGAGGAAATTGAGCAAAGGAATTTGGAAGGTAGAAAATAGTCGAAAGGACTAGGAAAAGGAATTTTCTCATTGGGAAACGAGGGGAAGGTGACAAAGGGAAAACTGACGAAAAGACTGGAAGCTAATCCAATCGATGGCTAGTAAGATAAAAGGATGGTTGAAAATGACTGTACTGCCCAACCTTTTTTTAAGAAATTCTGCTCTTTGGTAGAGGCAGAAAGACCAAATCCCAACAGGAAAATCCAACTTAACTAGCTCTACACAAATCCCTTGAAAGATTAAACTTTTTAAAAAACAGGTTCTATTTCTTTGAATAAGTTTTCCCGATCAGAATTAAAACTAATATTTAGTTTTCTAAGACCCCTTTCTCCATTAATTTAGGCGTCACTTGGTCAGATTGCTTGACTCCCTCCCATTTCTACGTTGTTTTTAGTGTCCACAGGTGTTTGATGACACAAGAAAAGGCACTCCCGATTTGACCAATACCGTTCATTTTGATGAACGCCTTTGGCAATTTTAACCCCTTGCCATTGGGCTTATCTTTTCCGGAAATTCAAATTTTCAAATCATACGTAGTGTACATGCGATTCCTCAAACCATTTCTTGGGATGCTGTTTTTCTTGCTTTTGCAAACAGGCTTTTCCCAAAACATCCCACTCCCCTCAGAAGCCCAACTCCGCTGGCATGCCTTTGAGCAGATCATGTTTGTCCACCTAAGTCCGGCCGCCTGGCAGGGAAGGGAATACGACAATGGAAGTACGCCCCTATCAGACATCAAACTGTCCAAGCTCGATACCGATCAATGGTGCGAAGTAGCCAAATCCTGGGGTGCAAACATGATCGTCTTTGTCGCCAAACATGCCGGAGGATTTTGCTGGTGGCAAACCCAAACCACCGAATACGGGATTCGGAATGTCCCTTGGAAAAACGGCCAAGGCGATGTACTAAAGGACTTGGCAGCCTCCACGGCAAAGTACGGCTTGGACTTGGGGATTTACGTCTATCCGGGGGATGAGCAGTGGGGCGCAGGCATCGGCAGCGGTGGGATCACCAAAGACCCATCGAGACAGGAGGAATACAACCGGGTGTTTCGGCAGCAACTCACCGAAGTATTGACCAACTATGGCCCGATCCGAGAGGTATGGTTTGACGGCAATTGCCACATACCGGTGGAAGATATCCTAAAGCAACATGCCTCGGAGGCAGTGATTTTTCAGGGGAAAATGGCCAGTTTAAGATGGGTGGGCAATGAAGACGGAATAGCTCCTTACCCCAATTGGTACACCCTCAAAACAGCTGATCTAAAAACCGGAACAGCCACAGCCCTGCATTCCGACCCAAACGGTGACGCTTATGCCCCGGTAGAAGTAGATGTACCGCTTCTCAAAAACGGGGGACATAAGTGGTTTTGGGCACCTGATACGGATCACTTGCTCATGACCACAGATCAGCTCATGGACTTGTATTACAAATCCGTTGGTCGGGGTGCTGTACTTCTACTCAATTCATCGCCGGATACCAGTGGATTGATTCCAAAGTCGCATGTGGAGGTCTATCGGAAATTTGGGGAGGAGCTAAACCGGCGATTTGAAAGCCCATTACTTTCCACCAGTGGAAATGAAAGGAATTTGGAACTTGCATTTCCCAAGCCAACGGCTGTCAATCACCTCATCCTCCAAGAAGATCTGCGAAAAGGTCAACAGGTCAGAAGCTACCTGATCGAGGGCCTCCGAGAAGGCAAGTGGCAAGCTATCTATCAAGGCTCTTCCATTGGCCACAAGAAAATCGATTATTTTCCCACCGAAACGGTAGAAAAACTAAGAGTTCGTCTCCTGGAAACCGTCGGGACCCCCAACCTAACAGCCTCCGCCTATTTCATCGAAATGCCAGAAACCGCCTCTGAATCCAAGGACGAAAAAACCCTGATCGGAACTTGGGATAGTAATACTTTTGATAGCGAGTGGAAGGAAATCACCTTTGACCTCACTCCCTACCTCAATCAAATCGGGGAATACGAGGTCTACTTCAGCACCATTGCCTATGACTTCCAAAGCAAAGACCCAAGCGGATTGGAATTTTCGGATTGGACGCTTGAGCTGTATGGTCGAAAGGCACCGGAATCCCTACAGGTATTGCCTCATGGGGGTGTACGAATCACACGGAGTCAACAAACCTTGGATGAATTCCCCAGCAAGTTGAGCGTAAAAATCAAATCCAGACCCGCCAAATCGGTGGGAGACATCTTATTGAAGCGAATCACTTACTAACCAAGCGATGAAAAAAATATTCCTTTTGGGACTGCTGACCATTCAGCTCTCCCTTTTCTCCTGTCAAAAGATAGAGCTTGCCACCACCCCTTCTCCAAATGATCTTGTCTTTACCGAACTGGCCACAAGCTGGGATGAAGGAATCCCGCTGGGCAATGCCACCGTAGGTGCGCTGATTTGGCAAAAAGATTCGGCACTTCGGATTTCTCTTGATCGCATCGACCTGTGGGATCTGCGCCCTACAGAAAACATTTGGGGAGAAAACTTCTCCTTCAAATGGGTGGAAGAGCAGGCCAAAAATGGTGACTACTCCGTGGTCCAGCAGCAATTTGACATTCCCTACGACCGTGACCCAGCCCCTTCCAAAATCCCCGGAGCGGGAATGGAGTTTGACCTGAGTGGACGGGGACCTGTGGACACCGTCAGGCTATTTTTGAACAATGCGCTAAGTGAAATCACTTGGAAAAACGGTGCTTCGCTCAAAACCTTTGTTCACGCGACCAAACCCGTAGGATTCTTTGTGGCGAAGGGGATGAAGGAAGACTTTTTGCCCAAACTGGTACCACCCATTTACGAAAATCAAAATGAACAAGCCGGAGAGATCGACCCTGTCACCGGACAGTCTTTGCTCCGATTGGAATACAAACAAGGGCCTGTCACTCAGGAAGGAAACAAGATCGTGTACCGGCAAAAAGGCTGGGGAGATTTCTCCTACGAAGTAGCCATTCAATACGAGCGAAAAGGTGAATTGCTCGTCGGAGTCTGGTCCATTACTTCTTCGATGGTCGCAGAAAAGGCAAGTGATCTGGTGGAGGCTTACCTCGGGGAAGGTGTTCAGCTAAATTATGAAGAGCACTTGAATTGGTGGGAAGCCTTTTGGGCCAAATCAGCTGTTCAGCTACCGGATACGATTTTGCAAAAGCAGTACTACAACGAGCTGTACAAGTTTGGTTCTGTGGCCAGAGAAGACTCCTACCCCATCGCCCTACAGGCCATCTGGACGGCGGACAATGGCAAGCTGCCCCCATGGAAAGGAGATTACCACCACGACCTCAACACCCAACTGAGCTATTGGCCTGCCTATGCAGGCAACTATTTACAGGAAGGCTATGGATATCTTAAGACCCTTTGGGAGCAGCGAGAAACGCATAAAAAATACACCAAGGCGTACTTTGGCACCTCCGGACTCAACGTGCCCGGTGTGACTACCCTGACCGGCGAACCCATGGGAGGATGGATTCAGTATTCCTTTTCACCGACGGTTTCTTCCTGGTTGACCCAGCATTTTTACCTCCATTGGAAGTATTCGGCGGATGAGGTATTTCTGAAAGATCGGGCTTACCCTTATATGAAAGACGTTGCCATCCATTTGGAGGAATTGACCCGGGTGGAAGAAGGGCTGCGCACGCTTCCTCTCTCTTCCAGTCCGGAGATCTTTGACAATTCCCGCCAAGCTTGGCTGCCTTCGCTCTCCAATTATGACCTTTCCCTAATCAAATTCACCTTCCAAGCTGCCGCTGAAATGGCCGAGGCACTTAAGCTTTCGGAAGAAGCTGCCAAGTGGAAGTCGATTTTGGCTGAGTTTCCAGAATACGATTTGGACGAAGAGGGAGGCTTTACTTTTTCCAAAGGAATCCCTTATGCAAGTTCGCACCGCCACTTTTCCCACCTGATGGCGATTCACCCCTTGGGCTTGGTGGATTGGAGCAATGGAGAAAAAGATCAAAAAATCATCACCGCCACACTTCAAAAGCTAAAAGAGGTGGGCCCATCTGCCTGGACAGGCTATTCCTACAGTTGGCTGGCCAATCTGCAAGCGCGGGCCTTTGATGGGGAAGGTGCCGCTCAATCTTTGAGGGATTTTGCCACGGCATTTTGCCTGAAAAACACCTTCCATGTCAACGGCGATCAGAGCAAAACAGGCAAGTCCAACTTTACCTACCGTCCCTTTACCTTGGAGGGTAACTTTGCCTTTGCGTCAGGGATTCAGGAAATGCTAATCCAAAGCCACACCGGCACGGTGAGGATCTTTCCGTCCATTCCAGCGAGTTGGGATGACGTGTCTTTCGAAAAGCTGCGAACCATGGGCGCATTTGTGGTTTCTGCCTCCCGTGAAAAAGGAGCTACCAAAAAAGTTAAAATCCACTCCGAAAAAGGCGGAAAAATCCGGCTAATCAATCCCTTTGGCAGCGATCAGATTAAAGTCGGGAATCAAACCCTTTCCGCCAAAAACGGGCTGATTGAGCTAGACATGAAAGCCGGCGAAGAGCTGGTGCTGGAAAGCTAAAATCAAAAGTATGAAAGCAAAAAAAGCAGTCGATGAGGCTGCTTTTTCTGTTTACATGGAGACTGATTTTGATTTGAAAAACTATAAAAGCATTCAATGATCATAACTGACTACTCTGGAGATTTTCCAGTTACCATTCTCATTCTTCCAAATCATCAAAAATCTGAACGTACCAACTTCCAATTTTCCATTTTCAGTATGTTCAAACTGGTGACTTCCAATCTGTATGGCACCAAAACCCTGAATTGGATGGACTTCCAGGCTTTCTTTGATTAATGTTCTTTTGAGGGTGTATTCCCTATTAAATATGGATTGAAAGTTTGCAAATACTTGATCATATAGAATCAATCCGCCATTGTCTTGGTACCATTCTAGATCTTCGGTAAAAAAGGTTTTCATCAACTCCAAGTTTTCGGAATTATAGGCTGCGAAAATGGAGCTGTCTAGGCTGGCCACTTTATCAAATAACGCCTGTTTTGAAAGAGGAACGCTAGGTTCAGATTGGTTTTGCCCATTGACTATGGCGCTGGTGCAAATAGCCAAAAAAAGTAAGATTAGTTTTTTCATGA
>JAGXQZ010000037.1 GCA_018336015.1 Algoriphagus sp. | reverse complement strand
TGATCTTCACAGGAGCCACTTCATTGATTTTGGCGCGTGCTGCAACGGCAGCATCCATATCAATACTCATGGTCAGGTAAAAATGCGGGGCTGTAAACAAACTCTCACTCAAACGACGCGCAATGGTTTTGCGCATCTGAGAAACCGGAACGTCTTCAAAGCTAACCTGTCCGGCAGGTGCTGCTGCAATCGGTGTAGCAGACTTGGCTGCTTGAGGAGCAGGAGCAGCAGCCGTAGGAACGTATGCATCAACATCATTCTTGGTAATTCTACCATTGTCACCCGTACCTTTTACATAACGGAGGTCAATACCTTTTTCACCGGCTATTTTTTTAGCCAATGGCGATGCTAATATTCGTCCTTCATTTACTACAGTTTCACTTTGAACCTGAGGGGCTGCTACTGGTGCAGATGCCGGAGCTGTAGCAGCAGGAGCTGGTGCTGCAGCAGCGGGAGCTGAACCTCCGCTAGCTTTTACTGCTTGTACAATGGCATTTACATCTAACCCTTCTTTACCAATGATACAAAGCAAATCATTTACAAGGATTTTTTCACCCGGCTGTGCACCTTGGTACAGCAATACACCATCTTTATAACTTTCCAGTTCCATGGTAGCTTTATCGGTTTCGATATCAGCCAACACTTCTCCTTTCTTTACCGTATCTCCTACTTTTTTATGCCATCCCGCAATAACGCCTTCGGTCATGGTATCACTTAAACGAGGCATTAATACCACTTCTTCCATACTTGATACATCCATAGCTGGGGCAGATGAAGTAGCAACCGGTGCCTGAGCTGTTTCTGGCGCTGGTGCTGATACTGCAGCAGGGGCCGCATTTCCACCGGCATGTTGTGCCAATAATGCTGAGATATCTTCTCCTGCTTTACCAAAAATAGCCAACAGGTCATTCACCTGAAGTTTCCCGCCTTTAGGGGTTCCAATATGTAAAAGAATGCCATCCTGATAGCTTTCCAGCTCCATGGTGGCTTTATCGGTTTCTATTTCTGCGAGAAGGTCTCCTTTCTTTACTGCATCACCCACATTTTTATGCCATGCGGCAATAACACCTTCGGTCATGGTATCACTCAGGCGGGGCATTAAAATCACTTCGGCCATATAGTTTCGATTGCGCTGTTTAAATGAGCCGTGAAATTAAGAAAAAAGCGGCATGCTTGTAGCTTGGAGCTCTGAGCTTGCCGCTTTTTTCCATCAATTCGGGGAAAATCGGGTAATTATTGACCCTGTGCCAGACTATAACCCTTCTTATCGCCCCAGGCATTCAACAGCTCGGTTGAACATATCTTAAAATCTGTTGATAAACGCTTATACAATTCGAGAATATCTACCTGCGTCAATCCTACTTCTCCTACACTTTCAAAGCGGCAACGGTATTGGTTGATCAGATTCGTAAATACTGATCCTTTAGGCCATACCTGCGTACCTCTGTTACTGATGGTTACTAATTTGAATAGATCCAGTGTATGTTGCAAACATTTCTCGGCTACCATTTGTGGTTGTTCATTGCTTTCAATGAACATATCTACGCCCACAATTCTTTCTTCTGATTCTTCATTGCTTTCCAACATGGGGTTTCTCTCCAGCTTGAAAACAGTCTGTGTTACCGGCAAATCTGAAAGAATGGGTTTAGGATTATGTGCAGGTTGTTTTCCAAAATTAGCAATGATGGCATTGGCAAAAGTGGTGGTATCGGAAGAAGCAGTACCCTTATCACCAAAGTCACCCGTATGAATACCACTCTCTAGGGTAAAGAGCAAAGCATTTTCAATTTTTGCTGCACTTTCCATCATTCCCAAATGTCGCAACATACCTATACCACTCAATAACAAAGCTGTGGGGTTGGCAATATTTTTTCCGGCAATATCCGGTGCTGTTCCGTGTACGGCTTCAAAAATGGAAATATGATCTCCAATATTGGCTGACGGCGCAAATCCAAGTCCACCCACCAATCCGGCACATAAATCACTCACGATATCTCCCTGTAAGTTGGTCAATACTACTACATCAAAAAGATCAGGGCGGCTCACCAATTTCATACACAGATCATCAACGATCACATCATCTGCTTTCAATTCAGGATAGTCTTTTGCTACTTCATAGAACACTTCCAGAAACAATCCATCTGTAAGCTTCATGATATTGGCTTTGTGTCCGCAAGTAATTCTCTTCGCTCCTTTTTTCTTAGCCATTTCAAACGCATACTTGATCACCTGCATGCTTCCCGGACGGGTAATGAATCTTCTGCTCAGTGCCACATCATGTGTAAGCATGTGTTCAATACCACCATAGGTATCTTCAATATTTTCACGAACAATCGTGATATCAATCGGTATACCTGCTTTGCTAAATACTGTATCTACACCATGTAAGGTTTGGAATGTGCGTTTGTTAGCATAGGTATTCCAGGTTTTACGAGCGGTAACATTCACACTCTTTACACCTTTCCCTTTTGGCGTTTCCATCGGACCCTTAAAAAGGATTCCCAGTGACTCGATCGTTTGCTGTGCCTCAGGTGTCATACCATTGCTGTAGCCTTTGTCGAACACCCACTTACCCATATCAACAAAATCATATTCCAGCGGCACTTTTGCGGCACTGAAAATAGACAAAACAGCATCCATGATTTCGGGACCAATTCCATCCCCTTTAGCTACGGCAATCTTTGTCATAATTCCTTTTTTTAAAGTGCTGCGAAGGTAAGGGTTGGGAGGTATTTTTTTGTGTTAAAAAAGTCGATAGTCCATAGTCGATGGACCATGGACCATGGACTATGGACCATCGACTTTTTTCCCTACTTTTACCTCAAGCAAACTCTCCCACATGGTATCCAAAATTTCAGAAGGGGTTGAAATCAGTGTAGAGACTTTTTTCCAGTCTGATTACAGCAACCCGCTGAATGGAGAGTACATGTTTGCTTACCGTATTACCATCGAGAACCACAACAATTTTACGATCAAATTACTGCGCAGACATTGGCATATTTTTGATAGCAATGGAGAGCATCGTGAAGTAGAGGGTGAAGGTGTAGTGGGTATTCAGCCTGTATTACGTCCGGGTGAGCATTACCAATATGTGAGCGGTTGTAACCTGAGAACAGAAATGGGCAGAATGCATGGCAGTTATCTCATGGAAAATCAGGATACCAAGGGTTTCTTTGATGTCAATATCCCTTCCTTTGATATGATTGTTCCCGCTAAAATGAACTGATTAAGGTTTGTATTTAGCTTCTTCAAAAATTTTCTTCGCAGGTGTGTCCATCAGTCTCATTAAGTTCTGAGGATCTTTTTGTTTACTCATCCATTTTTTAACGATCTGCCATCCCACAAACTGTCCGATAAAACCTGGAGAAGCTTCTCCCAGTGTAGGTGTATTGGGTGCATCAATCATATAATCACGCACCATTTCGGGGTCAATGATGTACAATAAATTATTTTGTATAAAAAAACTCCAGATATTCTTCTCATTCTCTAAACAACCTTCCAATTGTTTGGCGGTATATCCTGTTTTCAAGGTATCGGCTGTTTCAGGAAGAAAATGATCCAAGAGATACAATCTTTTGCCCGCTTCTATCATTTGCTCTACCAACGGCTTATCAGCATAATTGGGTGGATACAGATCGTCGATAATATTCTTGATGGCGTTAACAGGAATATAGGCCCTGTCAAATCTTCTCGATAGATAATTCGGATACATTTGCTGCCCTTCTTCCGATTGGTAAATAGGATGTGTACTTCCTAAATATAATTGTAAACCAACGCCCAATCCATCAGGGGTGATAATACTTCCATAACTATTCAGTGGACCAATAAACGTGATTACTTTTTCCGGCAGTTTGTATTCGGGGAAATAGTATTTAACGAATTGAAGCCCTTGTTGTATCGCATTCAACTCACGGCTCATGTCTTTGAACTGTGGTTGAATTTCTTTGAATAATGGCTGATAAGAACGAATGAAAGCAGGGATATCTTGTCGCACCGCATCCGGACGTGTTCCCATGATATTAAACAGAAAGTCCTG
>JAGXQZ010000036.1 GCA_018336015.1 Algoriphagus sp. | reverse complement strand
GCACGCGGACCATAATACTCATTTACAATATCCGTAATCACAAACTCCAGTGGCCATAACAAAACACCGCAAGTAAGATTAAAAGAGAGTCCTGTTTGTCCAAATAAAGTAAGATTGGCAGGATCCAATCCAAATAATTTCTCCAGTGAAAATATTTTTCCCCCAATACATTCTGCGATCAATGCATTGGCGACAAAAAAAGCGGCGATACTGATGAATAATTTGGTAGGCTTATCACGTAATATATGTGTGATCATAGAGATTAATTCAAGAAGTAAATGATCTGAAGCACCAACACTAAAAAGTTAAAAGCAGTTAGCCATTTTGCTACCGTAATTTCCTTTTTACCAAGTAACAAAACGATGAACCATAAGTTCACGCCCATATTAAGAATGGGTGCCATGACCATACCCATGGTGATGGCAGTACCGGCGAAAAAACCAAACTTTTCTGCTTGATCTGTCACGACAAAAAGAATGATGCTGAGACTGATCAAAAAGAAAATATTACAGATCAATGCAAACCTGGAAAAAAAGGAAAATCCTGCCATAACTGTTTTGTTGTAATTCGAGTATCAGATTTTACACAAAATACTATCAAACTGTTTGTAAATGACCGGCTTCACAGGAAAAAATCAAACATTTTTCCTGTAGGTTTGCTGATAGCTCAAAAAACGATCATGAAGCAATTTCAATGGAAATCTTTATTACCGCATCTAATAGCGGCGGGTATCTTTCTTTTAGTGGCCATTATTTTTTGCAAACCTGCATTAGAGGGTAAAGTCATCGACCAATCAGACGTCTCTCATTGGAAGGGAATGGCGCAGGATTTATTCAATTATAAAGAGACACACGGACATTATCCGCTGTGGAATAATAACCTTTTTGGCGGTATGCCTGCTTACCAGATTGCCATGGAAGCTGCCAACCCCATCACTCCTATTTATTTCCATCAACTGTTCATGCTGTTCATGGGTAAGCCCATTGGTTTCTTTTTCTTGCTCTGTATCAGCTTTTATTTTTTATCACAGGTCATTGGTACAAAACCCTGGATTGGTATTCTCGGAGGTATCGCTTACGCATATGCCACATATGATCCGGTGATCATTGCTGTTGGACATGATACCAAAATGCAAGCCATGGGTTATATGCCTGCGCTATTGGGTGCACTTTGGCTCATTTATAAAAAAGAATATTGGTGGGGCGCCGCACTTACAGCCCTTTTCAGTTTTCTGTTGATTGCCATGAATCACTTACAAGTCACGTATTACTTTCTGTTTGTGGCAGGATGTATGACCATCGGATTCATCATTCAATGGATCAAACAAAAAGATTATAAGCATTTAGGTATTTCATTGGCACTCGCTTTATCCATGGGTGCTTTAGGTGTAGGTCCCAATATTGTTACATTAGCCACTACCAGCGATTACGCAAAAGCGACTATGCGCGGTGGTTCAGTGAAATTGGATTCTACCGGACAAGCCACTAAAAGCAAGGGGCTTGATATTGATTATGCTTTTTATTACGGCAGTTATGGTCTTGCGGAAACCTATACTTTTTTGGTACCCGGTATTTATGGTGGTAGTAGCAATGGAGAACTGGATGCAAACTCCCATCTTGCCAAAAGAGCAATGGAAAAAGGACTTCCTGAAGATCAGGCTGCACAGTTTGCAGGTTCTATGCCCACCTATTGGGGACCACAGCCAATGACATCCGGACCTGTTTATCTAGGTGCCGTTATTTGCTTTTTATTCATTCTGGGAATGGTATACTTACAAACCTGGCATCGCTGGTGGATATTGGCCGTGTGTGTGTTGGCAGTACTCATGAGTTGGGGTAGTAATTTCATGTCGTTCAATAGTTTCCTTTTCAACTATCTTCCTTTGTACAATAAATTTCGTGCTCCTAGTATTATTCTCATTCTTCCACAGTTATTATTTCCTCTTCTCGCCATCATGGCATTGCAACAATTTCTGTTTGAAGAAAAAAATAAGGCCACTGCTTTGGCTGCATTGAAGAAAGCAGTGTATACGACAGGAGGTATTGTATTGGGTGCAGTATTGCTGTATTTGACTTTTGATTATATCGGTAGAGATGAGCAGATCAAAAACTACCTCACACAATCACTCGGCGGTAATCAGGAAGAAGCCAACGGTTTTTATAATGCATTAAAAGAAGACAGACGATCTCTATTTGGATCAGACCTGCTCAGATCTATCTTCTTCATTACTGCAACAGCCGGATTACTATGGCTGGCTATCAAAGACAAACTCAAAGCTACTTATGTATTATTAGCAATTGTTGCCTTGAGCTCTATCGACTTGTTTGCAGTTGGAAAAAGATATTTGAGTGATAGAAATTTCAAAGACGCAGAAGTGGTGAATGAAAACCAGTTTGCAGCTTCGCCTGTGGATCAAGAAATATTAAAAGATACCACGCGACCTCGTGTATTGAATCTTACTGTTGACCCTTATACAGATGCATATACTGCCTATCATCATCGATCTGTGGGTGGTTATCATCCGGCAAAACTCAGTATATACAATGACCTGATTAGTTTTCAATTGAGTAAACAGCCTATGAATATGTCTGTACTCAATATGCTGAACACAAAATATTTCATCGTACCCAATCAACAAACAGGTCAACCCGGATTACAAGTAAATCCGGCTGCATTGGGACATGCCTGGTTTGTAAAAGGCATTCGATATGAGAAAGATGCAGCAGCAGTGATGAAAGCTATGGATCAGTTCTCTCCTGCTGACACAGCTATTGTAGAAAGTACGGCGAAAAAAGATATTCCTTTTGAACCGGTTACTGATTCCACAGCCAGTATTGTTCAGGTTTTGAATGATAATGATCTGATCAAATACCGCTCTAGCAGCAACAGCAATCAGTTTGCAGTGTTCAGTGAGATATTCTATGATCGCGGTTGGACTGCAACGATTGATGGAAAAGAAGCACCGATTGTAAAAGCAAATTATGTGTTACGTGGATTGGCAATACCTGCAGGTAATCACGAAATTGTGTTTGAATTCAAACC